>QHXN01000013.1 GCA_003222975.1 Acidobacteriota bacterium | reverse complement strand
GTCGTCCGCATCTACGACATCTTCTTCGACTACTCGGTGCTGCTCGACACAGACGCCTTCTTCCGACGCATCATCGAGGGCGAGGAGTTTCAGCGTCCAATGTCCACGGCGGAGTTTCACAACCTCTGCGGCAAGTACGTGCTGGAGCGCGAGCGCGCACTCGGACTCGAAAACAAGTCTTTCCTCGCCGCCGCATACGAGTTGGGCGTGCCGCTCTACACCTCAAGCCCCGGCGACTCGTCCATCGGCATGAACGTCGCGGCGAAGGCTTTGCAGGGGAACAAGCTCGCCTTCGACCCCTCGGCGGACGTGAACGAGACGGCCTCAATCGTCCTCGCGGCCAAGCGCGGCGCGATTCACGGACGAGGCGACCGCGGGCATAAGCACGGCGGCAAGTCCGCGGTCTTCATCCTCGGAGGCGGTAGCCCTAAGAACTTCATGCTCCAGACCGAGCCGCAGATTCAGGAAGTCTTAGGCATAGACGAGCGCGGCCACGACTATTTTCTACAAATCACGGACGCCCGGCCCGACACTGGCGGCCTCAGCGGCGCGACGCCGGGCGAGGCAGTCTCCTGGGGCAAAGTTGATCCAGACCGCCTGCCCGACGCGGTTGTGTGCTACGTTGATTCGACAATCGCGCTGCCGGTCATCACGGCCTACGCGCTCGCGCGCCACGCGACCCGCGAGCCGAAGCGGCTCTACGAACGCCGCACGGAACTTATGGACTTGCTGATGGAGGAGTACCGCAGGTCGGAAAGAAGGTGAAGAGACGTAAACCGTGAACCGTTAACCGTGACAAGTGGAAGACAGGATTTTCTTGTCACGGTTTACGGTTTACGGTTCACGGCATTCGAGGGGACAATGGTAAAAACGATCAAGGACGAACAGCCGCGCACGTACTTCGACTGCGCGAAATGCCCGGCCTACTGCTGCTCGATTTACGACCGCGTGCAGGTCACGAAGCGCGACATCAACCGGCTGGCGAAGCACTTCGGCGTCTCCTACGAGACGGCCCGTCGCCGCTACACGAAGCAATGGCAGGACGAGCGCGTGCTGAAGCGCGTCAAGGACGTGATCTTCGAGGAGACGTGCATGTTCCTCGACCAGGAGACGCGGGGCTGCACCATCTACCACGCGCGCCCCGGCGTCTGCCGCGAGTACCCGGCGCGCTCGCGCTGCGCCTACTACGACGTGCTACAGTTCGAGCGCCGGCAGCAGGACGACGAGACGGTCATCCCCGTCGTGCAGATCACCTACCACGAGGTGAAGAAGAAGACGACGACCGCGGACGGCGGCGCGACCGAGAAGGTCTGGGAGTGGGAACCGGAAAAGGCGTGAACCGTGAACCGTAAACTGTGACGAGATAAAGCCGGGACGGATGAGCAGCGCATCGTGACAGGGCGGAGAAAAACTTGTCACGGTTTACGGTTCACGGTTCACGGCTCTTGAGAGGTGCTGAAAAAGATGCGCGAGATTTTGGTCAAGCTGGTGGGGAAGAAGATAGACCTGTTCTGCGGGGGCACGTCGAGCTTGCGCGGGAAGCTCGTCAAGGTTGACGAAGGCGTGGCGCACATGGTTGACGAGGACGACCAGATGTTCTACGTGGCGGTGGAACGCATCATCGTCGTCAGCGAGTCGCACACGGGCGACCAGCGCGCGGGCTTCGTCGGCTTCCGCAAGTAGGCCGCGGCCTTCTTCACAAACAGAAAGGCCGACGCCATTTTGACCAGGGCGTCGGCCTGATTCGTGCTTTCGCGGAAGGCGGGCTGCGATGGTTTACCGGCCCGCCGAGGCGACGAGCGACGGCGACCGTGCGAGGGGGACGCGGCGGAAGCCTGTGAGGCGCTTCGTCCAGTAGTCGTTGAAGCGCGAATAGACGACGCCGTGGCTCGAAGCGTGGAAGAAGCCGTTGGCGTCGGCGACGATGCCGACGTGGCGCAGGTTGCGGAAGAAGACCAGCGTCCCGAACTTGAACTGCTCGCCCTCTGCCGGCGGCGCAAACTCCTGCCACAAGCTCCGCGCCGAACTGCGCTCGAACGAGACGCCCGCCTGCTGAAAGACGCTCCACACGAAGCCCGAACAGTCGAAGCGGTTCGGTCCCGTCGCGCCCATCCGGTAGGGCGTGCCCAGACGCTCCTCAATCGCCGTGAGCATCAGACGCTCGACGCGCCCCATGCTCGACGGGACGGCGAAGCCCTCGACGGACTCGACTGATTCTCCCGCCGCATCCTCTTCGTCCCCGTCCTGCGGGGCGACGGCGAGGCCGTTTTCTAGTCTCGTCCGACCGTCGGTCTGTGTCGTCGTGGTCGTCTGTGGAGCTTGCACTGTAAGTCTCGGACGCGCGGGCGTCTGCTGTGCGCGGGCCGAAAGGGCGAGCATGCTTAGGACGAAGCACACCGAGAATAGGCGGGGGAATAGTTTGCAAAAAGACATCTAGGGGAACAGTCTCCTCTGCCGAAAACTTAAAATTTCTTTGGGTATTGCTTTGATTGAGGCGGACGGCACAACTTCACGAGGGCAGTGCCTAAATGAATACTACAGACCGGGGCGGGTCGCGACAAGAGGCAATGTGACTGTTTTGTGACAACGCAATACAGATTTTACAGGGTTGGACTGAAAGGGGACGTGGCGACAGTTCATCTTGAAAGAATCATGCGATGTTGATACGTTCCGTCGTGACCGCGTCACATACGCCTTTTCTCGTGGAAATTTTCGGGCGCGGCGTGATAGCATGCGCCGCCGAAAGGGAGAGCACTCTTATGCTGTTCATCGAAAGCAAAACCGCCGAGCTGAGCGTCGAAAAATCTCTGCGCGCTCACGTGCTTGAGGCTTTACAGGAGCGCGGACTCGTCCCCGTCATCCGCGCCTCGCGGCTCTACTTTTTCGAGCAGGCTTTGTCGGGTGCGGAGGGCGTGAGGGAGTTGGAGCAGTCGGTAGCTGAGTGGTCGGACAGAGAGGGCGACGTGCCTTACGTCAGCGGCGACGTGTTCTGCTTCGACGACTGCGCGCACTTCCTCATCTTCGGCGGCGACGCGGACGCGGGCCGTGGGCTGCTGCGCGCGGGCGTCATCTACGACGCGGAGACGGGCGACCCCGCGGGCAGGCTCGAAGCCTTCTGCCGCAACGTGCAGGAGGCGCTTGAGTCAGCCGCGCGAAGCGCGCGCGGGCCTCGCGCGCAGACGGGCGCGAACGGACTTGACTCCATGAACGTCGCGTGGCGTCCGCGTGAAAGTCGAGTGCCGGAGGTCTTCAGGCGTTTCGCGGGCGAGGGAGGCGGCGAGGCCGCGCCGTCTTCCGCGCCGCGCGTGGGCGGCGCAGCCGAGCGCGTGCGCGCGGCGGAGATTCTGGAGGACGCCGCCGCGCGCGGCCTTCTGCAACGTCTAAGCGAGGCACACGCGGACGGGCGCTTGGCGGAGATGCTCTCTACGGAAGGGCGCGGGCCGGAGCAGGAGTCGCTCGTCGCGAGGCTCGCGGGCGCGGGGCTTGTGCGGCGGGAGATTCAGGTCAGTTGTCGGAAGGACGGGCGCTCGCTCTTCCGCCTGCCTTCGCCCGACGCGCTGACGATTGTGACGGCGAGCAACGCCGTGTGCAGCGAGTGCGGAGCGGCCCTCGCCGACGAGCGCGCCGAAGAACTCGCCACGCCGACGCCGCTCGCTTCGACGTTGCTCAAGGACGGCGCGTGGCTCTTGAACAACCTCCGCACGATCCTCGTCGAGCTGGGCGTCCCCGAACGCGACATCGCCGCGCGCCACGCCGCGGAGGGCGAGGCGCAGTTGATGGTGAACGTTTGCGGCGAGCCGTTCCTCTTCGTCCTGCGCGACGGCGACTTCACAGCCGCACACGCGCGACGTGCGCTCGACGGCGAGGCGGAGACGCACGCGCCGCATGTCGTCATCGTGGCGACGGGCAAGTTTCAGGACGAGGCGCGCGCGCGTTTGCGCGAGCACGCGCGCCGCCGCTCGCGCGCGGGCGGCGAGACGGAGGTCGTCTTCGTCGAGGGCCTGGACGCGGCCCCGGCGGAGCTGCGCCGCTCAATCGAGCGGGTCTCGCAAGGTGCGCTCATGCGCGAGCTTTACGAGTTGGACGCGAGCGCGGGCTTCAGCGTCGGCTACGCGCTCGCCGCGCGCTTCCGACTGATGCAGCGCGAAGGCGCGCTCCAAGACCTCGCGGCCTCCGCGGCGGGCGCGGTTGCCGGCAGCCTGCGCGAGATTTGACCCGCGATTGATTACCGTCCACGCCAAGCAATGTGACGAAAAGGCGGCGGGGGGTATTGACAACCCGACGCCGGTCGGGTGAATCTTATGGCAGCAACGCCCGCCCCCCCCAACGGTAGGCGACAACCTTTCGGCCCTGAAGTTTGAATATGAACAATCGCTCGTTTCTGTTTTTGAGCTTGACGGCGGTCGTGTTTGCGTCGGCGCTCGGCGCGAGCGCGCAGACCCAGACGCCCTCGAACGTTTACACGCGCCCGCGTCTGGTCGGCGTCGCGCACCCATCATCGAAAGGCGTCGCACCTGCCGCGCAGGCTCCCGCGCCGCGCCCCGCCCCGACTCAGACCCCCGTTCCTGCGAACCCTTCACCACAAAGGGCCGGGCAGACGGCGACTCCGAGCACCGCGCCCTCGGCGACTCAGAACGTCACGCCTTCGCCGTCTCCTGCGCCTTACGCGATGCCGCAGTTCGTCGCGCCGTATGTTCCGCTACAGCCCGCGCGCCCGCTCTCGGTCAACAAGTTCCGCGAGCACGTCGCGGAGGCACAGCGCCTTTTGAAGTCGCGCCTGACGCTCACGGCGATGACGCCGAACACGGCGTTCGTCACCGTCGCCGCGCTCGAACCCGACTCGTCGAAGATTCACCTGCTGAGCGTGCCGAAGGACACGTTCCTGACACGCGGCGCGGAAGTGCTGTTGACGACCGCGCAAGGGCTGAACGTCCGCCTACAGGTCGTGCGACCGAACTACGTCAACACGGCGGTCGTCGTCTCGGAGGCGGCGACGGGCAAGCAGTTGACGCCGCTCGTCGTCGAGTACCCGATTGAGAAGTTCGGCAGCTTCCGCGAGATGGCCTACTACACTTCGGCGCACCCGGCGCTGATCTCGCCCGAAGTCGTTAAGCAGGGACAATCCTACGTCCACACGATGCTCGACCTCGCGGCGCAACGGCTCAGGGATAGGGGCAAGGTGATCTCGCCCGCGCTCGTGGACATCGCCGAGCGCCTGTGCGTCGTCGAGCACATAGACCACGACCGCTACCGGCGCGAAGACCGCACCGCGCTCTTCAACGAGGTCTATGGACTCTACGCGCTCAACCAGCTCGACACCTTCCGCTACTCGGTGAGTTCGGCGGGCGCGGGCGGCATGGTGCAGATGATCCCTTCGACTTACCAGATGATGAGGAGCGCGCACCCCGGCGTCGGCCTCAACCCGGACTTCGTCCTGGGGATGCGCAACCACGGCAACGCCCTGGAAGCGATGCTCCTCTACATGCAGGACACCTGGGACGGCATGGCTTTCGACCCTGACATCACCGCCGCGATTGCGAGCCACGACGCGACGCAGGCCGAGCTGGTCGCCGCCGGCTATAACTCGAACCCCGCGCACCTGCCGCTCTACCTGCGCCGCGGCGGCACGGCCTGGCGCACGCTCATCCCACGCGAGACGCAGATGTACCTCCAGATTTATCAATCCCTCGAAGGACTCGTACAGTTCAAGAACCGCGGCGGCGACAAGTCGCAGCCGCCGCCGTCGCAGGTTGTCATCGGCGCAACTCAGAAGTAGAGGCGTGCTTCACGCTGCGCGTGGCGCGGCTTCGGCATAGACGGACATGAAGGGCGTGGGGGCGATAATGCTCCTGCGCCCTTCACGTTTTCTATCAGCGATGTGTAGACGTAGTGCTCGGCAGTGTGTCGGTTTGAAGTGAGTATCTTCCGCCCCTGATCCAGCCCCCGCCGTCCCTTGAAACGTTTCGCCCTGACCTCGCATACACAAGTGGAAACGTTAGGCGGGGTAAGAAAAGCATGGCTGTGGCGATAGGAAGAAAGCCGCGCCACGGCTGAAAGTGAATCACCACTGAGCGCACTTCAAGGAGATCAAATCTATGTCAAGCCAGGAAGAGTCTTCCAAGTCTCGCCCCATGAACGTCGTCACGGCGAAGGGTTCTAAGGCCGAGAAGTCGTACCGCGCGCGCGCCGGATTGCCCGCCGGCGCGAAGCTACAGCCCGAAGCGATTGCGCCGGGATTGCACCCGACGCCGAAACACAACCTGGTCTTCCACGGCGGGAAGACCATTCAGAACCTGACCTTCACCAACTTCTTCGTCGGCGGCCCCAACTCGTGGAAGACCAGCGACATTCAAAACATAGACAAGGCCCTTGCGGCGGCCATGTCGGACAAGAACCTCAACAACGTGATGGTTCAGTATTTCAACAACCAGCCGATCACGAGCACCTTCAAGCCGTCTCAAATCCTCGCCGGGGCGAAGCCCGCCGTCTTCTCCCAAGGGGACGTGGAGCGCTTGGTCACACAGCTCCAGCAGCAAGGTAAGCTGAACGGATTCAACCTCGGCTCGACGGTCTTCAACTTCATGCTTCCCAGTGGCACAGTCCTGAATGCCGACGCGGCCCCCACCAACACCGCCACGACCCACCCGGTTCAATCGGCAGCGGCGGCCCACAACCCGGTTCACCCGGAGGAGGAGGACAGCTCGCTCGAAGGGCTGGGCGGCTATCACGGTTCGGTACACATCACCCCACAGGTGACCGTCTATTACGCGGTTGGCGTCTTTTCCGAGCGCCGCCCCGACGGAACCGAGAACGGCATCGTCGCCTTCAACGAGCCATGGAAGAACATCGTCGCGACCTTCTACCACGAGTTGAACGAGGCCCGGACGGACGCCGATGTCGAGGACGCCATCAAGGCCGGCAACGATCCGAACGGGGCCAGGTTCCTCGGCTGGGTCTCAAGGCAGGGCGAGGAGTGCGGCGACTTCCCGATGAGCGAAGTCGGCCCGGCCCTCAACCTGATAATGAAAGAGGTGCCCTTAACGAGCGGGGGTGGAACTGTCCCGGTGCAGTTCCAATACTCCAACGCGGTCAAGGGGCCGGAAGGCCCGATACCGGCCCCGCACCCGCTGCCGGCACACTAGCGTCTTCCGAGCCACGCGCGCCGGTCTTGCCGACGCGTGCCGCGCCGCCGCTCAGACTTCCGCCGGGAGTCTGAGCGGCGAGCGCGGCACTATCATTAGCTATATTTCTCGCCGCTTAATCCGCCTTGTGCTCAAGCGAAGCGCGATCCCAGCGCCCTGGGTCGGCAGCGGCCTCGTAGGTCGTCTGCAAGAATTCGAGGAGCGCGCGGTCGCGGTCTGCCGCGCGGCGCACGGCCTCGTAAGGCAGGACGAACTCGCGGAAGTCCGTGTTGTAATAAGCTTCGTCGGGGCGGACTGAGTAGTCCTTGAAGCCTTCCGGCTCAGGGTAGGCGTAGGCGTAGAAGATCGGCTGCGGCAGGGCGTCGCCGCCCGGCCAGAGGCCCGCGCTTGAGACCTCGTGCGAGTAGGCCTCGCGCGTGATGAAGTCGGGAACGCCGGGCGCGCCGGGGTGTTGGGGCGCGCGTCTGCCGGAGAAGCGCGTCACGGCGAGGTCGAAGCTGCCCCAGAAGAAGTGCACGGGGCTGCACTTGCCCAGAAAGCGCGAGCGGAACTTGTGAAGCACTCGATCCGCCTGCACGAGCACGCGCCAGAAGCGGTTCGCATACTCCGCGTCGTAGGCGGCGTGCGTCTCGTCCTCCTCGAACGGGACGGGGTTTGCGACCTCGACGGGCGTCGTCCAAATCTTCACCTCAAGGCCGAGCGAGCGCAGGGCGGACATAAACTCGCGGTAGAAGTCCGCGACCGTGCGCGGGGCGAGTCTCATCTCGCGCGAGTCGCCGTCGGTCGTCTCGATCAAAAGCCTGTGGCTGATGAAGTCGAAGTCAACCTGGAACGTGCGCTCGCCGTAAGGCATCGGCGAAGTAGTCAGCCCGCGCGCGGTGACGTAGAGTGGAACCTGCCACCAGTGGTTCACGTGCGGGGCCTGCGCGAGTCGCACCTTGCCGACGACCTGCGTCCACATGTGGAGCGTCGCGCACGTCTCGCGCCATTCGTCGAAAGGCAGGCTCGGCCAGCCGCCGACTTCTTCGGGGCCATCCGGTTTTGTAGGCTGCATCGGCTTCCCTCCGAATTTAGATAGCTTCAAACATTCTACCGCAGATCGCGGCGTAACTGCGCGGATCGTCGTTGAAGGCGCACGATATGGGCCGCAAGCGCCTGTTTTTCACACAGGCGAGTTCAAACGGGCCGCAACGTCTCATTCGGCTAAGTGCCTTGTCTAAATAATTAAAACTCCCGCCCCTTCGCGTCCGCGGTTCGGCATGCTGATTGCGAACCTGATACATAAAAAGCCCGACGGGTTAGTAGAAGTGTGCGAGGGGGGAACTATTTTATGAGGCAATTAAAGGTATGGCCGCACATAACGTTGGTGGCGCTCGCCTGTGCGTTGATTGGCGGGGTCGCCGCCGCGCTCTGGGTCAGGCACCAACAAGTGAGCGAGGCGCAAGCGCTTCCGAGCGCCGCGCGCATCGAGCGCGTTGACGGGCAGGTGGGTGTCAGCCGCAACGCCGCCGGAGGGTCGAACGCGCAGCAGTGGCTTGAGGCCACGACGAACACGCCGGTCTCGGTCGGCGACCGCATCTACGCGCGCGACAACTCGCGCGCGGCGGTCGCGTTCACCGGGCGCAACTTCGCGCGCCTCAACCCGCGCACGTCGCTCGACGTGATGTACCTCGCGCCGGACAGAACGCAGCTCGCCCTGCGCGACGGCTCGGCGATGTTCGACGTAGGGGCGCTCTCGCCGGGTCAGTTGTTCGAGGTGGCGACGCCGTTCGGCGCAGTGGACTTAGACCAGCCGGGACTCTACGAGGTCGGCTATAACGATAACGGCAGCGCATACGTCTCCGTGCTGAACGGGCTGGCGCGGGTCGTCGGCCTGGGCGGCACGGGGCAGATCGGCAAGGGCGAGATGCTCACGCTCCTCGGCCAGACCGCGGCGGACGTTGCCCTCTCGCGCCTCGACCCCGGTTACGCGGGTAATCTTCTGAACGATTACTACGGCTACCGCTACCCGCGAATCTACGACGGGCGCTACAGCGACTACAACGCATACTTGAACGACCCTTATTACTACGACCCTTCTAACCGCTTCGTCAGCTACCGCTACGTGAGCGACGTGATTCCGGGCGTCGAAGACCTCGACGCTTACGGCGACTGGCAGGACGTAAGCGGCTACGGCCACTGCTGGCACCCGCGCGTTGACGCGGGCTGGGTTCCTTACCAGTCGGGTTATTGGGACGTGAGCGACCCGTATGGCCTGACGTGGGTCTCAAGCGAGCCGTGGGGCTACGCGCCTTATCACTACGGGCGCTGGGCCTCCGTCAACAACCAATGGTTCTGGATTCCCGAAGCCGTGAACACGCAGCCCGCCTATTCGCCCGCGCTGGTGGCGTACCTGCCTCTGACGCAGGCGAACGAGATCGGCTGGGTTCCGCTCGGCCCAGGCGACCCATACGTGCCGACCTACTACGACGCGAACTGGCAGCCGCACTACGTCGGCGGCTCGCCCGTCGTGCAGGGGCAGTTGGTTAATTTGAATGCGCCGGGGGCGGTGACGGTCGTGCCGGTGCAGTATCTGGGCAACGTCATCAACGAGCGCGTGGTCACGAGGGTTGACCCGCAGGCGCTCGCGCAAGTCCGACCGGTGTTCGACCCATTGACCGCTGACGCGCTGCGTCAGGCGGCGCTGCAAGCGCCCGCGGGGCGACGCCGGTTTGAAGTGCCGCCGGACGTTGCTCGCCGTTTGGAAGACACGCGCGTCATCGCGAGCACCGCGCCCGCCGCCGCGCCGTTCATGCCGAACCCGGCGCAGTCGCTCCGCGTCGAGGCAGTCCCCGAAAATCGGAGGAGGCAGCAGCTTCAGTTCAGGGACGAGCGACAGGCTTCGACCGCGCAAGCGACTAACCAGGCGGGCCAGCCCGCGCCGAATCAAGCGGCGGGGCGTGCGGGCGCGCCCGTGATAGATCAGCAACGAGGCTTGCAGATGGCCGCGCTTGCGGCGGAGGCCGGGCGCGGAAACCGAGACGCCCGACGCCAGTTGCAACAGCTTGAACGGCAGAACAGAGGGCAGCAACGCGCCGCGGCTCAGCAACAGCGAACGCCTTCGCCGGGCGTCGCGCCGCAGGCGACGAACGACAGGGCTGCGCGCATGGCCGAGCGGCAGCGCGCGCAGGGAGAACAGGTTGGACTGAGGCAGCAACAGCAGGCGCAGAGGGAGGCCGAGCGTCAGCAGGCTTTGGCCGCGCGCCAACAGCAGCGCACCGCGTCGCAGCAGCAGATAGAAGCCCAGCGGCAGGCGAACCGTCAGGCCGCGGCGCAGCATGCACAGCAGGCCGCGCAGAGGGAACAGCAGGTCAGAGCGCGCGTCCAACAGCAGCAAGTGCGGCAGCAGGCGATTCGGCAAGCCCCGCCGCCGCAGGCCCGCCCGCGCGTCGAGCGGGAGCAGCAGCGGCCACAGCCGCAGGCGCAGAGGCCGCCGCCGCAGGTGCGACAGCAGGGGCCGCCGCCTCAGCAAAACGTCGAACGCAGGCAAGGGCCGCCGCCGCAAGCCGCGAGACCACAACCGCAAGCCGCGAGACCGCAACCTCAGCCGCAGGCCGCAAAGCCGCAGCCGCAGGCTCAAGGACACGGAGGCAAGGGGAAAGAACATCCCTGATTTTAGGGAATGGCGCGTGGGAAATTTCGACGGGCGGCAATCATTTCTCGCTGACGATGGTCAGCGAGTATGGAGGGAGGCGGACGTTTGACGCCGCGCCTGGAGGCAGAACGGTGTGCGCGGGCGCGAGGTCGCGGAGCGGGTGGCCGCGTTCGCGTTCGGGTTGCCAGGCGTACTGTGCGCGCGAGTATTGATAGAAGTCTGCGGGGAGTCGCAGTCGAGAGGAGTCGCCGGTCTGACGGTCGAGGATTTTCACGTCAACGTCCCAGGACTTCAGCGGGTCTTTGTTGATTAAAAGGAGCGACCAGTGGCCGTCGGGCCGTCGCAGTGAGTAGGCGGTGACGAGCGGCTGTCCTTGTCGGTCGAGGATGTCGGAGGCGGCGGGGAACACTTCCAGGCGCGCGTCGGAAGGGCGTGCCCATTCTTCGGTGAGCAGGCGCGCGCCGTAGTAGGTCGCGGTTCTGAATTTAATCCTCCCGCCCTCGCCCACGCCGAAGAGCATGTTATTGCCCCAGGTGCAGGGCGACTCGCTGATAACCTCGTTCGGCTCGTAACCGTAGAGGTAGGCCCGGTCGCCGCCGAGGGTTAAGAAGAGGCCGACGGTGTCGGCATTGAGCAGCGCCCCTTCTAAGCCGACCTCCGCCTCACTCGCGTAGGCCGAGTAGCCGTACTCGGTGATGTACACGCGCGCGCCCGCCGGCAGCAGTCCCGGTCGCAGACCTTCGAGCGCGTCGGCCAGCATGCGCGGGGCGGCGGCGAGCTGCGGCGCGGTCGGGTCGCACACTTCGTCGAACGGATACCACTCGAACGTGAAGAAGTTGAAAGCGTCGAGCAGCTCGTGTGATTTCAGGTAAGCGAGGGAGCGCTTGAGCCATGTCTTCTCAGACGACTCTTCAGGCTCGAACGGCGTGATGGTCGCGAAGCTTGGGCCGCCGAACCGCAGCGCGGCGTCGAGCGGGCGCAGCGTCTTAACCCAGCGTGCGTACAGCGCGCCGTAATCCTCCGGCGAGACGAACTGGCCGTCAGGCTCTTCGCCAAGCTCAATGCCTTCGACGGGGTAATGCCGCCGCCGAAGGTAAAGAACCAGCGCGGCGGCGTTCTCCGGCGTGTCGTACAAGACTCCTGCGGGGATGAGCGCCGGCAGGGAGTTGGTCAGTCCGCTCTGGAACACGAGGTCGAGGCCGGGCTGCTCGACGCGCGTGTCAACGTCCGCGGCCCTGTGCCAGGGGTCTGTCGAGGAGACGTACACGGGCGTCTGCACGGCGTGTGCGGCGGCGTGGCGAATCCGGTCTTGAAAGCGCCCGCGCGCGTCAACGAGGCCGAGTTCGATCTCGCGGACGGCGTAGCCCAGTCGGTCTCTCACGTCTTCTGAATGGACGGGCGAAGTGTGCGAGCTTTCGTTCAACAGAATCCGCACGTAGCGGACGCTGACGGGGGTGTCCGAAAGGCGCAGGAGGCCATCGCCGCCCTTGCCGTCCGAGACCGCGCCGCGCGGGAACGTGTGCCAGGTCTCCGTGTCTTGTGGGTTGAAAGAGAGCTTGTCCATCAATGTCTCATCGGTCAAAGCGTACTCGACTCGGAACTGCGTGGCGAAGGGCTGTGCCCACACGACGCGCAGCGCGTTGACCGGCTTCTTCTCGCCGAGGTCAACAGCAATCCACTGCGTGTGCGCCGGGTCGGGGTCGCCGGTGTAGAAGCTGTCGAGGTAGGGGTTACTTTTCCAGAAGGTGCGCGGGTCGCCGTCGTCGAGTCGCGAGTAGCCGTCGTTGTTGGCCTGGTCTATCGTGTTTCCGCGCCGCGGCAGCCTGTAGCCGTAGCTCACGGTTATCGGCGCTCCGGCGGAACTGCTCGAAGTCCAGTAGCCCTGCCTCCGCCTCTCGTCGCTCCAACTGCCCGCGGGGTTCCAGTGCCAAGCTTCGTCGCCCAGCTCCGTGCGCAGGCGGTAGCTCAGCGGCTTGAGTCCCGCCGAGAGCATCTCGCGGACGTTGCGACCGTTCAGCATCCGCCGCGTGTCGCCCTTTTCGTGGCCGTCAACACCCGCGCCGAGGGCCTCGGAGGGCGTGAAAGTGTTGGCGGGTCGGCCCGGCGTGTAAGCGACCGTGACGGTGCCGCGCCCTTCCGGGGCGGGGCCTGTGGGACTGAAGCCGGAGAGTGAGAAGGACGAGAGAAGAACCGCGACGAAGATGGCAAGGTGTCTAAACTTCAAGGGGAATCCCGCCAGCCGATTGTACATTCCGGGCGCGAAACAAGAAGGCACACGAGACATTTTATTCAACGAGGCTTCGGCAAGCCAGCGATTGCTGTGCGTGATTCCGCACGTAAATGATATACTCCTCCCGAACAGCTCGCCGCCCGACGTCTGGATCGAGTCCCCGATTCCCTCCTCGTGCCAACTGTTGTCTGTTCTTGCAACGACCGCGCAGAGGGGTTAATCGAATTTGACGACCAAACCTCAGGAAAGAAGCATGAGAATCTTACTCTACAACCCCGACAACGGCGTGACGCGCAACTTCATGCCGCACCTCTGGATGTTCCTCCTGCAAGCGCTCACGCCGCCCGGCCACGAGGTGACGCTGATAGACGGGAACGCGCGCGCCATGAACGAGGAGGAACTCGTGCGGTACGTTCGCGAGCGCGGCATCGAACTGGTCGGCATCGGCGCGATGACGCGGATGATCGCGCGTGGCTACCGGATGGCCGACGCCTTGCGCGCCGCGGGCGTGCGCGTCGTGATGGGCGGCCCGCACGTCACCGAATGCCCCGATGAGGCACTGGGCCGCGACGGCGGGCCGCGCCACGCCGACGCCGTGGCGCTCGGCGAGGCCGACGAGACTTGGCCGCTCATCGTCGAGGACGCCGCGCGCGGGCAACTGAAAGAGGTCTATCAGCCGGAGCGCGACGCGAAAGGCAACGACCGCAAGCCGAGCCTGCAACCGTACCCCGCCATCCCCTGGGACACGCTCTCGCTCGAACAGTTCAACGTCATGCCCCGCTTCATGCGCCCGCTGATGAAGCGCGTGGAGTGGAAGAACGCTTACCTCGTGCCGATAGAGACGGGCCGGGGCTGCCCCTACGGCTGCGAGTTCTGCACGGTTACGGGGTTCTTCGGCGACTCGATCCGCTTCCGCTCGAACGAGTCTGTAGTCGAAGAGCTGCTGCGGCTCAAGGAGCGTGCGCGCCGCGAGCAGGGACAGGTCGCCGTCTTCTTCATAGACGACAACCTCGCCATCAACATGAAGCGCACGAAGTCGCTCCTGAGAGACATCATCGAGGCGGGCGCGCAAGTGCCCTGGGTCGCGCAGATCAGCGCCAACCTCCTGCGCGACGAGGAACTGGTTGACCTCATCGCGGCCTCCGGCGGCTGCTGGGTCTTCATCGGGATGGAGTCAATTGACCCGGCGAACATGGCCGACGTGAACAAGAATTTCAGCAAGCCCTCGGAGTACGGCGCGGTGCTCGAACGCCTCGCGCGCCGCAACATCTACGCCATCACCTCCTTCATCTTCGGGATGGACAACGACACGCCGGGCGTGGCCGAGCGCACCTTGCGCGAGATTCGCTCGTGGCCGCCGGGCCTGCCCGTCTTCGGCCAGCTCACGCCTTTCCCCGCCACCCCGCTCTACGAGCGCCTGGAGAAGGCGGGCCGCCTGGAGCGTCCTAAACACTGGCTCGACTTCGCGCCCTTCGTGATGGCTCACGCGCCCTTGAAGATGACGATTGAAGAGGCGCGGCTGGAGACCAGCCGCGCCTGGACTGCATCCTACAGCCCGGAGAGGAACGCCGAGGTGGTCGAAGCTCTCCGCGACAAGCACATCAGGTATCGCATCAGCCACCTCCTAGCGCGCTTCTGCTTCCGCGGCATCTACTTCCCGCAGATGAGCAAGTGGGCCTGGGTGAAATTGATTGCCCAGAACCGGAAACCGCTACTCGATCTCACACGCGAGGCCGTCGGCAGCTATCGCGCGGCGCGCAAGAGGAGCACGGAACTTCAGAGCCAGGGCGCGCACGTCCGTTGATGAATGCCATAGCTTGAGGAGGCGACCATGAGCGCGAGCGAAAAACCGGATAATGAATCCGGGGCGAAACCGGCGCGAGAGACGACCGAAGAGCCTGCCGTGAACACCGCGGGGAGGGAACACCCGGTTCCACTCTTCCTCCGCGACAGCTCGGAGGGCCGGAAGGGAAACGCCCAGGACGAGAAGGATGCGTCGGGAGAATAGAGGAAGCCCGGCGGAACCTCAGCGCCCACGCGCTCTGTAGCCGGGGTGGGTTTTCCGTCCCGTCCCGGCATACGCCCGCGCGACTTGCGCCGCGCCCGTCTTTCGTTTACTATGCCTCTCAACCGGGCAGTTGGTGAAACCTTCTGCCCATCGGTTGCTGGGGTGAGGACAGTGACCGAATCAGGAAGGGCATGCCGCTCCCAAAAGCTGGCATGCCCTTCCGCTTTTCAACCTCCCGAATTTTTAGCCCTCACCGGCTTGCCAAGCCATCTGCACAAGCTCTTCCTTCCACTGCTGCCGGCGAAAGAATTCACGGGCGTTTGAGTTATAATCAACATCTGCAATTCGGCGCGCTCGATTGATGAGGGGAGGAAAGAGCTACGCTCCGTCGCAGAATCGTATGCCGAGCGTCAGCGTCATTATCCCGACCCACAGACGCCCGCACCTGCTCCGGCGCGCGGTCGAAAGCGCGCGGGCGGCGGGCGAGTCGGTCGAGGTCGTCGTCGTGGACGACGCCTCCGCGGATGAGACCGCGCGCGTCTGCCGGAAACTCGCGGGCATCAAATACGTCCGCCTCGAACGCAACCAGGGCGTCGCCGGGGCGCGCAACGTCGGCATCCTCGCGAGCAGCGCCGACTACGTGGCCTTTCTGGACGACGACGACCTGCGCCTGCCCGGCTCGCTCGACCTTCAGCGCGAGGCGCTGGCGGCAGATCAGCGCGCCGGCTTCGCGTGCGGCGCGATGTTGATGTCCGACCAGTCTTACCGCCCGACCGGCGAAGTCTTCGCCCCGTCGCACCCCGGCGGCGACGCCTTCTGGGAGTTGCTCGAACTCGAATTTCCCGTCATGCCCTTGTCCACCCTCATCCGCAGAGAGTGTTTCCTGCGCGTCGGGCTGCTCGGACGCCACCTGAGCGGCATAGACGACTGGGACATCTTCGTGCGCATCGCGGAGCACTACCCCGTGCTGGTCACGGCCCGGCCCGTCGGGTTGTACAGGCGACCGACCCCTTCATCCGGGCAAGGCTCGTCGGCGCAGGCGGCGCAACTGCGCCGTGTGGCCCGCCACCAGTTGCAACTCCTCCGCCTGCCGCGCGCGCAGGCAGCCCCCGCCGGAAGACGACGCGCCGCGCGCGGGCGCGCGCTCAACCGTCTGGCGGACACGCTACTCTGGAACGCGGCGTGGCAGGTGCCGCGAAAAGAATTCGGGTTTGCCTGTGCTAATATCCTCGCGGCCTTGCGCCTGAACCCACTCAGGGCCGCGCGACCCGGCGCGTACAGGAAGCTTCTGGCCTCTCTCCTCGCGGAACGCGGGGCCGGGCGCGACGAGGGTTCCGCGAGTTCGGGTGAGGGAATTTCGGGAGAGTAAGAGCAGTGCGCCGCGTAGAAAATTTTCGGCGCAGGGACGAGCCACCGTCGTACACATGCCTTCTGTCAGCGTCGTCATCACGACACATGACCGACCGCACCTGCTCCGGCGCGCGGTCGAGAGCGCGCGGGCGGCGGGCGAGTCGGTCGAGGTCGTCGTCGTGGACGACGCCTCGACGGACGAGACCGCAGAGGTCTGCGCGTCCATCCCAAACATTCGTTACGTGCGCATCGAGTCGAACCGGCGCGTGGCGGGCGCGCGCAACGTCGGACTCCTGGCCTGCGCCGGCGAGTACCTGAGCTTTCTGGACGACGACGACCTGCGCCTGCCCGGCTCGCTCGACTCGCAAGTCGCGCTGCTCGAATCCCAGCCGGAGGCGGGCATGGTTTACGGGCAGGCGCTCGTGGTGGATCAGACGGGCGCGCAGAGCGGTCGCCCGTACCCTGCGTCTTGCCCGCGGGGCGACGTATTCTGGCAGTTGTTACGCCAAAATTTCGTCCCGTGCGGAAGCGCCGTCTTCCGCCGCTCGTGCCTCTACCGCGTGGGACTTCTGGACGACACAGTCCCCGGACTCGACGATTGGGATTTGTGGATTCGCATCGCGGAGCTTTATCCTGTTGCGACTTTAGAGAAGCCGGTCAGCGTCTGGCGGCGTTCGTCGCCCGCTTCGGGCCAGGGCACGTCTCAGGCCGCCGCGCTAGTGGCACGTTGCAGGCGGCAATGGCTTGAGCGCTGGATGATGTTGCCGCGCGCCCTGGACGCAACTAGGCCCGCGCGGCGCGAAGCCTGGCGGCACTTTTCAGCGAACATGGCGAACCACCTCGTCTGCGAGACGGGCCGCGCGCTCGCATGCGGGCGGTTCGGTCAGGCGGCGCTGAGCGCGTCGGCGGCGCTACGGCTGTTCCCGCTCGAAGTGGCGCGCGCGCCGTTCGACCGCGCGCGAGTCCGTGCCGTTCTCGGCAGGCTCCAGGATAAGTGGAGCGCGTTGGAAGCTCGTTCCTAAACAGACAAGGAGCCGCACACAAGCGACGAACGATGAAGGTAGTCTTCTGCAAAAGCCAACTGCTGGGGCCGATCAGCGGCGCGGACGAAATCCTGGTCAACAACGCCGTCCTGCTCCGCGAGGCGGGACACTCGGTCGCCGTGCTCTTCATGTACTCGCCCGCGCCCGACGACCCATACTACCAACGCCTGCTCGAAGCCGGCGTGCCCGTCTCCTGGCTCGCCTCGGCCACGACCCGCACCTCCCTCTTCGCGGGCCGCAAGCTCTTCCAGAAACTTTTACGGGTTGCCCCGTCGGCGCAGACGTTTCTCAGGGCACGCGCCCAGCACGTCGTCACCGGCCTCGCCGAGCGGCAGTACGAAAACTGCCGCGCGTACCTCGACGGCAGCGGGGCCGATTTGATCCACGTCATCACGCCCGACCCCGGCGCGATGGTCATGATCCGCGCGGGGCACGACGCCGGCATCCCCGTCATCTACCAGGAGGTGGGTACGCCGTACCACCCGCCCGATTTTGAGTCCTACTACCGGGAGTTCACGTCCGTCCTCCCGTTCTGTTCCGAGGTGGTGGCCCTCTCGCCCGCGCTGGCAAAGATGTGTCGCGAGAGATTGCCGAAGACGAACGCGGTCTCCGTGCTCCCCGTCGTGGTGGAAGAGCAGCCCAACGGTCGGGGCCAGGACGCGGGTGCGTCCGCCGGGGTGAGCTTCGGATTCGCCGCGCGCGTGGAGAAGTTGAAGGGGCCGATGGTCTTGATGGAGGCCTTCGGCTCCGCGTGCCGGAAGTTCCCGCATGTCCGCCTCAAGCTCGCGGGCGACGGCTCGCAGCGGCGCGAGATGAGGGCGCGCGCCGCCGCGCTGGGCGTCGCAGACCGCTACGATTACGTCGGCGTCTATTCCCGGCCCGAAGAGAGGGCGGCGTTCATGCGGGGCGTTGACGTGTTCGTCATGCCGTCCTTCACCGAAGGGACGCCCAACAGCATTATCGAGGCGATGGCCCACGGCCTGCCCGTCATCGCCTCGAACGTCGGCGGCATCCCCGACGTGCTCGACGCGGAGTCCGGCGTCCTCGTCCCGCCGGGCGACGCGGACTCTCTGGCCGAGGCGCTGCTCCGGCTCGCCGAAGACGCGGAGCTTCGCGCCCGCATGGGACGGGCCGCGCGGGCGAGATACCAGAACCTCTTCTCCCCGAAAGTGGTGCTGCCGATGTTCCTGGGAACTTACCGCAGGGTCGCGGCCAAAGGTGGCGCGGAAGATTCGGCGGCTGCGAACGGCAGCAGCTACAAGCACCCCTGGGCGAGCACATTCATCCGCGAGGACGTAGATAAACGCCTCCGCGTCGGGGCGTGATTCAAAGGATGAAGGCGGAAGGATGAAGGATGAAGTGAAGACAGCCCTTACTTCATCCTTCATCCTTCCGCCTTCATCTTTGTGCACGGTCGGGCTTCCGCCACGCCGCTTCAACGCGCCGCGAAGCGACGCGCCATCTGCCGCTCGTCAACCACGCGCCTGAGCTTTCTGCCCGCGCGCAGTTGCCCGCGCTCGCCCGGCTCGACGCGCAGCTCGTAAAGCCTCATCTCGTGGTTCTGCCAGAAGTCCGCGAACCGCTCGCGCAGGTGCGCGCGCACGGCCCGCTCCACTTCGCCACGAAGCGACGTGTGGTCTAACTCGACGTGCAGCTCGATCACGTCGCGCAGGCCGTCGTGCCGCACGATGGCCTGCCAGTCCGCGCCGACGCCGCGGACTCCGCGCAGCAGCTCCTCGAAGACCCACGGCCCGACGTTGCCCATGCCGCACACGACCATCTCGTCGCAGCGCGCGCGAACCTTGGCGACGCGTTTGGCGAACAGGCCGCACGGGCAAGGCTCTTCGATGAGCCGGGTCACGTCGGTCGAGCGGTAGCGTATGAGCGGCATCACGTCCCGCACGAGCGTGGTGTAAACCAGTTCGCCGTAGCCGTCGCGGTCAACTTCGGGCGTCTCGAAGAAGAAGAAGAGGTCGTTGCGGTGGTAGCCGTCCCTTTGCACGCACTCCGAGCCGAGCACGCCGAACGATTCCGTCTGACCGTAGTTGAGGTAGAGCGGCGCGCCCCACACGCCCTCGACGGCGCGGCGCGACTCCTCCGTGATGTTTTCGCCGCCCGCATAGAGGAACTTCAAAGGCCACGCCCCGCGCTCGCGCGCCAGTTCCGACAGGCGCACGACCCACGAAGGCTCGCCAAAGATCACGTTCGGCTTGTAAGCCCGCGCCCGCTCGTAAAACTCCATCGGCGGAATCTTGCCGGCTTCGACGTGGAAGCACTTCAGGTATTGCAGCCCCGCGCGCAAGACCACGGGCGAGACCCAGAACGAACAATCGAAGGCGCTCACGACGCGGTCTTCGCGGCGCAGGCCGAGGAGATAGAGGCCGATGGCCGAGGCGCGCCCCATCTCGTTGATCTCGCGCTGCGAGAAGAAGACGCGCTTCGGCACGGGCGAGGTCGTCCCCGTCGTCTCGAAGGCCGTGTCGGCGCGGCCCGTGAGGAAAGCCTCCGCGCCGTGCGCGCGCAGGTCTTCGCCCGTGGTGTAGAAGTCGCCCAGCTCGGACGGGTGCTCGACGCGCCGCACGTCTATCCCGCGCCGCCTGAACTCCTCGCGGTAGAACTTCGACGCTTCAGCCGCCAGCCGCAGCGTGCGGCGGAAGCGCCCGCGCTGCAATCTCTCAACCGCCCACGGCGGCGACACGTTCAGAAAACGCACGGAGCGTTGCGGCTCCATGTGCAGCACTGCCCGCTCGACCTGCTCGATGATGTTCGTCAGCATCCCTAAAAAATGATGAATGCGGAATGATGAATGATGAATGAGAAGCAGCTTGTCTCTTAATATTCATCACTCCGCATTCATCATTCATCATTTCCTTTCAGACTCTCTCCGCCGCGCAGCGGTGAATCAGTTGCTCCAGAAGCTCGACGGCGAGGTCAATCTCCCCCTCGGTCATGTCGAAACACGGCGCGAGCGTGAAGACGTTCTTGTAGTAGCCGCCGACATCGAGCACGAGGCCCATGCGGCGTCCGCGCGCATCGAGGTCGCCCTTCATTCCCTCGGCGAAAATCCGGTCGGTCAGCTCGCGGTCGGGTTCGTACCCGTCCTCGCAGCAAATCTCGACGCGCAGCGCCATCCCGCAGCCGTCCGTGTCGCCGATGACCTTCGGGTAGCGGCGTTGCAGCTCGCGCAACTGCGCGAGGAAGTAAGCCCCTTTACGCCGCGTCAGCTCTTCGTAGTTCTCCTCCTCCATCATGCGCATGGCTTCGAGGGCGACTGCCGTGCCGAGTGTGTTCGACGAGAAGGTCGAGTGCGTCGAGCCGGGCGGGAACTTCTCCGGCGAGATCAGTTCCTCGCGCGCCCACACGCCGGAGAGCGGGTTCAGGCCGTTCGTCAGCGCCTTGCCGAAGACGATGATGTCCGGCTCGACGCCGAAGTTCTCGATGGCCCAGAATTTCCCGGCGCGGTAGAAGCCCATCTGAATCTCGTCGTCAACCATCAGAATCTTGTGCTCGTCCAGGACTTTCTTGAGCGCCGGGAAGTAGCCTTCGGGCGGGATGACGTAGCCGCCCGTCCCTTGAATCGCCTCGACGTAGAAGGCCGCGAACTCCGATTCATTCGCCTTCGCGTCCCAGAAGGAGTTGTACTCGGTCTCGAAGTTGCGCTCGAACTGCTTGACGCAGTACATCTCGCACGACTCCTTCTGCTTGCCGTAGGGGCAGCGGAAGCAGTAGGGGAAGGGGACGAAGTGCGCGCGGTCGGAGAAGTGGCCGAAGCGTCGGCGGTAGCGGTAGCTCGAAGTGATGGCCGACGCGCCGAGCGTGCGCCCGTGGTAGCCGCCCATGAAGGCGAAGACCAGATTCTTGCCCGTCGCGTTGCGCACGATCTTGAGGCTGTCTTCAATCGCCTGCGCGCCGCCGACATTGAAGTGCACGCGGCCCTTCAGGCCGAACTTCGACTCGTTCAGACGCGCGATGGCCGCCGCCAGCTCGACCTTCTCCGGGTGCAGGTATTGACACGCCAGTTGCGGCAGCTTGTCTATCTGTTCTTTCAGCGCGTTATTCAAACGTTGATTCCCGTAGCCGAAACTGGCCGCCGAGTACCACATCTGCAAGTCGAGGTACGGCGTGCCTTCGCGGTCGTAGAGGTAGTTGCCCTCGCAGCGGTCGAAGAACTTTGGCGGGTCGAGGTAGTGAACCGTGTCGCCCCACGAACAATACTTTCGTTCCAGCTCCAACAACTCCTGCTCGTCGGTGATGCGCGTCAGCGGCACGGGCGTGGCGATGTCTGTGCTCATTTGTTTCGTCCCATGTTCCGTACTGCGGGTTAAGAATTATGCTTCGACGGCTTGCGCCGACGCGCTGGCGTCGAGCGCGTCGGCGCGCAGCAGCGCTTCCAGGTAAGCGGCGACCTTGCCGAGGTCTTCGTAAAAAACGTGCGCGATTGATCGGGCGCGGCAGTAGTCCGCTAGCTTCGCCTTCGCGAAGACGAGGTCGGCGCTCTCCGCCGCGTACCTGTCGGAGAGTCCGTCGCCGACGAAGACCGTGCGCGCGCCGTTGCGATTCAAACGGCGCATGACGGCGGGCTTGCAGGTCGCACAGCCGTGCGCGCAACCTTCGGCGAAGTACGGAAACTCGACGTGCCAGCGTCCGCCCTCCCACGTGAGACGGCTTGAGAAGACGCGCACGTCGCCCAGCGCGCGCGCGAGGCGCGGCCCCGCGTGCGCGAGGATGCGTCGGATGCAGTAGTCGAAGCCGTCGCTGACGATGTGCACGGGGACGCGGTGGGCGGCGCACGTTTCCAGCAGCGCGGCCAGGCCCCGATCCACTTTGATCGAGTCGAGCAGCGCGCCCGCCTCCTTCGGCGCGGCGCGGACGAGCGCCATCTGCGCGCGCAGGCACTCGCGCGAGCCGATGCGCCCAGCCTGCCACTCCTCCTCGACGGCGAGCCACTCAGGCGCGGCGAACGCTTCGAGCATCGCGTCAATGGCGTCGCGCTCCGAGATCGTGCCGTCGAAATCCAGAAACAGGATCGGCAAGTTCTGCGAACCGTCAGGCATCATTCTGTTCCCTCGTCACCAGATTTGTTCCTTCGTCGCTGGCCTTCGCCGCGCTTTGATCGTCAAGCAACTGCGAGAGCGGCGCGACGCGCAAGCCTTTCTCTTTCAACCCCTCGACGATGAGCGGGAGCGCCGCGACCGTCGCGCCCCGGTCGCTCCGGTTCTCGCTGTCCCCGTCGTGCAGCAGGATGATCGAACCCGCCTCGGCCCGCCGCAACACGTCGTGCGCGATACGCTGCGCGGTTCGCTTCTTCCAGTCGAAGGCGGCGAGCGTCCACTGCACGGTCTGAAGGCCCAGCTCGCGCGCCGCGCGGAAGTAGGCGGGCGTGCGCACGCCGCAGGGCGGGCGGGCGAGCCGCGGGCGCACGCCCGCCGCATCGGCGATGACGGCCTGCGCGCGCTCGAGCTGCCGCCGCGTTTCGCGCGCGCCGCGGTAGAGATAGATCGGGTGCGAGTAGGAATGATTCCCGATCTCGTGCCCGCCGTCGGCGACGCGCCGCGCCGTCTGCGGGAAACGCTCGACCTGACGCCCGACCATGAAGAAAGTTGCATGCAATCCGTGGGCGGCGAGCATGTCGAGCACGCGCTCGGTGTCCTCGGACGGCCCGTCGTCGAACGTCAAAGCTACTGATGCCGTGTCCGCGCGCCCGCGCCAGATGGTCGGGCCGAGCCACTGCGAGCGCACCGCGTAGGTCGCGTAATAGGCGGACGCCGCTCCCGTCGCCGAGAGTGCCGCGCCCGCAATTATCGGTAAAGCAGCGAGCATAAAACCTTATTGCGATTCTCAATCGGGAGCGACCGGCGTTTAGAGTTCAGCCTTCAGGCTGCAAGAGCTAAGCACGCTAAAGCGTGAACTCTGAACGCGCCGCGGCGCTTCAACTCGAACCGACCGCCGGCTCTCCTCCTGACCGCCGACGGCTGACCGCCTGTCCAAGCCAGGACGCGACGCGCGGGGCGGCGTCGGGCAACCGGCGCGCGCGCGCACGCTCACGCAACGCACCAAGTTCCTGCGGATGCGCGAGTAGTCGCGCGACCGCCTCGACCACTTCGTCGAGCGTCCGCACCGCACATCCGATCTGCCATTCGTCGAGCAGGCGATACTGCACTCGCTCCGAGCCGGGCGGCGGCTCCATCGCCACGATGGGCAGTCCGGCGGCGACGGCCTCGTTGAACGTGCTGCCGAGTTTCGAGACCAGAAGGTCGGCTGCGTGCATCAGCCTCGGCATCTGTTCCGGCCCCGTCCAACCGAGCACGCGCAATCTCGCGCCGTCCCCGTTTGTTGCCAGCCGCTCGCAGCGCGACCTGAGTCGCTCGTTGCGCCCCGCGAGGACGACGAGTTGAGGCGCGGGCTGCCTCAGCCGCAGCAGGCATGCCGTCGCCTCCTCGATCCGCCCCATGCCTTCGCCGCCCCCGGCTATCAGCACGAGCGGCTTCTGCGGATCGAGCGCGAGCCAACGGCACACCGCCGCGCGCTCCTCTTCGCGCTCGCGCGGCAAGTCAAAGCCTTCAGCCAGCGGCGCGCCCCAGGCGCGGACGCGCTCGCGCGGAGCGCCGGCACGGACGAGTTCTGCGCCGCACTGCTCCGACACGAGGCAGTAGAGGTCAACTTCGGGCTGCACCCACGCGCGGTCGGCGTCGTATTCGTTATTCACGGCGACCAGCGGCACGTCCGTTCCGAGGTCGCGCTTGATGAGCGCCGCGATCTCGCAACAGCCGACTTCTGTTGCGACGAGCGCGCGCGGGCGAACGCGCCCGGCCAGCTTGAACAGGCCGCGGCAGCCGCGCCGGTAGAACCATTCGGAACTCGTGTGCGTCTGTCGCTTCTGGTAGCGGTCAATGCGATCCCAGGCGGCGGGCGCGTGTTTGACGAGCCACAGGTAAGCCGTGACGTGTGTGAAGCGTGCGAGCGGCGTCATGTAATCCGCCACGTCGGCGATCAGAACAGGCAGGGACGGCTGCGCCGCGCGCAGCGCCGCGGCGATCCCCTGCGACGTGCGGATGTGGCCGGCCCCGTTCGAGATCATCAGGATCAGCACGGGGTTGTCGTGCTCTGCGTCCTGCTCAAGCCGCGTGCTCATCCGTTCGTCCTCCCTGCGACACTCTGTGCCCGTGTGTTTGCCACTCTCCGTGCGTGCGCGGGGTCGCCGAGCGCGAGGCGCGCGACCGCCGCCGCCGCTTCCGGTCGCGCGAGTCGCGCGGCGCAGGCAGACACGCGGCGTCGCATGTGCTCGTCTCGCAACAGCGCGAGAGTCGCGGCGGCGGTTTCCTGCGCGCCGTTCGTCATCACGCCCGCGCCGGCTGCGACGAGCCGCGCGGCGTTGCGCCGTTCGGGGCCGGGGATCGCGTCGAACATGACGACGGGCAACGCGCACAGGGCCGCCTCGGCGAGCGTGAGTCCGCCCGGCTTCGTCACCAGCACGTCAGCCGTCTGCATCAACGCCGCGACCTCCTCGACCCAGCCGAGCACGCGCAGGGAGACCGGCGGCGCGGCGCGCAGGCGCGCGAGGCCCCGGCGCGCGCGCGCGTCTCGGCCCGCGACGGCGACGATTTGCACGGGCACGCCGCTCTCGCAGAAGCCCGCGGCCACCTCGTCCATGCGCGTCGGCCCCATCCCGCCGCCCATCAGCAGCACGACCGGCACGCCATCAGTAATGCCGTGTCGTGCCCGCGTCACCTTCTTATCGTGCTGATGATTGAAAGTCGGATCGGTCGGAATCCCGCACACTTCTATTCTGTCGGCGGGCGTGCCCCATGAACGCAACTGTGCGCGCACGTCTTCATCTGCCACCGCGTAAGCCTCGACCTCCGGCTTGACCCAGACAGGTTCCGCTTCGTGGTCTGTGATGACGCTGACGACGCGCGCCGCCGTCAGGCCCGCGCGCCTGGCTAGCACGGCCAACTCACACGCCGCGACCTCGGCAGCGACGATCACGTCCGGCTCGAACTCGGCAATCGTCTTGAAGACCCGCGGGCAGCCCCAGCGCAGCGCCCACGCAGGCGCGGTGTGCTCGTCCATACGGGCCACGCGCGCGTTGAAGAAGCGCTCCCACAGCGCGGGCGCGCGGCGCACCATTACCCAGTAAGGCCACACGTAGCAAGCGCGAAAGAGCGCGCGCGAGTCCGCGAGCGCGTCAACGACGCGCACGTCTGCGCCCGGCGCTTGCCGCGCCAACTCCCGCGCGACCGCCTCGGCGGCGCGGACGTGGCCGGAGCCGAACGACAGTGTTAGGACGAGCACCCTCATAACAACATTTCGGAATGCGGAATGCGGAATGCGGATTAGAAAACGACCTGTCTTTCAATCCGCAATCCGCATTCCGAAATCCGCAATCGTCTCAGTCTTCTCTCCACTTCATCAGCCTGAAGCCGAGCGCGAGCGTGGCGACGGCCATCAGGCCGAGGGCGAGCAGTTCGCCGCCGATGTCGTGCCCGCCCGCGAGCGTCGTCTGCACGGCGCGGGCGGCGTAGGTCGTCGGCAGCAGTTGGGCGAACACGCGCAGGGCGCGCGGCATCATCTCCGGCGCGTAATAGACGGGCGCGAGCAAGACCAGCCCCGCGCCGAGCGTGTCGGTCAGAAGCGAGCCTTCGCTGAAGCTGCGCGCGCGCGAGGCGATGATGACGCCGAGGCCGCACAGGCACAGGATTGTCAGGACGACGACCAAGACCAGCAGCGCGACGTTTGGCCGCAGGGGCACGCCGAGCGCGCGCCCGACCAGGAGCAGCGTCGTCGTGCCGAGCGCCGCCTGCGCGAGCGCGAAGACGAGCACGCCGAAGACGTAGGAAGACGGCGCGAGCGGCAGCGTCGCGAAGAGTTTCAGACGCCCGGTGAAGCGGTTCTCCAAAAGGAGGTAGCCGAGCCAACTGATCGAGGTCAGCGAGAGCGAGAAGACGACGGAGCCGGCGAGGAGGCGCAGGCGGCTCTCGTCGTGCGCGACCTCTGCTCCGCCGACGGCGACCGCGAACAGGTACATCGCCGAAGGGAAGACGAGCGCGGCCAGAAGGAACGGCCCCGCCTCGCGGCGCACGCGCGCGAGGTGTATGCGGAAGACGCAGGAGATGTCCGCCGCGCGCGTCACAGTGTCGCCTCCGTCTCGTCTTTGTCGAAAGGCTCGCCCGTCAGCGTGAAGTAAACGTCTTCGAGCGAGGCGCGCGCGATTGAGTATTCGGAGAGCATCTCGCGCGCGACGTGCTGCTGCGCTTCAGCGAAACTGGCGCAGTAGCGCGCGCGCGCGTCGCCCCGCGGGTCGAGCGGGTCGCGGTAGCTCAGGCGGTAGCTGCGTTCGAGCCGCGCGAGGAGTTCGTCGAGCGTGCCGAAGGCGATGAGGCGGCCCTGTGTGATGATGCCGACGCGGTCGCTCAGGCGCTCGGCCTCCTCCATGTAGTGCGTCGAGAGGATCACGGTCGCGCCCCCGGCGACGGCGCGGCGTAACACGCCCCACACGGCGCGGCGCGACGAAGGGTCAAGCCCCGTCGTCGGCTCGTCCAGAACGAGCAGCGGCGGGCGTCCCAGAAGCGCCAGCCCGATCAGGATGCGCCGGCGCTGCCCGCCGGAGAGTGCGCCGACGCGCTTGTCGGTTTCAGCGACGAGGCCCAGCTCCGCGATCACCTCGTGCGCGGCGGCGCGCGCCTCGCGCTTCGACAGGCGCTTGAAGCGCGCGAAGAATTCCAGGTGCTCGCGCACCGTCAGCGACTCGAATAAGCCGGCCTCCTGCGGCGTGATGCCCATCAAGCGCTTGGTGCGCAGAGGCTCGGCGACGGCGTCCACGCCGAAGACGCTGACCCGACCGCCGGTCGGTCGCAGTTCCGTCGTCAGTTGGCGCAGGAAGGTCGTCTTGCCCGCGCCGTTCGGGCCGAGTACCGAAACCACTTCGCCGCGGCGCACGTCGAGGTCAATGCCGCGGTTGGCCTCCGTGCCGTCGCCGTAGCGCTTGAACAGTCCGCGCACGCGCACCGCGGGCACGGGCGCGTCGGCGCGGCTCTCGGCCCGGCGCGTGACGCCCGCGCGCTCCGCTTCGGCGGCCAGAAGGCTCTCTGTCGTCGTGGTCAAAGTGTGTGCTCTACGGTTAGCTCAGTTGCAGAAAATCGAGCGCGCCGCGGATTGCTGTGAGCGGGCTGTTGCGGTAGGCCGACACCTCGTAGGGGCAGCCGATCTTGCAGCCCTTGCAGAAGTCCCACATCTGCGGCGACTGCCGTATGATCTCCCTGACTTCGGGCGAATCGTAAATCTCGCGCAAGGACATGTCGGGCGCGCCGCGATGCACCGAGACGAACGCGCAGGGGAACTGGATAGAGCCGTCAGGCCGCATGTTGACCAGGTGCGAGGCCGAGCGGCAAGGGAACTTCAGCGTGAAGCCGTCGTTGCGGTAGAACTTGTAATAATCAGTGTAGAAGCGCACGCACTTGTGCCGCCGCTTCAACTCCGACACGAAGGCCGCGACGCGGTCAAGCTCCTCCTTCCTCATCTCCACGTCTTCGGTCTTCCAGGTCGTTCGCACGACGTTGTGCACGGCCTCTGTGTGGAGGAGGAAGCCGCGCTCGTCGCAATACGCGGCGAGCGCGGGCAGGTCTTCGAGGTTTTCGAGGTCAACGGCGGCGTTGATCTGAATCGTGTTGTGGCGGAGGTTGCCTTTGATGTAGTCGAGCGCACTGAGAATCGTCGGCAGCCCGTCAATGCCGCGCCGGCGCGCGAACTTCTCGCGGTCGAGCGTGTCTATCGAGACTTCGAGCTGGTCTAACTGGACGCAGGCTTCGGCGTATTTTTTGAGCGCCAGCCCGTTGGTCGGCATGGAGGTGTAGAAGCCTCGGCGCGCGGCGTACTCGATGTAGTCGGGCATGTGCGGGTTCATCAGCGGCTCGCCGCCGGAAAAGCTCCAGGCGAAGACGCCGAACTCCGCCGCCTCGTCCATGCGGGCGAAGACGCGCTCGCGCACGGCGCGGTCTTCGGGCTGCTGGTTCTGCCAGATGGCGCAGTAGCCGCATTTCATATTGCAGTGCAGCGTCGTCTCAAACATCACCATGAAGGGGCGGTTGAAACGGTGTCGCAACTGCCGCAGCGCATTCCTGAGCATCAAGGATTTCTTCAACGCACTTTCACCCCTTCATCAGCACTGGCACAGGAAGCCGGAAAAGTTTCATGCGAACCGCGACGTGGTTTGCGGAAAATGAGTGCAACGGGCATGCCGCGCCGGGAAGGCGTCGGGCCGGAGCTGTGAAGACCGAGTTCTGCGCGGCAAAGAGCCTGACTTCGGCGACAGGTAAGTGGCGCGAGGGCACGGAGGCCGTGTGGCTTTTTATGCCCAGTGTGGCTTTTTAGACGAGGCGGGGAAGCGGCAGTTGCGCGGGCTTCGGCCTTGCTTCAGAGTTCAATGCGGAAGCGCTCCGCCATGCGGTAGAGCGTCCGGCGGTTGATGCCCAGAATCTCCGCCGCGCGTTTGCGGTTGCCGCCGGTCGCTTCGAGGACGTGGAGCAGGAAGCGTCGCTCCATCTCTTCGATGGACGGCAGGCCCGCGAACAGGTGGGCGAGGTCGTCCACAGACGCATGCGTCTGCTGCGCCTCAGCCGCGGGCGCGCAGACTTTCGCGGGCAGGTCGGCGGGCGTGACAGGGCCGCCCTGGTTGAGCGTGACGGCGCGCTCGACGGCGTTCTCCAGCTCGCGCACGTTGCCCGGCCAGGGGTAGTTGACGAGGCAGCGGCGCGCGCCGTCGGAGAGCGCGGGCGGCGTCTGGCCGGCAGGCGTGTGCTTACGTAGGAAGTGGGCCGCGAGCAGAGGGATGTCGTCGCGGCGCTCGCGCAGAGGGGGCAGGTGGATGTTGATAACGTTGAGGCGGTAGAGAAGGTCTTGGCGGAAGCTGCTGCTGCTCGCCGTCAGAGCGTCCGTGTCGCGGTTACTGGCCGCGATGACGCGTGCGCGCACGCCGATGGGGACGCTTCCGCCGACGGGGACAACCTCGCGCTCCTGCAACACGCGCAGGAGCTTCACCTGTAGCCCCGCGCTCATCTCGCTCACCTCGTCGAGGAAGACCGTGCCCTCGCCGGCCTGCTCGAACAGTCCGCGCTTGTTGGCAATCGCGCCGGTGAAAGAGCCTCTGACGTGGCCGAAGAGTTCTGATTCGAGCAGCGTCTCTGTCAGCGCGCCGCAGTTGACGGCGACGAACGGCGCGGCGCATCGCGCGCCGTGCATGTGTATGGCGCGCGCCACAAGCTCCTTGCCCGTGCCCGACTCGCCCGTGATGAGGACGGCGGCGGGCGAGTCCGAGACACGCGCGATCAGCTTATAAACTTCGAGCATCGCCGGGTTGCGCCCGACGAGGCCCGCCGCCTGGTCTTCTTCGTCGGCGGCGCGCGCGGGCGGCACAATCGAGCGCGTCGAGAGCGCGCGCCTGACGGTCGCCACCAGGGCGTCTATGTCGAAAGGCTTGCTGATGTAGTCGAACGCGCCCTCCTTGACCGCGCGCACCGCGGTCTCGACCGAGCCGAACGCGGTCATCAGGACGACCGAGGTCTGCGGGTACTCGCGCCGCACGTGGTCGAGCAGGGCCAGGCCGTCGAGGCGCGTCCGCATGCGTATGTCGCTGACGAGCACGTCCGGCGGCCCGCCAGCGAGCGCGTCGAGGGCGGCCTCGCCGCTCTGCGCGAAGCGCGCGGCGAAGCCCTCGCCGGCGAACACCTCGCAGAGCAGTTCGCACGTGACGGGGTCGTCGTCCACGATCATGATGCGCGGCGCTTCACGCGACATCCGTCAAGACCTCCTCCGGCGCGGGCGCGTCCGCATAGACGGGCAGCGTCAGGCGGAACGTCGCGCCCTCGCGCACGCCGCCGACCGCCTCGATCTGCCCGCCGTGGGCGACGGCGATCTCGCGGGCGATGGCGAGGCCGAAGCCGCTGCCGGTGTCCTTCGTCGTCCACATCGGCTCGAACAGGTGTTCGAGCGCGGCCGGCGCGAGGCCGACGCCGCTGTCGCGGAAAGTCAGCTCGGCTGAGCGCGTGCGGCGTTCGAGCCGCGTGGTGATCTCCAACTCGCCGCCCGCGGGCATCGCATCAATGCTGTTGTTGACGAGGTTGAGGAAGAGTTGCAGGAGGCCGTCGCGGTCGCCACGCAGCAGGGGCATGTCTTTGTCGAGCGCGGCGGCGACCGTGATGTCGTGCGCTTCGAGCGTCGGCTTGACGAGCCAGAGCAACTCCTCGATGAGCGCGTTGAGGTCGAGCGGCTGGAGCGCGGGCCGCTGCCGCTGCGTGCGCGCGAGCAGGCCCCGGACGCTCCTGACGATGAACTCAAGCTGCGTGTTGATGATTTCGACGCGGCGCTGCGTGTCGCGGTCGTGCGGGTGGTTGCGTCCGAGCAGGCGCAGGTGGCCGGAGATGGCGTTCAGGGGCGTGCCGATTTCGTGCGCCAGCGAGGCGGCGATCTGGCCGACCGCGGCGAGGCGCTCCGAGCGCGCGAGCCGCTGCTGCGTCTCGAAGTGGGCCTCGTCGGCGGCGCGCAACTCCCGCGTCGCCCGCGCGACTTCGTGGCGCAGCTCGTCGTTGAAGCCGTTGACCTGCGTCAGCAGTCGCTCGCGCTCCTCGTCGCGCCCGCGGATGTCGTCAATCATCCGGTTAAAGCCGCGGGCAATCGTGCCGAGTTCGTCGTCGCTGCGCACGGGGGCGTGGGCCGACAGGTCGCCCATGCGCGCCCGCGACATCGCGCCCGCGATGTCGCGGGCCGGGCGGCGGAAGAAGAGGGCGAACAGGAAGTAGAGCAGCGCGATGGAGGCGACCGCCGCTCCGCCGAGCAGCATGTTGTGCTGCGACTGTAGGCGGCTGACGAGGTCGTTGCGCGAAGACTTGCGGACGAGCGCGGTGACGTAGCCGCTGCCGTCGCGGTCGTTGATGGCCGCCGTGATTATCCAGTGGCGCTGCCCTTCGCGCTCGACCTCGATAGAGACCACATCCGGCAGCGGGCGCTCCAACTCGCCCAGCTCGTTGTCCTGCGTCTGTTCGTTCAGGTAAGGCAGGCGCGGGCCGTCCGGGGCCGTAGTCGCCACCAGCCGCACGCCGTCCGGCGTGGTCTGGTAAACATCTATCTGGTTGAAGTCGGCGCGCGAGTTCACCAGGAACTGAATCTCTTGCAGCAGGTCGTCGGGGCCGGTGGTGAAGTAGTCGTTCGTCGCCGTCCGCTTAGCTACGGTGACAACCTGACCGACCGCATTGTCGTAGTGGAACTCTTCAATCAGCAGCCGCGTGAGCAGGGCGTGCAGGTAGGCCGAGGCAAGCAGGATGACGGCCATCGTGCCCGCGACGAGCAGAAGGACTTTCCATTGCAGACTGAGGTGCAGACGCATGTGTTCGGACTTTCGCGCGCGGGCGCGCAAGTAAGATGCACACGCATTCTAACCGGAACCGGCATCGGCAGACTACTCCCGAAGGCCATCAAGCCGCGCCCGCAGAGGCAGCGCCGACGGAACTTCGGCGCGCTTCGGCGCGACGGTGCTCGACAGCCGACACTTCGCCAACGTGCGGGTGGACACGCCGCCCGTGGAGCCGCTCGACTTCCGCAGGAGGCCGGGCGGCGCGGACGACTTCATCCATGAGAACTTCAGGTGGAACGTGCAGGCGACTTCGACATAATCTTTTAGTCACACCGAAGCCGTGCCGACGCCGAACCCGTCGAAGACTCAGGTGCAGCCGCGCAAAAGGAAAATAAGAAAGAGGAGGAAGGCCGGCACTCCCATCAGCCACAAGATGATGTAGCCGATTTTCCCTTCTTCGCTTTTTCGTCCGAAATATCGCACAGGAGTTGCTCCCTTCGTTTCGTTGTTACTTCAAGTTTCTGTCTTGCCTGAGCCGACGTAAGGAGCAAGTTCAATGCCAATTCGGTATTTTTTTCGGCGGGCGGAGAATGATTTCGGGATGTCGAGCGCCCGTGTCAATTAGCTCACTTTTGCCTGCCTTTGCTTAACCCTGCCGGGGAATGCAATGCTTTTGGTCTCTGCCGGGGAAGCCTCTGCGTCTCGTTGGGAGTCACTCCCCGCCGTAGCCATAACATACACTTCGCGTTCGGGCGTCCATTAACGAACCGACCCTTGAAGGCTCAATCAAGCTTCGTCGCCTGATGTCGGCTTATTGGCGCAAGGCGCGTGCTGCTGACACCGATATAAGTTTGTGCTGAGGCCGATTGCGACCCCGAAAAGAGAGGCAAAGGGATTTAGCTTGTCGGCCTCCGTCCGCTTGAGATAGAATTCTTGACGTTGACCGGATTGTTGCCCTCTCACACACCCCAGAACCGCTGAATCGGAACGCCCCACAATTTGAATCGAGCAAGGAGTCGGACTGTGTTACGTCAAAAAGTGGCGGCGCTGCTTTGCCTTCTGTTGTGCGTCGCGGGCCGGCCCGCGCCCGTCGCGTTCGCGCAGAACACTTCGGTCACGGTTAACGTTGACGCCGGCCTTAATCGTCACCCCATAAGCCCGCTCATCTACGGCCTCGCCTTCGCAAGCACGTCGGCGCTCGCAGACCTCAACTGCCCGCTCAACCGCAGCGGCGGCAACGCCACGACGCGCTACAACTGGCAGCTCAACGCGACCAACCACGCCGACGACTGGTACTACGAGAGCATCGCCGAGGCGAGCGCCGTCGCCGGCGAGTCGGGCGACACCTTCGTCTCCGACACGAAGGCGGCGGGCGCGCAGGCCATGTTGACGATCCCTTTGATCGGCTGGGCGGCGAAGCTTGGGCCTGGGCGGGCGAAGCTCGCCAGCTTCTCAATCGCGAAGTACGGCGCGCAGACCGACAACGACTGGCAGTGGTTCCCGGACGCCGGCAACGGCGTGAAGGCGGGCGGTCAGTTAGTCACCGGCAACGACCCGAACGAGGCCAACGTGCCGGTTGACTCTACGTTCCAGCAGGCTTGGGTGCAGCACCTCACGGCCAAGTGGGGCGCGGCTTCGGACGGGGGCCTGCGCTACTACGTCCTCGACAACGAGCCAAGCATCTGGCACTCGACGCACAGGGACGTTCACCCCACGGGCGCGACGATGGAGGAGGTAAGGGACAAGATTTTCGACTACGCCGCGAAGATCAAGGCCGTTGACCCTTCGGCGACGGTCGTCGGCCCGGAAGAGTGGGGCTGGAGCGGCTACTTCTTCAGCGGCTTCGACCAGCAGTTCGGTAGTCTCCACGGTTGGAGTAATCTTCCAGACCGCGCCGGTCACGGCGGCATGGACTATCTGCCGTGGCTCCTCGACCAGTTGCATAAGCAAGACGTGGCGACGGGCAAGCGACTGCTGGATGTCTTCAGCGTCCACTACTACCCGCAGGGCGGCGAGTTCGGCGACGACACCTCGCAGGCGATGCAACTCCGGCGCAACCGCTCGACGCGCTCGCTCTGGGACGCGAACTACACGGACGAGAGCTGGATTAACGACCGCGTTCAACTCGTCCCGCGGCTTCGTACCTGGGTGAACACTTACTACCCCGGCACACAGACCGCCATCACCGAGTACAACTGGGGCGCGGAAGGGCACATCAACGGCGCGACGGCACAGGCCGACATCCTCGGCATCTTCGGGCGCGAAAGCTTAGACATGGCAACGCGCTGGACGACGCCCGCCGCAACGACTCCGACCTACAAGGCGTTCAAGATGTTTCGCAACTACGACGGCAGCAAGTCGGCCTTCGGCGACACGAGCGTTTCGGCGGTCGCCCCCGACCCCGACAACCTTTCGGCCTTCGCCGCGCTGCGCTCAAACGACGGCGCGCTGACACTGATGCTCGTCGGCAAGAGCCTGTCGGGCGGCACGCCCGTGAACGTCAACCTCTCAAACTTCGCAGCCGCCGGCAGCGCGCAGGTCTGGCAGTTGACCAACGCCAACGCGATCAACCGCCTCGGCGATCTAAACTTCGCTGGAGGCAGCCTCCAACTCAACGTCCCGCCGCAAAGCGTGACGCTGCTCGTGCTCCCGAAAGCGGCGGCAACTCCGACACCCACACCCGCGACAACGCCGACGCCAACTCCAACGCCTACTCCGACGCCGACGCCGACAGCAACGCCAACTCCAACGCCGACTCCGGCTCCGACACCGACACCGACGCCGAACGTCGCCCCGTTGTTGCTCACAGAAGAGGGCACGGACAGGGCCATCGCCGTCGAGCCTGTGACGCGGGTGCGCGACCCTTTCCCCTTGGCGCAGGCGATCCCCTTCAGCGCCGACGCGCGCACGCGCGTCATGCTCTTCGCGGAGAACGCCGACTTGCTGCCCGGCGAGGGCGCGTCGGCGCTGACCGCCGCGGCGGAGGACGCCGCACACAACATCTATCCTTTAACCGTCGAGCACGTTGACAAGGTGGCGGGCTTCGAGTGGATGAGTTCCGTCGTCGTCAGGCTTAACGACCAGATTACGAACGCGACGGGCGACGTGCTGGTCTCCCTCACACTTCACGGCCTCACCAGCAACCGCGCGCGCTTTACCGTCGGCAACTCGCAGCCAGACCTCGGCGCGGGCGCGAGCCTGAACGGCAAGCGCGTCTTCCCCGCCGACAATCCCTGGAACCAGGACATCTCCGGCGCACCCGTTGACCCGAACTCCGACAACCTCATCGCGAGCATCGGATTGAACACGGCCTTTCACCCGGACTTCGGCACGGTCTGGAATGGTGCGCCCAACGGCATCCCTTACGTCGTCGTCTCCGGCTCGCAAAGCCGAGTTCCCATCACGTTCACCGCCTACGGCGACGAGAGCGACCCAGGCCCTTATCCAGTCCCGACGGATGCGCCCGTCGAAGGCGGCCCCGACGCAACGGGCGACCGCCACGTTATCATCGTTGACCGCGACAACTGGAAGCTCTACGAGCTTTACTCGGCCTTCCCTTCGGGCGCGGGCTGGAAGGCCGCGAGCGGCGCGGTCTTCGACCTCAACTCCAACGCCCTGCGCCCCGCCGGCTGGACTTCAGCCGACGCCGCGGGCCTTCCCATATTCCCCGGCCTCGTCCGCTACGACGAGGTGTTCGGCCAGAAGGAGATCGCGCACGCGCTGCGCTTCACGGCGCAGCACACACGCCGCGCATACGTCTCGCCCGCACGCCACTTCGCCAGCAGCGACACGAGCGCGAACCTGCCACCGATGGGGATGCGCGTGCGCCTGAAGGCTTCGTTCGACATCTCCGGCTACTCGCCCTCGATGCAGGTCGTCCTCCGTGCGCTCAAGAAGTACGGCATGATCCTCGCCGACAACGGGAGCAACTGGTACTTGAGCGGAGCGCCCGACCCGCGCTGGAACGACGACGAACTGAGCACACTGAAGGCGCTCAAGGGTTCCGACTTCGAGGTTGTGCAGATGGGGACAATCGTGACCCAATGAGGGTGCGCGCCGCACGGAGAGTCACGCCGTGTACGCCCCGTCGTGGACGCGATTTATCACGTCAAAACGAACGGGCTGAATCAGTGTTTCCTCGCGGCACTGTTAATTTGGCGGCTGGCGGTTTAGACTGTGAGTTGTTCAGGTCAAAGGGTGCTGCGTCGGTCGGATAATCATTAATGCGAAGGAGTCTCGAAACGGCAATGACCAAACGTCTTTTCCTGTTTGCATTGGCCGCCGCGTGTGCGGCCATGTTGGCGGCGGCGCTCGCTTCCGCCGCCGCGGATCAGCCGGCGGTCGGCTCGCCCGCGCCCGAAGTCGCGCTCACGAGCAACGAGGGCAGTAAAGTAAATTTGAAGGACTACCGCGGCAAGTGGGTGGTGCTCTACTTCTACCCGAAGGACTTCACCTCCGGCTGCACGCTCGAAGCGCACAACTTCCAGCGCGACCTACAGAAGTACCAGCAGGCGAACGCCGTCATCCTCGGCGTCAGCGTGGACACCGCCGAGTCGCACAAGAGCTTCTGCGCCAAGGAGGGCTTGAACTTCAAGCTCCTCGCCGACACGGACGCCAAGGTGTCGAACGAGTACGGCTCGGTGATGGAGTACAACGGGATGAAGCTCTCGGCGCGCAACACCTTCATCGTTGACCCGCGGGGGAACATCGCGAAGGTGTTCGTCGGCGTGAAGCCCGCCGCGCACAGCGACGAAGTGCTGAGCGCGCTGGCCGACCTGCAAAAGAGTTACCACTGAACCCACCGGTTATACACGAATAGACCTCAGAGGGGCCGTGCGTGCGTCTCTGGGGTTTATTTCGGCGGCGGCCCTGGCCCTGGTGTGGAGGTCGAGTAAGGCCGGGCAGCAACCGGCGGCGACTCCGGGGGTCAAGTCAATGGCGGTGCTCCCGTTCAAGTCTCTGGGCGCGGGGGCCGGCGAGGACTTCGCGGGGCCGGGCATGGCCGACGCATTGATTACGAAACTGAGCAACGTCAAAAATTTCAACGTGCTGCCGACGAGCGCCGTCCTCAAATATGCCGGCCCGGAGTCTGACCCGCTCGCCGCCGGTCGCGCGCTGGGCGTGGACTCCGTGCTCGACGGCAGGATGCAGCGCGCAGGCGAGCGCATCCGCGTCACCGTGCAGTTGTTGCGGACGGGGGACGGCGCGCCGCTGTGGGCCGGGCAGTTCGACGAAAACTTTACCAACGTCTTCGCGGTGCAGGATTCCATCTCGGATCAGTTGACGCGGGCGCTGACGCTCCGCCTGAGCGGCGAAGAGCGCGGGCAACTCCAGAAGCATTACACCGAGAACGCCGACGCCTACCAGGCGTATCTCAAGGGGCGCTACTTCTGGAACAAGCGGACGACCGAGGGCTTTAAGAAAGGCATCGAGAACTTCAGGCAAGCGATTGCCCAAGACCCCAACTACGCGCTGGCCTACGCCGGGCTGGCCGACTGCTACGCGAGGCTCAACGAGCGCGGCCTTCCCCCGGCGCAGGACACCGCGCCGCGGGCGAAGGCCGCCGTCGCGAAGGCGCTCGCGCTCGACGACTCGCTCGCCGAAGCGCACGCCACCCTGGGCTTCATCAAGTTCCGCTTCGACTGGGATTTTCCGGGCGCGGGAAGGGAATACGAGCGGGCCATCCGGCTCAACCCGAACTACGCCATCGCGCACCAGTGGTACGCCTTCTACCTGCTGGCGATGGACAGGCAGCCGGAGGCCCTCGAACAGCTTGAGCGCGCGCGCGAACTCGACCCGGTTTCGCTTAACGTCGGCTCCGGCCTCGGCTCCTACTTCTACTTCACGCGGCAGTACGACCGGGCCGTCGAGCTGCTCCAAAAGACGGTCGAGATGGAGCCGGGCTTCGCGGAGGCGCACTGGACGCTCGGCCTGGCCTACGAGCAGAAGGGCCTGAGCCGGCAGGCTGCGGACGAATTCAAAAAGGTGCAAGACCTCTCGGTCAACGGCGGCGGGGACGGCGCGACGCTCGGCCACTTGTACGCGGTCACGGGCAAGACGACCGAGGCGCGCAAGTCAATTGCAGGGCTGCGTGAGTTGTCAAAGCGAAGGTACGTCTCGCCCTACGAGGTCGCGGTCATCTACGCGGGCCTCGGCGAGAAGGAGCAGTCGTTGGCGTGGCTCGAAAAGGCTTACGACGAGCGATCCGTCAGGCCGGTGTGGCTCAAATTCGACCCCAGGCTGGACGGCCTGCGCGCGGATTCGAGGTTCACGGACTTGATGCGCCGGATATTTCACGCATGAGTTTCGAGCGGACTCTTGAGGTCTGGCTGCTCTAACCGTCCGCCTTCTATCCGAACGAGGATCAGACAATGTCAAAGCGCAAACAAGACGAAGGCGACGTGCTGAAGGGCTTGGCGGCGGGCGTCGTCGCGGGGCTGGCGGCGTCGTGGGCGATGAATCAGTTTCAGGCTCTGTGGGGCAAGTTAGCCGAAGGTGAAGAGAGGCCGCACGGCGCGCAAAGCTTGCAGCAGGGGTCACCGCAGCACGGCGTCGGGCGTGAGTTGCAGGAGCGCGGCAGCGACGAAGGGGACGACAATGCGGCGGTGAGGGCTGCCAACGCCGTCTCCGAACTGGTCTTCGATCACCGGCTGACGAAGGATGAGAAGGAGACGGGCGGCGCGGTCGCGCATTACGCGATGGGCGCGGCGTCGGGCGCGATCTACGGCGTGGTGGCGGAAATTTTGCCGGCGGCGACCGTCGGCGCGGGCCTCCCGTTCGGCGCGGCGGTCTGGCTCGTCGCGGACGAGGGCGTCGTCCCGGCGCTCGGCCTCTCGAAGTTTGCGGCAGAGTACCCGCTCTCGATTCATGCCTACGCCTTCGCTTCTCATCTCGTTTACGGGCTGGCAGCGGAGCTTGTCCGAGGCGCGGTGCGCAGGGCCTTGTGATTAGTAGAGGCCGTTCATGGGGCCCGCCGGAAGAGAACGCCTGCGGGTGCATAGACCGCGCTGACGACGGCGGGTAACCGCACAGCTCTTCACCGACTCTCGCAATCGAGCCTCTCATCCACTCCGAAAGATTGTCCCAGCCGCCCATCCACTCCGACAAGGCTCGGAAGGGCATAAATATACTTGACGTACCAGACACGATATTCTTGAGTCGCCCGGTAGGACAAACACAAGGCGAGTCAAATAACTCACCGCCCGTCAGTTCTGTCTGCTAACACCCCCCAGCCCAAAGGGAAACTGTCAAACTGAACACCGGTCTGACCGATCAGTCTCTCTGACAGTACCGACTTATCAACAGTGTGGTGTTTTGCCCGGAATTTTTAGCGGCATGCCGGTTGCCAAAGAGTCGGCGACCTATAGCGCCGCCCGGATTTTGGCGCGACACCCTATTAAGGAAGTTCCCCAAAGGCTCGATTATGAAAAAGAATGAAGCCCCCATCGCCGCCAGGCCGATCTTGGTCCTTTTGCTGGTCTTCTCGCTCTGTTGCGGCATCGTGATCGCCGATAACAGCACCGTTCAACGGCGAGCAGAGGCCAGCTCAGGCAAAACCTCCGGACATGCGACCGGCGGTGACAAAGTCTCGCCTGATATGCGCCGGAGTAGCGCCAGCAATAGTCTGGTCCGAGTCATTCTGCAACTCAACGGCAAGGCGAGCGGGCAACTCAACGCGCTGCTCAATCGCAACGGCGTGCATGTCAAAGCCGCTTTCCGCAACTTCAACGCTCAGACGGTCGAGTTGCCGGAGAGCGTCGTGGACGAGCTGGCGGCCTTCGACGAGGTGGCGTATGTGTCCGTGGACAGGGAGACGCAGTCGCTCGGCCACGTCTCGCTCACCACCGGCGCGGACGCTGTCCGCCAGCAGACGAAGACGACGACGACGCTGCTCGGGGGGACGACGACGACCAGTTACACGCTGGACGGCACGGGCATCGGCATCGCCGTGCTCGATTCGGGCGTTGACACCTCTCACGTGGCATTCCTTGACAATAACAATAGATTGCGCGTGGTCGTGAGCCAAGATTTCACGGGCGAGAACCGCACTGACGACCCTTACGGGCACGGCACGCACGTCGCCTCCATCGCGGCGGGCAACGGGCGCATCTCGAACGCCAAATACGTCGGCATCGCGCCGAACGCCAATATCCTGAACCTCCGCGTGCTGAACGCGCAGGGCGCGGGCACGGTCTCTAGTGTCCTGAGCGCGCTCGACTGGGTGATGACGAATCGCGCGGCCTACAACATCCGCGTGGTCAACATGAGCCTCGGCATGCCAGCCGTGGACTCATACGTTAACGACCCGGTCTGCAAGGCGGTGCGCCGCCTGGTTGACGCCGGTGTCGTGGTCGTCGCCGCCGCCGGAAATAACGGCAAGGACAGCTCGGGCCATAAGATTTATGGGGCGATTCACTCGCCCGGCAACGAGCCTTCGGCGATCACCGTCGGCGCTTCGAACACCTTCGGCACCGACGTGCGCTCGGACGACGGCGTGACCACCTACAGCTCGCGCGGCCCGACCCGCAGCTACTACACGGACGCTTCGGGCGTTAAGCACTACGACAACCTCATCAAGCCCGACCTCGTCGCGCCCGGCAACAAGATCATTGACGCCGAAGCGCCGGACAACCTCCTCGTGACGTTGCACCCGCAGCTCGACGCAGGCGTTAGCGGGAACGATACCCGCCGTGAGATGTTCCTCAACGGCACTTCGATGTCAACTCCCGTCGTCACGGGCGCGTCGGCCCTGCTCCTGCAGGCCAACCCGAAGCTGACGCCGAACATGGTCAAGGCGATCCTGATGTACACGGCCCAGCCGCTCAAGGGCTTCAACATGTTCGAGCAGGGCACGGGCGAGGTCAACATCGAGGGCGCCGTCCGACTGGCGAAGCTTTTCCGCACCGACCTGACGGCGACTACGCTCCTCGGCATGCCGCTGCTGACATCGCTGACCCCCCCGAACCCGAAGTCCACCATCGCCGGGTACACGTTCAACTGGTCGCAGGGTCTGAACATGGGTAAGGCTTACGCCAAGGGCAGCGACCTGATTAACAAGTACCAGAAGATTTACGCCCAGGGCGTCGTGATCGGCGACGGCGTGGTCATCGGCGACGGCGTGGTCATCGGCGACAATCAGATGCTCTCGCTGGGCGTCCTGATCGGCGACGGCATCATGACCAGCGACGGCGTGGTCATCGGCGACGGCATCCAATTCTCCAGTTATGGCGTCATTATGGGCGACGGCGTGGTGATCGGCGACGACGGCGTGGTGGTCGGCGACGGCGTGGTGGTCGGTGACGGCGTGGTGGTCGGTGACGGCGTCGTGATCGGCGACAACAACCTGACGATTGACTTCACCCTACAGGCACAGTCCGCCATAGAGGGTGGTGACGATTCTCCTTCCATGCCCGTAGAGGTTGACACCGGGGTTGATTACCTAGGTTGCTTATAGCTGAGGTAACCCTCTTCACGAGCACCAGGTCAATAACCCTGATAACCTCAAAGGAGAAATCATCATGTTCCCCTCGTCTGCAATGATGAAAGTAAATACCGCGGCGGCACTGCCACCGCATGAGGCCCTCGGCTCTGCCCTGACGGCACAGGCCCTCGGCAACGAGCACAAAGAAGAGGTGCTTCAGTTCCTCTCGGCCCGCCCCGTGCACACGGTCGTGATGGCCGGCTTCATCCGCGACAACGGCCTGGTCAGCCCCCTCAACCGCGGCAGCTTCTACGGCTGCCGCAACGAGGAGGGCCAACTCAAGGGCGTCGCCCTGATCGGCCACGCCACGCTGATTGAAACGGAATCGGAGGAGGCCCTGGCCGCCTTCGCGCGCGTCGCCAGGGAGTGCTCGCGCACCCACGTCATGATGGGCGAGCAGGAGAAGATCGAGCGCTTCTGGAGCCACTACGCGGAGGGCAGGCGCGCCCCGCGCCTGATCTGCCGCGAGTTGTTGATGGAACAGCGCTGGCCCGTCGAAGTCCGCGAGGCCGCCCCGGGCCTGCGGCTCGCAACGCCCGACGACCTCCATCAGGTCATGGTCGTGCAGGGCCAGATGGCCTTCGAGGAAAGCGGCGTCAACCCGATGGAAACCGACCCGGAGGGCTTCCGCCGTCGCTGCCTGCGCCGCATCGAGCAGGGGCGCGTCTGGGTCTGGGTCGAGGGCGACCGCCTGATCTTCAAGGCCGACATCATCTCAGAGACCCCCGACGTGATCTACGTCGAGGGCGTCTGGGTCGCCCCGGAGGAGCGCGGGCAGGGCTACGGCCTGCGTTGCCTCTCGCAGCTCAGCCGAGACCTCCTCAACAGGGCGAAGGCGGTCACGCTGCTGGTCAACGAGAAGGCTCCGGAGGCGATTGCCTTCTACCGCCGGGCCGGCTACAGGCTGTGTAGCTCCTACGACACCATCTTCCTGCACACCGAACATTAATAACCACCCCCCTTGGGACTCGACATGGAATCAACGATAGGCAAGCAGCGTTACGTCGGCGCGTTCATGTGGCCTGTCATTGCCATCGGGGGGGTGGTCTTTCTTTTCTCGGTCTATCAACTCCCGCGCTACTCGCTGCCGAGGCTCAACCTGACCTTCCTCCTGGTGGCCCTCCTGACCGCCGCGGTCGGCTCGCGCGTGGCCGTCAAGATTCCGCGCATCGGCGGGCAGATCACCGTCTCCGACACCTTCATCTTCCTCACCATGCTGCTCTACGGCGGCGAGGCGGCGATCCTGCTCGCCACGCTGGACGGCATCTGCACGTCCGTCCGCATCAGCCGGAAGCTCCGCACCTACCTCTTCAATTCGTCGGTGCTAACGTGCTCGACCTTCATCACCGTCTGGACGCTCCGCCTCCTCTTCGGCCCCGTCTTCGAGTTGCCGTCGCGCAGCATCTCCGCCGTCTTCATCACCGCGATTTGTGTGATGGCGCTCGTGCAGTATGTCTTCAACTCCGGGCTAATCGCCACGCTCCAGTCCTTCAAAATAGACCAGCCGTTCTGGCAGACGTGGCGTAAATACTACCTTTGGAGTTCGGTGACCTATTTCGCCGGCGCGTCCGCCGCCGGGATGGTCGCCAAGCTGGTCAACTCCGTCGGCTTCTACGCCGTACTGGCAACCGCGCCGATCATCGCCATCCTCTACGCCACCTACTCGACTTACCTGAAAAACATCGAGGCCTCGGCGCGGCAGGCGGAACTCGCCCAGCAGCACGTAGACGAACTCTCTCGCTACATCACGGAGCAGGAGCGCATCCGCGAGCAGTTCGCACAGATGGAAAAACTCTCGGCCCTGGGTGAGTTGGCGTCGGGCGTGGCACACGACTTCAACAACACGCTCGCCGGCATACTCGGTCGCGCGCAACTGTTGCTGATGCGCACGCAGGACCCCGAGGTCGTCCGCAGCCTCCGGATCATAGTGAAGTCGGCCCAGGACGGCGCGCACACGGTCAAGCGCATCCAGGACTTCGCGCGGCAGCGCCGCGACAAGAACTTCGAGCTGGTCGCGACAGACCAACTGCTGCTCGACATCATCGAGATTACACGCCCGCGCTGGAAGAACTCCGCCGAGGCGAACAACGTCCAGATCAGGTTCGAGTCGCGCATCAGCACCAACGCCTTCATCATGGGAGACGGGTCGGAGTTGCGCGAGGTCCTCGTCAACATGATCTTCAACGCCGTGGACGCGATGCAGGAGGGCGGTCTGATCACCCTGGCGGCGGAGGAGGCGGGCAGCTCGGTCACGATCTCGATCAGCGACACGGGGTGTGGGATGAGCGAGGAGGTGCGCTCGCGCGTCTTCGACCCGTTCTTCACGACGAAGGGGAAGGCGGGCCTCGGGCTCGGCCTCGCGGTCAGCTACGGCATCATCAGCCGCCACGAGGGAACCATCGACGTCGAGTCGGAAGTCGGGCGCGGCACCACCTTCCGCATCACCTTGCCGAAGGTCGAGGCTGAATCGCTGGCGCGCCAGGAGGTGAAAGACTCCCCCGAACCGCCCGCGCCGATCCCGCTGCCGTCCCGGGCGCAGAGGCTCAAAATCCTGGTCGTTGATGACGAGACCCCGCTGCGCGAGATCATCGGGGAGATGCTCCAGCGCGAGGGACACGAGGTGAGGCTGGCCGAGGGCGGACGCCAGGCCCTCGAGTTGTTCGACGCAGAGAGCTTCGACGCCGTCTTCACCGACATCGGGATGCCCGGCATGAACGGCTGGGAACTGGCGCGCTCGATACGCGCGCGCGACCGACGCGTCCCCATAGCGGTGATCACCGGCTGGGGCAACGCCGTCGGCGCGCAGGAGCAGAGCGAGGCCGGGGTCAACTGGGTGGTGACGAAGCCGTTCACCGCCGCCCGCATCAGCGAACTGGTGCACGAGGTCTCGCGCCACCTGAACGAGTCCATCAAAGACGCCAAGACGGCGGCTGCGTAACTCTCAACGACTCTGCCCGCTCCTCGCAGCAGTAACAAGCTGGCCGACGCACAAGAAGCCGGGACTTAGCCCGGCTTCTTGTGCGTCGGCCTTCGCCGAAGATGGCAGTGATTAAGACCGTCCGCGGCCTTCGAGGGTCCGCGCGACCCTCCCCCTTATCTCCGCGAGGTCGAAAGGCTTCGACAAGAAGTCGGCGGCGCCCTTCACCCTCAACCGCTGTGCAAGCCCTCTGTCTTTTGACCCGGAGATGAAGATGACAGGCGTGGCGGGACGGTTCGCTTTGATGAAGCCTAAGAGGGCTTCGCCGCTCATCCCCGGCATCGAGATGTCTGTTACGACTATGTCATACTCCTGCGACCCTAGCAGCTCGAAAGCCTCTTCTACCGTTGCGGCGGTGTTACAGCCGTGTTCCTGCGAAAACAATTCAAAAAGAATCTTGAGCAAAGTCTTGTCGTCATCTACGAGCAGTAGCGAAGCCATGTGGATTCTCCCATGCGTTGGATTCTCCCATGCGGGTAGCGTCCAAAAGGGCGCGGCAACCGCGGCATTGTTACGAGTCGGAAACCGGGACAGGGTAGAGCAAAGGCGGATGGCGACGGGACGCCCGCCTTCAGACTGGGTTGACCGCCCAGGTATCCCCCACGTCCGAGGGGGTTTCGGAAGGCGCGCTCTCAAAGGGGCTGCAAGCCAGAGGCTGCTCATCCTCGGCTTCCACGGGCGCCGACTGTTCTCCCCCCGACTCGTCCCATGACTCCTCGTCAGAAGTGATGATGCCGAACAGCTTGCCGCTGTTGTCGCTCACCGAGAGTTTGGTGGCGCGCCTCATGTCGGAGGTCGAGAAGCCCCACGCGCGCAGCCCGACCTTCGCCCACGTCGACAGCCGCACCAACGTCACCAGGGACTGTTCGGCGTCGCGCCAACAGGGATCCGATTCCGAGTCCGCGATTGTGGCGTCGATCATCAGTCCGTCCCGCAGGTAGATCGTCGCCGCACGGTGATTTATGGCCTCGTCAAAATTTCCGGCCTCGTCATTGAAGCGGCTGGTGCCACGGGCCTCCTCCACGGTCGCCTCGTCCCAGCAAAGGCAGACGTAGCCATTCATCCTGCTCCGCTGGACCATCTCCAACAGGTCGGCGAGCGAAAAAACCTTGTCGAGCTGAATCGAGGAGAAGACCTCCGACGGCTCATCTTCCTTCCCGGCCTGTTCGGGCGGGTGGTGTGTGGCGGTCGGCTGCTCCTCCGCAGAACCCCCGTGCAACTTCATGGCGCGCTCCACGGACTGGAACACGTCCAGAAGCTCGAACGGCTTCACCAGATACTCGAACGCGCCCATCTTGACCAGCCCCTCGTAGTACTCCTTGTCGCGTATGCCGGAGACGATGATGACGGTCGTCTCCGGCCAACGCTGTCTGACGTGGCCGAGCAACTCCAGGCCGCTCATGCCCGACATGGAGATGTCCGTCAGCACGACATCGAAGCGCTCGGAATCGAGCCGGGACAGTGCCTCCTCGGCCGACGCCGCGGCGAAGCTGCGATACCGATCCGAGAACAACTCGAACAGTAACTCGCGCAGGGTAGGGTCGTCTTCAACAATCAATATGGAATTCATACGGGTACACTCTCTAAAGTGCTGGCAATTCCCGGTTTTGCGGGGTCCGACAGGTAAAGGGCTCGGGGTGCGCGCCCTTGTTGGCTAAAGTCTGTTCGACCGCGCAAGTCTCCGACCAGATATGTTTACAACCCGTGTGCCATGCGCTGCGGGTTAATACTCTTGGTCGGAAAGTCATGGGGAGAGCGCCGCTTAAGGGTGATAAGGGAGTTTAAAAAGCGCGGTCGATGCCCCGTGCGTGGTCAGAGTGTCCTGACAATCTGTCATCCCCTGCCAATTCTGTCAGCCGGACATGAGTCCGGCCAAGCTCGGTGCGGCGTTGTACTCCTTGAGCTTGCGGTAGAGGGTACGCATGGAGATGCCGAGGATGGCCGAAGCCCGTTCGCGGTTGCCCTCTGCTTCCTCAAGTACGCGCAAGATGTGTTGTCGCTCCAGTTCCTGGAGCGTCTGGGGCGGCCCGCCCACTTGAAGGATGTGGGATTCGGGCGCTGACGTTCGCCCCTGCGAGAGCATCGGCAATACCAGCGCCGCCTGGATCAGGTCGTCGGGCGACAGGGCGGCGGCGCGTTCCAGGCAGTTCCGCAGCTCGCGGACGTTGCCCGGCCACGGGTGGCTTTCCATCCGGAGTCGGGCTTCGGCGGTTAAATCAAGCGCAGGACGTTTGAGGCGTTTCCGGTAGATGCCAAGAAAGTGGTCTATCAGCTCCGGGATGTCTTCTGGGCGTTCCCTCAGTGCCGGGATGTGAAGCGAGACGACGTAGAGCCGGTAGAAGAGGTCCGCGCGGAAGCGCCCCCGCGCCACCTCCTGCCGGAGGTCCTTGTTTGTCGCCGCGATGACGCGCACATCCGCGCTTTGGTCGCGCGTCGAGCCGACGCGGCGGAAGCGACCCTCCTCGAGGAACCGCAAGAGCTTGACCTGGGTGACGGGCGGCATGTCGCCGACCTCGTCGAGAAAGAGGGTCGAGCCGTCAGCCGCCTCTATCAGCCCGCGCTTGAGAGCATTGGCCCCCGTGAAAGCGCCCTTCTCGTGGCCGAAGAACTCCGACTCGAAGAGGGCTTCGGGCAGCGCGCCGCAGTTGACGGCGATGAGGGGCGCGTCGCGCCGCGCGCTCTTCCCGTGTATGAGCCGCGTAAGAACGTCCTTGCCCGTGCCGCTCTCGCCCGTGATGATGACGGTGCTGTCGTGACGCGCGGCTGCTTCGGCCTGAGTGACGAGCGCCCCTATCTCACGGCTGCGGTGAACGAAGTCGGGCGTCCGCTCTTCCGAGCGCCGTTCGATGGCGGCGCGCAGTCCGGCGTTCCGGCGGACGAGCCGCCGCTTCTCGTCCGCCTTGCGGATGACGGCCTCCATCTTGTCGAGCTGCGCGGGCTTGGTCAGGTAGTCGTAAGCGCCGCGCCGCATCGCCTCGATGCCGGTCGAGAGCGAGTTGTCCCCGGTGAGCATGATGACTTCCGGCGCGTCCTCCAACTGCCCGATCTCCCGCAACGCCTCGAGCCCGGAGAGGCCCGGCATGTTCACGTCCAGCAATACTACGTCGTAATCCGTCCGGCGCAGGGCGTCAAGTGCTTCCTGACCTGTTCCCGCGACCGCCGCCTCGAAACCTAGCATCGAGAGCTGTTCCGGCACGAGTTCCTGGAATACGGGGTCGTCGTCTACAACCAACACGCGGGTCTTGCGATTCATCTCACCTGGGCCTCCGTAGGGCATTCCACAGGACAATTGAAACATTAATGGACGTGAGGGAGGCGACTTTCTACTAATGCCGGCTTTTACCGCCCGCGTCTTTAGTCGTCAAGCGCTTTCGAGTGGAAGCGGGATTGACTCGGGGCTTCTGAAGACAGGGCGACGAGACTTGGGGGAGGGCCGGAAAGCCACGCCGCAAAATAAGATTACTATAAATTCCCCCGTCCCGACATATAATTTTTCGTGCCAGCTTTACGCCTGGCCGCTCGTATGTGTAAGTTGAAGCTGGGAGGTACGGTTTCTAGACACGGTTATGCCAAATCCGATTCGGTACTTACTAGGCCGCTTACGCGGGGCGGTCGGCAACCGCCGACGCGCTCCGCGATATGATGCGCGTCTTTCATTCAGCGTCTCCATTGTCGATGAGGAGGCCGGCAGTGAAAATACGCGGCCACCGCAGACCCTCGTCGGTCGCACGCGCAACCTGAGCGACACGGGATTCGCGCTCGTCGTCCCCTCGCTCTGGCTCGGCACTAATAAACTAAACGATGGGAATTCCACTTTGCGGCTCATGCTCGATCTTCCCACCGGGACGGCAGAGATTCACATAGTGCCCGTGCGCAGCCATCAACTCGGTGAAAAAGATATGGACTCAGGCTACCTCATCGGCGCGAAGATCACACACGTGAGTGATGACGCGCGGGCGCGACTCACGAAATTTTTGCGCAGTCTTCGTTCACCTCGTTAAAACTGGTGTGGGCCTCCGGCGAACTGACAGCCGCCGTGGTCGAGGCGGGAACGCCCCGCGTAACTTACATCTACAACCCCTCGGCTTGAGCGGCGACGCCGAGAAGCGCGAAGGCCGTCGCTACAGGATTAACTTCCGCTTCAACATGATGCGCGAAGAGTCACCGGAATTCGAGGGCGAGGTCGGTGTCGAATCGGGAGGCGTCTTCTTCATAGACGTTGCTGACGAACTCCACGTCCCGGAGCTGCCCCTCCGTGGTTTGGAGCGGCAAATCTTCGTAGCGGAGATAGCCTTTCGCCTGCAACTCTCGAAACCAGTCCCGGCTCGCCTCCTTATCACTGTCGTCTCGAATAACGAACAGGGCAGACGAGTATGATCAGAAAACAAATCGCGGCAACACTACGAAAAAGTCTTGACAGGGAGTCCGGTTAATCATATTGTTAGAACTTCGAACAAACGCTTAGGATTCCCTATGCGCAGGATCAACACACGTGATTTCCGCGTCGCCACGCGCACGACCTCCCGCGAGATAAATCGCCGGATCGCGCTCAATCTGATACGCGAGCACCAGCCCATCTCGCGCGCCGACCTCGCACGGCGCATGAGTGTGACGCGCGGTGTCGTCAGCGTGCTGGCGCACGAGTTGATCGAGCAGGAGCTTATCTACGAGGGCGCGACGGGCGAGACGGCCCGCGGGCGCAAGCCGACCTTCCTGCACATCAGGACGCAGGATCGAATGGCTATCGCCGTCGATGTCCGCTTTAGTAAGACCTACTTGATGCTCTGTGATTTCTCCGGGCGGCAACTCGCGCTCGAAATCTACGACACCATCTTTGCCATCCCGCAGTTCGTCAAAGACCTGGCCGTGCGCGTGCGCAGGATGCTGAAAACACAGGGCGCAGACGGGTCTTGTGAAGGGATGGGGGTGGTTGTGCCGGGCATGGTTGACCATCGCACGGGGCTCATTCTGAACGCCCCGGCGCTCGGCTGGCGTGATGTGGCAATACGCGACCAGTTAGCCGCCGCGACCGGCTTGCCCGTACAAATAGAGAACTCAGGGCGCGCGTCCGCGCAGGCGCAACTTTGGTTGGAACGTGAGGAAGCAGCCGGCACACAGAGCTTCATCTACGTCAGCGTGTCGGACGGCGTCGGCGTCGGCGTGGTCGTGAATGGGGAACTGGTACGCGGGCACGACCACATCGCGGGCGAGTTCGGGCACATGCCTTTGAGTCTGGACGGGCCGCGCTGCATGTGCGGCATGACGGGCTGCTGGGAGGCGTACATCTCGAACCTCGCCACCCTCTCACGTTATTTCGGCTGGAATTTGTCCAAACTCAGTTCTAATTCCCTGCGCGGCGCGGGGCCGGACTCTTTCACCGTACTAGACCTCGTGGCGCGGGCGCGCGGCGGCGACGCCAAAGCCAACACGGCCCTACAGTCCACGGCGCGCTTCCTGGGCTTAGGCCTGGCAACTATCGTTAATGTCGTCAACCCGGATAGCATTTATCTTGCGGGTGAAGTGACGACCGCGTGGGACTTGATCGAAGGCACTGTGCGTGAGGCCTTGGCCGAGCGCGCGCTGACGACGGCTGCCGCGCGCACGCCGTTGCGCGTCGTGTCTACGCACGAATACCCGCGCCTGCGCGGCGCGGCGGCGCTCATCGCCGCGCCCACTTTCGCCGCGCCGCGCGTCGCCTGAGGCGTGGCCCATAGTTCTTCCCCGCGTCGGGGAAACATCAAGGGGTAAAACGAAAAGTTTGGGCAAGCGCCCGCACTGCTCGGGTGGCGGTGGAGTGTTGCCTGCGACCTGATTCGATTCTGAGATCGGAGGAGAATGTGATGCGAGATACACGGAATTTCTGTTTACGACGCTCCCCCGCGTGGCACTGCTGCGCAGTCCTGCTGCTGCTGGCGTGCTGCGCCGTACACCTCGGCGCGCAGACAATCGTCGGTCGCATCTCTGGCACGGTGAAGGACGCCACCGGCGCGGTCGTGCCCGCCGCCACCGTCACCGTGACCAATACGGCCACCAATCTGACGCGCACCGCCATGACGGACGAGGACGGCTTCTACACAGTGACGAACCTGCCGGTCGGCACTTACACGGTCGTGGCCGAGCGCCAGGGCTTCAAGAAGGCCGGACAGTCCGATATATCGCTGACGGCGGACGCGCGCCTCACGGTCGATCTCGCGCTCGAAGCCGGGCAGGTGACGGAGACAGTGCAGGTCACTTCGAGCGGCGGGGGCGAGACTGTCAACACCACTTCGGGCGAGGTGGCTCGCGTGGTGGATAAGCGGCAGGTACAGGAGCTGGCGCTCAATGGGCGCAATTACATGCAACTGGTCACGCTAATTCCCGGCTCGGTCATCCTCGACGAAGATCAATTAGCGCTGACTACGAGCTTGAGCATCAGTCAAGCAGCCATCAATGGGAACCGCCCGAATTATAACAATCTGACGGTTGATGGTGGCTTCAATATGGATTCCGGCAGCAACAACAGTCAGGTCAACAACGTCGGCATTGACTTCATCCAGGAAGTCAAAATCCAAACGTCCAACTTCTCAGCCGAGTATGGCCGCAATTCCGGGGCTGCGATCAACATCGTCACGCGCGGCGGGGGCAACGCGTTTCACGGCAGCGCTTTTGAATTCTTTCGCAACGACAAGCTCGACGCGCGCCGTTTCTTCGCGCCCGTCAGAGCGAATCTGCGTTTCAACAATTTCGGCTGGAACTTCAACGGGCCGATCAAGAAAGACAAGTTCTTCTTTTTCGGAGGCCAGGAGTGGAAGTATATCCGCCAGCTTTCGGACGCGACGCGCCGAACGCTGCCGACGAGGGCGGAAAGGGCCGGCGATTTCAGCGCGCGTACCGGCACGCTGAACGTTCCGGCTGGTTACACGGCGATTAATCCCGCCACAGGCGCGGTAGTTCCCGCCGGCCAGCCGATTCCCGGTCGCAACCTCTCTAACCTGAGACTGAACGGTGCGCCGGCGGGTATCACACCGGACGGTGCGGCTATTGCGGCAGTCTACACCGCGATGGAGAAGCTGGCCGCCTCATACTCAGACGCGACGGCGGCGAACAATTCCACCTTCCAGCAGCCCAACCCGTTCAACTACCGCGAAGACAATGTGCGTCTGGACTATCGTTTCAACGACAGGCACAGCGTCTATGGCCGCTACTTCCACGACCACTACGACCTGATTGATCCGTTCGGCACGTTCATCACCTCGCAACTGCCGACGATTCCGACCAATCGCCTCCGTCCGGGCACCAGCGTTCAGCTCTCTTACACCTGGCTTATCAGCCCGAAGCTGATTAACGAGGCCAAGATCAACGCCTCCTGGAACGGCCAGCGGATTCCTCCGGTCGGGGAATTCTGGAAGCGGGAGACTTTCGGTTTCAAGTACCCGCAGCTCTTCTCCGGCGGTCGCTTCGACAACGGCATTCCCGACACGACCATCACCGGCTTCGCCAGCTTCAACGGCCCTTCGGGTTCGCTGTTGTCACCCACAACCGACATCGCCGAGAGTGACAATCTCACCATCGTTCACGGTAAGCACTCGATCAAGACCGGCGTGCTGGTCGTCCGTAACCGGAAGGATCAGAACGGGCGATCCAATTACACGGGCACGCTCGCCTTCAGCACGAGCGGCAACACCAGAACGACAGGCAACGCCTTTGCGGACGCGTTGCTGGGAAACTTCCGGACGTACAACGAGGCGGACAACGACCCGATTGGGTTCTTCCGGTTCAACCAGGTCGAGGCATACGCCACCGACAGTTGGAAGGTAGCCAGCAATCTCAGCCTTGAGTTTGGCGCGCGCTACTACTACTACTCGCCGACTTATTTGCAGGCGAACAACGCGGCAAACTTCGACCCTAGCCTATACAATCCCACCCAGGCAGTGACCATCCTCGCTAACGGCAACATAGACCCGAACAAGGGTGGCAACCGGTTCAACGGGCTGGTGCGCGCGGGAGACGGCATCCCGGCTGATCAAGTCGGGCGTGTGAGCATCGCAAACAGCCCCATCTTGCAGGCCGTCCCGACCGGAGCGCCGCGCGGTTTTTACCAACCCGCTCACCGGGTCGCGCCGCGCGTCGGCTTTGCCTACGCGCCGTTCGGGAACGACAAGACCTCGATTCGCGGCGGCTTCGGCATCTTCTATGATAAGGCCGAAGGGAACCTGATCTTTTCGCAGTTGAACGTCCCTCCGTTCATCAACACCCCACAGTTTGAAAACGGCAACATCGCGAGTCCTTCAGGCGGCACCGCTTCGGCGCTGGCCCCTTTCGGCACGATCAACGCCATTGACCCAAATCTGACGATATCCTCCTCGATGAACTTTAGCCTTGGTGTGCAACGGGAATTACCGCATGGCTTCTTCGTTGAGGCGACGTATGTAGGCAACCTGGGCCGGCATCTGATCCGCCAGCCGGACATTAACATGCCCACTTTCGCGGCCCTGGCTGCCAACGCCGCGCTCCCCAGCGCCCAGAGGCTTTCCGTTAACGCCCTGCGTCCTTACAAGGGTTTCTCCCAAATCAGGATGCGACTCTCGGACGCCAATTCGAACTACAACGGCCTCCAGCTCTACACCGCCAAACGAAAGGGCGATCTGGGACTGACCGTCTCCTACACGTGGTCCAAGGCTCTCACGGATACGAGCGGCAACGCAGACAACGTGGATGTCGGAGACGATCCCTTCAACCGTCATCTGAGTTATGGCCCGGCGACCTTCGACCGCCGGCACATCTTCGTAACCACCTACGACTATCGGTTACCGTTCCTCCGCAACCTGAAAGGCGTCGGCGGGGCGGTGCTCTCCGGCTGGGAGATCAGCGGCATCACGCGATACCAGAGCGGGCCACTGCTCACCGTCACCGCAAACACGTCCATCGGCACGCGCCGGGCTGACTACCTTGGCGGGCCGGTGCTGCTATCTAGCCCAGGCCCCGACGGCTGGATCAACCCGGCGGCGTTTGCCGCCGCGCCCGACACTCGCCGCGGAAACAGCGGCGTAGGGAACGTGATAGGACCGAATTTGCAACTTTGGGATTTCTCAATGCGCAAACAGTTCTCGATCACGGAAAAGGTCAAGTTGCGGCTTCAGGCCGACATGTTCAATGCCTTCAACCGGGCAAACTTTAAAGCGCCGGCCACGGTCGTTACCAACGGTGGCTTCGGCACGATCACAAACACAGGGCCGGCTCGCAACATTCAGTTTGGTCTTAAGCTAGACTTCTGATCTCTCACGGCAGGTGCGAGGAACTCGTAGCCATTGCCCGTGCTCTTCGGCCCGCAGACTCTGGCGGGTCGAAGAGCACGGGCAATGAAGACCTGTTCTCTCGACAGGTGAGGCCGTGTGAAATGCCGGAAGGTCTTTACCCAATATTCCATTCCGGCAAATCAACCGGGTAGTGGTGTACCTGCCTGCTGTCCGAGTCGCATGATGAAAGCGCTTATCACTCTTATCTTTCTTCTCGCGGTTCTTCCGTGTGCGCGAGCGCAGCAAACTGGCCTCATCGCAAACACGGATGGCCGAAAGACCATCAGCCTGGACGGCCAATGGCAGACGATCCTCGACCCCTACGAAACCGGCTATTACGATTATCGTTATCAGCCGAGTGCCGAGGGTTATTTCAAAGACGCTAAGCCCAAGGACAAAAGCGATCTCATTGAATATGATTTCGACACCTCTGAACCATTAAATGTGCCGGGAGATTGGAACACCCAACGGGAGACCTTGCTGTTTTACGAGGGGACCATCTGGTACAAGAAATCCTTCGATTATCAGCGCAAGGGGAACACCCGCCTCTTCGTCTATTTCGGCGCGGCCAATTACCTGGCCGATGTCTATCTCAACGGGGAGAAGCTAGGGCGGCACGAGGGCGGATTCACGCCATTCAATTTTGAAGTGACCAACCTGGTTCGGGACAAAGCCAACTCCCTGATCGTCAAAATAGACAACAAGCGCCGGCGCGATGCCGTCCCGACCTTGAATACTGACTGGTGGAACTACGGCGGACTGACCCGCCAGGTGAAGCTCGTGGAGACGCCGGCCACTTTCGTGCAGGACTACTTCATCCAACTCCAGAAAGGTTCGCGAGACCGGGTCGCCGGCTGGGTGAGGCTGAACGGAGACAGGCCGAGCCAAAGAGTTACCGTGCTAATCCCCGAAGCCGGGATTAGCAGGACTGTTGCCACCGACGCGAACGGCTACGCGGAAATTAACTTCAACGCCGATTTAACGCTGTGGTCGCCGAACAATCCCAAACTCTACGACGTGGTGGTAGAAGCGGAAACCGACCGCGTGCAGGATCAAATTGGTTTCCGCAGCATTGAAGCCAGGGGCACGGAGATTTTGCTGAACGGCAGGCCCGTCTTCCTCCGCGGCGTCTGCATACACGAAGAAGCGCCTTTTCGCGGCGGACGCGCCTTCAGCCGGGAGGACGCAGTAACGCTGCTTGGCTGGGCCAAAGAGTTGGGGTGCAATTTCGTCCGCCTGGCCCACTACCCGCACAACGAATTTATGGTCCGCGAGGCCGAGAAACTGGGCATCATGGTCTGGTCTGAAATACCCGTCTACTGGACTATCCAGTGGGAAAATCCCGCCACCCTTGAGAATGCCCAAAACCAACTGAGCGAGATGATCGCCCGCGACAGGAACAGGGCGGCGGTCATCATCTGGTCAATGGCGAACGAGACGCCGGTCAGCGAGGCGCGCGTGGCGTTCCTCAAAAAACTGATTGACCACGCCAGAAGCCTGGACTCGTCCCGCTTGATTTCGGCTGCCATGGAGCGTCATTACGTCGGCGAGCAGACGCAGATGATAGACGACCCGCTCGGGGAGTACCTCGACGTGCTGGGCTGTAACGAATACGTGGGCTGGTACGACGGTCTGCCGGAAAAGGCCGACCGAATAGAATGGAAGACCAGGTATCAGAAGCCGCTCGTCATGAGTGAATTCGGAGGCGACGCGCTCTACGGTAAACACGGAGACGCTTTGACGAGATGGACTGAGGAGTATCAGGAAAGCCTGTACCAGCATCAAGTGAGTATGTTGAAGCGAATCTCTTTCTTGCGCGGCACCTGTCCCTGGATTTTGATGGATTTCCGCTCCCCGCGGAGACCTTTACCGGGCATCCAGGACTTCCACAATCGGAAGGGACTGGTCTCTGACCGTGGCGAGCGAAAGAAAGCGTTTTATATCCTCCAGCAGTATTATCGCGAGATGGCGTCGCAAACCGGCGAGAAGTCTAAATAGCGATGCGCCTGAACAAAGGTTTGGCGATTCTCTGTAGTGAACCCCTGAATGAGACAAAAAGTTAAGGATGGTTGCCGATGGAAAGCGACTGCTCGAACTCAGCCGGTGGCACATAGCCGATAGCTGAGTGAAGCCGCTTCTGATTATAAACCGATTCGAGAAAATACTTGATCGACCTTCTTGCTTCCGCCAACGTGTCGTAGTCAGACAGACAAACTGCTTCGACTCGCGACCAAGAGTCCCTAACAAAACTGCTGAACGAAGCTCCAGCAGATGAGCGTGCAGCCGAGTTGCAAGAGCGCCAGATGTATCTCGGCTGACCGCTCGTAACGAATTTTCAACCGTCGAGTTTACTTCCGGTTGACCTGTGAAGAATGTCTGACGCTTAGAATCAGACAGGCCGAGGCCAGCGCCGAGCAGGAAAGGTAAATGATGCCGCCGTAAAAGGAACCGGTGCTCCTGTTCAGGTACCCGACCGCGTAGGGGCCGACGAAGCCGCCGAGGTTACCCACAGAGTTGATTCCGAATCTACCTATGGTAATCATCTACTTGACACAAGATTGATAGTTTATCTCAGCATCTCAGTCGAAATAGCTGAAGAGTTGTCGGCTTGGTGATAAACTAACTGCATCAAGTAGATAATTACCCTCCAGGAATGAATCATCCGGCGAGGCGTCCCAAGGAACAGACCTGACCCGATAGGAGGTAAAGACATGAACAGGTACGTGGCTGAACTGGTGGGCACCTTCGTGCTGGTCTTTGCCAGTTGCGGAAGCGCCGTGCTGGCGGGCGATAAGATCGGTTACCTCGGCGTCTCCCTGGCCTTCGGCCTGTCTCTGCTGGCGATGGTTTATGCCATCGGCCCCATCTCGGGCTGCCACATTAATCCCGCTGTGACCGTCGGGATACTTATTAGTAAGAAGATGGATGCGAAATACGCGGTCGGCTATATTGTGGCCCAAGTCGCGGGTGCTATTCTTGCTTCCGCCCTTCTGCTGCTCATCGTCAAAGGCGCGCCGGGCGGCTACGACCCGTCCGCGGCGGGTTTCGCCGCGAACGGTTACGGCGCACACTCTCCGGGTCACTACAGTTTGCTATCCGCCTTCCTGGCTGAAATAGTGCTGACCTTTTTTCTGGTGTTTACGGTGCTGGGTGCGACCGACATCAAAGCGCCGGTCGGCTTTGCCGGCATCGCCATCGGGCTGGTGCTCACTCTGATACACCTGGTCGGTATCCCCGTGACCAACACCTCAGTCAACCCAGCGCGGAGCATCGGGCCGGCCATCTTCGTGGGCGGGTGGGCCTTGAGCCAGCTCTGGCTATTTATCGTTGCCCCCCTCGTCGGTGCGGCTATCGCGGCGGCAGTTTACGCGGCGACGCACAAGCCGGCGGAGGTGATAAGCGTCAAAGAAGCCGAGCGGGCGCTGGAGAGCGAGCAGGCCGAGAGGCGATTGTAGCGAAAGCCGGGGTGGAGCCGGAACCCTAGTCGCTTCGCTTGACGGCCTGATTGCGACCGACGAAATGTACCGGCCTTCGCGCTGCCAAGGGTGGCGAGTTCGTGCCGGATATGTGACTGGCGCGGGGGATGGGGTAGTAGGAAACGGGCGACCATCATATCCGGGCCGAAACGGGCGAGTAGGCAGCAAAGCGCGTTCGTTGTAAGGCGAGCTACTTCCGCCCCGGCGAGTCGTCCAGTAACTTCGTGGTGTGTTCCGTCACGCTCGGCCTCTCGACCATCTCGGCGGTGTCCACCCGCGGCTGCCATCCCGCCACTGGAACACCCCGCTCCGGCGGCAGCGCCGGGCGTCGAGCGTTCCCGCCCAGCCCGTCAGCCGCGGCGGGAGAGGCGTCCGCCTGCGAGCCGTCCCGCCTCTTCCTGCGCGGCGCACCCTCTTGGAAGAAGACCGCGTAGAGTATCCGCACCAGCCCGGCCATCACGAAAATCTGCGGCAGAAAATCTAACCTGTTATTGTCAATGGCGTCAGCCAGCGGCAGCAATATCAGACAGATGAACATCAGCAGCACGCCCTGACGCACGCCCTCGCGACGCGGGGAGCGGCGGGGCTTACCGCGCTCTTGCTCAAGGGCCGGGAGGCGACCGTCGGCGGCGAGCAACTGCTTCACTCCTCCGAGCGGGAGGCCACAGCGCGGGCAGAAGCTCACGTCATCGGAGACTTGTTGCTGGCCGCATTTCGGGCAGAACATCGGGAACTCCAGTCTTGAAGGGGCGAGTCATTATAAGCGTTCCGGGTAAGGCTTTACGAACGTGGCGCGGGCGAAGTTCGCATGAGCCGCCTTTGCTGGCTGTAGCCGCGTCCGGTTCGGGAGGCGTATGCGCCCGGCGAAGCTTGCCTCCCGCGCTCCTTTTTAAGTGTCAAAATTCACCGGCAAGAGGGATTGATAGTCTTCCTTAATCAGTTGCGCCTGCGAGCGAGCGTTGCACTCGATGGTCTCAAGGACGTTATTGGCGCTCTGCCCGTCGAGCTGTCCGGCGCGCAGCATGTGCACCCAGCCGAGCACCGCGGTGAGCGGCGTGCGCAGCTCGTGCGAGACCGTGGCGAGGAATTCGTCCTTCAGTCGGCTCGCCTCTTCAGCGGCACGGCGCGCCGCCTGCGCTTCGCCGTAGAGCCGCGCGTTGTCGATGGCGGCGGCGCGTCGCGCCAAGCCTTCGGCGAAGGCGAGGTCTGCGGGGCCGTAGCGTCGCGCCGACTCAGCCGTGACGAACGTGATCGCGCCGAGCGTCCTGCCGTGCACGGTGAGCGGGACGACCATCGCGGATGTGAAACCGATCGCGCGCATGATGCGCAGGTGCTCGTCGTCCACCGCGCCTGCGACAAGCATCTCGTCGGGGATGTCCGCGTACAGCTCCGACTCGCCGGTGCGCGGCACGTTCGGCACGCCATGCGGCGCGTTCGCGTCCGGCGGGTAGCGCTCTTGCAGTTCGCCCGCCCACACCACTTTCGCCGGGTCAGCATGGGCAACCGCGAGACGAGTGATCGCTCCGCCATCCGCGGCCATGTCAACCGCGCACCAGTCGGCCAGCCCCGGCACGGCCAGTTGCGCCACTTGCGCGAGCGTCTGCTGATAGTCGAGAGTTGAGGCGAGCACCCGGCTGGCTTCGGCAAGGTAGTTCGCGCGGCGCTCCGCGTCCTCGGCTTCCGCGCGCAGCCGGCTCTGCCCCTGGTACAACTCCGTACTGCTGATCGCCGAGCCGGCGAGGTTCGCCAGCGCCGTCGCGACACGCACCTCAGTCTCATTGAACTGATGAATTTGTCGGTAGTAGAAGGTCAATGTGCCGGAGACTAGACCGTGAATGCGCAGCGGAATGACGAGGCGGGATTTAATCCCTTCAGGGCCGTATAACGCCTGCCGCTCCGACAAGAAGGGCGCACGCGTCACGTCCTCTACGACGAGAGGCTGATCCAGTAAATCATCCGCATTCTCCGCGGCTCGGATGTCTTGCTCGTGGTAGCCTTCAGACATCCCGTCCTGGGCGACGATGTGCCAGACGCGTGCCGCACGGTCGAATCGCCAGATCGCGTAGGCGTCCGCCGAGATGAGGCGGCGCGAAAGGTCGAGGATTGCGGGTTGCACCGCTTCGAGGCACGCAGCCTATTTCCCTTGGGCGTCCACGGAATCTTTTTCCGGTATATCTTTTGTGGCTTCATCGTCTTCCTGACGAGGCGCATCGGCCCACTCTGAATCTGAAAGCAGCACTTCTTCGAGGTCTAAGTCTTGCTGAATAGTTCGCATCACGTCGTCGCTGATCTCATCCTCGTCGCGCAGCCTGATGACCTCTTCGCGTTCGGCGGCGATCATCCTTCTGCGAATGCGGTTATAAGCCTTTGCCTTTTCCTGATCCCGTTTAGCCTCGCCGTCCTGATTCGTGGTTGAGAGTTTGTGCACGCGATGCTCGTACTTTTCGCGTAGATTCTCGATGACGGTCGAGTCCGCGCTGTCTTTCACCGCCATCTCACTCAGACTTTGTAAACCGACCTGTGCGGTCTTCAGACGCGCCGCGGCTTCTTCCTGCTCGTCTTCATCGTCCCCGTGCAGTTTGAGCAAACGGAGGATCGGCGTGAGCGTGAATCCTTGCAGTACGAGGGTGACGAGGATGATGGCGAACGTGAGAATGATGATAAGGTCGCGTCCCGGAAAGGGCGTGCCGGTGTTCGTCACAAGCGGCAGCGCGAGCGCGATCACCAGCGAGTCGCCGCCGCGTATGCCCGCCCAGCCGACGAAGAATACTTGCCGCCACGGCGGGTAGCTGTCGCGCTTGCCCATTTTGCGCCGGACGAAGCGCGGCAGGTACGTGCCGGGAAACACCCAGATGATCCGCACGGCGATCAGAACAGCGCTGATGAGCGCCGCGTCGAGCAGGAGAGTCGGGAGCGAATGCCCGACGATGGCGCGCCGCACGAGCGGCAACTCCAGCCCGATGATGATGAAGATCAGCCCCTCTAAAATAAAGACGAGCATCTCCCACATCGCCTGCGCCTGAAGCCGCGTGTCCGCGGAGACGAACCTCGGCCCTTTCCGGCCCAGATACAACCCGGCGGCGACGACCGCCAGGACGCTGGCGAGTCCGAGTCGTTCGGCGGGAATGAAGACGGCGAAGGGCGTGAGCAATGAGATTGTGTTCTCGACGACGGAAGCTCGCCCGATCAGGCGACGCAGCCGCCCGATGAGCCAACCGATTGTCAACCCCAAAGCGATGCCGCCCGCCGCCGTCCAGACGAAACGAGAGCTTGCCTCCCAGATCGAGAACGTTCCGGCGACGACTGCGGCGACCGCCATCCGGTAGGCGACGAAGGCTGTCGCGTCGTTCAAGAGTCCCTCGCCGTCGAGGATGGTCACGACTACGCGCGGGACGCCGAGCCGGCGGGTGATCGAAGTGACGGCGACCGCATCCGGCGGAGAAACAATCGCGCCCAGCGTGAAAGCCGCCGCCCACGTCAGTTCGGGAATGAGCGTGTGCGCAACCCACGCCGTAACGCTCATCGTCATGAGCACGAGTCCGACGCCGAGCAGCGAGATGGAGCGCAGGTTGCGGCGGAAGTCGCGGTAAGAGGTCGTCAGCGCTGCCCAATAGAGCAGCGGCGGGACGAAGATGAAGAAGACCACATCCGGGTTAAGCTCGACGCTCGGCAGACCCGGCATGACGGCGAGGACAAGACCACCCAGCACGAGCAGCGTCGGAAAGGGCACGGAGAATCTGTCGGCGGCAAGGCGCAGGCCGGCAGCGACGGCGAGCAGAATCAGGATGAGTTCCAGTCCTTGCATACCCTTGTATGACAGGGGCTATCATATCTTCGCCGCCTGCAAAATGGCACCCAGCAGGCGGGGAAAGCGCGCGTTCAACTCCTTGCGCCGGAGCGACACGAAACGCTGCACGCCACTTGAAGAAAAGAGTCCCCACAAAAGTCCCCGCATTTAGTCGGACTCAAATGTACGGTCTCACAGGTTGCGCTGCTCAATCTTGATTGGACATGAGCGAATAGACAACCCGCCAGACGCCGTGTACAATCCGCACAAATCCCCTAACAGTTATCGCGTTCGTTGCGCCGCCCCCGCTTGTGTCTGCGGAGTGCAGGCGCGTGCGCGAGTTGCCGATCACGCCGGACAAGTTGCTTTGAGCACGCGTGAGTAATTTTCGTTGACGAACAAGCGTCCGTCGAAGAGGCGTTGTTCGTTCAACCAGACCACGACACGGGGAGCACATCATGGCGCGGGAGAAAAAAGGCGACGAGAGTTCTGCTGAAAGGGACGCGCTCGCGCGCGAGCAGGCGAACGCGGCGGGCGGTGAGAGCGAAATGGACTTGCTCTTATCGGAGGACGGCGAAGCACGCCGCAGATTTCTGAAACAGGCGTTGATTGCGGGCGGCGGGCTGGCGGCGGCGAACCTGTTGCTGCATTACCAGACGAACGTCGCAGCGCAAACGCGCGCGTCGGCGAATCTAGTTTCGACGCAGACGGCGACGGCGGGCGCGATCCCTGTCACGCTGCGCGTCAACGGACGTGACTACGCATTGCAGATCGAGCCGCAGGTGACGCTGTTAGACGCCTTGCGCGAGCGCATCGGGTTGACGGGGTCGAAGAAGGGCTGCGACCGCGGACAGTGCGGCGCGTGCACGGTGCTCGCCGACGGGCATCGCATCAACTCGTGCCTCGCGCTCGCCGCCGCTTACGAGGGCGCGGAGATCACGACCGTCGAGGGCTTGGCTCGTGGCGAAGAGCTGCATCCCGTGCAGGCGGCATTCATCAAGCACGACGGCTTCCAGTGCGGCTACTGCACGCCGGGGCAGATCATGTCGGCGGTCGGACTACTACATGAAGGCTGCCCGCCAGGCATGACCGTGCGCGAGTGCATGAGCGGCAACATCTGTCGCTGCGGCGCATACAACGGCATCGTCGCCGCCGTCGAAGAGGCGCGCGGGGCAAAGGCTTAAGCGAGCGGGCGGGGCGCGGGCTGTGACGCCGACGCGCTTGTTGCCGACTTCGATCTGCGGCGAACAAGGAGTTGAAGAGAGATGAATCCATTTACATATAAACGCGCGACCGACCAGTCCGGCGCAATCCGGGAAGTCGCGGGCAACGCAAACGCGAAGTTTCTGGCGGGCGGCACGAACCTCATTGACCTGATGAAGATGAACGTGCAGCAGCCCGCCGAGTTGGTGGACATCAACCGCCTCGCGCTGAAAAGGATCGAGAAGACTCCGACGGGCCTGCGCATCGGCGCGCTCGCCAGCAACAGCGAGGTGGCGACGAACGCGCTCGTGCGCGAAAACTTCCCCGTCTTGTCGGAAGCCCTGCTCGCGGGCGCGTCGCCGCAACTGCGGAACATGGCGACCGTCGGCGGCAACCTACTTCAACGCACGCGCTGCTACTACTTCATGGACACGGCCTTCCCCTGCAACAAGCGCGTGCCCGGTTCGGGTTGCCCCGCCATCCCCGGCTTCAACCGCATCCACGCGATCTTAGGCGCGAGCGATAAGTGCATCGCTGTGCATCCTTCGGACATGGCGGTCGCGCTCGCGGCGCTTGATGCGGTCGTCAACGTCGAAGGCGCGGCAGGTGCGCGCCAGATTCCGATCATAGACTTTCATCGTCTGCCCGGCGACACGCCGCACGTTGACACCAACCTGCGCGCCGACGAGTTGATCGTCTCGGTTGATCTGCCCTCGTCCGCGTTCGCGCGTCGCTCGCGCTACTTGAAGATCAGAGACCGCGCGCAGTATGCCTTCGCGCTCGTCTCGGTGGCAGCGGCGCTCGACGTGCAGCAGGGTCGCATAGGCGCGGCGCGGCTCGCGCTCGGCGGCGTCGCGCACAAGCCCTGGCGCGCGCTCGAAGCGGAAAAGATTCTGACCGGCGCGCAAGCCAACGCGCAGACTTTCAAAGCGGCGGCGGAGGCGGTCGTTAAAGATGCCGTGCCGCAGAAGCACAACGCCTTCAAGATCGAGTTGGCGCGCCGCGCCGTGGTGCGGCTCTTGAGCGACGTGGCGGGCGTGATGACAGGAGGTGCAGCGTGAGCGTGAGTCAACAGAGTAAGACGACGAATCAGACGAAAAGCGTTGTGGGTCGTCCACTCGACCGCGTTGACGGGCGTTTGAAGGTGACGGGCGGCGCGCGCTTCGCCGCCGAGTGGCCCCTTGAGAACATGGCTCATGCCGTGCTCTTGAGCAGCACCATCGCCAACGGACGCATCAAGAGCTTTGACACGAGCGCGGCGGAGAAAGCACCCGGCGTGCTCCACGTCATGACGCACGAGAACGCGCCGCGGCTCAAGCCCGTCTTCACGAATCCGGCGGAAGGCGACGCCGCCGGTCGGCGCGTCCCGCTGCAAAGCCCCGTGGTTTATTACGCCGGGCAGTACATCGCGATGGTCGTCGCCGAAACTTTAGAGCAGGCGAAGCACGCCGCCGAACTCATCCGCGTCACCTACGACGAGCAGCCGCCCGCCGCCGACTTGGACAAGGAGCGCGGCAAGGCATACGTCCCGAAGCAGAAGGTCGCGGGCAAGCCTGCCGACTCTTTGCGCGGCGACGTTGACGCCGGACTCCGCGCGGCGGACGCGCGCGTGGACGAGACGTACCGCACGCCCACAGAGCACCACAACCCGATGGAGCCGCACGCGACGATTGCCGCATGGGACGGCGACAAGATCACGGTCTATGACGCGACGCAGTACACCTACGGCGTGCGCCACTCGGTCGCCATGAGCTTCGGCATCCCGGAAGAGAACGTGCACGTCGTCTGCAAGTTCACGGGCGGCGCGTTCGGCTGCAAGGGCACGGTCTGGGCGCACGTCCCGTTGGCGGCGGCAGCCGCGCGGCAGGTGCGCCGGCCCGTCAAGCTCGTCACCATGCGCCAGCAGATGTTCGCGAACATGGGCCATCGCGCCGAAACGGAGCAGCACGTCACTCTCGGCGCGAAGCGCGACGGGCATCTGACCGCCATCATTCACGAAGGCATCTCGCACACCTCCGTCTATGACGAGTACGTCGAGCCTTTCAGCAAGCCGACGCACATGCTCTACGCCTGCGACAACTTCAAAGCGTCGCAGCGCCTCGTCGCGCTCAACGTCGGCACGCCCACCTTCATGCGCGCGCCCGGCGAGACTTCCGGCATGTTCGCCCTCGAATCGGCTCTGGACGAACTCGCGTACAAACTCAATCTCGATCCCATTCAACTGCGCCTCATCAATCACGCCGACACAGACCCGGACGAGAAACTGCCCTGGTCAACGAAGCTGCTCAAAGAAAGTTACCGTGTGGGCGCCGAAACGTTCGGCTGGTCGCGGCGCAAACCGCAACCGGCTTCGATGCGCGAAGGGCATTACCTCGTCGGGATGGGCATGGCGACCGCCGTCTATCCCGTCAACCACTTCCCGTCGAGCGCGCGCGTGACCATCCGGCAGGACGGCAGCGCCGTCGCCGAAAGCAGCACGCACGATCTCGGCACGGGCACGTACACGATCTTGACGCAGATCGCATGTGAGACATTGGGGCTGCCCATCGAGCGCGTCGAGGTAATCATCGGCGACACGAATCTCCCGAAGGCGATGGTCTCCGGCGGCTCTTCGACCGCGATGTCTGTGGGCACCTCCGTTCAAGGCGCGGCGCGTGCGGCGCTGGCGAAACTGGTTGACGCGGCGCACGCAGACCAACGCTCGCCGCTCTACGGCGCGAGCGCCGATCAGATCGTCGCGCGCGACGGGAGGCTCGCGCTCAAGAGCGACACGACGAAGAGCGAAACTTTTACAGACATTCTCACGCGCGCCGGGATGAAGGAGGTCGAAGGCAGCTACGACACGCAGTTTAACGACCGCGAGAAGAAGTTTTCCTCACACGCCTTCGGCGCGCACTTCGCGGAGGTGCGGGTTGACCGCGACTTCGGCGAGGTGCGCATCACGCGCTTCGCGGGCGTCTTCGACATCGGGCGCGCGCTGAACATGAAGACCGCCGAGTCGCAGATGCGCGGCGGCATCATAATGGGGCTGGGGATGGCGCTCATGGAGGAGACAGTGCTCGACGCGAACCTCGGCATCATCGTCAACCGCGACCTCGCGGAATATCACGTGCCCGTCCACGCCGACGTACCCATGATTGACATCGTGCTGCTCGAAAACTTCGACGAGCCTCTCATGAACGAGCTGCAAGCTGTCGTTAACGCTTACGCGGAAGTGCGCGCGCGCGGCGGGCGTGCCGCGCTGGCGACGGTCGTCAGCGTCGTCGGCTCCGCCTACCGTCGTCCCGGCGCGCGGATGCTCGTCACGGAGGACGGGCAGACGGTCGGCGCGATCAGCGGCGGCTGTCTGGAGCGCGACGCGGTGGAACACGCACGGCAGGTCATCACGTCGGACACGGCGTGCGTCGTCGAGTACGACACGCGCGGCGACGAGGACATCGTGTGGGGCTTGGGCTTAGGCTGCAACGGCGTCGTCAGGGTGCTGCTCGAAAGCCTGCACGAAGGGAGCGGCGGCGCGCGCGCTCTGCAATTCGTCGCCGATTGTTTGCGTGTGCGCAAGAGTGGCGTCATCGCGACGGTGATAGACGCGGGGCGGGCGATTAATCAAGAGCGTGGCGCGGCTGATCAGGAGAGCGGCGCAGATCGCTCGACCAAGATCGGCGCGCGCTTGCCGTTCGACGAACGTGACGATGAGCATGCATCGAGCGCGCCCGGCGGATTATTCGTTGACGCTCTTTCTCCTTTTGACGAGAGCGGCGCGCGCATACGCGAGGACGCGCGCGTGGCGCTCACAAGTGGGCGAGCCATGACGCGCGTTTATGAAGCGGGCGCGGGGCGGACGGAAATCTTCTTCGACGTGATCTGCCGCCCGCGTCCGCTCGTCGTCTTTGGCGCGGAGCACGACGCCGCGCCCTTGATCAGGCTGGCGCAGACGCTCGGCTGGCACGTCACCGTCGTTGACACGCGCGCGCGGCGCGCGACCCGTGAGCGCTTCGCGTCTGCCGACTCGGTCGTGCTCTGTCGCGCCGAAGACGTGACGGCGCGCTTCACGGTCACGCGCGACACGGTGGCGGTCGTGATGACGCACAGCTACCTCGACGACGTTGAGTTGTTGCGCGCATTGCTTCCGTCGCCCGCGTGCTACGTCGGCATCCTCGGACCGAAGCAGCGCACGGAGAAGTTGCTCGCACAGGCGCGGGCGGAAGGCAGTTGGTTCACGGATGCGGAGCTTGCGCGGCTGCACAGCCCCGTCGGCATAGACATCGGCGCGGAGACGCCGGAGGAGATCGCGCTCTCGGTCGTCGCCGAGATCAAAGCGGCGTGTGACGGGCGCGGCGCGGGTTTTCTGCGCGACCGCAACGCGCCGATACACGACGAGCGCGCAGCGACGACCGCGCCGCCGGAGTTTGAGATTGGCGCGCACGCCGCCGCGCGCGAGCGTGCGACGAGCGTCGCCTGCGGCTCGTCGTCGTGAGCGAGCGCACAGTTGGCGTCATCTTGCTTGCCGCAGGCGCGAGCGAGCGCATGGGCGAGCCGAAACAACTGCTGCGCTACGATGGCGAGACGCTCTTGTGTCGCGCCGCCCGCGCCGCGCTCGACTCGCGTTGTCGCCCCGTCGTCGTCGTGCTCGGCGCGCACGCCGGGGCGTTGCGCGGCGAAGTCTCCGGCGCGCAAGTCGTCGTTAATCAAGAGTGGGCGGAAGGGATGAGTTCTTCAATCCGCTGCGGGCTGCGCGCGCTCGAAGCCGTGACGGCGGGGTCGGCGGCTGCCGCCGTCTTGATGCTCTGCGATCAGCCGTTCGTGACGAGCGGGGTCATTAACCGCCTGCTCGAAACTTACGAGACAAAGCGTCCGCTACTGGTCGCCTCCGAGTACGAAGCGGGCGGGGAGAGAACGTCGGGCGTGCCCGCACTCTTTAGCCGCTCGCTGTTCTCCGAGTTAATGGAGCTGCGCGGGGCACAAGGCGCGAAGCGCGTCATCCAGCGACACGCGCCCGAGGCGCTGACCGTCGCCGCGCCCGAAGCCGCGTTCGACGTTGACACGCCGGAGGACTACCGAATCTTAAAGCACTGAAATATGAAGTTTAGATAACAGATAGAGCGAAGTCGTCAGTCAGCATAAACGCGCAGGGGTAATCAACAAACAATCCGTAAGGTCGCGCAGGCAGGGTGGCTCTGAAAGAACGTGGCGCTCGATTCGCTTGTCCACCTTCATAATTATGCGCCCGTATAGCACCCGCGTGCGGTTAAAGGTACGGTCGCCTACTTTTACCTTGACGGGATGCGAAGCGAGGCGTAAAAACGATTCGTAATTCCCCCAGTTAAAAAAAGTCTCGACCTGTTTGTAATCCCCGCCTTTTCGAGTGGAAGATTCCGAGGTGGTCGAACGCCATTGAGCGCGACCGCGCGCGCACCTACTTCCAGGCTTACGCGGCGGCTGCCGCGCTACACTTCGCCGAGAAGGCGCTCGCGGAATTGCACGCCGGTCGGACGAAGACATGGTCGGAGTTCAAAGTCACGGAGAACGCCATCGGCTGCGGCTTCCATGAAGCCGTGCGCGGCGTGCTCTCGCACCACGTCGTCATCCGCGACGGCAAGATCGCCAACTATCACCCGTACCCGCCGACGCCCTGGAACGCCACCCCGCGCGACAGTTTCGGCACGCCCGGCCCCTACGAAGATGCGGTGCAGAACACGCCCATCTTCGAGGAGAAGGGTCCCGAAAACTTTAAGGGCATAGACATCATGCGAACCGTGCGCAGCTTCGACCCGTGTCTGCCCTGCGGCGTCCGCATGTACCTCGGCAACGGCAAAGTCCTTGAGACGCGCCACTCGCTGATGTTCGGCGCGATGAAGTAACCCGATTGCGGAATGCGGATTTCGGATTGCGGATTTGATGTCTCGAAGTCCGCTTTTCCAATCCGCAATCCGCAATCCACAATCGGATCGCTACGACGTTTCGTGCGCCCGCGCGCGGCGAACGTAGAGCGTTGCGAGATGTGTAGCGCCGAGCTGGCAGCCGAGCACTCACACTTGGTCGAGCCTGCGAGCCGCCAACTTATCTGCGCCTGTGAGGCTTGCGCGATCCTGTTCAGCGGCCAGACGAATACGAAATACAAACGCGTCCCGCGCCGCGCCCTCGCCCTGCCGGATTTCCAGTTGACGGACGGGCAGTGGGACAGCTTGATGATCCCGATCCAACCAGCTTTTTTCTTCCAGAGCACGCCGGACAATCGAGTCGTCGCGCTCTATCCGAGTCCGGCGGGAGCGACCGAATCCCTGCTCGCACTCGATTCGTGGAATGAGATCGTCGAGGACAATCCCGTCTTGCAAGAGATGGAGTCGGACGTGGAAGCTCTGCTCGTCAAACGCGTGGGCGGCGCGAGATCAATCAATTCTACGCGCGGCTGAAAGAGCGAGCTACGCCGTTGAGAGTGACCACAAGTGCCTGACTTAAATTTTCAAGTGGAAGGCGCTGAAGCCATCATCTACGCGGCGGCTCCGCTGCTGTCGTTCAAACTGCGTAACACCAACGCGGAAGATGCGAGCGAGCCGATTCACACGGTTGCCCTGCGCTGCCAGATTCAGATCGAGGCGACGCGCCGTCGTTATAACGAGCGAGAGCAGGAGCGTCTGCTCGATCTCTACGGCGAGCCGGAACGTTGGGGCAGACCTTGCGCACGACGCTGTGGACGCACGCGAGTGTGGTCGTGACGCCCTTTCAAGGAAGCGCTATCGTCGAGCTTCCCGTGCCGTGCACGTTCGACTTCAACGTCGCCGCCACGAAATATTTCGCCGGTCTCGAAGATGGCGAAGTGCCGTTGCCCATGCTCTTCAGCGGCACCGTCTTCTACGAGGCGGCGGACGGAGCATTGCAGGTTTCGCAGATTTCCTGGGCGAAAGAGGCTAAATATCGCCTGCCCGTCAGCGTGTGACAGGAGATGATGGAGCACTATTATCCGAATAGCGCGTGGCTCTCTCTCTGCGCCGGACGTGTTTGACCGTTTGTCGCAATACAAGATGCGGCGCGGGATTCCGACGTGGGAACAGGCGTTGGAGAACCTTCTTAAAGAGGAATGCGGAACAACGATGAACGCTGAACTGGAAGAACAGGTGACTGACTCATCGTTCATCGCGCATAGCTGACAGCTAATGGCTCATAGCTCTCTTTATGAATCTCGACCGGGTGGAAAAAATCGCGAGTGCCGTGCTCTACGAGAGGTACATCCTCTACCCCTACCGCGCGTCGTCGGTCAAGAATCAGCAGCGTTGGAACTTCGGCGCGCTGTGCCCCGAAAGCTACAGCGAGGCGCAAGGGGGCACAGAGGCTTGGACGATGCAGACGGAGTGCCTC
>QHXN01000041.1 GCA_003222975.1 Acidobacteriota bacterium | reverse complement strand
AAGTCTCCGAACTCGAAGGGCTGACGCGCAAGCTCTGGGACGTGGAGCACTGGGCCTTCGCCGTCGCCGACACGACGCCCGCGGGCGCGGGCCAGCAGGTGAGCGTGCGCGAAGAGAAGCCGCCGGCGGGTCTCGCCATCTCCTACGCGCCGCACACGTCGCACTTCGTCAACTTCGAGGAGTTCGAGGGCGGGCCAGGGACAGCCGTCTCGATGCTTCGCGACGTGCTCGCCAACGGACTGCTCTCGAAGTCAGTCCACGACCTCAAGCGCGCCGTCGCCCTGCTCGCCGTGGTCGGCGTCGAGGTCGAGGGCGTGACGGACGACACGCTGCTCGCCGCGTACCTGCTCGACGCCGTGCGCAGCCGCTACGACCTCGGCGACCTGGCGCGCGAGGCTCTGAACGTCGAGGAGGGCTGGACTGAAGCCGCGGGCGAGGGCTGGACGCCGGAGCAGTGGCGCACGGCCGAGGCCGCAGACCTCACCGCGCAGGTCGCCGACGTGCTCCACGGCCGCGTGCTCGAACAGGGGCTGGAATCCATCTACAACGAGATCGAAATCCCCATCGCGCCTCTGCTCTACCGCATCGAGCGCGCGGGCCTGCGCGTCGACACGTCGGTGCTCGGCGAGCTGTCGGCCCTCTTCGGCGGGGAGCTTGAGAAGCTGACGGCCGAGATTTACAAGCTGGCCGGGCGCGAGTTCAAGATCAACTCGCCGAAGCAGGTGGGCGAAGTCCTCGAAGAGCTGAACATCAGCACGGGACGCAAGACCGCCACGGGCCAGGTCTCGACGAGCCGCGCCGTGCTCGACGAGCTGGCCGCGCAAGGCCACGAGCTGCCACGCCTCCTCATCGAGTTCCGAGAGCTGGACAAGCTCAAGGCGACATACACGGACGCCCTGCCGCCGCTCATCGGCCC
>QHXN01000040.1 GCA_003222975.1 Acidobacteriota bacterium | reverse complement strand
AAGGGGAACGTCTTCGTCTCGGCCGACTACTCGCAGCTAGAGCTGCGCCTGCTCGCGCACGTCACGCAGGACCCTCAGATGCTCGACGCCTTCCAGAAGGGCGAGGACATACACGAGCGCACGGCCCGCCTCGTCTTCGGCGCGCGCACGAAAGAAGAATTGAAAGAGAAGCGGCGCTTCGCCAAGATCGTCAACTTCGCCATCGCCTACGCCGTCGAGCCTTTCGGACTCTCGCAGCGCGTCGGCATCTCGCGCAAGGAGGCCAAGCAGGTCATCGAGGACTACTACCGGACTTATGCCGGGGTGCGCCGGTTCATGGAGGAGGTGCCGGAGCAGACGCGCGAGACCGGTGTCGTGCGCTCCATCTACGGCCGCATACGCCCCATCCCGGCCATCAGCGACCGCAACGGCAACGTCCGCGCGCGCGCCGAGCGCGAGGCCATCAACATGCCGATTCAAGGGACGGCGAGCGACATCGTCAAGATCGCCATGCTCAAGGTTGAGGAGGCGCTGCGCTCGGCGGGCCTCAAGGCCCAGACGGTCATGCAGGTGCACGACGAGCTGCTCGTCGAGGCCCCGAAAAGGGAAGCGAAGCAGGTGGCCGACATCCTCAAGCGCGAGATGGAGTCGGCGGTCGAGCTGGACGTGCCGCTCGAAGTCGAGGTCGGGACGGGCGACAACTGGATGGACGTGAAGAAATGACGTAAACCGTGAACCGTAAACCGTGACAAGACAAAACCTGTCTTTGTCTTGTCACGGTTTACGGTTCACGATTTACGGCTCTTTATGAACGAGGAGAGGGATAAGGGGCGTGTCGTTTACAGCCGCCTGGACGGGGCGGGCGAGGGCGGGAGTGCGCGCGCGCGCGAGTCGAAGGTGGCCGAGTTCGCCGCGGCCCTCGCCGACGACTCTCTTTGGAGGGCGCTGCTGCCCCTGTTCATCGGGTTCGCGCTGCTGGTCGGCCTCGTCTTCGGCCTCGGCTACCAGAGCGCGAGCAAGTTAGAGGAGGCGCGCTTCTCGACGCAGACCGAGGAGCGCATGCTCGCGACGACGCAGAACTCCCTGCTCAACCTGCGACTCGAACTCAGCCGCCTCGACACGGAGGCGCGCATACGCGGGCGCATCGAGGCAGGCACGCAGGGCGTCATGCTGCCGCCCACAGACCTGCGCCTGCGCAACGAGCGCGACGCGGTCGCCAAGCTCCTGCCTGAGTTCGACGCGCTGCCGCTCAAGGACGCTGACGGCAAGCAGAGGGCGCGTCAGCTACTGGACAAGTACATCGCCGATACGAATGACCTGGAAAATTATTCGCTTAACGGGTTCGCAGACTCTCGCGACCTCGACGAGCAGTTGCGCACGCTCATGTCCGGGGTTGACGACGAGCGCTACAGGCTCGAAGAGCGGCGCGACGAGGCGTTCCGGCGCGCGCAAGATGAGTTGAGCTTTCTGAAGTGGCTGGCGGCTTTGACGGCGCTCGTCGTCGCCGCCGCCACGTTCGTTGAAGTCTGGCGTCGCTTCCGGCAGATGCGCCGCAGCTTCGCGGCGCTCCGGCGCGAGCGACAGTTCAGCGCGCAGATGCTCGAAGGCATGCCGAGCGCCGTCGCGGCGATAGACCGACAGGATCGCATCCGCTCGGCCAACGCGGCCTTCTTCCAGGTTTTCCCCGACGCCTCGGTCGGCATCTACATCCACGACAAGTTCACCACGCCCGACGGCCTGAAGCTGCTCGCCGCCGCGACCTCGACGCAGGTCAAGCGCACGGCCTACCGCGGGCGCTTCCGCATGGCGGGCGATGCGGAAGCGCGCGAGCGCGCCTACGACGTTTACTCCTCGCCCCTCGAAATCGAGGGCGAGCCGGGGCAGCTCCTGACGCTCGTTGACGCGACCGAGGCTTCCGAGGCCGAGCAGGATTTGAGAAGGCAGGAGGCACTGGCCGCGGTGGGGCGCGCGGCGGCGACGGTCTCACACGAGATAAAAAATCCTCTGGGCAGCATACGCCTCGGCGTCGCCATGCTCCGCGACATGACGAAAGACAAGGAGGCCATCAACACTATTGACCTCGTCGAGCGCGGCATCGAACACCTCTCGAAGCTCACGCTCGACGTGACCCAGTTCTCGCGCCGCAGCAAGCTGGCGCTCGCCGACGTTGACCTCTCGGAGCTACTCGAAGAGAGCCTCGAACTCGTCGCCGACAAGCTCCAGGAGAAGCGCACGCCCGTCGAGCGCCGTTTCGCCGCCGAACCCTTACGCGGCCACTGGGACGCAGACCAACTCCGGCAGGTCTTCGTCAACCTCCTCGCCAACGCCGTGGATGCCAGCCCCGCCGAGAGTCCCGTCTCGGTCACGACCGAGCGCGCGACGGTCACGGTCGGCGACCGCCGCAACGGCGAGCGCGGCCGTGCGGTGGCGGGCGCGCGCGTCCAGATAGAAGACCGCGGCGAAGGGATGGACGAGCAGACCCGCGCGCGCCTCTTCGAGCCGTTCTTCACCACCAAGAAGAAGGGGACGGGCCTCGGCCTCGCCATCGCCCGGCAGATCGTCGAGCAGCACGGCGGCACCATCCGCGCCGACTCGACGCCCGGCCAGGGCACGCGCTTCACCATCGAACTCCCGCTCTCGCCCGAAGCCGCGTAAAGGCGGGTGAAGTTGTCGTTAATTTTGTGAGGGCGGTTTTGAGCCTCCCTTACGCGGCGCGCGCTTGCGGTCGCTCGAACGCAGCATTGTGGGACGAGATGATGTTGAAAGAAATGCTATCGCGGGGTCGGGTTGAAAGAGTTAGGCTGCGCAGCCATCTGAAAAATGGTTGCTATAGAAATGTACTCGAAGATGCTTTCAATAGTCTCTGCTATTCTTCAACCTCATCGTCCAGGAACTCATACTTCTGCGCGATTTCGTCCCATTCGGCCATCTTCTTCGGCTCGTCCGCGTACTGGCTGCGCACGAAGGCGTCCATTTTCTTAAATCCTTCCAGGCTCTCTAAGGCGCACTCCTTTGCTGCCCGAAAACACTGTTCTTTGGTACGCCTGAGTGTCACCTCAAGGTTATGTCTCGCCAGATTTACACTCATGTCGTGAAATACGTCATCAACCTCTTCGTCTTTCATTGCTTGCTCATCCTTTCTTCCCCTATTGAGGATAAAATACGAAATTTCCGCCTGTTGAATTCGTGCATCTCAGTATAACTATTAAGTGAAGCCGCCTAACTCTCGAATTAACCCGCGCCGAGCATGAAGCATCCAAGCCGCATTTGTAAAGATGAGCATGAAAGGAATGCTGTCGAGGCGTCGGGTTGAATGACACGTCAGCCTCAGATAGCTTGTTATGCCCCGATGATTTCGTTCAGCCCTTCAATGATGTCTTCTAATTCTCCTGTTGTAGCTTTGCCCAGCTTCTTCCCCAAGCGTTGAACAGATAAGGTGCGGATTTGACTGATTTTCACCCATGACTTTTTCGGCAAGCTTGGGTCGGAAAGTTCGAGCGTCAATGGAAAACCAGCGCTTGGCTGCTGACTAGTCAGGGCAACGGCGATCACCGTTCCTGAGCGGTCATTAAAAACATTTTGGCTTAAGACTAAAACGGGGCGCAAGCCAGACTGTTCGTGCCCCAGTGTGGGATCAAGATTCGCCCAGAGAATATCACCTCTCAGTATTCGAGCCATTCAACCGCCTCAGAGGCTAATCCTTCATCAGCTAACGCTTGCTCCTGCGCCTTGTCGAGTTTGGCACACTCCTGCGCTAAACGATTACTATCCAGACGAGCTACTTTCTCCTGAACGGCAGCTTGGATGGCTTGACTCCGGTTAGAGAAAACACGCGCCTTAACGAGATGGTCAACTCTCCTGAGAAGACTGGATTCAATAGAAATTGTAACCTTTGCGACACTCATAAGTAAGTATTACTAATCGTCATACTGATTTGTCAATGTGGGCAAGCGGTAAGGGCATAACGCCGGGGTAACCGGCGAGCAATGATGATTGAGGATGACAGGCTGGCTTATTGCGAGTCCGGTTCATCCCCTTGTTAGGTGGCTGCGAAACACCCGCAGCCGGTGAAGAGGGAAACAAGGAGGCTGCCGCCGTGTGGCAATACTTTCGCCGACGTGCTTGGGGCCTCTGGTCAGCGGACAGTTTTTATCTCTGCGAGAATCCGTCCGGCTGCCGATTCACCGCCGCTGACGCAATCGGGGAGGCCCGCGCCCGTGTAGGCGTTGCCGCAGAGGGCGAGCGTCGGGAAATTTTGCAGGCGTGCGCGGATGAGTGCGAGGCGTTCGAGGTGGCCGAGGTGGTATTGCGCCATCGAGCGCGGCCACTTCTCGACATGCGCGAAGAGGGGCGCGGCTTCGACGCCGAGGAGGTCGCAGAGGTCGCGGCGCACGGCCTCGACCATATGCGCCGCGTCAAGCTCGAACATCTCAGGTTGAAGTGCGCCGCCGACGAAGGCGCGCAGGAGCGCGTGGCCCGCGGGGGCGCGGCCCGCGAACTTGACGCTGCTGAAGGTGCAGGCGAGCGTGGCGCGACGCTCGACGAAGGGGACGACGAAGCCGAAGCCGTCGAGCGGGTGCGGGATACTAGCGCGGCGATAGGCGAGGTTGACGGTCGCGGTCGAGGCGTAAGGGATGCTTTCGAGTTCGTCCGCGAGTTCGCGGTCAACTTCGACGAGCAGACGCGCGGCGGCGTAAGCGGGAAGCGCGAGGCAAATGGCGTCGGCGCTGAACGTCTCGCCGCCGTCCGTCGTCAAGAGCCAGCGGCGCGGCTCGTCCTCAAGTCCCGGCGATTGCTGATTGTCCTCAAGCCTCGGCGATTCGAGTTTCAACGACTCGACTTTCGTGTTCAGACGCACGGAGGTTTGGGGCAGGCGCGCGGCGAGCGCGTCGGTGAGAACCTGCGTGCCTTCGTCGAAGGAGAGGAAGAGGCTGTAGCGCGCGCCGCTCGCGTCGTGACCGTGGCGCGCGCCCGATTCCGATTTGCGCCCGGCCTTCCACATGGCGAGGATGAGGCTGCGGTGGCGGCGCTCCATTTCGAGGAAGCGCGGCATCGTCGCGCGCAGGGAGAGCGATTCGGGGTCTGCCGTGTAGATGCCGCCGACCATCGGCTGCGCCATGCGCTCAAGTGCCTCCTGCCCGAAGCGGCGTCGGACGAATGCGGCGAGGCTTTCGTCGCTTTCGTCTCGTTGGCCGTTCGCGTCTTTGCGTCGCGGGAGCAGTAGGTCGAGGGCCATGCGCGCCTTGCCGCGCCAGGTGAAGATGTCGGTGGTCAGGAAGGGGAGCATGCGCGAGGGCGCGAGGAGTTGGAAGCCTTCGGGCGTGGGGCGCAGGCGACCGCCGCGGACGACGAAGCTGCGGCGGTGCTGTTCGTTCGTCCCGATGATTCGTTCGGCGAGGCCGAGGCGGCGGGCGAGTTCGAGCGCGGCGGGCTTCTCGGAGATGAAGGAGTCGGGGCCGCCTTCGAGCAGGAAGCCTTCGCGCCGGTAAGTGCGGACAGTCCCGCCCAGGCGTTCCGACGCTTCGAGCAGGAGGACTTCGGGCCGCGCTCCTGCCGCGACCGAAGAGTCTTGAGATTGCAGCTCGAAAAGACGATGCGCCGCGGCGAGGCCGCTGATGCCGCCGCCGACGATGACGACGCGCCGTCTCTTTGAAGAAGACCCTTGCATCCACACTCTTGTTAATCCGTCGCAGGGCGAGCGGGGGATCGCATCATGCCGGAGAGACAGCAATCGGCTGGGCAAACGTCGTGTGACGTTGGGAAACTGCCGAGCGCGCGGCGCGGCGTTGCGCCGTTGATCCTTTCGTCTATCAGCTCGCGGATCATGCGGACGAACTGCGGGTGAGTGCCGACGGTCGCCGCGCGGATCATGTTGATGCCGATCTCTTCGGCAAACGTGCGCGCCTCCGTGTCGAGGTCGTAGAGCACTTCCATGTGGTCGGAGATAAAGCCGACGGGCGCGACGACCACGTCCGTTGCGCCCGACTCTTTCAACTCGCGCAGGTAGTCGCAGATGTCCGGGCCGAGCCACGCTTGCGTGGGCGGCCCCGAACGGCTCTGGAAGACGAGACGCCAGCTTGCCTGCCCCGCGCCTTCGGCGACCAGACGGCAGGTCTCAAGCAGTTGGCGCTCGTACTCGCAGCCCGCAGCCATCGCCGCGGGGATGCTGTGCGCGGTGAAGGCGACCTGCGCCGACGCGCGACGCTCCTGTGGGATTTGTTCGAGCGCCGCGCGCAGGTTCTCCACGTTCGGCCCGACGAAGCCGGGGTGATTGAAGAAGGCGCGCAGCTTCTCGACGCGCGGCGCACTTTCGCCGACAGCTTCTCGCGCGCGCTCGATGTCCTCGCGGTACTGGCGACAGCCCGAATAAGAGCTGTAGGCCGAGGTGACGAAGGCGAGTGCGCTCTGGATGCCGTCGTCGCGCATCTGCCGGATGGTGTCTGTCAGAAGCGGATGCCAGTTGCGGTTTCCCCAGTAGATGGGCAACTGCGGCCCCGTCTCTGCAAGCTCTCGTTTCAGCGCCGCGACGAGTCTCCGGTTTTGCCCGTTGATGGGACTGACGCCGCCGAACAGCTCGTAGTGGTGCGCGACCTCGCGCATGCGCGCTTCGGGGACGCTGCGACCGCGCAGGACGTTCGAGAGAAAGGGCATCACCTCGTCCAAGCCTTCGGGGCCGCCGAACGAGACGACAAGTAGTGCGTCGTAAGTCTGATTCATCGGGTCGGGTCTTTACCTTTGGCTTAGCTCGTGCACAGCTTCGACGAGCGCGACGACGTTCTCGACGGGCGTTTCGGGGAGAATGCCGTGGCCGAGGTTGAAGATATGGCCGGGGCGGTTGGCTGCCTGGTCGAGAATTGCTTCGGCGCGCTGCCGGATAATGTCGGGCGTCGTGAAGAGGGCGATGGAGTCGAAGTTGCCCATGACGGCCACGTCGCCGAGCCGCTGCCAGGCTTCGTCCAGGCGGACGCGCCAGTCGAGTCCGATCACGTCGCCGCCCGCCTCCTTCAAGAGTTCGAGCAGGCCAGCCGTGCCCGTGCCGAAGTGTATGACGGGGACGCCGGGCATGACGTTTCGGATGACCTCGCGCGTGTGCGGCAGGACGAACTCGCGGTAGTCGTCGGGGCTTAAAGCGCCGACCCAGGAGTCGAAGAGTTGGACGGCCTGCGCGCCCGCCTCGATCTGCGCGTTGAGGTAGCGCGAGAGAGCGCGCGCGATCAGAGACATCAACGCGTGCCAAGCGCCCGCGTCCGTGTACATCAGGCGTTTGGTGTTGACGTAGTTCTTCGAGCCGCCGCCCTCGCAGATGTAGGAGGCGAGCGTGAAGGGCGCGCCGCAGAAGCCTATGAGCGGGAGGTCAGGGCGAAGCTCTCGGCGCGTCAGGCGTATGGCGTCGAAGACGTAGGAGAGGGAACTCACGTCCTCGACTTCGCGCAGGCGCTTCACATCCTCAGCCGCGCGGACGGGGTTGTGGATGACGGGGCCTTCGCCCTTGGCGAATTCGAGATCGAGTCCCAACGGCTCGGTGATGAGGAGGATGTCGGCGAAGATGATGGCGGCGTCAACGCCGAGGCGGTGCGCGGCGTAAACCGTGACCTCGGCGGCCACCTCCGGCTGCTTGCACATCTCCAGGAAGGTGTGGCGCGCGCGCACGTCGCGGTACTCCTTCATGTAGCGACCGGCCTGTCGCATCAGCCAGACGGGCGTGTATGGCACAGGCTCGCGGCGGCAGGCGCGCATGAAGGGACTCTGGCGCAGCTCCTCGGTCAACTCGAAGGCTTCCGCGGTCTTCGTCGTTTCGCTCATCCGGTCTTTTTCTCGTTCGTGCAACTTACGCGGCTGTATGGCCGTTCAGATTCTCTCGCGGTCGGCGTGGGGACAATATAACAGTTAGAAACTTTCGGCGGCTAATGGCCGCGGGCGCTCGGTGGATTGCGGAATGCGGAATGCGGAATGCGGATTTGAAGGCAGTTTGTCTCTCATTAATCCGCATTCCGCAATCCGCATTCTGCGATGGGCGCAGCGGCGGGGCGGGGCCGGACAAATCTGTTAAAATCTCCTGCCACAAATCCTGTGCCCGCGGTGTTTATGTGTTTGAGAGCGGCGATATGAGCGAACGAGCGGTAGAGGCTTTGGTTGACTCAGTGCCAGAGACGGTTCACACGGCAGCGCCGAGCTTCGACGAGGCGTTCACGCTGCACCACAGGGCTGTCTTCCGCGCCGCCTACTCGCTCGTCCGCGACTCAGGGCTGGCGGAGGACGTGACCCAGGAGGTCTTTCTCAAGCTCTACCAGCACCTCGGCTCTTTGCAGAACGGGGAGCACGTCCGCCCCTGGCTGCTCCGGGTCGCCACGAACACGGCGCTCAACACGATCCGCAGCCGCAGCCGCACGGGCACGCGCGAGGAGGAGTTCGTCGCAGCGGCCACGGTCGGCTCAGGCGGGGGCGGCGGGCCGGTCGGCGTCGAGGCCGACTACGAGCGGCGCACGGAGATCGAGGAGGCGCGGCGCGCGCTTGAGCAGGTAAAGGAGCCGATGCGTAGTTGCCTGCTGCTGAAGCAGCAGGGGCTTTCGTATCGGGAGATCGCGCGGGCGCTCTCTCTAAACGAGGCGAACGTCGGGAGCCTGATCGCGCGCGGGCGGAAAGAGTTCAAGCGGGTTTACGGGAAGATTGGAGGACGCCGATGATGAAGAGATGTCTTGACGAGGGACTTTTACAGGCTTACCTGGACGGCGAACTCTCCCACGAACAGATGAGCGAGGCGGCGGCCCACGTCGCCGCGTGCGAGGCGTGCGCCGGTGCGCTGGCCGCAGCCGAGGGCGAGACGGCGTTCTTCGCCGCGGCGTTTGCGCCCGATGATGCCGTCAGCGTGCCCACGGAAGCCTTGCGCTCGCGCATTGGCGCGGCGGTCGCGCAACTCGAAGCCGGAACGGAAGCGAACCACGCGCGCACGCGCGGCTGGAACTTCGGCGGCTTTCTCGCTTCGCTTTCGGGTCTGCTCAACTTCACGCCGCAGAGCGCCGCCGCCTTCGCCGGGCTGCTCGCGGTCGTGGCCCTCGCCGTCATCTACTTCGCCGTTCAACGGCAGACCGGCAAACCTTCGAGCTTTAACCGTGGGGAGATTGCGAGGGCGGGGAACACTCCGCCGGTTGCCATACCGGGAGCGGGCAAGCAGACGGACGAAGTAAAGAATGCTAACGAAGACGGCACACAGCCACCGAAGGCCGGTAACGTCATTTCGGTTTCGGCCAGACGTTCGCGCGGCATCCGTGCCGAGCGAAAGCCTGTCACTCTTCAAACGAAAGGCCCGGAGGTTCTGCCGGGCGAGAAGGAATACCAGACGGCCATCGCGTCGTTAGAGGAGACGATCAAGCTGGGGGGCGACGCCACGCTCAGGCCGGCGGTGCGAGTCGAGTACGAGCGCGACCTCGCCATACTCGACAGCGCCATCAGGGAGACGCGCCGGGTCGCTGCCCAGAACCCGAAGGACAAGGACGTGACGGGCTTCCTCATGTCCGCTTACCAGAGCAAGGTCGAGCTACTGACGAAGGTCGCGGATCAGGCGCAGGTCGCCGCGCTCGGACGCTAATTTGCGGATTCATCGAAATGAAGTTTTCATTCTCAATCATCATGCTCGCACTCGCACTGGCGCTCGCGCCGCACGCGTCGGCGCAGACGAAGGCGGAGCGCGAGAAGCCCGCGGAGAAGCAGGCCGAGGAGCAGCACGAGGCCGGTGACTCCGCAATCGAGCGGAGGGCCAACGCCGAGAAGTCGGTCGTGGTCTCCCTGTGCGTCGCTTCGGGCGACGTGGTCGTGCGCGGCTCGGATCGCACGGAGGTGCTCGCGCGCGCGACAGACGCGGGGAGCCTCCGGCTGGTTACGCCGAACGTGCAGCCCGCGCCGCGCGTCGAGGTGCTAGTCTCCGAGCACAGGGGCGAGGAGCTTGAGTCGGGCGACTGCGGCACGGTCGGCACGCTGGAGTTGACCCTGCCGCGCGGCGCGTCCGTGGACGTGCAGACGCGCGACGGGCACGTGGAGGTCGAGGACATAGCCGACGTTCACGTCCGCGCGCTGAGCGGCGACGTTGAAGTGCGGCACGCGTCGAAGGCAGTCGAGGTCTCTTGCCTGAGCGGCGACGTGTCGCTCTCGGATTCGAGCGGGCCGGCGCGCATCAGCACCGTCAGCGGCAACGTCGAGGCGCGCAACGTCCGCGCCGCGGCCGCCGGCGACGGCTTCGAGGCGAAGTCCACGAGCGGCGACGTGTCGCTCGAAGGCATCACGCACACGCAAGTGCGGGGCGCGGCCGTCAGCGGCAGCATCGCCTACGCGGGCACGCTCGCTCGCGGCGGCGACTACGACTTCAGGACCATCTCCGGCGACGTGACGCTTGAGCTGCCCGCGAATTCCTCCTTCAGCCTCCACGCGAAGGTCGTCCTCAGCGGCGACATAGTCACCGACTTTCCCGTCAAGGTTTCCTCCGGCTCTGCGGCAAGTCCGCCGGGCATGCCTCCCAACCCGCCCGTCGGCCCGTCGGGAATGCCGCCCCCGCCGCCTGACTGGAAGAAGCCGGGCAAGAACAAGCCTCCCAAAGGGCCGCCGGGGGCGCGCCTCGACGGCACGGTCGGGACGGGCGACGCGGTCGTCAACCTCAGCTCCTTCAGCGGCTCTCTGTACCTGAGAAAACAGTAATGAACGCGGCCCGTTTAGAGTTCACGCTTTCAGCGTGTTCAGGCAGACAGCCTGAAGGCTGAACTCTGAACACAGAACGCACCCGACCGCATACGGCTATCAGAAACCGCCGACGGGACTTCAAAAAGGTTCTTAAAAAAGCCCGCTCTGCTCAGTCCGGCTCTTGCTCTGGCGCTCGGCACGTTTGAAGGTCGCGGAGCCGAGGAAGTAGGGGTATTCGAGTTTCTTGCCGCCGAGGATTTCGGCGATGGTGAGAACCTGTAGCTTCGTGTAGGAGCCGTAGAACACAGACGGCGCGCGTCCTCCGTGTGAGAGGCTTCATCCTAAAAGCTCGCCGACGCCCACGGCGAGACCTGCGACGGTGTGAGACCGCGCCTCCGCGCCGCGCCCGAAATGCTCGACGCGCCGGTAAGAATCGCCCGACGGGTCGGAGTAAACCTCGATGCGCTCGTCGGGGATGTTCACCAGCCATGCTTCCGGGATTCCCGCGCGCGCGTAGAGCGGGACTTTGACCTTGCGATCCGTCTCCGCGGTCGTGTCCGCGACTTCGACGACGAGCAGCACGTCCGCGGGCGTCGGGTGCGCGCTCCTGTAAAAGTCGTCGCGCCAGCGCAGCAGAGCCACGTCCGGCTGCGGCTCGGAGAAGTCGTTAAGCCGAACCGGACTCTGGACGCGAATGATGAATCGTCTTCGAGCGATCTCGTTGAAGAGAAGGGCGAGGGCATCAACGCACGCGGCGTGAGGGCTTCCGATTGGCGACATCTCGACAATTTCTCCTTCGATGAGTTCGAGGCGTGCGTCCGGCGGGAAGATGCACGCCTCACCCATGCGCTCGAACTCTTCGACTGTGAAAGAGTGTCTGGCGATTTCAACTGACATGCTCTCTTAATCTCTCCTGTTCGGCCCCAATTCTACCACCGGCGCGGGCCGGCGCGTGCGAACGTCTGCACGCGCCGGCCCGCGAAGCGAAGGCTTTGGAGCCGGCGGCTCTCACTGTTTGGAGGGACGCTGGCGCGGGGGCGTCCAGGACATCTCCCACCCGCAGCTCGGGCCGGTCTGTGCGATGCTGGATAGGACTTGTTTGAGGCTGACGGCCCAGAGCTGTACGCAGCCGTTGTTCTGTCCCGCGGCGGTCAGCTCGTAGGAGAACGGCGCGTTCATCCAGTCGCCTGAAGACCAGCCGCTCCACTTGTTGCTGCCGGGCGAGGTCTGGAAGTTGGAGACCATCCTGTACTCTTCGTCAATCCCCCAGATGATCGCGCCGGTATTACCCTGGCACGCGGCGATGTTGTTGAGATTCACGGCCCCGAGCCAGTTCGGCCCCGTCCACGGCCCCCAGTCGCCGCCCGGCGACTGCTGGCCGATTCCCCAGAGCTGGCGCTTCGTGTCAAGCCCCCACAGCGCCACGCGCCCGTCGCCCTGCTGGCACGCAGTAATCTCGATGAACTGAGAATTGCCGGGCGTGGCGGGCCAGCCTTGCCACCCGCTCCAGTTGCCGCCCGGCGTCAACTGGTAGCAGGTGACGAGCGAGTCGTCGTCCTTGATGCCCCAGAGCTGCGCGCCGCGGTTGCCGCCCTGCTGCGACGCGGCGATCTTCTTCATCCCTTTCGGCGCGTTGTTCCAGTTCGGCCCAGACCACCCCGTCCAGTCACCGCCCGGCGCTGACTGCCACGTAGTCCAGAGTTGCAGCCTCAAGTCGAGCGCCCAGAACTGGACGCGCCCGTCGTTCTGAAGCGCCGCCGCCAGTTCGTACACATGCTTCGGGTAGTTCGACCCCGCCCAACCGGGGCCGAGCCACTGGCTCCAGCCGCCGCCCGGCGTCACCTGATAGATTGTGTAGAGCGTGCCTTTATAATCAACTCCCCACAGTTGCGCGCCGCGGTTGCCGCCCTGCTGCGAGGCCGTCAATTTGGTTAGTGTAGGCGCGTTTTGCCACGACATAAACGATTCTCCTTTTTCGCACGCGGGTGCGAGGTGGGCTAGACTGCATCAATTTTGGCGAGGCGTAACTTGCGCGTAAAAGGCAAACAGCTTGTATGAGAGCCAAAGACGGATCGCGGGGAATCGGACGGTGCTAATGATGCGGATTCCGTGTTGACGCGACCGCGACGGATGATACGCGGCGACCGAACGGACAGTCAATTTAAATAATCCAAACGGGCGCGGACGGATAACGACGACGGAGAGGCCGCGCCCCGGTCGAACCTTTGCCACGCGAGTCGGGCGCGAGGCTTCTAGCGGATGTATCGCAGAATCATGAGGACTATAATCGCCCCCACGATTGACATCAGGATGCCCGCGGGGTGGAATTTCGCGTCGGGACTCGGCTTCGAGAACAGGTGGCCGATGAACCCGCCCACGATTGATCCCACCACGCCCACCACCGTCGTCATCAGCAGGCCCATGTGGTCGGCGCCCGGCAAGATCGCCCGCGCGATCAGTCCCACGATGAACCCAACGATCAGATACCAGATAATGTGAAACACAGAAACCTCCGTCCCTTTCCGTCGAACCACTTCAAAGCGGGGCGGCCATTGCTGCCCGGCACACCGCACGCTCAAGAAGCCGCTTCTCGTAATGGCGACCTCGCCCCGCCCGCCGCGACCGAAATCCGACGACTCCGTTCGAGCGTGCTCACGTTTTTCTTGCAGGAAGTACTTTGCACATATCATAGCGTCCGGCTCAGGCAACCCACAAGGAGATGGCGCGCCCCGCCTCATGTGCCGCGCGACCGTGACGGCGAAAGAAAAGAGGCCGGACGTTTGTTCCGTCCGGCCTCTGCCCACGCGCGGCATGATCGAGAGATAGTCTTACTCTTCCTCTTCGGCCCTGATTCTGCCTTCGGCGCGGGCCTGCTCGACGATCTTCTGCGCGATCTGGCCGGGCACGGGGTCGTAGTGCGAGAACTCCATGTGAAAGGTGCCGCGGGCGGCGGTGATGGAGTTGAGCTTGGACTGGTAGTCGAGCATCTCACTCATCGGAACCTGCGCCTTGATGACCTGGTTCTTGCCGCGCATGTCCATCCCTTGCACGCGGCCCCGGCGTGAGTTGAGGTCGCCCATGATGTCGCCGCTCGCCTCGACGGGCGCGACCACCTCGACATTCATGATCGGCTCAAGGATGGTCGGCTTCACCTTCTCGACCGCGTTGCGGAAGGCCTTGCGTCCCGCGGCGCGGAAGGAGTGCTCGTCGGAGTCAACCGTGTGGTAAGAGCCGTCAACGAGGACGGCCTTGAAGTCAACCATCGGGTAGCCGGCAATCGCGCCGCCCTGCGCGGCCTCGACGATGCCCTTCTCGATGGCGGGGCGGAACTGCTGCGGGACGGAGCCGCCGAAAATCTTGTCCTCGAAGACGAAGCCGCTGCCGCGCGGCAGAGGCTCGAACACCACCTTGCAGTCGCCGAACTGCCCGCGCCCGCCCGTCTGCTTCTTGTGGCGGCCCTGCACCTCGGCGCGCGCCGTGATCGTCTCCTTGTAGGGAACCTTCGGCGGGTGCAGAGCCACTTCGACGTGGTAGCGGTTCTTCAGCTTCTCGACTACGGTCTCGATGTGCAGTTGGCCTGAGCCGGAGAGCAGGAACTCCTTCGTCTGCGCGTCGCGGTCGAAGTGCAGGCTTGGGTCTTCTTCGAGAATCTTGTGCAGCGCGGCGCTGATCTTCTCCTCGTCCTGGCGCGACTTCGGCTCGATGGCGAAGGAGATGGCCGCCTCCGGGTACTCGATGGGGTCGTAGACGACGGGCGCGGCCTTGTCCGAGAGCGTGTCGCCGGTCTGCGTCTCCTTGAGCTTGACGACGGCGATGATGTCTCCGGCGCTCGCCTCGTCAATCTTGTCGAGCTGCTTGCCCTGCATCGAGTGGAGAGCGCCGAGGCGTTCGGCCTGCCCGCGCGTCGTGTTCTGCACGGTGGCGTCCGACTTGACCTTGCCGCTGATGATCTTCATCACGTTGATGCGGCCCGCAAAGGGGTCGGCGACGGTGCGGAAGACGTAAGCCGAGAAAGGCTCTTCGGCGTGGTAGCCGCGCGTCACAGGCTCGCCGCCGTCGCCGTCGGGCGCGCTCTTGCCGTGCTCGGCCTCGTGTGTGTCGGGCGCGGGCGCGTAGTCAACGATGCCGTCGAGGAGCGGCTGCAACCCGGCGAGCGTCAGGCCGGAGACGGCGAAGACGGGGCAGAGGCGCGAGGCGGCGATGGCGCGGCTGATGTTCGGGATGATGTCCGCCTCTTCGAGCGTGCCGTTCTCCAGCCACTTCTCCATGAGCGCGTCGTCCGACTCGGCGATGACTTCGATGAGGCGCTCGCGCTCCTTGTCAACCATTTCCCGGCCCGCCGAAGGGATGTCCGTCTCTTTGGCCTTGCCGTTCGCGTCGAACTCGTAAGCCTTCATGTGGACGACATCAACGACTCCACGGAAGTTCGCCTCCTGGCCGATGGGCAGGGTGAAGGGGACGATGGCGCGGCTGAAAGTGCTGCGCGCCGAATCCAACGCCGCGCCGAAGTCGGCGCGCTCCTTGTCGAGCTTCGCGATGACCATCATGCGCGGCGTGATGAACTCGTTGGCGTAGGCCCAGGTCTTCTCTGTCCCCACCTCGACGCCGGAGACCGCGTCCACGACGACGAGCGCGCAGTCGGCGACGCGCAGGGCGGGCCGCGCGTGCGGGACGAAGGCCGTGAAGCCCGGCGTGTCAATGAGGTTCACCTTGTGCTCGCGCCACTCGCAGTGCGCGAGCTGGTTGTTGAGCGTGATCTTGCGCGCGACGGCGTCCTCGTCGTAGTCGGTCGTGGTCGTGCCCTCGTCAACCTTGCCCCAGCGCTGGGTCGCGCCCGCGAGGTGGAGGAGCGAGCTGATGAGCTGCGTTTTACCGGCGTGGCCGTGGCCGATCAGGGCGAGGTTGCGAATCTGGTTAGTCGGATAAGCTTTCATGGCTCTGTGTTTCGGAACATCCTTTCGACAGGTCGGCGGACGAGCGGGCCTTTTACGGAGAAGTGACCCGCGCCGCCTCGGATTTGAAAATTGCTGTGCGGGAAAAACTTCAAAAGTCGAGAGGGTAATTTAAGCGACCGCAGGCGCGAACGCAAGCGGGCGAAAGAGGGCTGGCACCGCGTTTGCAAAACCGTCGTGCGGGGCGTAAAAGCCCCGGTTCTTAAATGACGGCAAGCTCTCCCGTTAAACGAATTATGCAAGGAGGACGCAAGGGGATGAGGTTTGAAATGAGTACATTGAGGCGGGTGATGAGTACGCTCATCATTCTGTCATCGCTCGTCGTCCTGACGGGCGCGAGCGCGTCGGCGCAGACGCGGCGATACAGGCACGACAACGGTCTGCATCGCGGCTGGTACGTGGGACAGCACAGGGGCTGGGCTAGACGCTCCAATAACAACGCCGCGCGATACAGGCGCGCAGCGTTGCGCCGCGAGTTGCGGGGTGACCGGGTTGCCTTCCGGCGCGACGAGCGAGTGGAGCGCAGGGTCGCAAGAAACAGCGGCGACTTCAACCGCGCCGACCGCCGCGCCTTCAACGCGCGCGAGCGGCAGGAGCGCATGCAGTTCCACGGACAGGAGCGCGCGGAGCGTCGGCAGTTTCGCCGCAACCACCGCTAACGATTCACAAATTAGACAGCACACGGGGCGGACGTTTCACAGTAAGACTGAAACGTCCGCCCCTACGCGCGTCTGCTTCGCGGGAGGCGTCGTCCGCACGAGCTTCGTTCAGCGCGGCGACTGCTGCGTCAGCGATAGCGGCCTGGGCTTCGACCTCTTCGTGTACGAGGCGAACAGCCGGTAGCCGAGCAGGAGGGCGACGACGGCGGCGAAGGCGAGGGGCTTGCGCGTGTCGGACTTGACGAGCAGGTAGTAGTGCGTGACGCCCGCCGCGGCGGAGAGGTAGGTGAGGCGGTGCAGTTTCTGCCACCGCTTGCCGCCCAGGCGCTTAATCATCTTGTCGGTGGAGGTGACGGCCAGCGGCAGCATCGAGAAGAAGGCGAGCATCCCGACGAGTATGAACCAGCGGCGCACAACGTCCTGCGTGATGGCGCGCAGGTCGAACCACTTGTCGAACCAGACGTAGGTGAGGAAGTGCAGCGAGCCGTAGAAGAATGCGTAGAGGCCGAGCATGCGCCGGAAGCGTATGAGCCACTGCACGCCCGTCCATTTACGCAGCGGCGTGACGGCGAGCGTGAGCACGAGGAAGACGAGCGTGAGCGTGCCGGTCGTCCGCGTCACGAAGTCGAGCGGGTTCGCGCCGACCTGCCCGCGCCGCCAGTCCCACGCGAGCAGGGCCAGCGGCACGAGCGCGTTGACGAAGATCGCGAGCTTGTAGAATTTGATGTCCTTCATTTGGAGAGCTGTTAGCTGTTAGCTCTTAGCCGTTAGCTCACGGCAGACGCCGTAATGAGCGTTGAGATGCGACAAATAACATTCTCGTCCGCTCTCTGTTAGCTAAAAGCTAATAGCCAATAGCCAATAGCTAACAGCTTTCAGTGGTAGTAGCTCAAATCCATCCCGTCATACAGGTGCGCGACCTGTTCGGCGTAGCCGTTGAAGGGCTGCGTCTTTCGGCGGCCCCAGTCGCCGATGCGCTGCTCCGTTGATTGCGCGCGCAGAACGTCCACGTCGGGGTTGACGTTCGAGTAGAAGCCGTAAACGTCCGGCACTTCGGCGACCCACGTCGTCGTCGGCATCCGTTCGACGAGCTTGATTCGCACGACCGACTTGATGCTCTTGAAGCCGTACTTCCAGGGCACGACGAGGCGGACGGGCGCGCCGTTCTGCGGGAGCAGCGCCTCGCCGTAAATGCCCGTCGAGAGAATCGCCAGCGGGTTCAAAGCCTCGTCTAATCGAAGACCCTCGACGTAGGGCCACGTGAGCGCGTCGGTTTGCGGGATGCCTCGCCCCTTCGGATCATTCGCGGTCTCGAAGACGACGTACTGCGCGCTGCCCTGCGGCTCGACGAGTTTCAGAAGTTCGGCCAGAGGGAAGCCGAGCCAGGGGATGACCATCGACCAGCCCTCGACGCAGCGGTGGCGATAGACGCGATCCTCCGGCGTGAAGAGTCGCGTCAGCTCGTCGAGGTCGAAGACCTTCGGCTTGTTGACGAGACCTTCTACCGAGACAGTCCACGGGCGCGTGACGAGCTTCTGCGCGTAGCGCGCGGGGCTGTACTTGTCCGTGCCGAACTCGTAGAAATTGTTGTAGTGCGTGATGTCCTGGTAGGGCGTCGCCTCCTCGCCGGGCAGCCCCCACTGCTTTGGCGCGACTTGCGAGCCGGGCGCGGCCTTGCCCGTCGGCGTCGGCAAATCTATTTCCGGCGCGAGCAGTCGGCGGTAGAGGAAACCTGTCGCGACAGTCGAGGCGGCGAGCACCGCGCCGCGCATGAACAGTCGTCGGTTCAGATACACCTTCTTGTCGGTGATCTCGCTGCTCTTGATGTCGCCCGGCTTTTTAATCAGCATGACACTTTCTCCGTCTGAACTCGCACGCGCCCGAAACATTTACGGACGCGCCGCGTGCCCCGGATTTAAAAGACTGTCCCCGAATCCGGGGGTTCACAACTCAAGCTTGAGCTTGCTGCGAGTTCAGAGTTCAAGCTTGAGCTTGCGCGCTCTCGAAACAGACAGGCTCAAGCTTGAACTCTGAGCTTTCCGGGAACGCGACGGACGAACGCGCTCACCCGAACAGTTTGAGCGATGCCGCGCCGACCACACGCTTGCTCGTGTGCTCCTGTAGGAAGACGACGGCGCGCAGGTTCTCGCGCCGCCAGCCCTTGTCGAGCGCGACTACAGGCTCGCCCGCGAACGCGGGGCCGGTCGCGCTCACGTCACCGATCTTCGTCAAACGGCGCACGACGCCGACGTGGCTGAGTCTGCGGCCCGCGTTCTCGCCGCGCTCGACTTCGGACGAGAGCCTGTCCTCCGTGACGGCCAGCAGCACGTCCGCGGTGTCGCCGTCCGCCAGCTTCGGAAGACGCCCGACGCGCACGTCGAGGCGCAGGCCGTCGCCCGCCTGGTTCTGTTCGGGCGCGCGCGTGAGGCTCACTTCCGCCTTCGGCTCGCGCGCGGCCTGCGCGATTGTCTCGAAGGCCTTGCCGTCGTTGCCGCCGGGGAACTCCGCCCGACCGTCCACAACCATCTGCGGCGTATAGACGCCGGAGTTGCCGAAGGCCGCGGCGTACTCGTCCTGCCGCTCGCTGAACTCGTGCGCGGAGAAGGGGTCTGACCAGCCGAGATAGTTCCAGTAGTCAACGTGCTGCGCGAGCGCGATGACCTCGGCCCCGGCGACGGGCTGCGTCTCGTCGAGGCGCGAGAGCAATGCGTCGGCGGGCGGGCAACTCGAACACCCTTCGGACGTAAACAGTTCGACGACGACCGGCGCGCGCCTGTCGTTACTACTGACCGGCGCGACGGCGCTCGCCGCGCCCCTGTTCTTCTCGGCGTCAGGCTCCCGCCTGTTGCGCCCTCTGAGCGCGCCGAAGGCGACGACGAAGGCCGCCAGAACCGCAGCGGCGAGCACGAGCGCGAACCACTTTCTCATTCTTAAATCCTCCCAACCGCCGCGGGCGGCGGACGACTGATTCGACGCTTTCAGGTTTGAGTTCACGCCGAAACTGTCGGGCCGTAGCATCTCGCCATCGTGCCTTCCCGTCAACTCGCCGCGCACCCTCCCGACGAATAAACCCGGCGGCGGCGATTTTTATTACCGCCGAAGAAGGCGGCGCTGTGAACAGAACCGCGAGCGGCAGCGAGCGTGTGTGCTGTTGATAATCTGCACGGCGAACCTGAAACCCGTTCGCTGCCGCTCGCGGTTCCGTACTGCTCATCCACGCTACGGTCGTGAAGGCGCAGGCCAACTTTCCGAAGGATACCGGCATCGAAACACACGTGAAAATGCCTGACTGACGTGACGCGCGGGCCAGCCGGCCACAAGCGTCAGGTCGGGGCTTGAGAGGAGTAGCTATGAGGAAATTATATTCTGTTTTCGCGGTGCTTATCTTCGCCTGTGTCGCGCTCGGCGCGCTGGCCGTGCCCGCGAGCGCGCAGGCGAAGAAAGAGAGTAAGGCCGAGGCATCGGCGCGCGTGCGCACGCCGCTCGACCTCGCCGTGCTCATCCAGGACGACCTCGTCCCGCGTGTCGGCAACGAGCTTCGCGAGACGAGCGAGTTCTTGCGCTCGCTGCCCGCCGGCTCGCGCGTGATGGTCGCTTACATCCGTTCCGGCTCTTTGCAGGTGCGCCAGCCTTTCACGACCGACCTCGCGGCGGCGGGCCGCGCCCTGCGCGTCCCCGTAGGCTCGACCTCCGCCTCGCCTTACAACCCATACGTCGAGCTGCGCGACGCGATCCGAATGTTCCCGGCGGACAACTCGAACCGCAACGCCGTGCTCTTCGTCTCCGACGGCCTGGACACCTCGCGCGGCTTCGACTTCTCGTCCACGGTTGATTCGATTGACCTCAACCGCGCCGTGCGCGAAGCGAAGAGCCGCAACGTCGCCGTCTATTCGTTCTACGCCCCGACCGTCGGCCCGACGAGCTGGAACCAGCTCGCCGTCAGCTTCGGCCAGAGCGCCCTCAACCGCGTCTCGGACGAGACGGGGGGCCGCGCCTTCTTCCAGGGGATGAGCTACGTCACCTTCGACCCGTACTTCGAGCGCCTGACGAAGACGCTCAACAGTCAGGGCGACCGGGCCTACTGAGTTTCATCCGCTCGCGTTTGACTTCGGCGTCGCCGGGAGTGTGAAAGCTCCCGGCGACGCTTTCTTCATGCTGCCAAAATTTTTTGTCAACGCGCGTTCGGCGGTGGTAAAGTGCGTGCGGTCGGCACGCCCTCGGCCCCGCGCGGGGCTTGCCCTTTAGGCTTCACACACGCCATGAAGGGACACAAGTCGAGCGAATACTGCCTGATCGTCGAAGGCTCTTACCTGAACGTGTCCGAGGCGGAGCACGCCCTGCGCGACCCCTTCATAGAGGACTGGGTCGAGCAGACGGGCCGCTTCCGCATACACAACCTCAAAGAGATGGAGGTCGTGCCCGGCGTCACGCTCGGCCAGCTCGGCGTCGAGATGGTTGACGATGGCGTGTTCGAGATCGCCAGCCTCGACCCCGAACACCCGCTCACCGAGCAAAAGGCGCGCGGCGTGGCCGAGGCACTCAGGCGGCAGGACATGTTCGACGAGATCACCGTCGAGCCGCGCGTGTTCGCCGACGAAGAGGACTCGCCTTAAATCAAGCGGGGCCGTGTGCACGTATCTCCCGGTCTGCGCTCCGGCTTGAAGACGCGCTCGACGGCGAGAGTTGTAGAGCCTGGCCTGATTCCTGATGATTCCTGGTCGGAGCGCCGAGTTGCCCTTTCGCCAGTTGCCTCAAAGTCCTCCCGCGTGTATCTTTCTGCGGTTCGATGGTAACTTCGTTCCCCCAACAAACTAAGATGATCTTCCTCGACGGGCGAGTCCGCGTCGCCGTCGGCGACATCACGCGGCAGGCTACGGACGCGATAGTCAACGCGGCCAACAGCTCTTTGAAGGGCGGCGGCGGCGTGGACGGGGCGATTCACCGCGCGGGCGGCCCGCGCATACTCGAAGAGTGTCTTGAGATTCGGCGCACGCTTTACAAGGCGGGGCTGCCGACGGGCGAGGCCGTCATTACGACCGCAGGTCTTCTGCCGGCGCGCTACGTGATTCACACGGTCGGGCCGGTCTGGGGAAGAGAGGGCGGGCGCGAGGCTGAGCTTTTGGCCGCGTGCTACCGCAACTCGCTCGCGTTGGCAGCCGCGCACGCGCTCAAGGGCGTGGCCTTCCCTTCGATCTCCACAGGCGCGTTCGGCTACCCGCGCGAGGAGGCCGCGGCAGTCGCCTCCGCGGCGATCACGGAGTTCCTGAGTGACAACGACGCGCCCGCCGAAGTGCATCTCGTCTTCTTTTCGCAGGGCGACATGAGCATCTTTTTACGCAATCATAAGTTCGAGGGTTAACGTGCAGACCGTTTGTTTAGAGTTCACGCTTTAGCGTGCTCACCCCGCGCAGCCTGAAGGCTGAACTCTAAACTTTGATCTCACCTTACCGGGAATTGTTAGAGAGGCTGAGAACAGAGAAGCGAAGAATGGTTCAGACGATGAGTGAGGTCGGGCCGACATTTGAAGGGGCGGGCGGCGATGCTCTGCCGGAAACGGTCGCGGCGCTGGAGCGCCTATCCTGGAACTACTGGTGGAGCTGGAACCCGGACGGCTCCTCCGTCTTCCGCGACCTGGATCAGGAGGTCTGGGACGAGTGCGAGCACAACCCGCGCCGCCTGCTCCGAGTCATCTCGCAGAACAGCCTGATGCGCATGGCGACCGACCCCGTCTATATCGAACGCGTCAGCCGCCTCGCCGCGAGCTTCGACGCCTACATGACGGCGGGCGCGCAAGTTTGGGCGGCGGCGCACGCGCGCGAGATCACGCGCGAGCACCCCGTCGCATACTTCTGCGCGGAGTTCGGCGTGCACCACTCGCTGCCACTCTACTCCGGCGGCCTCGGCATACTCGCGGGCGACCACCTGAAGTCGGCGAGCGACCTCGGCCTCCCGCTCGTCGCCGTCGGCCTGCTCTACCACCAGGGATACTTCCGCCAGCGCCTGCGCCGCGACGGCTGGCAGGAGGAGACCTACAACACGATTGACGTTGCCGACCTGCCCCTGCAACTCGTGCGCGGCGACGACGGCGAGCCTGTCCACATCGAGCTTGAGATGCGCGGGCGCGTGGTGCGCGTGCGTGCGTGGCGGGTCGAGATCGGTCGCGTGCCTCTCTACCTCTTAGACACGAACGTCGAGGGCAACGACGAGATTGACCGGATGATCTCCGGCCACCTCTACGGCGGCGACCGCGAGACGCGTTGCGTGCAGGAGATGGTCTTGGGGCTGGGCGGCGTGCGCCTGCTCCGGCGGCTCCGTCTAGAGCCGCACGTCTTTCACCTGAACGAAGGCCACTCGGCTTTCCTGACTTTGGAGCTTGCGCGCGAGAGGACAGAGCGCGGCGAGAATTTTGAAGAGGCGGCGCGCGTGGTGCGCAGCCGCTGCGCGTTCACGACGCATACGCCGGTCGCCGCGGGCCACGACGAGTTCGTCGCGCCGCTCATCGAGCGCTGTTTCGGCGAAGTGTACTGGCAGCAGCTCGGCCTCACGCGCGAGGAGTTTCTGAACCTGGGCCGCGTGAAAGAAGACGACGAGTCGGAGCTGTTCGGCCTCACCCCGCTCGCGCTGCGCATGTGCCGCTCGTCGAACGGCGTGAGCCGCAAGCATGGCGAGGTCTCGCGCGAGCTTTGGAACAAGATGTGGCCGACGCGCCACGTGGACGAGGTGCCGATCACTTCGGTGACGAACGGCGTGCACGCGCCCACCTGGGTCTCGCCGCTCCTGCGCGCGCTCTACGAGGAGCGCGTCGGCATGGACTGGACGCGTGTGCTCTACGACGCGGCGGCGTGGTCGGCGGCGGTCGAGTTGATCCCGGACGAAGAGCTTTGGAAGGTTCGTCGTCTGATGAAGAAGCGCCTCGTCGCCTTCGTGCGCGAGCGCGTTTACGGCGCGCGCCTACAGCAGCACGAGCCTCTGGCCTACGCCGAATCAGCGCGCTCGGTGTTGGACGCGGGAGCTTTGACCATCGGGTTCGCGCGCCGCGTCGCGGCGTACAAGCGGTGGGGCCTTCTGCTCACAGACGCGGAGCGCCTGCGCCGCCTCATCATGGACGCGGAGCGCCCCATGCAGTTCGTCTTCGCGGGCAAGGCTCACCCGCAGGATCAGGGCGCGAAGCTCATCCTGCAACAGATGGCGCTGTGGGAACTCGACCCGGAAGTGACGCGGCGCGCGGTCTTCTTGCAGGACTACGACCAGGAAGTCGCGCGCCAGCTCGTGCAGTCGGTTGACGTGTGGCTGAACGTGCCGCGCCGCCCGCTCGAAGCGTCGGGCACAAGCGGCGAGAAGGTCGCCTTAAACGGCGGGCTGAACCTCTCGGTTCTCGACGGCTGGTGGCTCGAAGGCTACGACGGGCGCAACGGCTGGGCCGCGGGCGAAGAGTCGCTCGGCGAGACGACCGAGGAGTCGGACGCGCGCGACGCCGACTCGCTCTACCGCCTGCTCGAATCGGAAGTCGTGCCCGCCTTCTACGAGCGCGACGAGGCGGGGCTGCCGCACCGCTGGGTCGCGCTGATGCGCCACGCCATACAGACCCTCGCGCCCGCCTTCAACAGCGACCGAATGGTGCGCGAGTACACGGAGCGCGTCTATCTCGGCAACCAGTAGGATTGTGGGATGCGGATTTCGGATTGCGGATTTGAAGACAGCTTATCTCTCATCAATCCGCAATCCGAAATCCGCATCCCGCAATCAACCTGCTCATACTTCACGGGACGTCGCCACTCACCCAATCGAATCAATCAAACTTACCGAATCGCCGCGGGGCCGAGTGTGCCGCCTTCGACCGAGACGGTTACGGAAGAGTTGAGCGAGCGCGAGCGATAGACGCGCTCGGTAGCCTTCTGGAAGTCGGAGGCCGTGGCCTTCGGGATTTCCATGAACTTCTGCGGATTCCTGTCCACGAGCGGGAACCAGGAGCTTTGCACCTGCACCATGATGCGGTGGCCGCGGCGGAAGGCGTGATACACGTCCGGCATCTCGAAGTTGATTGATGCGGGCTTGCCGGGCGTGAAGGCTTCGGGCCGCTCGAAGCCCCCGCGGAACTTGCCGCGGAAAGGCTCGCCGCGGACGAGCTGCTGGTAGCCGCCCATCCTCACGGCGTTCGGCGCGACGGGTTGACCCGGCGCAGTCGCGGGCTGCGGGTAGCTGCCGGGGTAAACGTCTATCAGCTTGACGACGAAGTCAGAGTCCGTCCCCGTCGTCGAGACGTTAAGGCTGACTTTGATCGGCCCGGCGATAATCAAATCATCGTCGAGCGGCCCCATCTCGTAGGTGAGAACGTCCGGGCGCTCGGAGGCGAAGCGCTGATCTTCGGTGATGTAGTCCGAGGTCATCCCGCCGACGATGTAGCCGAGGAAGGGGACAGGCCGGTTCGGGTCGCTCACGTACTCGTCGAAAGCTTCCGGGCCACCTTCGTTCGGCGCGTCGGCGGACAGGCGTCCGCCCGCGTTGAAGTAGAGCGTCAGCGGCCTCGCGTCCTTCGGCGGCCACTCGCTGTGGCGACGCCACTCGTCAATGCCCGTGAGGAACATGTAGGCTTCGGGCAGGTCTGCGGGCTTGTCTTTGAGGTAGTGCATGAAGAAGGGGAACTGTATCTGCTCGCGGAAGAACTCGCCGGTCTTGACGGCGAAGTTGAGGTTGCCGAGCCGGTCGCCTTCGAGCCGCGCCCAGCCGCCGTGCGGCCAAGGCCCCATGACGAGCTGGTTGACCGTGCCCGGATTGTTTTTCTCCACCGCGCGGTAGATGTGAAACGGCCCCATCGGGTCTTCCGCGTCGAACCAGCCGCCGACGTTGAGCACGGCACAGCGGACGCCCGTCATGTGCTGCCAGAGCGAACGGCGCTTCCAGAAGTCGTCGTAGGTCGTGTGGTCAACGATCTCCTGCCAGTAGCGCGCCTCGCCGCCGAGCAGACGGTCGTTCACGGTTGCAAGCGGCCCGAAGTTTAAGAAGAACTGGTAGCTGTCCGGCGTGCCGGGGTCGAAGAGGACGCGCGGGCGGGGCGGTTCGGGGCCGTCTCTGCGCGGGACGAAGGACGAGTAGAAGAAAAAGTTCGCGGCGAGCATGAACGCGCCGTTGTGGTACACGTCGTCGCCCATGTAGTAGTCGGCGGTCGGGGCCTGCGGCGAGGCGGCCTTCAGGGCCGGGTGCGAGTCAATGATGCTGGCGGCGACGTGGAAGCCCGGCTGCGAGATGCCAACCATGCCGACCCGCCCGTTGTTGTCGGGCACGTTCTTCAGAAGCCACTCTATCGTGTCGTATGTGTCCGTGCTCTCGTCCACGTCCTTCGGCCCGCGCTTGTCTGCGACGTATGGGCGCACCTGCTGGAACTCGCCCTCCGACATGTAGCGCCCGCGCGCGTCCTGATAGACGAAGATGAAGCCCTCGCGCTCGAAGCTCTCCGAAGGGCCGAGCGACGCGCGGTAGTTGTCAACGCCGTAGGGCGCGACGCTGTAAGGCGTGCGCGTCAGAAGGAACGGGTAGCGCTGCGAAGCGTCCTTCGGCACGTAGGCCTGCGTGAAGAGGCGCACGCCGTCGCGCATCGGAACACGGTACTCGTACTTCGTGTAACGGGCGCGGACGTTGTCGGCGTTCGGCGGCGCGGTCTGCGCCCGCGCAGCGGCGAGAGGGCAGAGAAGGGCGAGACCCGCGAGGGCCTTGAGACAGACGGCTTTGAACACGCTCGCATTCCTCCTGTGGTGTTTGGACGCCAGACCGAATTCGGCGAAGAGACGTGTGCCGGCCCGCGCTGACGACGACCGACCGCCGAGGGATGATATGTCCCTTTCGTAGTCGGCGCAAAGTGGCGCGCTATGGCCTCACGAAATTTGCCGCGAGCTTGACACGCGGGCGGCTGGTCGTTAAAGTCCGGCGTGCATGATTAATGTTTCCGCCGTGAACCTTCGGAATGTCGCCGCGACGCACGACGCCGCGCGCACGGCCAACCCCTGCATGTGTTGTCGCTTGTATTACCGCGCTCTACAAACAGGCGGGCCGAGCGGTGGCGTGACTTAGACGGGTTCAGAGGCGTTAAAGGGTTTACACGAGGCCGCTCGAAGCATCGGGCGGCCTTTCACTTTTCCGGTGAGGGCGATGACCACACAGCACAAGCCAATCGCGATCTACTACGAGCACCCCGAATGGTTTCGCCTGCTCTTCGAGGAGCTGGACAGGCGCAGGCTCCCATACGTCCGCATAGACGCCGCCCGCCACCGCTTCGACCCTTCGGCGGACGAGAGCGGCTACGCGCTGCTCTTCAACCGCATGAGCGCGTCCGCGTACCTGCGCGGGCACGGCAACGCCATCTTCTACACGCGCGCGTATCTCGCGCACCTTGAGCGCAAGGGCGTGCGCGTCGTCAACGGGCACGACTCCTTCCGTATAGAGACATCGAAGGCCGCGCAGCTCTCGCTGCTCGACGCGCTCGGCCTTCCTTACCCGCGCACGCGCGTCATCAACCGCGCGGAAGAAGCGCCGCTGGCCGCGCGAGACCTTCGGTTTCCCGTCATCGTCAAGCCGAACGTCGGCGGGCGCGGCGCGGGCGTCACGCGCTTCGACTCGCCCGGCGCGCTCGCGCTCGCGGCTGAGGACGGGCGCATCGAGCTTGGCATTGACTCGACGGCGCTCGTGCAGGAGTTCATCCCCGCGCGAGGGCGTTACATCACGCGCGTCGAGACACTGGGCGGCAGGTTCCTCTACGCCATCAAGGTCTCGACGACGGGCGAGAGCTTCAACCTCTGCCCGGCGGAGATTTGTCAGACCGAGGGGGTGAGCGTGGCGGGCGACGTGTGCCTGGCCGACGCGCCGAAGGCCGGCATCGTGGTCGAAGCCTGCCAGCCGCCCGCCGAAATAATAGAAGCGGTCGAGCGCGTCGCGGCGGCGGCGTGCATGGACGCGGGCGGGATCGAATACTTGATAGACGAGCGCGACGGTCGGGCGCTGTTCTACGACATCAACGCGCTCTCGAACTTCGTCGCGGACGCCGTGCGAGTCGTCGGCTTCGACCCGCACGCGCGGCTCGTGGATTATCTTGAGGAGGAGGTGCGGAGATGCGCTACGGCTACTGGCTCCCGGTTTTCGGCGGCTGGCTGAGGAACGTGGACGACGAGGGGATGGAAGCGGGCTGGTCTTACGTGAGCCGTCTCGCGCGGCGCAGCGAGGAGATAGGCTACGACCTGACGCTCGTCGCCGAGCTGAACCTCAACGACATCAAAGGGGCGGACGCGCCGTCGCTCGACGCGTGGTCAACCGCCGCGGCGCTCGCCGCCGTCACGCGACGACTTGAACTGATGGTCGCCGTGCGCCCGACCTTCCACAACCCGGCGCTCCTGGCGAAGCAGGCGGCCAACATTGACCACATCGGCGGCGGGGGCCGCCTGTCGCTCAATGTCGTCTCCGCCTGGTGGTCGGACGAGGCGCGCAAGTACGGCGTCCGGTTCGAGCAGCACGACGACCGCTACGCGCGCACAGCCGAGTGGCTCGAAGTGGTTGACCGTCTGTGGAAGGAAGATCACTTCGATTTCGCCGGGAAGTATTACCGGGTCGAGGACGCAGTCCTCCAGCCGAAGCCTCTGACGAAGCCGCGGCCCTTCATCTACGCGGGCGGCGAGTCGGAGGCCGCTAAAGAGACCATCGCCGCGCACTGCGACGCATACGTGATGCACGGCGACGAGCCGGCGCGCGTCGGCGAGAAGATCGCGGACATGGAGACTCGGCGCGAGCGGATGGGCCTTCCGCCGATGAAGTACGGCGTGGCGGGCTACGCAATCGTGCGCGGGACGGACGAGGAGGCGCGGAAAGAATTGAAGCGCATCACCGACGTGAAGCAGTCCGCAGCCGGCTACGGCAACTACCAGCAGTGGCTCGCCAACACGAAGCTCGAGCAGCGCGTCTCGCTCGAAGACTACTCGGTCTCGAACCGTGGCCTGCGCTCAGGTCTCGTCGGCACGCCGGACGTGGTCGCCGAGAGAGTCGCCGAGTTCGAGGACGCGGGCGTTGACCTGCTCCTGCTCCAGTGCAGCCCTCAGCTCGAAGAGATGGAGCGCTTCGCCGAGGCGGTCATCGGCAGGAGCCGCGATACCGTCGCCGTGTCGCGGCAGGTTCGTGCCGCGGGGTCACCGGAATGAGAGCGCCCCGGCAAGAGCCGCGAGGCCGGGGCGGTCGGCGGTGTCGCTCCGCCACACCGTTCAACGTAAAATCTAAGCGTCGCTCTCGGCTTTGATGATCCCGTAGCATTTGCAGGAGAGCGCTTCCAGGCCGGCGCGGTCGAGAATCGTAATACGTCCGCGGCTGTACCTGATGAGCTTCTGCCTCTGGAGGGCGACGGCGGCGCGTGTGACGCCCTCGCGCCGCACGCCCAGCATGTTGGACATGAACTCCTGCGTCAGGCGGAACTCGTCCGACCCCAGGCGGTCGTGAGTCATCAGCATCCAGCGGGCGAGGCGCGCGTCAACCGTGTGGAAGCGGTTGCAGGCAGCCGACTGGGAGACCTGCGTCAGCAGTGAGTGTGTGTAGCGGTGCAGCAGGCGGTGTAAAGAACCAACGTGCTCGGACTCCGCTCGCAACGCCGCCGCGCGCATCCTCATGGCCGTGCCCGCGCCTTGCACCAGGGCGCGATAGTTCGAGGCGTCCACGCCCAGAAAGACGGAGATGCCCGCCATCCCTTCGCTGCCGACGATGCCTACTTCGAGCGTGGAATGCTCCGCCACCGAGGCGAGCAGAGAGATGATGGAGTCGTTCGGGAAATAGACGTGACGGATGCGGTCGCCGGGTTCGTGGAGGATTTGGCCGAAGGGCAGTGTGATCTTCTCCAACTCTGGCAGGAGGCGTTGATATTCTCTCTTAGGCAGCGCGGCGAGCAGCCTGTTCGCAACCGCTGTCCGCGGTCTCGTAGCGAGCGACATCTGGAACCTCCTTGGCGCGGTCGGGTCACGAAAGACAACAGACGGCACAAGAAGAGGGTCGCCGACCCTGTCCCGATGTCGAAATATGAGTTCTCCAAAGAACGGACGCGTTAGCATGGAGCTTCCACCGGGCAGCGGCCCTCTCACCCTTTCCTCATTCCTTCAAAGGGCCGGGCGTCGGTACGAGTAACACGAGGAGGAAAGACCGTCTGTGCGATAGCACACATATAAGTGGAGGCGAGGCCGGCGTGTAAAAGACGCGCGGCTTTCGGGCCGGAGTCGGCGAGGTCAAGTCCTCAGACGTAAGCGGCCATCCGCTTAAAGTCCGAAGCCGACCCTAGCTGTCGCGCGCGAATGTCTATAACTGTTCCCGCGTCTTCTCGACATCTTGCCATACTGATTACAAGTGCGGGCGCACCAAACAGTATGAGAGGCCGGAAGCGATAAATAGAATAAGCCTGCATAATCGTTCATTTACTAACCTCACTCGACGGGGCACACTGATTGCTCCCCTCTCTGTTCCAGAGGAGATCAAACATGAACAGAACTTACTTACGGGGCAGGATGGCAGGAGCAATCCTTTCAGTTTCTTTACTGTTGGGCGTCATGTTCGTGGCGAACACGACCGCTCTCGCGCAACGCACGAACGACCGCGACAGCCAGAACCAACGTGATCGTGACCAAAATGATCGGCGGGACAGGGACGGAGACCGGAACCGTCGTGATGATTACGGCCGTAACGGGCGCAACGGCAACAACGCCTACCAGGTCGCGCAGAACCAGGGCTACCAGGACGGCTTGAACGTCGGCGCGAATGATGCAGCCCAGGGGCAAAACTTTAACCCGCAGAGGTCGCGCTATTACAGGAGCGGCGGCGGAGGCTACAACTCTACTTACGACAACAGGGGCCAGTATAAACAGGCTTACCGCGAGGGCTTCGTCCGCGGTTACGACGAAGGGTACAACCGTAATCGCGGCTACAACAACAGAGGCAACAACCGTCGTCGCGGTAACGGCAGGCGGTATCCTAACTAGCCGATAGCTCTCAACGAGATGAAAGACCGCGCACTGATTAGAATAGCGCGATCACTTGTTAAGGCCCGGATGCGAGAGGGAGAGCGCATCCGGGCCTCAACTATTTTAGTGTTTCCGCTTTGAAGGAGGGATTCTCACCGAGCAGGCGCTCGTACTCGTCTCTGACCACCCTGTAACACTCGCAGACCGCCCGTTCAAGGCCGCGCCGGTCGAGCACACGGATACGACCGCGCACGTAGCTGATAAGTCCCTGCTCTTGCAGCCGCCCGGCGGCCACGGTAACCCCTTCGCGCCGCACGCCCAGCATGTTGGCGATCAGTTCCTGCGTCATCACCAGCTCGTCCGTGTCCAGGCGGTCGCGGCTCAAGAGCAGCCAGCGGCACAGTTGCTGCTCCACCGTGTGGTGGCGGTTGCAGACGGCGGTCTGCGACATCTGCGTGATCAGCGCCTGCGTGTACCGGAGCAGCAGGCGCTGGAACTCGCCGCCCCGCTTGAACTCGTCTTGCATCACCTTCGCCTTCATCCTGACGGCCTCCCCGGCGCTCTGCACGACGGCGCGGTTGGGCATGCTGTCGCCGCCCATGAAGAGCGCGATGCCGACCAGCCCGTCGTTGCCGGCCACCCCCATCTCGGCGGACGAGCCGTTCTCCATCACGTAGAGCAGGGAGACGATTGCCGTGGTGGGGAAATAGACGTGCGCCATCTGCCCGCCGGACTCGTAGACGACCTCGCCGAGCGAGAAGGAGGCGCGCTCCAAGTGTGGAATTATTCGCTCGTACTCCGCACCGGGGAGCATTGCGAGGAGACGATTCCCGGTCGGGCCGTGCGTGTCTGCGGTGGTGCGCATCAGTAGCCTCGCCGTCTCAGCTTACGCCTGAAAAGAGGGTCGGAGGGCGCGCGCGCGTCTTCATTGACTATGACCGACGCCGCGGAGGAGGCATTTCGAGGTCAACCTCTGAATTAATGGCTCGCCGGGAGTATATCATATGTGTGATAACGCACCGACGGCATCTCTTCCAGGTGATATAAGCTCCTTAGCCGTCCTTTAGAAAAATCACCTTCGACACCGGGAGGGCCGCCGAACAGTCCGCGTGTCGCCCGTGCGTTTCCGGTGTTAAAGCTCCGGTGCTTAAACGCGGCTTGGCCGCACTCGCGCAGAAAGAAGACCATGACCATCAGCGGCAGGATAGAGAAGCCCTTTACCTTTAGATTCATAGACGCCGGAGCGAAGGTTCTTTTGGAATTGACGAACACGTCCGACGAAGCTTTCAAGTGCGTCGAGATTCTGGCCGTCTTTCTAAAGGACGAAGAGACTCCGGGCGGCGGCCCCTCGCGCGCCCACATAAAATTTGACGCCGTCAGGCAAATCCTCCCGAAAGAGAAGGCCGTCCTCTCCCACAGGACTTTGATAGACGGCAGACCGTCAGACCTTGAACACGACCAGTTGGAGCGGCTTAAAGTGATAGCGGGTGAAGTCAAGCCTTACGTGCTGGATATTTCGTGGGAGAATGCCGAGGGGAAGACCCGTTACCAGCGGATACCTGTAGGACACTGACGGGCCTAACACACGCCATCCCCGACACTAGCCTTCGCCAGACAGGGCAAAGCAGACGAGTCGGGCGGAACGAAAGGATTACCGGCGAGCATTACAACCATGCGACCCGCGGGCGCATCATAGTCCGCGTTACTCCTTCTCTTGCGCGTTTACGGTGAAGCGCCCCGCCCCTCGAAAATGGCGGCGGCCCTGACAGTTCGAGAGCAGGCCGATCTTAACCACAGAAGCCGCTCCTACCAGAGCACCCGAACGCTAGCCTTCGCTGCCACCGTTACACCGAAGCCACTTCGATTCGAAGCTTCTCTAGAATGCCCCGGCAGGGGAAAGGTACAACTTAAATGTCAATGAAACTTTACGTCGGCAATCTCGCCTTCCAGACTTCGAGCGAAGATTTGCAGCAGCTATTCACACAGGCCGGCACGGTCGAGTCGGCGACGGTCGTCGAAGACCGCGACACGGGCCGCTCGCGCGGCTTCGGCTTCGTCGAGATGTCCTCGAAGGAAGAGGGTGAGGCGGCCATCGCCAAGTTCAACGGCAACGAAGTCAACGGTCGCAGTCTGACCGTCAACGTCGCCAAACCGCGTGAAGACCGCAACGGTGGTGGCGGCGGACGCCGCTACTAAGGCCGCGTCGGGCCAGTCTCGCGCCGGCAGATACGTTCAAGAAAACCGGCGACCCTGACACGCGAAGCGCCACCGGCAATTTTTTTGCCGGTGGCGCTTTCACGCGTTTGGCGTCGGGCGCTAAGCATAGTGAAGAAGGTTCTTCCTTCGGGAGATGTGTGCGAAACGCTTACCTCCCGACCCGAAACGCGCTTTCAACGTGGTTCCGCGCTGCTCTCTCCGTCTCACAAAGCAAGCTCAGGTATGTGTGCTAACGCACGGACGGTCACTCCCACAAGTGATATACCTGTCTTAGCCGTTTTTTAGACAAAGCGACACCGGCGCTCCGCGCAAGCGAGATGCTTCCGAGCGCCTTCTGCTCAACCGGGTGTGTGTCTTCAAGGTGTCGTCTCTACCGCCGAGGGGTTAATAATGTTCACACGTCGCGTCATCATGCAGATCAAGGCCGATGCAGCCGCCGAGTTCACGCGCATCGTCGAACTCCAGTTGCTCCCGCCTCTGCGCGGCCAGCCGATAGATCACGCGCAACTCGTCGTGCTCGTTGACGATGGCGCGCAAACTGCGCGAGGGCGATTCTGAGGCCTGAGATGAAAAGAAGTTGCCGCCGCTGCCGGACGAGATTGAGTCTGTCGAAAATGAGATGCCCTTACTGCCGCGAGCTGGCGGTGAGCTGGCTGCACCGTTTTGTCATCGCCGTTTTCGCGGTGCCGGTCATAATTTTCCTGCTGAGGGTGATTTTGTAGTTGGCCGGAGGCTTGGGATGCTCTCGACCGGCTTTCGTCAACGGGGCGGACATGAGGGAAGCGAAGCAACAGATGGATAAGACTACCTGGAACAGCTTCAGCAGCATCACGGGTGAGGGGCAGTGGCCGGGGATAGACTCGGTGTACCGGCTGATCGTCGTGGCGGCTTTAAGAAACAAGCAACTCACGCGGGGCGCGACCCCACGGATCGAGGCCCACGAGCGGAGGCACAGGAACACGAGCATCGCTCTCGAAGAAGTCAAACGCGGCCTCGTACCTTTCACGCTCGCCGACGCCCAAGAGGGGAACGGTAACGGCGGGGATTAGCTCGTGTGAGAGTGCCGAAGAGCGCAACCCAGGGTGCGTCACGACGATCAGGTCGGCCAACGAAAAGCCTCCATGTAAAATACGTATGAGCCCGCCCAATGTCGCACCCTCGGCCCCTGTAAAGTTTCACTTCCTTAGTCTATTGTGCACCCCCTCCGCGCAGAGTGATATTTGCTGTGTGCGGCGGCACACATAAGTGATATACTCCCCCGGAACAACCTACTCCTCGACATCTGGATCGGGTTTCCCCTAAACTCCCTCCTCTTGCCGTCAGTTGCTCGTTCGTGTCCCCGGCAGCAGCGCAAGGGTTATGTGAGCTTTCAATCCCCGGCGCGGAGGTGAATCAATGAGAATCTTACTTTACAACCCCGACAACGGCGTGACGCGCAACTTCATGCCGCACCTCTGGATGTTCCTGCTCAAGGCGCTCACGCCCCCCGGCCACGATGTGCTCCTGGTTGACGGCAACGCGCGGCCCATGGACGAGGAGGAACTCGTGCGGTTCGTCCTCCGAGAGAAGGTCGGCCTCGTCGGCATCGGCTCGATGACGAGGATGGTGGCGCGGGCTTATCGCATGGCCGACGCGATCCGCGCCGCGGGGGTTCCGGTCGTCATGGGCGGCCCACACGTGACGGAGATGCCGGACGAGGCGCTCGGTCGGGACGGGGGTCAGCGCCACGCCGACGCCGTCGCGCTCGGCGAGGCCGACGAGACCTGGCCCCGGATCGTCGAGGACGCCGCGCGGGGCGAACTCAAGGAGATTTACTCCCCCGTTGACGAGACGGGGAAGGAGCGCAAGCCGAGCCTGCAACCCTACCCGGCGATCCCCTGGGAGACCTACGACCTTGAGCAGTTCGACATGGTGCCGAAGTTCGCGCGCCCGCTCCTGAAGCGGTACGGCTCCGGCTGGGGCGCAGTCCGCGTCATCCCGATTGAGTCGGGCCGGGGCTGCCCCTACGGCTGCGAGTTCTGCACGGTCACGGGGTTCTTCGGCGACTCGATCCGCTTCCGCTCGAACGAGTCTGTAGTCGAAGAACTCTTGAGGCTCAAGCGGCACGCGCGCAAGAACCGGGATCAGGTGATCGTCTTTTTCATAGACGACAACTTCGCCATCAACATCAAGCGCACGAAGTCGCTCCTGAGAGACATCATCGCCGCCGGCGCGCAGCTCCCCTGGACGGCGCAGATCAGCGCCAACCTCCTGCGCGACGAGGAGCTGGTTGATTTGATCGCCGCCGCCCACGGCAAGTGGATTTTTATCGGCATGGAGTCAATTGACTCGGCCAACCTGGCGGACGTGAACAAGAGCTTCAACAAGCCTGCGGAGTATGCGTCGGTGCTCAACCGCCTCGCCCGGCGCAACATCTACGCCATCACCTCCTTCATCGTCGGCCTGGACAACGACACGCCGGGCGTGGCCGAGCGCACCTTGAAGCAGATAGAAAGTTGGCCTCCGGGCCTGCCCGTCTTCGGCCAGCTCACGCCCTTCCCTTCGACGCCTCTGTACAAGCGCCTGGAGACCGCCGGGCGGCTGACGCGACCGAAGCACTGGCTGGAGTTCGCGCCCTACCAGATGGCGCACACGCCTCTGAAGATGACCATCCCGGAGACGCAGGAAGAGCTTGAGAGGGCCTGGGCCGCCTCGTACAGCCCGGAGGCCAACCGGAGGGCGGTTGACTCGATTAGCGATCAGGGTGTTAACTACCGCCTGATCCACCTAGTCATGCGACTCTTCTTCCGCGGCATCTATTTCCCGCAGATGAACAAGCGCGCGTGGCTCAAAGTCATCTTCCAAAACCGGCGCGCGATCTACAAGCTGGCTAAAGAAGCTGTGACCACTAGTCTCGCCGCGCGAAAGAGTGAGACGGCGACGGCGGCGGTCATGGCTCACAGACAATGAAGGACAGGGAGTGCGTAATGAAGATTCTGCTTATCAACCCGGAGTACCCCGACACATACTGGAGCTTCCGGCACGCGCTCCCCTTCGAGGGCAAGCGTTCCGCCTTCCCGCCGCTCGGTCTGCTGACCGTCTCGGCCTTGCTGCCGCGCGCGTGGGAGCGCCGGCTGATAGATTTGAACGTCAGGCGTCTGAAGTCGTCCGACATCGAGTGGGCCGACATGGTTTTCTGCACGGCGATGCTGGTGCAGAAGGACTCGTTGCGCCAGGTTGTCGCCAGGTGCAAGGCGAAAGGTAAGCGCGTGGTCATTGGCGGGCCTTACGTGACGACGAGCGTCGAGAGCCTGCCGGAAGCCGACCACGTCTTCCTCGGCGAGGCCGAGACGACGCTGCCGGAGTTCGTGCGCGACCTGGAGCGGGGCGCGGCGCGGCGCGTCTATCAGGCGGCTGAGAAGCCTGCGCTCGCGCTCACGCCCACGCCCGACTTCCGTCTCGCAGACCTCAAGCGCTACAGCGCGATGAGCGTGCAGTATTCGCGCGGCTGCCCCTTCAGTTGCGAGTTCTGCGACATCATCGAGATTTACGGGCGCGTGCCGCGCACCAAGTCGAACCAGCAAATGCTCTCCGAACTCGACGCGCTGCTCGCCACGGGCTGGCGCGGGACGGTCTTCATCGTGGACGACAACTTCATCGGCAACAAGAAGAACGTCCGGCGGCTTCTGCCTGAGTTGGCCGCCTGGCAGGAGAGGAATGGACGCCCGTTCTCCTTCCTCACCGAAGCGAGCGTCAACCTCGCCGAAGACGAGCGGTTGCTCGACGACATGCGGCGCGCGGGCTTCCACCGCGTCTTCCTCGGCATCGAGACGCCGGTCGTCGAGAGCCTCAAGGAGGCCCGCAAGGGGCAGAACACGCGCGGCGACCTGCTCGACTCGGTGCGAAAGATTCAAGGGTACGGCATGGAAGTGATGGCGGGCTTCATCGTCGGCTTCGACAGCGACCCGGAAGACATCTTCGAGCGGCAGATCAACTTCATCCGCGAGAGCGCCATCCCGCTGGCGATGGTGGGGCTGCTGACGGCGCTCCCTGACACGCAGCTCTGGCGGCGGCTCAAGGGCGAGGGGCGACTGCTCGCGGAAAGCTCCGGCGAGAACACGAACTGCGAGCTGAACTTCGTGCCGAAGATGGACGCCCGCAGGCTGATCGAGGGCTACCAGTCAATCATGCGGACGATCTACAAGCCCAGCGAATACTACAGCCGCGCCCTCGAATGCGTGAAGCGGATGTCCATGGACAAGCCGGAGCCGAACAAGCACAACTTCATCACCGGCACGGCGGCGGTGGCGCGCATCGCCCTCAAGCTCGGCGTCTTCGACCGCGAGCGCAGGGAGTTCTGGCGCTTCTTCCGCCGGGCCGTGGCCGAGCACCGCGAGGCGTTCGCCGTCTCGATGCGCCTGGCCGCGATGGGCTACCACTTCCGCAAGCTCGCCGAGTCTTACGGCGAGTAAAAGTTAAGAGACCGACGCCGCGCCCTCACCGCCCGCGGCTGCCTGAACCTTCCATCAGCAGACGCCTCTGTGCTAGTATCCGCGCCGATGGATTTAGTCGAGAAAGCGCGCATCATGGACGGCATGCGGATCAACCGCGCGCTGGCCCGGCTCGCCTCCGAGATCGTCGAGGAGAACCACGGCGCGGGCCACCTCTACCTCATCGGCATCCAGAGGCGCGGCGTGCCCCTGGCGCACCGCCTGGCCGACAAGATCGCCGACCTCGAAGGCGAGCGCCCGCCCGTCGGCGTCGTGGACATCACGCTCTACCGCGACGACCTCTCGACCGTCGGCGCAAACCCCATCGTCAACCGCACGGACTTGCCCATTGATGTCGAAGGCCGAAACGTCCTCCTCATTGATGACGTGCTATACACGGGGCGCACCATCCGCGCGGCGCTCGACCAACTGATTGACTTCGGCAGGCCGCGCCGCGTCCAGCTCGCCGTCCTCATTGACCGCGGCAAGGAGCACCGCGAGCTTCCGATTCAGGCGGACTTCGTCGGCAAGTTCGTGCCGACTAAAAAGAGCGAGATCATCAAGGTGATGCTCGAAGATTTCGACGGGGAAGAGGCGGTCGCCATCGTCGAGCGACCGGCGGGCGAGGAAGAGTAGCGAAGGCGGCCAACCGGGGCCGCCTTTTTCGTATCTGGCCGGAGAAGCGAGGCGGACGCGTTCGATGAAAGCCGTGCTCAACCAGAAACACCTGCTCGGCATCCGCGGCCTGAGCGCCGAAGAGATCACGCACATCCTCGACACCGCCGAGACGTTCCGCGAAGTCTCCGAGCGCGAAATCAAGAAAGTCCCGACGCTGCGCGGGCGCACCGTCATTAACCTCTTCTTCGAGCCTTCGACGCGCACGCGCACCTCCTTCGAGATTGCCGGCAAGCGCCTCTCGGCGGACGTAATCAACATCAACTCGTCCTCTTCGTCGGTGACGAAGGGCGAGACGCTGCTCGATACGGCGCGCAACCTTGAAGCGATGTCGCCCGACCTCATCGTCATCCGCCACCCCTCGGCGGGCGCGCCGCACCAGCTCGCACGCGTCTGCCGCGCAGGCGTGGTCAACGCGGGCGACGGCGCGCACGAGCACCCGACGCAGGCCCTGCTCGACGCGTTGACCATACGCCAGCAGAAGGGAAGCCTCCGAGGTCTGAGGGTCGCCATCCTCGGCGACATACTTCACTCGCGCGTCGCGCGCTCGAACGCGCACCTTCTGACGACGCTCGGCGCTTCCGTCTCGCTCGCGGGGCCGGGCACGCTCGCGCCGCCGGAGTTCGCCTCGCTCGCCGTGGGCGGCGGCCTGCGCGTCGAGAGCCGCATCGAGGACGCCATCGAAGGCGCGGACGTTGTGATGGTCTTGCGCATTCAGCGCGAGCGACAGGACAGTGCTTTCCTCCCGTCTCTGCGCGAGTACGCGGTGCACTACGGCCTCACGCTGAAGCGCCTCCGGCTCGCGAAGCCCGATGCCATCGTCATGCACCCCGGCCCGATGAACCGCGGCATCGAGATCAGTTCAGACGTGGCCGACGGCGCTCGCTCGCTCATCCTCGACCAGGTCGCCAACGGCCTCGCCGTCCGCATGGCCGTGCTCTATCTGCTCGGCGGTGGCGCGGGCGCGTTGAACGTCAGCACGAACCCGGCAACGCAGGCGAAAGTTGAGACGGAGTCATCCCCGGAGGCTTCGACGGAATCTCTCAGTGCGGCAGTCGCCGCCGCACACGCGGACAGTTCCAAGTCCTGAACAGATGAGACTGCTGATCGCCAACGGATACGTCATAGACCCTTCGCAGGGAATCAACGCGGGCAAGGACTTACTTATCGAAGACGGGCGCGTCGCCGCCGTGCTCGGTCGAGGCGAGTCGAGGCCGGAGGGCGCGGAAGTCTTTGACGCGACGGGCCTCGTCGTCGCGCCCGGCTTCATAGACCTGCACACGCACCTGCGCGAGCCGGGCCAGGAGTACAAGGAGACAATCGCGTCGGGCGCTGCCGCCGCAGTCGCGGGCGGCTTCACCTCCGTCTGCGCGATGCCGAACACCGACCCCGTGAACGATAACCCCGCGGTCACGAGCTTCATCGTCGAGCAGTCGCAGACGGTCGGCCTCGCGAACATCTTTCCCGTCGGCGCGATCACGAAAGGCTCGAAGGGCGAGGGGCTGGCCGAGATGGGCGAGATGAAGCGCGCCGGCATCGTCGCCGTCACGGACGACGGGCGGCCCATCCCTTCGCCCGGCTTGATGCGCCGTGCGATGGAGTACGCGCGCGGCTTTGACCTCGCGGTGATGGATCACTGCGACGACCGGACGCTCGCCGCGGGCGGCGTAATGCACGAGGGCGAGTGGTCTCTGCGCCTGGGCCTGCGCGGGCGTCCCGCGCTCGCCGAAGAGTCGGACGCGATGCGCGACTGCGCGCTCGCCGAGCTGACCGGCGCGCGCGTACACCTCGCGCACGTCTCGACGCGCGGCGCAATCGAGGCCGTCAGGCGCGCGAAGGAGCGCGGCGCGCAGGTCACTTGCGAAGTCACGCCGCACCACTTCACTTTGACGGACGCGGCCTGCGAGGGCTTCGACACGAACACGAAGATGAACCCGCCGCTGCGGAGCCGCGAACACGTCGAGGCGATTCTCGAAGCCGTCGCCGACGGCACGGTTGACGCCGTCGCCACAGACCACGCGCCGCACCACGCAGACGAGAAGGCCCTCGAATTCGACCACGCCCCTTTCGGCATCACGGGCCTCGAAACCGCCGTCGCCCTCGCGCTCGAACGCCTCGTCCACCGCGGCCACATCGGCCTCGAACGCCTCGTCGAACTCTTCTCGACGAACCCCGCGCGCATCTTCCGCCTCGCAGACCGCGGCACGCTCCGCCCCGGCGCGTGGGGCGACGTGACCGTCCTCGACCCCGACCTGAGTTGGACGTTCGACGCCTCGCGCTCAAAGTCCAGGAGCCGCAACACGCCCTTCGACGGCTGGACACTTCAAGGCGCGGCGGTCGCGACCATCGTCGCCGGTCGCGTCGTCTATCGGAGGGAGCGGTCGGCGGTCGGCGGTCGGCAGTCTGCATAAAACCCTCAATAAAGACGAAGAGGCCCGGCACGCTCTCCCCTTCGCGCCGGGCCTCTTCTGTTGCGGTCGCTCACTTACGTCCTGACAGGGGCGACCGAACCCTTGGATAACCTTTCAGGAGACCTCTCGAATCTGGTCGGAAGCCCGCACGCGCTCTCCCCTTCGCGTGCGGGCTTCCTCCGCACCGACGGCCCGCGAGGGTCGCCGATTCTGCGAAAACTTAGTGCGCCTTGTACTCAGGAAGCTGTACGCTGCGGTTCAGTATGACGCCGAACTCCGTGCCGGACTTCACGTCCGCCTCCTGCTCCTTCTCGTAGTATCTTGCGCCGGTTCCGAGAGCGCCGCCGACGATCATGCCGATGGCCGCGCCCTTGCCGCCGCCCGCAATCGCGCCGATGAGCGCGCCCGTCGCCGCGCCGCCGCCGATGAAGACTGCGTCGCGCTTCTGATTGCTCCGGCCCTTAACCGTGCTCTCGTTGTCCGAGTTCACCTGGTCGGTTTGAAGGCTCGTCAGCGAGCCGTTGACGACGTAGCGCGAACGGTTCGGCAGAACGATCTGATTGAAGCTGACGGCGATGTTGCCCGGCTTGTGCCGCTGCGCGCGCATCACCGAAGTCACGCGCCCCCAGACCTTGCTGCCGACGGGGACGACTTCGACCCCGTTCTCGCCGTAAACCGGCTCAGTCACGCTCGCCGAGAAGCGGTCGCCGATGCGCGCCGTCCGCGAGTTAAGCTCCGTGTCCATGCGGACGCGTATGACCTGATTGGCGGCGACCATGTAATAGCGCACGGGCGGAGTCGTCCGCACGACGCGCGCTGGCCTGCGTCGCACGCGGCGGCGCTGCGTGGCCGCGAAAGACGGGACTGTCGTCCCCAGGATGAGTGCGAGGAGAACGAGTAAACTCGTTGCGGCTCGCGCCCTCCCGTTTCTCTTAATCACGTTCGATTCCTCCTCAACCGTAGAGTCGCCTCGCAAGCCCGCGGCGTGTGCCCCAAACGCGACTCGACATTCGCCCGATAAGGTAGCAACGTGCGTGCCACGGAGCTTGCGGGTCGGAATATCGTTTACGGCAGAGTATTATAGGATTTTGAAGCGGATTGCCAGAGGATTATTAAAGCCTGTCATCAACGTCATAGGCCAAAGTCCACGCGGCACACACTATATCGTATAGCGTAGTCGGTATCGGTTAAGCATAATACATCAGCACTTTACATCGCCCGCTCGCCCTCCGAGGGTGCGAGTCGGTTGCGAAGCAGTTTCTCTCTCCGCACGGGCTGCCACGTCTTCGCGCATGCTTCCACGCCTTCGCCTCCGTCGTCTCGTGCAGGGTCTTGCGGTGGTACTGGCGCTTGCCGTCTGCCAGCGTGCCGACATAGACCGTGACCTTGAAGCGACCGCCGCCCAACGCCTCGACGCGGCCACGCTGCCGCGGAACTTTCTCCTTGTCGGACATCGAGTTGCCCTCCTCGGCCGTGGACGTTGTAATGCGGGGCGTCGAATAGCCGCGCCGGGTATAGGCGGGCCAGGTCTATCTGGACACATGTCCAGATAGACGCGCTGCGGACACCGGGACATCAGCCTTTTCGACTTCAGAAACAAGGGGCGGGCTACTCGACAACGAGGCCCGCCCCCCTCTTTTTCGTCGGCCACACCTTACCGTTGCCGCCCCGTGCCAGGAGGGTGCAAGATAAAGGGCGCACGCCCGGCAAATGTTCCCCGTCAGGGTGATTAGACCGGGCCACCCGGTAATCCGTCCCGGATAGGGATGAATTACCGTATCATCCGGTCTAATTGCAGTTCGGCTGCTTGTCTTGGCGAATGTTGAAAGGAAAGAACGTATGAAGTGGTACGAAATCAAATTCCCTGAAGACACATTCGGATTTGCAAGTCCTGAAGCGTTGATTACGAGTGCAAAGGACATCTATAAACAGGCTGATTTCCCAGTAGGCTTTGGCGTTTTCCAGGAAATTGATCATACCTACAGCCGCAACTTCTATTTCAACCCAGTTGCTGCGGAACTCTGTGCCGATCTATTTAAAAGTTACCGTGGGCGTCCGCGGCAGGAACCCCTATCATCAGACAAGCCTATTATCTTGGTTGCTGGCGACCAAAGTTTGCAAGACTACTTTCCAGCTTAGGCGCAGCCGAACAACGGCATGCAGCGGACTCGCGCCACAGCGCCCCTCTCATGCACGTTGAATTGGCGCTCGCCGCTGATGCCTGGCGTTAGACACGCTTCGCATAAACAAGACAGCTAAGGCTTGAGTGATACAGCTCAGAAAACAAATGAAGTGTTGAATGATATAATTCATGGGCGGTCTAACAAGCTAACTGAGGGTGGCGTGTCAAGCGATTTCTTAACCTCACGTCGTCGCCGGGACTAGCGCCGAGCCTTTCTTACGCAGGCATTCCAAGTACCTCGCTTCGTCATAGTTCGTCCGCGTCTGCCAGCACTTCCAGATGATCCTGATCCACTTGTAAGCGAGCGCGCGCACCGCCGCCTGATGACTCTTGCCCTTCGCCTTCTGCGACAGGTAAAACGCCTTCGCCCACTCCGAGTGCCTGACCGACTCACCCGCGTACTCAACAAACGACTGGCGGAAGAACTTCGGGCAGAAGTAACGCCACCTCGTCCATGACGACTTGCCGCTGCGCTCGATGACGGGCGCGACACCACTGAAGCGCAGCAGTTCGTCGGCACTCGACCAGCGCCCCCTGTTCGATCCCACCGCCGCGAGCAGGCGCGAGGCATAGACCCTGCCCGCACCGGGTAAGGAAGCGAAGATTCGGAAGTCTTCGTGCGCTTGGCACAACGCGGCGATCTGCCGGTCGAACTCACCGACTGCTGCCAGCGTGACCTTCATCTGCGCGGCGAGCGCCTTGACCATCACCACGCTTGAGTTGACGACGGCGCGGTCGGTGACGAGCGGCGTCGCTTCTTTGATGGCCCTCAGGCGAGTCTCAAGCGTGTCTCGCCGCCCCGAGTTGTGTGCGCGGAAGAACTTTAAGAGCGTAACGCGATGCACACCTTTGAGCGCGGCAAGACTCGGCCAGCGCAGCAGAAAGTCGCAGACCAGTTCAGTGCGGATGTCCGGGAACCACTGAAGGACTTGCGGGAAGTAGCCCTTCAGCAGTGAGGT
>QHXN01000039.1 GCA_003222975.1 Acidobacteriota bacterium | reverse complement strand
CCGACTCGAAGACGGCGCGCAGCGGCAGCTCGACGCCGAAGAGTTGGCGCAGGCGCGAGAGCAGTTGCGTGGCGAGGAGGGAATGGCCCCCCAGCTCGAAGAAGTTGTCGGAGGCGGAAATATTTCGCAGCCCCAGAAGCTCCGAGCAGATTGAGATGAGAAGTTCTTCTTCACCCGTCCGCGGCCCGAAGTCGCCTGCCGCCGACTCCGCGCGTGACGGCCCTATGTCGCGCAACGCCTGCCGATCAACTTTTCCATTCGCCGTCAGCGGCAGTTCGTCAATGACCGTATAAGACGCCGGGATCATAAAGCCCGGCAGTCTGTCCTCCAGCCACTTTCGCAGCTCGCCGCTTGTCGGCTGTGGCCGCTCCAGGACGAGATAGCTCGCTAGTTGCTGGTCGCCGCGCTCGTTCCGGTTTGCCGTCACCGCGGCCCGCCGGACGGCCGGGTGTGTCAAAAGCACCGCCTCGATCTCCTCCACCTCCACCCTGTAGCCGCGTATCTTTACCTGATGGTCGAGGCGTCCGAGGAACTCTATGTTCCCGTCGGGCAAGTAGCGCCCGCGATCACTAGTTCTATAGAGCCGCGCCGCGCCCTCTTTGCCGAACGGGTCGGGGATGAATTTCTCCGCCGTAAAATCCGGGTGGTTCCAGTAGCCGAGCGCCACCCCTCTCCCCCCGACGCATATCTCGCCCGCCACGCCCACGGGCACGGGTTCCTGATTCCCGTCGAGGATGTAGAGTTGTGAGTTGGCGATGGGACGCCCGATGGAGACTTTCGGCTGTCCGGCCGCGCGGCCCAACCTGTAGAAGGTCGCCCCGATGGTCGCCTCGGTCGGCCCGTAGAAATTGTTCAGCTCCACGTTCTGCGTGCGTTGGTAGAACCGCTCGACCAGTTGCGGCTCAAGCGACTCCCCCCCGCACGCCACCCGCCTCAAGCTTTGACACCGGGCGAAGCGCTCGTCTTCGACGAGGAATTTCAGCATCGTCGGCACAACGTCTATCGCCGTCACCCCACGCTCAATCATCAACTCGACGAGGTGGCCGATGTCGTGCTGTCTTCCAGGCCCGACGATCACCAGGCACGCGCCCGACATGAGCGGGTGAAATATCTCGACCACGGATGCGTCGAAGCTGATCGAATATTTTTGCAAGACCCTGTCGGCCACCGTCAGGGGGAACTCCTCGGCCATCCACTGTAGGTGATTAGAGACCGAGGCGTGAGAAACCAGCACCCCCTTCGGCCTGCCGGTTGACCCCGAAGTGTAAATTAAGTAGGCGGGGCCACCCGCTGTCACGGTGGGGCGGTTCTCTTCACCGGGCGGAAGGGGGTCAAGAGGCAGCGCCTCAAGGCTCACAATTTTTGCGCGGTCGCCGGGCAAGCTCGCGCGCAAGGCGTCCTGCGTCAAGAGCAGTTCGGCCTGCGCGTCTTCGATGACGAACGACAGACGCTCGCGCGGGTTGTCGGGGTCGAGCGGGAGGTACGTGCCGCCGGCTTTGAGTATTCCCAGCAGCCCCACGATCATCTCCGCGGAGCGGTTCACACAGATTCCCACGCGCGCGCCGGGCTTGACGCCCGAACGCGCGAGATAAAGGGAGAGGCGGTCTGCCCTCTCGTTCAACTCACCGTAGGTCAGCCGCTCGTCGCCGAAGATGAGGGCCGTCGCTTCGGGCGTGGCCCTCGCCTGCCGCTCGAAGAGTTCGTGCAGACAGCACTCGCGGTAAGCAGCCGCCGTCTCGTTCCACTCGACCAGCAGTTGCTCTCGCTCCGCCTTCGTCAGAAGCGGTAAGGTCGAGAGCGGCTGTTCCGGGTCGGCGACGGCGGCGGCCAGCAGACTCCCGAAATGGCCTATCATCCGCTCGACGGTGGCCGCGTCGTATAGATCCGTGCTGTACTCGACCGCCCCGCCGATTCCTTCAGCCCTCGTAGAGAGCACGAGCGTGAGATCGAATTTCGCCGTGCCCGTGTCGGTTTCCAGCAGGTCGAGGGTTAAGCCCGGAAGCTCGACAAGCGATTCGGGCGCGTTTTGCAGGGCGAACATGACTTGAAAGAGAGGCTGGCGGCTTAAGTCCCGCGTCGGCTGCAACTCCTGCACCAGTTTCTCGAAAGCTAAGTCCTGATGGGCGTGGGCGTCCAGGGCCAGTTCGCGCACCCCGCCCAGCAACTCCCGAAAGCCCCGCGCGCCGGACATCCTCAACGGCAGCGCCAGCGTGTTGACGAAGCACCCGATCAGCGGCTCGATCTCCCTGCGGTTGCGGTTGGCGTAAGGCGTGCCGACGACGACCTCCGACTGACCAGTGTGGCGATAGAGCAGCGTCCCGAAGGCGGCCAGAAACAGCATGAACGGCGTGACGCCTTCCCTGTGTCCGAGTCCGCGCAATTCGAGGCTGAGGCCCGCCGCGAGTTCAAAGGAGGCGGTCTTCCCTCGGTGCGTCTGAACGGGCGGGCGCGGCCTGTCGGTCGGCAACTCAAGGGCCGAAGGGGCACCCTCCAACTGCCGCCTCCAGTAAGTGAGTTGTCTCTCCAGGACTTCGCCTTGCAGCCAACACCTTTGCCACGTGGCATAATCCGCGTACTGAATCGCCAACTCCGCCAGCGGTGACGGCTCAGAGTCCGAGTAAGCCGCGTAGAGCGCGGCCAACTCGCGCGCCAGAATGCCGATTGACCACTCGTCGGAGATGATGTGATGCGTCGTCACGAGCAGCCAGTGCTCCTGCTCGCCCAACTCCAGCAGGATCAGGCGCACGAGCGGCCCGCGGGCCAGGTCAAACGGCTCTCGTGCTTCCCCGACGCTCAAAGCACGCGCGCGCTGCTCGCGGAGTTCAGGCTCCTCTATTTCGCGCACGCTCATCTTGACGAGCGGGATTTCTGATTCCCGCGCGATCACCTGGCGCGGCTGTTCGTCAATCAGCCTGAACGTCGTCCGCAACACTTCGTGTCGGCGGACGATCTCTCGCAGGCTGCGCTCCAGGACATCCTCTCGCAGGTCGCCCTTCAGCCGCAGCACGGCAGGCATGTTATAGAAGGCGCTGTCGCGCTCCAGTTGGTCGAGAAACCAGAAGCGCTGTTGGGCGAAGGAGAGCGGCAGCGGCCCCTCCCGCTGTGCCCTTGTGATGGGGAGAATGTCCGGGCCGGGCGCGACCCGTTCCACCGCCTCTATTCTTCCGGACAGCCCGGCGACCGTCGGCTCCTCGAAGAGTGCGCGCAGGGGCAAGTCGAGATGAAAGAGGTCGCGCAGCCGCGAGATGACCTGAACCGCGAGAAGGCTGTGGCCCCCAAGCTCGAAGAAGTTGGCGTCGCTGCTCACGCGCGCCAGCCCCAGCAGCTCCGACCAGATGCCCGCGACTATCTCCTCGACGGGAGTGCGCGCCGCGACAAGTTTCTCCGTCCCTAAACTGGATTCGTCTGGCGCGGGCAACGCCCGCCGGTCAACCTTCCCGTTCGGCGTCAGCGGCAGCGCGTCCAGTTGGACGAACGCCGACGGCAGCATGTACTCCGGCACCCGCTCCTTCAAGAACCGGCGCAACTCGGCGGCTGAAAGCCGTCGCCCCTGCTCGCCGACGACGTAAGCGACGAGACGTTTATCCCCGCCCGCCTCCTCCCTCGACACCACCACACACTCTCTTACTCCCCCACCTTCCCTCAGTATCGCCTCCACCTCTCCCAGCTCTACACGGTAGCCCCTCACCTTCACCTGCTCGTCGCGACGCCCCACGTACTCTATTTCCCCGTCCGCCCTGTACCTGGCGACATCGCCCGTCCGGTACAGCCTCTCTCCTCCCCTCGCGCTGTACGGGTGCGGCACAAAGCTCGCGGCTGTTTGCTCCGCCCTGCCGATGTAGCAGCGCGCCAAGCCTTCGCCCCCGACGTAGAGTTCTCCGCTGACTCCTACCGGCACCAACTGCTGCTCTTCGTCCAGTATATAAACTTCCGTGTTGGCTATCGGCCTCCCGATGCTCGGCTCCCTTTGCCCCCCCCTCTGAACCCTGGCCCAGGTCGTGTAGGTGGTGTATTCCGTCGGCCCGTACAAGTTGTTCACCTCTTCCGCACGGGTCCCGCTGTAGATTTCATCCGCCAGACTTTGCCTCAACGCCTCGCCCGCCAGATTCACTACCCTCACGCCCCGCGGAACTGCCCCGAGTCGCAGCAACGCCGCCGCCGCCGCCGGCACGGTGTTGATTAAACGCACCTCCTCTTTCGCCGGCAGGCTGCCGAGTTGCAAAGCATCCTCCGCCATCAACACCTGCCCGCCGCAACTCAAGGGCGCGAATATCTCGAAGACCGAGAGGTCGAAGCAGATGGAGGTGGAGGCCAGCACCGCGGACAGGGCTTCTGCCGTGAACTCCTCCACGGCCCAACGCACGAAGTTGACGCCGCTTCGGTGCTCTATCGCCACCCCTTTCGGTCTGCCGGTGGAGCCGGAGGTGTAGATCACGTAGGCGAGATTCTCACGGCTGACACGGCTCCGCGGATCGCCGCCGTCGAAACGTGCAAGCTCGGCCCACTTCCGATCCGTCGAGACGAGAGGGGCCGACAGCCCGTCCAGCGCCGGCTCGAACTCTGCTTCGGTCAGGATCAGCCCGGCCCCGGAGTCTTCGACCATCAGCCGCAGGCGCTCCTTCGGATACTCAGGGTCGAGCGGGACGTAAGCCGCCCCCGCTTTGAGCACCGCCAGCAGGGCCGCGACCATGTCCACGGTGCGCTTCATCATGACGGCGACCGGGGATTCCGCCCCCACGCCCAGAGAGCGAAGGTAGTGGGCGAGTTGGTTAGAGCGACTATTCAGCTCGCCGTAGCTGAGAGAGCGCGCCGAATCACGCAGGGCTATCCGCGACGGGGTGAGCCGGGCCTGGGCCTCGAAAGTGTGGTGGAGACAATCGACCGGGGGGTAGGGGCGCAGCGTCTGATTCCAGTCAAACAGAAGTTGCTTTCGCTCCGCCGCCGAGAGGAACTGAAGGCGGGAGATGGGGAGCAGCGGGTCATGAGCTATCTGTTCAAGCAGCAGGCCGAAGTGACGGGCCATGCGCTGAACGGTCGCTTCCTCATACAGGTCGGTGCTGTATTCGAGAGAGGCCGCCAGCCCGCCTTCAACTTCGGCCATCATTAAGGTGAGGTCAAACTGTGCGGCGCGTCCTTCGAGCGCCACCGATCTGAGTGGAAGGCCGCCGAGGTTCGTGCGCGCGCCTGCTTCGCCGAGCGCGAAAGACGCCAGCCCCTCCACGCCCGGCAGGTGAGCCTTCTGCAAGACGAACATGACGTTGAAGAGGGCGGAGCGGCTCGCGTCGCGCTCGACGTTGAGCCGCTGAACCAGCAGCGCGAAGGGGTAATCAATATGCTCGAAAGCGTCGAGTACGACCTGGCGCACTTGGCCGAGCAGGTCTCTGAAGGTCGGTTTGCCCGACAGGCTCGTGCGCAGCGCGACGGGGTTCACGAAGTAGCCGACCAGACCCGATAACGCGGCCCACCCTCTCCCGGCTGTGGGAGTGCCGACGGCGACCTCCGGCTGCCCGCTGTAACGATGAAGCAGCAGCTTGAAGGCCGAGAGCAAAACCATGTACAGCGTTGCCCCTTGGGCGCGACCGACGGCCCTCAACTCGTCGGCCAGCGCCTCGCTTATCCTGAAGCCGAGCGACGCGCCGTCGTAGGTCTGCACTCGCGGACGCGGGCGGTCGGTCGGCAAGTTCAGCCACGGGACATCTTTCAACTGCCCCTGCCAGTACGACCAATCACCCTCGCCCGCCGCGCCGAGCAGCATCTCTTGTTGCCAGCGAACGTAGTCTGTGTACTGTAAAGAGAGGGGAGGAAGGTTGGCGGGCCGGCGCTCCTTTTCCGCGCGGTAGAGAATCCCCAGCTCGTTAACGAGCAGGGTCAGCGACCAGAAATCGGCGACAATATGATGCACGACGAGGAGCAGGTAATACTCGCCGTTCGGGCGCTTGAACAGGTTGACGCGCAGCAGCGGGCCGCCCTCAAGATCGAAGGGGCGGTGTGCTTCCGCGGCCAGTCGCTCGTCGAGAAAGGGTTCGCTCCAGGCCGCGGCGTCCTCTTCCTGAAAGCAGACCTCCATGTATTCGTGAACCCGCTGAAGCGGCTCGCCGCGCGGGGCGTGGAAAGTAGTCCGGAGCGAGGCATGACGGTCAACCAGCGTTTGAAAGCAGCGGCGCAGGGCCTCCACGTCCGGCTCGGCCTCGATGCAGACGGCGCGGGCGATGTTATAAGCCGCGCCGTCCGGCTCAAGCTGGTGTAAAAACCAGATCGCCTGTTGCCCGTATGAGAGCGGATGCTCGGCTCTTCTTTCCTGTGTCGCGGCGAGGGCGCGCGCGGGGTTGCCAGGAGTCGCGGATTGCTCCGAGAGGTGTGCGGCCAGGGCGGCGATGCTCAGGCTTTGAAGGATGGCGGCGAGCGGCAGGTTGACGCCGAAGGCGGCTTCGATGCTTTGCGTCAGTTCGATGGCCGTCAGCGAGTCTAGGCCGTAGCTCGTGACGGGCCGATCAAGCTCTATCCGTGAAGGGGCGACCTTCAGCCTCGCGGCCAGTTCTGAGCGGAGCCACGCTTCAACCTCGCCCGCGCCCTCCAGGGCGCTCGCCGTCTCAGGCTCGGCGAGGGCCGGCCTTCGCCACTCGGCCACGACATCCAAATTCGCTTGGACGAATTCGGAGCGGCAGGCGTGACGCTGAATCTTGCCGCTGGAAGTCTTCGGAATCGTGCCGGGCCTGACCAGGACGACGGCGAACGCCTGTAGCTCGTGCTCCAGGGCCAGCGCGCGTTGAATGCTCCCGACGAGGGCCTCGAAATCCGGCTGGCGTCGAAGCCCCACTTCCTGAACGACGACGAGTTGCTCCTCGCCGGCGACCTCAATGGAGAAGGCAGCGCCGCATCCCGGCCGCAAAGCCGGGTGGCATTGCTCCACGGTCAGCTCGATGTCTTGCGGGTAATGGTTGAGGCCCCGAATGATGATGAGGTCTTTCGAGCGGCCCGTGACAAAAAGCTCTCCGTCTTCCAGAAATCCGAGGTCGCCGGTGCGTAGATAAAAGCCGCCCTTCGGCCCCGCCAGGCGCGCGCTAAACGTCACCTCCGTCTCTTCGGGGCGATTCCAATAGCCCCGCGCGACGCTCGGCCCGGCGACCCAAATCTCTCCCACCTCGTCGGACGAACACTCGGTAAGCGATTCGGGATTAACGATGATGAGTTGCTGGCCTTCGAGCGTTTTGCCGCAGCCGACCGTGGCCCGCACGTCTTTGCTGTCCGCGCCGGCCTCGACCACCTGATTCTTTTCCAGCGCCCCGGCTTCGACCACCTTAAACAGAGGCGCAGACGTGGGCCGGCTGCCCGTGACCATCAGCGTGGCTTCGGCAAGCCCGTAGCAGGGGTAGAAGGTTGACCGGCGAAAACCGGACTCGGCAAAGTACGCCGCGAATCGCTCCAGCGTTTCCCGACGGATCGGCTCGGCCCCGTTAAAGGCCACCTTCCAACTGCTCAGGTCGAGCGTCGCACGCTGTTCGGCGTCGATCTTGCGGACGCACAGGTCGTAAGCGAAATTAGGGCCGCCGCTCGTCGTCGCCCGATACCTGGAGATGGCTTTGAGCCAGCGCAACGGCTGTTGCAGGAACGAGGCGGGAGACATCCCCGTGACCGGGAACCCGCCGAAGAGGGGCTGCAATATCCCGGCCATGAACCCCATATCATGGAAGGTCGGCAGCCACGACACGTACCTGTCGTCGGGGGTGTGGCCGCACGCCTTGTAGATGAGGGCGGCGTTGTGCAGCAGGTTGGCGTGCGTCAGCATGACGCCCTTGGGAGCGCCCGTCGAGCCGGAGGTGTACTGGAAAAATGCCAGGTCAGTAGACGAGACGGCAGGCTCTTGCCAATCGTTCTCGACGCCGGCCTCAAGCTTATCGGTCGCCAGCCACCGCAGCGGCTCAAGATACGGATTTTGCGAGAAGAGCGGCACGATCCTTGAGAGTAAGGAAGCGGTGGTGAGGGCCACCCCGGCCCTCGCGTCCGAGACTATGGCCTGAAGCCTGAGCAGCGAGCGGTTCCGCTTCGGCGGATAAGCCGGGACGGCAATAGCGCCCGCGTAGAGGCAGCCGAAAAAAGCGGCGATGTAATCCAGCCCCGGCGGATAAAGCAACAGCACACGGTCGCCGTTCGCCGCCACCGTTTGCAGCCAAGCGCCGACGGCGCGCGCGCGCCGATCCAACTCCTCATAAGTCAAACGGGCCTCTTCCGATTCCCCGTCGAGCAGGAAGGTGTAAGCTTCCTGCCGCGCTTGGCGAGAGGCTCTCCAGCGGAGGAGTTCTATCAGGGTAGAGGGCTGATAGTCGGATGCCGGGTGGTGGTCAAAGTAATGGGCGCTCATCCAAATTCCTGACTTTCGGCCCGAATTTTGTTGCAGACCGGGGAGGACGTTTGTAGCAGGTTACAAAAATCGTGGGCGACAAAATACCATAACCCGAAAGTTTTGCATAACGATTTTTCCGGCACGTTATAGCAATGTTCAGGAGGCGAAGGGGATTTGAAGTCTGAAATTTCAAATTCTCTATGCCCCCTCTGTGCCTCTGTGCCTGCGGCGGTTAATTTCTTCTGCTCTACACCCGACCGAAATTGCTATATTAGTCCGGCGCGCTGCTTTAAATCGGGTGCAGATTATGAGACTCGTTTCCTTCGCCCTCCGACACTCACGCGGCATCGTTATCCCGGCTGTCCTGGCCGGCCTTGTCAGCGGGTTGAGCCAGACAGGTCTGCTCGCCCTCATCAACACGGCGCTCACTAGTGAAGGCCCGTCCTCGACCTCTCCGCTGCTGCCCAGGTTCGTCGCCCTCGGCCTCCTCATGTTCGTCAGCCGAATAATTTCCGGTCTGCTGCTGGCACGCCTTTCCCAAAACGCCACCTATCATCTGCGCATCCAGTTCAGCCGCCGGATTCTGGAGACGGCTCTGCGCCGCCTCGAATTAATCGGCACGCCGAAACTGATGGCGACCTTCACGGAAGACATCCCGGCGCTGGTCGGCGCGCTGTCGGCGATACCGACTCTCTGCATGCACGCGGCCATCGTGGCCGGCTGCCTGATCTACCTCGGATGGCTCTCGTGGACTCTGCTGCTCTACCTGGTTCCTTTTTTCGTGCTCGGAGTTGTGGTCTACCAAGTGGCGATGGCCTACGCCATGCGCTCACTCACCCTCGCGCGGCAGCGGCACGACTCGTTACTACAAGATTTCCGGGCCCTGACGGAAGGGATCAAAGAACTGAAGCTCCACCAGCGCCGGCGCGAATCTTTTCTCGCCCGCTGCCTGGAGCCGACCGCCGCCGCACTCCGGCGACATAATTTTCGGGGGACGACCATCTTCACCGCCGCGCAGAGTTGGGGACAACTGTCGGGCTTCGTCTTGATCGCGCTGGTCGTCTTAGTCTTCCCGTCCTTCATCAGCATCGGGGCGCGCCCGCTGATGGGCTTCGCGCTCGTCATCCTTTACATGCTGACGCCGCTGGAGGTGATGATGTCGGCCCTGCCGACGCTGGCCCGCGCCAACGTCGCGGTGCGAAAAATTGAAGAGCTGGGCATCTCGCTGGCGGCCCATACGACCGGCGGCGCGGCGGCGGCAGCGCCCGCGCTCTCTCTCAACACGCTGGAACTCTCAGGCGTCAGACACGTCTATCGCCGCGAGCAGGAGGACGGCGATTTCACCCTCGGCCCGATAGATTTGACTCTTCACGCCGGGGAGTTGGTTTTCCTTGTGGGCGGGAACGGGAGCGGCAAAACCACTCTGGCTAAGCTTCTGACGGGACTCTACGTCCCCGAAACCGGGGAGGTTCGCCTCAACGGGCAGCCGATCACAGACCGGAACCGGAATTTTTACCGGCAGCATTTCTCCGCCGTCTTCTCCGACTTCTATCTCTTTGAAAGCCTGCTCGGAATGGAAGCGCCGGGGCTGGACGGGCTGGCCCGGGAGTACCTCGTCAAGCTGCAACTCGACGCCAAAGTGAGCGTCGAGCAGGGGAAGCTTTCGACCGTCGAGCTGTCTCAGGGGCAGCGCAAGCGGCTGGCCCTTTTAGCCGCCTACCTTGAAGACCGCCCCGTCTACGTCTTCGACGAGTGGGCCGCCGACCAAGACCCGCAGTTCAAAGAGTTCTTCTACCTTTCCCTCCTGCCCGAATTAAAGAGCCGTGGCAAAACCGCCGTGGTCATCAGCCACGACGACCGCTTTTATCACCTGGCTGATCGCCTCATCAAACTCGACTATGGTAAACTCCACGCCGGCCCGCAGCCGCTCTCGTCCCCCACTGCTCCAATAACCGAAGTCATCAGATAAGGACTTCACCCTTGAGGCGTAGACTTTGATACTCAACGTCAGGGTTAATCAATCATGGCGACGCAAGTAGAAACCCTCCGATTCCAGGCCGAGACCAAACACCTGCTTGATCTCGTGATTAATTCTCTCTACACCGACAAAGAAATCTTCCTCCGCGAGTTGATCTCCAACGCCTCGGACGCCCTCGACCGCTTACGCTTCGAGGCGCTCGTCAAACCGGAACTGATTGATTCCGACGACAGGCTTGAGATACGCCTTGAGGTGAACCGCGAGGCGAGAACGCTGGCCGTGAGCGATAACGGCATCGGCATGAGCCGCGACGAGGTGATCGCCAACATCGGGACTATCGCCCAGTCGGGGACGCGCCAGTTGCGCGAGATAACGCGGCAAGGGGCGTCCGACGAGCAGCTCGTTAACCTGATCGGCCAGTTCGGCGTCGGCTTCTACTCCTCCTTCATGGTGGCCGACAGGGTTTCGCTCCTGACGCGGCGGGCGGGCGAAGAAACGGCCACGCTCTGGGAGTCGGGCGGCGACGGGCAATACACCCTCTCCGAGGCGCGGAAGGCGGCGCGCGGGACGGTGGTGACGCTCCACCTCAAGCCGTTTGACCCGGAGAACGGCGTCGAAGATTTTACGGACAAATGGATTCTGGCCCGCGTCGTCAAACGTTACTCCGATTTCGTGAGCTACCCCGTCGTCTTTCAGGATCAGCGGGAGGAGGTCGAAGAGGGGGAGGCCGCGGGCGGGGGCCGGGACAAGCCCAAGACCATCGTCGTGGAAGACAAAGTGCTTAACTCGATGAAACCTCTCTGGGCGCGTCCGCAGTCGGAGGTCTCTGAGGCGGAGTACGCGGAATTCTACAAGCACATGTTCCACGACACGGAGGAGCCTCTTGAAACCATCGCGGTCAAGGCCGAAGGGAGGGTCGAGTATCGGGCGTTGATCTTCATCCCTTCCAAAGCCCCCTTCGACCTCTTCTACCACGCCGCCGAATCCGGGCTGCGCCTCTACGCCAAGGGCGTGCTGATCATGGAGAAGTGCGCCGAGTTGTTGCCGCAGTACTTGAGGTTCATGAAAGGAATCGTGGACTCGGCCGATTTGCCGCTGAACATCTCGCGTCAAATGCTGCAACAGGAGCGGCAGATCACACAGATTCGCAAGTGGCTCACGAAAAAGATTCTGGATACCTTGCAGGCCGTCCGCGAGAACGGCGACGAGAAGTACCTGCGCTTCTGGCGGCAGTTCGGCCGCGCCCTCAAGGAAGGCGTCGGAGAGGATTACGACAACAAGGAGAAGCTCGTCCCGCTGCTGCTGTTTGAATCCTCCCACGACCCGGAGAAGCTCTCGACCCTGAAAGACTACGTGGGACGCATGAAAGAGGAGCAGGAGGAGATTTTCTACCTGACGGGCGAATCCCGCGGCGTCGTGGAGCACTCGCCCCATCTCGAAGCGTTCCTCGCCAGAGGGTATGAAGTCCTTTACCTGGTTGATCCGGTTGACGAGCTGGTCGTCCAGTCCCTGCCGGAGTTCGAGGGCAAGAGGCTTAAGAGCGCGGGCAAAGGAACGGTCAAGCTGGGCGGCGAGGAGGAGCGCGAGCGAACCGAGAAAGAGTTGAGGCGGCAGGAGGAGGAGTCTTCCGGGCTGCTCAAATTTTTACAGCAGACTCTCGACGAGCAGATCAAAGAGGTGCGGCTGACGAACCGCCTGACGACTTCCCCCGCCTGCCTGGTCGGAACCGAGCTTGATTACAGCCCGCAGATGGAGCGGCTGTTACAGATGGGGCGGGGCGGCAGACCCAGGCAGCGCCGGATCATGGAACTCAACCCGCAGCACAAGATTTTCTCCAGGCTGAAAGAGCGTTTTCAGAAGGACGCGGACGACCCCGGCCTGGTTGATTGCGCCCGCCTGCTCCTGGGCTACGCACTACTGGCGGAAGGCTCGGAGTTGCCTGACCCCGTCGAGTTCAATCGTCTGGTTGCCGAGCTGATCGCTCAGTCGTTGTAAAGGGCCGCGCCGCGAAGGACGGGCCGGCCCTTCAATTATTCAGGCCAGAGGCGAGAACTCGCTCGCCGCCATCAAACTAATACCCGACCGACCCGTATGCAGCAGATGACCAACAGCTATCGCCTCTCGCCACAGCAGGAGTACCTCTGGTCGTTACAGCAGAGCGACCGGAGCCAGTCTTATCGCGCTCTGTGTGCCGTCTTGGTCGAGGGCTTGCTTGAGTCGGAAATCCTGCGCGCGGCTTTGGGAAAGGTCGTCGAGCGTCACGAAATTCTTCGCACCAAGTTTCGGGTCTGGCCCGGCACGTCCACCTTGTTGCAGACCGTTGACGGCGGCGGCCCGCTTTCGCTCGACCACTACGACCTCAAGGGATTGAGTCCGCGTGAGCAGGAGTTGAAAGCCGGGGAGCTTTTCGACGGCGTCAGTCGCAGGCCGATTAATCTGGAGCAGGCCCCGCTCTTACATTCCTCTTTAATCGCCTTCTCGCCGCGCAGACACGGCCTCATCCTCAGCCTGCCCGCGCTGTGTGCCGACGCCACGACGCTGAGGAACCTGGTGCGGGAAATCAGTCGCGCTTACGAGGCTTGTCTGCTCGGAGAAGACCTGCCCGAAGGGCCTCTGCAATACGTTGACGTGTCCGAATGGCAGAACCAGCTACTTGAGTCCGACGAGGTGGAAGCGGGCAGAGAGTATTGGCGCAGGCCGGCCGTCGCCGCTCACCTCGGCGTGAAGCTGCCGCGCGAGAACCCGCCTTCACCCGACTTGAGTTTCGACCCCCGCCGCCTGGTCACGACGATACCTGCGGAGACGTTTGAGAAGATCGAGTCGCTGGTGCGAGACAGCGGCACTTCGATGGAGAACGTGTTGCTCGCCTGCTGGCAACTCCTGCTCTGGCGGCTGACCGGACAATCGGAGATGACCATCGGCGTCTCTCTGGAAGGGCGAAAGTATGACGATTTAGCGGACGTGCTCGGCCCGGTGGCGCAATACCTGCCGCTCCACACTTGCTTGAAAGACAAGCTCCGGTTCGGCGACCTCTTGAAGGAGGCCGCCGTTTCCGTCAGCGCCCTATCCAAGCGGCGGGACTACTTCTCTTGGGAAGACGTGCGGGAGGCTTCGGGCGACCCGGCCGCGACGCCGTTCCCCACCGTCGGCTTCGGCTTCGAAGAGCAGGGCTGGAAGTATTCCAACTCGGCCCTCTCCTTCTCGCTGTGTAAGCAACAGGTCTGCCCCGGCCGCTTCGAGGTCAGAGTCCTGGGAGTTCACCGAGAGCAGTCTTTGAGCCTGGAGTTTCAATACGACCTGCGCCTCTTCCGGCACGCGGAGGTCGCGCGCCTGAGCGGGCAGTTCCTGACGCTGCTGCGAAGCGCCTGCGAGAGGCCGGGGGCCGCAATCGGCGCGCTGGAGATTTTGGACGCCGACGAACGGCAAAGGCTTCTCTTCCGACTGAACGAAACACGGTCCGACGACGAAGCTAAGCACGTCCACCGTCTTTTTGAAGAGCAGGTGAAGCGCGCCCCGCAGGCGGTGGCCGCCGTCTTCGAGGGACAACGTCTGACATACGCGGGGCTTAATTCCCGCGCCAACCAACTGGCGCGTCATCTGCGCCGACTCGGGGCGGGGCCGGAAACGCTGGTCGGAATCTGCATGGAGAGGTCGCCGGAGATGTTGGCCGGCATGCTCGGAATCCTCAAGGCGGGCGGGGCCTACGTGCCCCTCGACCCGACCTACCCGAAGCAGCGGCTCGACTTCATGCTCAAGGACGCGCGCCTCCCGATCCTGCTGACGCAGGCGAGACTCGCGGGCGAGCTGCCCGAACACGAGGCCAGGACTATCTGTCTCGACAGCGATTGGGACGCCGTCGCCTCCGAGAGCGGGGAAGATTTAGACAGCCGGGTGACGGACGAAAACGCGGCCTACGTGATCTACACTTCAGGCTCTACCGGACGCCCCAAGGGCGTGTTGATTACTCACGGCGGACTTGCCAATTATCTCCGCTGGTCTATAAAGGAATACCTCTCGGAGCCGGCGCGCGCCGGCTCCGCCGTGCATTCTTCAATCGGTTTTGATCTGACCGTCACCAGCATCTTCGCCCCTTTATTAGGGGGGCAGAAGGTTCTTCTACTCCCTGAGCAGGGAGGCATCGAGGCGCTCGGCGCGGCGCTCTGCGGCGAAGAGGACTTCAGCCTCCTCAAGATTACTCCGTCGCACCTCGACGCGTTGAGTCAGTCGTTGCCCGCCGAAGCCGTGCGCCGCGTCCACTCGCTGATTATCGGGGGCGAGGCGTTGCAAGCCGCGAGCCTTTCTTTCTGGCGAACACACGCGCCCCGGATCAGAGTCGTCAACGAATACGGGCCGACGGAGGCGGTCGTCGGGTGCTGCGTTTATGAAGTCCCGCCCGGCTCGCCGCCCGACGGGGCGGTTCCCATCGGCGGCCCGATTGTCAACACGCAGCTATACATTCTGAATGCGGAGCTACAGCCCGTGCCGGTCGGCGTGACGGGCGAGTTGTACATCGGCGGGGCGGGGCTGGCGCGCGGCTACTTGAACTGGCCGGAACAGACGGCAGAGAAATTCATTCCCTGCCCGTTCGGCGACCGGGCCGGAGCGCGACTGTACCGCACCGGAGACCTCGCGCGCCGCCTCGCGGGCGGCGACATAGAGTTTTTAGGGCGGGCGGACAATCAGGTGAAGGTGCGCGGCCACCGCATCGAGTTGGGCGAGATTGAGGCGGTGCTGAAACAGCACCCGTCCGTGCTCGACGGCGTGGTCGAGGCGCGTGAAGACGTTGCGGGCGACCGGCGAATCGTCGCCTACGTGGTCTACCGCACGGGCGAGCGCACGCCGACGGCCGCCCAACTCCACCGCTGTCTGGCCGAGAGGCTGCCCGGCTACATGCTGCCGAACAACGTCGTCAGGCTCAAGCAACTGCCGCTCACGGCCCACGGCAAAGTTGATCGGCGTGCGCTGCCCGCGCCGGAACATTCCAGGCCGGAGATCGAGGAAGCGTATGTCGCGCCGCGCACCGCCGTTGAAAGTTTACTGGCGGAGAATTGGGCGCAGTTGCTCGGCCTTGAGCGCGTCGGCATCCACGATAATTTCTTCGAGCTGGGCGGCCACTCGCTGCTGGCGACGCGACTCACCTCGCGCCTCAGAAACATCCTGCGCGTGGAGGTGCCGCTGCGCAAGCTGTTCGACTCGCCGACGGTGGCGGGCCTCGCCGAAGAGGTGGAGGCGGCGATGAGGGAGAGCGCGCAACTGCCTTCGCCGCCGCCGGTGCGTGTCACCAGAGACGCTAACGCCCCGCTCTCCTTCGCGCAGCAGCGGCTCTGGTTTCTGGATCAGTTGGAACCCGACAGCGCCGCTTATCATATTCCCGCCGCCGTCCGCATGACGGGACGCCTCGACCTGCGGGCGCTGGAGCAGAGCCTCGGCGCAATCGTCCGCCGCCACGAAGCCTTACGCACGACCTTCGCGCTGTCCGACGGCGAGCCTGTGCAGGTCGTCGAAGCGGAGTCGAGTCTGCGACCGACGCTCGTAGACTTGAGCCACCTGCCGGGGCGCGAGGCCGAGGCGCGGCGACTTGCCGCGGAGGAGGCGCGGCGCACATTCGACTTGAGCGCAGGCCCGCTGCTGCGCTTCACCCTGCTGCGCTTAGGCCCGGAGGAGCACGTCACGTTGCTGACGATGCACCACATCGTCAGCGACGGCTGGTCGATGGAGATATTCGTGCGCGAGTTCATGGCGCTCTACGAGGCGAGCCTCGCGGGGCGCGAACCTTCGCTGCCGGAACTGCACATCCAGTACAGGGATTACGCCGTGTGGCAGCGTGAATGGCTGCGCGGCGGCCAGGTGCTTGAGCAGCAGATGGCCTACTGGAAGCGGCAGTTGGGCGCGGAGGTGCCGGCGCTGGAGTTGCCCGCGGATCATCAGCGCCCCGCCGCGCAGAGCTTTCGCGGGTCGAGCCGCGGTTTCGAGTTGACGCCGGAGCTGAGCCGGGCTTTGCGGGGGCTGAGTCACAAGGCCGGGGTCACGCTGTTCATGACTCTGCTGGCGGCCTTTCAGACCTTGCTGCACCGCTACACGGGGCAGGACGAGATCGCCACGGGGACGCCGGTCGCGGGACGCACGCGCGCGGAGTTTGAAGGGCTGATCGGGTTCTTCGTCAACACGCTGGTGCTGCGGACGCGGATGAGCGGCAACCCCGGCTTCGCGCAGTTGCTCGCGCGCGTCAGGGAGGTGGCGCTCGGGGCTTACGCGCACCAAGACCTTCCCTTCGAGAAGCTGGTCGAAGAGCTGCAACCGAAGCGGGACTTGAGCCGCAACCCGCTGTTTCAAGTCTTCTTCTCTTCGCAGAACATCCCGCCCTCGGAACTGCGACTGCCCGGCCTGAAGCTCGGCTACGTGCCCGTTGTCAACCAGACCACGCAGTTCGACCTCTCCCTGCGGATCGTCGAAACGCCGGACGCCCTTCAGGGCGCTTTCGAGTACAGCACCGACCTGTTCGAGCCGGAGAGCATCGAGCGGCTTGAGCGCCATTTCCGACAACTGCTCGTCGGCCTCAGCCTGGACCCGCAGCAACCCGTCTGCCACGTCCCGCTGCTCGACCAGAGCGAGCGCCTGCAACTGCTCGGCGAACGGAACCGAACCCAATTCCCTTCGGGGGTCGGGGCGTGTTTGCACGAGTTGTTTGAAGCGCAAGTCGGTCGCACGCCCGCGGAAATCGCGGTGGCTCACGAAGGGGAGCGGCTCACCTACAAGGAACTGAACAGCAGGGCCAACCAGCTCGCGCGCCACCTGCGCGGGCGCGGGGTGAGTGCGGAGGTGTTAGTCGGCATCCTCATGGAGCGCTCCGTCGAGATGGTCGTCGGCGCGTTAGCCATACTCAAAGCCGGAGGGGCGTATGTGCCGCTCGACCCAGGCTACCCGCGCGAGCGGCTGCGACTGATGATCGAAGACGCCGGAGTCGGGCTAGTCGTCAGAGGCGGCGCGGCGGGCGATTGGGTGACGCAGGACGGGGTCGGGGCGGTGGACGTGGAGTCGGAATGGGGAGAGATCGCACTTGAGAGCGTCGAAGACCTGGGGGCCGAGGCGGCGGGGGAGAACCTGGCCTACGTCATCTACACCTCCGGCTCGACCGGCAGGCCGAAGGGCGTGATGATCTCTCACCGCGGCGTAGTCAACTTTATTCTCTCTACCTCCCGACAGCCGGGCTGCGAGGCCGGCGACGTGCTGTTGGCCGTCACCACCTTATCCTTCGACATCGCCGTGCTGGAACTCTTTCTGCCGCTCGTCAACGGAGGCCGCGTCGTCGTCGCCGGCCGCGAGGCGACATCGGACGGCAGACGTTTGCGGGACAAGATTGCGGAGGTCGGGCCGACCCTCATGCAAGCCACTCCGGCCACGTGGCGACTCCTGCTGGCGGCGGGCTGGACGGGCAGCGGGCGACTTAAAATACTCTGCGGCGGCGAGGCGCTCGGCCGGCAGTTGGCCTGCGAGTTGCTCGAACGCGGGGCCGAAGTCTGGAACCTTTACGGGCCGACGGAGACGACCGTCTGGTCTTCGATGTTGAAAGTCGAGGGCACGCCCGCGGCTGAGGGCGTCGTCAGCATCGGTCGGCCTCTCGCCAACACTGAGCTTTACGTCCTCGACCCTTACATGCAAATGCTCCCCGTGGGCGTGCCGGGCGAACTCTACATCGGCGGCGCGGGGCTGGCGCGCGGCTACTGGCGGGGGGCCGCGCAAACGGCCGAGCGCTTCGTGCCGAACCCGTTCAGTCCTTTGCCCGGCGCGCGACTGTACCGAACCGGGGACGTGGCCCGTTATCTCGACAACGGAAATGTGCAGTACGTGGGGCGGGCCGACAGTCAGGTGAAGCTTCGCGGCTACCGCATCGAGACGGGCGAGATCGAAGTCGCGCTCAATCAGCAACCGCCGGTGCGCGAAAGCGTAGTCATCATGCAGGAGGATGCGGCGGGCGAGAAGCGTCTCGTGGGCTACGTGGTGACGGAGGCGGGGGCCGCCTTCTCCGCCGCCGAACTGCGACGCCGCCTGAAAGAGATGCTGCCGGACTACATGATCCCGCCGTTGCTGTTGGAGATCGAAAAGCTGCCGCTGACGCCGAACGGGAAGGTGGATCGCCGCGCGCTCCCCTCGCCGCAGGCGCAGGCGCGACCCGACCTGGAAGAGACGTTCGTCTCCCCGCGCACGCCCGTCGAAGAGACGGTCGCGGCCCTGTGGGCGCAGGTGTTGGGCTTGGAGCAGGTCGGCGTCAACGACAACTTTTTTGCGCTCGGAGGCCATTCGCTTTTAGCCACCCAAGTCATCTCGCGGGTGCAAGGCTTCTTCGAGTTGGAGGTTCCGCTGCGCAGCCTCTTTGAAGCGCCGACCGTCGGCGAATTCGCGCGCGCAATCGAGGAGGCGCAAAACAAAGGCTCGCGCCTCTCGATGCCCGCCCTGCGGCCTTCGCGGCGGGACGGGACAGCGCCGCTCACCTTCGCGCAGCAGCGGATGTGGTTCCTCAATCAACTGGAGCCGGACAGCACCGCCTACAACCTCTCCGCCGCCGTGCGGCTCGAAGGCCCTCTTAATCTCCCGGCGCTCGAACAAAGTTTCAACCAGATCATCGGTCGCCACGAAACCCTGCGCACCAGCTTCGCGGTCAGCCGGGGCCGACCCGTGCAGGTCGTCGCCCAGGAGTCGCGGGTCGAGCTTCGGGTCGAGGAGTTGGGCCACACGGGGGAGGGCGAGCGAGAGGCGGAGATCGCGAGGCTGGCCGGCGAAGAGGCGCAAAGAGGCTTCGACTTAAGCGCCGGGTCGCTGCTGCGCGTCAGGCTCTTGCGCTTGTCCGCGCAAGAACACGTACTGCTGTTGACGATGCACCACATCATCAGCGACGGGTGGTCAGTCGGCGTGATGGTGCGGGAGTTGGGTCTGCTCTATGAAACGAACGACAAGGGGCGGGAGGCCGAACTAGTTGAGTTAAAGATTCAGTACGGCGACTACGCCGTGTGGCAGCGCGAGTGGCTCCGCGACGAAGAGCTTGACGGCCATTTATCTTTTTGGGAGCGGCAACTCGAAGGCGCGAACTTTGTCCTTGAGTTGCCGACAGACCGGCCACGGCCAGCGCTACAGAGCTACCGCGGGGCCACGCATTCCTTAGTCTTGGGCCGGGAGCTGACGCGCGAACTCAAGGCGCTCGCCCGGCGCGAGAACAGCACCCTTTTCATGATCCTGCTGGCGGCCTTCCGCGCCCTGCTTTACAGGTACACGGGTCAGCCCGACATCCTCGTCGGCGCTCCCATCGCAAACCGCACTCACACCGAGGTCGAACCACTAATCGGCCTCTTCGCCAACACGCTGGTGATGCGCGCCGACGCGTCGGGGGAGACGCGTTTTAGAGAGTTGCTGAAGCGCGTCAGGGAGGCCGCGCTCGGCGCATACGCCCATCAGGATGTCCCCTTCGAGAAGGTGGTTGAGAGGCTGCGGCCGGCTCGCGATTTGAGCCGCAACCCCCTCTTCCAGGCGCTGTTCGCATTTCAAAATGTTTCCGCCCACACACTTGAGCTACAGGGGTTGAAGCTGAGCACCCTCGACGTGCAGCGTAGGGCGACGAGATTCGATCTGTCGCTCGGAGTAGTCGAGGTCGAGGGCGCTTTGCGAGCAACGTTCGAGTACAGCACCGACCTGTTCGAGAGCCAGTCCGTAGCCCGCATGGGAGAGCATTTCTCAAGGCTGTTAGCCGAGGTCGTCGTCAACCCTGAGCGGCGTCTGTCAGAATTTTCGTTATTAAGCGAGGCGGAACGCAGGCAACTGATCTCGGAGTGGAACGAGACGCGAGCAGACTACCCGCGGCGCTGCATTCATCAGATGTTTGAAGCGCAGGCCAGGCGCACGCCCGACGCCATCGCCTTAAGCTTCGGGCGCGAGCGCCTCACCTACCGGCAGTTGAACGAGCGCGCCAACCGACTCGCCCGCCACCTCCTGCGCCGCCTCACGAAAGAGGAGGAGGTGGTCGGCGTCTGTCTGGGGCGCTCCATCGGGATGGTGGTGAGCCTGCTGGCGGTGCTCAAGGCGGGTGCGGCCTACCTGCCGCTCGACCCCGACTACCCGGCGGAGCGGCTGAGGGCGATGGTCGAGGACGCGGGGGTGAGGGTGCTGGTGAGCCAGGGCGACGCACGGGAGTGGGTCGGCGGGAGCGTTGAGTTGGAGGTGTTGAGCCTGGATGGCGAGTGGACGGAGGCGGCGGCAGAGAGCGGTGAGGACTTGGAGGGAGGCGCGGAGGCCGGGAGCCTGGCTTACGTGATTTACACCTCCGGCTCGACCGGCAAGCCCAAGGGCGTTCAGATAGAGCACGGGGGCGTGGTCAATCTCCTTGAAGCCAGCCGGCGGCTGTTTCCTTTTAATGAGCACGACGCTTGGACTGTCTTTCATTCTTTCACTTTTGATCTCTCCGTCTGGGAAATCTTTACGCCCCTGTTCCACGGGGGCCGCCTTGTTATAGTCCCGCTCCGGGTGGCGCAGTCGCCCGAAGCCTTCTACGAACTGCTGCAAGCGGAGCAGGTGACGATTCTTAATCAGACCCCTTCGGTCGTCCGCCATCTCGCCCGCGTAAGGCAGGAGCGAAAGGCGGACGGGGCGCAGGATTTGAAGCTTCGGCTGATTATTTGCGGGGGCGAAGCCTTGCCCGGAGAGTTGGCTTCTCAGCTACTCGAATGGCAAGTCCCGGTCTTGAATTTTTACGGGCCGACCGAGGCGACCGTCTGGTCGGCAACCCACGAAGTCGAGATGCATGACGCCGAGCAGGCATACGTCAGCGTCGGCAGGCCGCTACAGAATACGGAACTCTTCATTCTGGACTCCAGACACGATCTGCTCCCCGCGGGTGTCCCCGGCGAACTCTACATCGGCGGCGCGGGGCTGGCGAGAGCTTACCTCGGCCGGCCCGCGGAGACCGCGGAGAAATTTGTCCCACATCCCTTCTCCGACCGGCCCGGCGCGCGTCTCTACCGCACGGGAGATGTCGCTCGCCACCTGCCCGACGGACGAGTCCAGTATCTGGGCCGGGCCGACCAGCAGGTCAAACTCAGAGGCTACCGCGTTGAGCCGGGAGAGATCGAAGCGGTGGCGGCCCAACACCCGATGGTCAAAGAGTGCGCCGTGATGCTGAGCGGGGCGGTTGACGGTCAACAACGCCTGGTCTGTTACGTGGTCGAAGAGACGGGGGCGGAGTCCGCGCTAAGCTTCGACGAGTTGCGACGACACCTGGAGCGGAGGTTGCCGCAATACATGATCCCGGCGGCGATGGTGAAGGTCGGGCGGATGCCTTTAACGCCGAGCGATAAGGTGGATCGCCGGGCGTTGCTCGGACTAGAGGTCGCGCCCCATTCTTCCGCGCGCTCCTATCTGGCCCCGCGCGACCTTAACGAGGCCCTGCTGGTGGGAATCTGGGCGAACGTGCTCGGCCTGGAACGAGTGGGGGTGAACGATAATTTCTTTGAACTGGGCGGCCATTCCCTGCTCTCGCCCGGAATAATTTCCCAGGTGAAAGAGATTTTCCACGTCGAGATGCCTTTACGCATACTTTTCGAGTCGCCCACGGTGGCCGAACTCGCCAGGAGGATTGAAAAGCAGACGCGGATTGAATCAACCGCCGAGTCTTGGTCTCCGCTGGTGGCGATTCAGCGCGACGGCCCGAAGCCTCCCTTCTTCGGCGTGCATCCGGGGGGCGGAGGGGTCTCCTGCTACCGCGACCTGGCTCGCCATCTGGGCGCGGAGCAGCCTTTCTACGGATTGCAAGCGCCCGAAGTTACGAACGACGCCGCCGGAGACGATCCCTACAGGTCGTTGGAAGAAGTGGCGGCCGACTACGTCAGAGCCGTGCGCGCCGCTCAGCCGTCAGGCCCCTACCTTCTCGGAGGTTGGTCGGCGGGAGGAGTGATCGCCTTCGAGATGGCTCAGCAACTCAGAAGGGCGGGACAGGAAGTCGCCTTACTGGCTCTGCTCGATTGCATGCCGCGCTCCGTCGGCAAGGTGAAAGTTGACGACGGGGCTTTGGCCTTTCTGTTCGCGCGCGAAGTGGCGATCAATTCTAAGAAGAGCCTGCCGGTCTCGTTCGACGCCCTCCGGAGCCTGAGCCACGACGAACAGTTGGCCTACCTCCTGAAGCAGTTGAAGCTGGCGAACGTGCTGCCCCGAGAGATGGAGCTTTCGTGGTTTCGTCAAATCCTGCGCGGGGTCTGGGCGCGGAACGAACAGCTCAGACAATACGAGCCGCAGGTTTACCCCGGACGCATCACCCTCTTCCGGGGCAGCGAAGTTGACCCCGAATTTATCAAGGCCCAAAACGCCCTCGATTGGAGGGAGATTGACGCCCGCGACCCGACGAACGGTTGGAGCCGGTTTTCGGCCGAGCCGGTAGAAGTCCACGAAGTGCCCGGCCACCATTACACGATTGTCTGGGAGCCTCACGTCCGCGTCCTGGCCGAAAGGCTGAGGACTTGCATTGACCGGGCCGTATGATTTCGGAGGAGCGCTCATGCTTGTTTTAGGAATCCACGGCGGGAGTAAACGCGACGACGAGGACAACCGCATCGGCTTCGCCCTTCACGACAGCGCCGCCGTGCTCGTCGAAGACGGCCGCGTCCTGTCCGCCATCGAAGAAGAGCGTTTGAACCGCATCAAGCACTCAAACTGTTTCCCCCTTCAAGCCATTAGGCATTGCCTGAACGAATACAAGCTGGACTTGGCCGACGTTGACCGCATCACCGTCAATTTTGACGAGACCATGCTCGACTTTCTCGTTAAGCAAATCTTTCTGGAGAACGCCGAGTCGAAGACGCCGCCGACGGGCCGGCAATTCGTCGCCGCGCTCTTCGAGCGTGGGTTCGGCGTCGACGTTCTGGAGAAGCTCCGCTTCTGTAAACATCACATCGCCCACGCCTGGAGCGCCTTCGGCCCGTCCGGCTTTGAAAGCAGCCTGATCCTCGTGCTGGACGGCGACGGCGACAACCGCTCCGGCATGGTCTTGCTCGGCGAAGGCGACAGGCTGGTGGCGTTGCGCGAGTACGGCCTGGAACAGTCGCTCGGGAATCTCTACACGGACGTTATCAAGCTGCTCGGCTATAACCGCTTCGACGAATACAAGGTGATGGGGCTGGCCCCTTACGGCAACCCGGCCACGTATGCTTCACTCTTCGAGAAATGTTACAGGCTGCTGCCGGGGGGAAATTACGCGCTCGAAAGTCCGGCCACGTGGATGCTTCAATTCAACTCGCACGGCCTTCTGGGTCAGGCGCGCAGGCGCGGCGAGCCTTTCGCCCAAACACACAAAGACATAGCCGCCGCCCTGCAAGCCACGCTGGAGAAGATAGTGCTGCACATCCTCTCCCACTTCAGGAAGGAGACGAACCAAAGCCACCTCTGCGTCGCGGGCGGGGTCGCGCACAACTGCACGCTCAACGGCAAAATCCTCTACTCCGATCTCTTCCGGAAAGTCTTCGTCCAGCCGGCGGCCCACGACGCAGGCGGGGCTTTAGGCTCAGCCCTGGCCGTTTTCTACGACGAGCGCACCACCAGCCGTCCGCCCAAACTTGAGCACGTTTACTTCGGCACGCCGCTCCCCGACGACCAGGCGATTGCCGCGGAGTTGGAGCCGTGGGGCGAGTTCCTCTCGACGGAGAAGCCGGCGAGCATCACCGAAAGGGCGGCCCGACTGATGGCCGACGGGGCCGTCATCGGTTGGGTTCAAGGCAGGTCGGAGTTCGGCCCCAGGGCGTTAGGCAATCGGAGCATCCTGGCCGACCCGCGGCCCGCCTCCAACAAACTTTTAATCAACCGGATGGTCAAGAAGCGGGAAGCCTTTAGGCCCTTCGCGCCTTCGGTTCTTGAGGAGAGCTTGCACGAGTTCTTCGACGTTCCGCCGGGCCGCGCCGAATTCCCCTTCATGATCTTCGTCCTCAAAGTCAGAGAGCCGGTGAGGGAAATGCTCGGCGCGATTACGCACGTTGACGGCACGGCGCGCGTCCAGACCGTCTCGCGGAAGAGTAACCCTAAATACTGGGAGCTGATCTCCGAATTTCAGAAGCTGACGGGCGTCCCCATCCTCCTGAACACCTCTTTCAACAATAACGCGGAGCCGATTGTTGATTCGGTGGAAGAGGCCGTCGTCTGCTTCCTGACGACGGGACTGAATTACCTTGTCGTCGGCGATTACCTGGTGAGTAAAAAGCAACCGGACGCCCCGCGACGCGCTTACGAAACGCTCGCCCCCTCTCTGCCGAACTGCCGCAGGCTGGTGAAGAGGAAAAGCCTGGTCGCGCGCGGCGACCTGCGGACGGTCTTTGAAATCGAAGGCACGATGAGCCGCTTCTTCGCCCGCCCCGTGGCCCAAGTATCGGAAGCGGTGTTTTCCGTCCTGGAGGCCGCCGACGGGAGAACGACTCTCGGCGAACTATTCGAGCGCAGCGCCGTCACCGACGGCGACGGGCGCGAAGAGGCGCTCCGACAGATTCTTGAGCTGTGGGCACAGCGCTTCATCACCCTGCGCCCGAAAAAACCAGGCGACGGCCGCGAGTAGTTTAAAAGCTTCTGCTACAGGGTTGGCTCATCCCGACGAGGATCTGTCTGGGGCCGGTGAAGGGGGCGCGGCCATGAGCCGCCAGCATGTTGTCAAGAATCAACAGGTCGCCCTTCGCCCACGGAAACGCGACGGCCTCTTGCCGGTAGATTTCTCGAAGCCGGTCGAGAACCGAAGGCTCGATGCGCGTGCCGTCGCCGTAATAGGTGTTGGCCGGCAGGTCGTCCTCGCCGAACTCCGCCAACAGCGCCTCGCGCACCGACGGCTCCAGCGTCGAGACGTGGAAGAAGACCGCGTGATTGAACCAGACGAGTTCTCCCGTCAGCGGATGCTTCGCAACCGCGGGCCGGACGGCGCGAGTCCTTAAACGATTGCCGCCCTTCCACTCGACCCCTATGTCGGCGCGGCGGCAATGCTCCTCAATCGCTTCCCTCTCCGTCGTCTGGAAAGCCTCTTCGAGGCTCAGCCCGAACCCGTCGCCGAAGTTGCGCACGTACATCACCTTTTTTTCTATAAACCGCTCTCTGATTTCCGGGGCGATGCGCGCGCCCACCTTCCGGCAGTCGGCGATGGGGGTTTCACCGCCGCTGTGTGCGGGCGTGAGGCAGTAGAAAAAGATTTTCAGCGGCCACCTGTTCTGATAAGAGTTCTCGTTGTGCAGGAAGATACTTTGATCGGCAGGGTAATCTGTCGAGGTGTAGATGTTCGGCCCGACGCGGTGGCGCGGCGAGGAACGCTCCTCGTAAGGCAGAAGCTCCCCGAAGAGTGCCCTGACAAACTGCTCGAACGTCTCCATCCTGGGCAGGTTGAAGCCCCGAAAAAGGATGGCCCCGTACCTTACTAAATTATCTTTCACGAACTGCCGGTTATCTTCGGCCCACGCCACGGGACTCAATCTCTTCTCAAGAGGCTGAACGAGTAGAGGGAAATCGCCCGCCCCGCTCAGGGGTTCCGCCTTAACCAGTTCCTGGGCGGACACGTCAACAGGTCTTCGCTTAAGAGCGCCGGGACGCCCGATGCCGCGAGTGTCAGCTTCGTGTTCTTCGCCCATCTTCTCTCGCCTGCTTAAAACTTCAAACCGCGGGCGGGTGTCGCTCGTTCAAGTCGTACCGCGCTCGCAACTCGCGGTCAATAGCTTGCGGCAGGGCTTCGTCTTGATAAATGAAGAAGTGGTCGCCCGCGAACATGCGCGAGGTGAAATCGGCGGTGGTCTGATCGCGCCACGCCCGCAGATGCTCAAGTTTCACTTCCGAATCTTGTGCCCCGCCATAGGCCGAAATCGGACAGGCAAGAGGAGTCTCCGCCGAATAAGTGTAGGTTTCGACCATCTCAAAATCGGCCCGCAGAAGTGGCAACATCAGTTCCATCAACTCCGGGTGTTCGAGCACTTCGGCAGGCGTCCCGTTCAGCCGCCGCAACTCATTAATAAATTCCGCGGTAGGCAGATTGTATGTCACGTCGTCGCCGCCCGCTATTTGAGGGGCACGCCTCCCGCTAACGAATAAATGGGCCGGCTCGCCCCCCTTTTCCCGTCGCAGGCGGCGCGCGAGTTCAAAACTGATCAGCGCCCCCATGCTGTGGCCGAAGAAGACGAACGGCCTGTCCAGATAGGGCCGGATGGCGTGGGCCAGCTTCTCGACCAAAATTAAAAGATTCGTCTCCGGAGGCTCCTTAATACGGCGGCCCCGGCCCGGAAGCTGGGCCGCGCAAATCCCGACGCCGGAAGAAATGTGCTGCGGCCAACGGTGAAAGCTCGTGCTCGCGCCCCCCGCATGAGGAAAACAGAACAGGCGAAACCGCGCCCGCGGGTCCGGTTTCAACTGCGTGAACCATGAAGTCATAGGCTGCTAACTGACAACTTCTCTCATTGACGGATAAACGTTAAGACAAGGGCAAGTAAGATCAGGCCGCCGGCGGCAATTTAGGTATTGTGCATCCCGATGGCCGGGGCGGCAAGGCTCACCCGATGGGCGTTGCACAAGAAGCGGATACGGGCTATGCACTTTTTGTGCAGAACCAAGATACGTAGCCTTGACCGCATAGACAGTTCCGCCGTCAACTCCATCGGGCCCATCAGGATTATTGATTATGTGACGGTACGGATGGGTTGCGCCTGTCTTGAAGTCATCGAAATGAATGCTGACCGAGACGTTCTTCTCGTTCTCATCCCGGCTCTTTCCATTCCTCTCGTATCTGTCGGCGACCAGCCGCTTGAAGATGGCAGACTGCGATGTGCCCTTGAGATCATCAGACGCTGGACACGAGACGGCTCCGGTCTTGTCGGTGTCCGGTGTGGTTTGATTGGCTTCAGCTTGGTCTCCAGGCTTATTATCATCTGCGGCTTTCGCGTCTGTTCCTTGCACAGCGCGAATCCACTGCTTATCAACAAAACGATGCCGGAATTCAAGACCGTCTTCATCCATCTTGATGATAAGGCCGCCAAAGTGATCTTCAGGGTCGTACAGCCTGACGACTGTTCCTTTGCGCCAGTACGTAGAGTTCTCGGGATGAGGGCTCCAGCAACTAAGTAGCGCCGAACGCAAGGCATCAGCGGCGAGCGCCCGCACAATGTTCATAAAGGGCGCGCTGTGGCGCGAGTCCGCTGCATGTCAGCATCTGTCCCCCATCTCTCTGATGTCCGGGTGCTGCGCGATGAGTTGCCGGCGCAGCGAGGCCCGGAGCAGCCCCGCCTCAGTCCACGAGAGGCTCTTGAACTGTATCTTCTTCATTACTGCGCGTCGAGCTTGCGCCGGTAATCCTCGCCTTCGATGATGATCGTTCTGCACATCTCGTAGAGACGACTTCTAAGACGCACACCGATGCGGTCTTCCAGTGTCTCTTCAGCGGGGGCGTGTCGTGCGTCGAAGTAGTTGGTCGTAAAGATCGTCAGCCGTCGGTTGTTGTAGCGCGTGCCGATTATCTGCATCATCGTGTCACGTACCCAATCAGTCGGCTTCACCGCGCCCAGTTCGTCGAGCACCAGCACTTCTGTTTCATAAACAGGCGCGAGCACCTTCAACTCCGAAGTCTGCGAGACCGGGTTGTACGAATTTTGAATCTCCTTGAGGAGCGCGCCGAATTCGTAGAACAGGCAGGGCATCCCCTTCTCCATCAGGCCGCGCAGGATTGCAGCCGACAAATGAGTCTTCCCAGTCCCGACCGGCCCCATCAGCAGTAAGCCGCGCGCGACCGCCGGGTATTCGTCCACCAGTTTGAAAGCGTAGTTGAAGGCCTGGAGCTGCGTGCCGTTACCCGGCGCGACTTGGTAGTTAGCCAGAGAGCAGCGCTCGTAGCGGGTAGGTATGCGTGCCGCTTCAAAAAGTTTCGCCTGTCGCCCCTGCGTGCGACAACCACAGCGCCGGGCACCTTTACCCGCGACGACCTCCAACCCGGTCCCGAAGCAGAAGGGACAAGGCTCGGGTGTGTTTGCCGGTGAGCCTTGTCGTGCGGCCTCGGAGTCATCGTCAGTAACGGAAGAGACGACAGAGAACGGATAGTCCTTCGCTGCTTGTGCCGGCATAGGTTTCCTGCTATCTCCTTTCGCCTCTCTCACGCAGCAAGGTTTGTGCTACCTCGCGCACCCGCGGCGCGTCCTCCGGCAAGAGCCAGCCGCCGCCTTCCGAGCTGATCTCGGAGAGCGTCACGTCGATTGACTTGCCTTGCGTCTCAAGGAGAGCCACGCAGGTCTCGGCGGTCTCTAGAATCTCTTCCGGTGAAAGCTTGTGCGCGACGGGCGGCGTGTAGGAGTCGGCTGTGGCGCGTCCGACTTCCAGATTGGCGCCCGCGCGCCGCGTCCCTTCGTCAGCGCCGCCGTGCTTACGGAGCAGGTCATAGGTTTCGTGCTGCGCCACGCGCACGGCTTTCGGCAGCGCCTTCGTCTCGAACCACTCGCGCGTGCGCGCCATCTCGCGGGCGGCCGTTTGTGCGGCGGCCTGAGTCGCCGCGCTCCTCACGCACGGCTCAAGTTCGTTCTTCAGGCGCGCAACGATCTCGTCCACCGTGACCGTACCAAGGTGCTGTGCGGGGGGTTCGACTTCCCTTCCCTCACGCTCGGTGTGTGTGTGTGATTGGGTGTCGAGTTGTGGGGTCGGGTCGAGGACTTTTTTACCAACCGTTTTCGCGTCCGCGCCGTTTTTTGGCGCGTGCGGATTTAAATCTGAGTCTGAACCTTCTGATACAGCGAAGCTGTCCTTAAAGGCTGGTTCATTCCGTGAAGCACGAGCCGCGCCGGATGAAGCAGGAGAAAACGGCAAAATTTTTTTACCGACCGAAGAGGCGGCGCGGTTAAGAAATATCCTGATCCCCACCCCGTTCTTCCCGGCGTAGTAGCCGACGATCCCCTGCCCGTGCATCCAGGTGAGAGCTTTGTTGGCCGTCGCGCTGGCGACGCCCAGAACTTCGCAGAGCACCGACCATGCCTTAACCTGACCCGCTTCCCTCAACTCGGCTTCGAACCGCAAGACGCCGTCACGCTCCCAGTACCCATCGGGTGCGTTCACCAGCCGGAGGTAGACCTTGCTCATCAGCGGCGTCACTCCATCCGCCTCGGGCGAACTGACCGCGGCGATCACCTCCCGGTCGATCTTGTGGAAGTTTTTGTGATACTCATTCGCCGCCAGTTGTGTCTTGCGGAGGAACCGTGTCGAAGGAGATGCTTGCGCTGTCATCGCAAACTCCTCAAAACTTTCTGCTCGACAGCCCCTCGCTGGTGACTTATAATGTGTCCGTAGACACACTATCACCGGCTCGCCGTCAAGCGAGTTTCAACTGACCTGAAGCGTTCGGTCGCCAAACTTGCGCGCTTCAGGTCATTGCTTTTGAGCGTTTAAAAAACGCTCACTCTCGTTGCCGCGTACACCTAAACACAAACTTAGAAATCTGTAAATCCTGTGGTCATAGTTCCGTCCGCAGCGGAATAAACTTCTACGACTGTCCCCGTTTGTTAATCCGGTGTGACCCGACTTTATGCTACTGGGATCGTAAGTTATATGGCTGTGGAATGACGTATGACTACCGGGGCTGAAGGTTGTGGGGCTGTGGACTTAAGTTAGGCGGCAGGGGTGGAAGGTACAACCCGCGGGGAATAAGATTATGGCCCTATGGTATAAAGTTATACTACAGGGGTAGATCGAAAAAGTGCTTGTTTTATTGGGTTTTCTGTAGCCTTGCTACCACGCGCCGCTTAAGTATCGGTAGGGAAAAGCTGGCCGAATCCCCTGTCACCCGCGCGGGCACCGTCGTGCGGCACCGTTCAGCCTATGGAGATAGGTGCAAGTCATTCCTTTTCAGTGGGAATCAATTGAAATAGTTATTGACACTCCGTATGCGCTCTGCTAGAAGCTTAAAATCTATGAGGTCTCATCACCAGCAAGGACATGACATGGCACGAGCTAAGACTGTGATTCCGCGCGAGTCCGATCTGATCAAAGTCTCCGAGGCGAGAAAAATCCTCGGCATCAGTGCGAACAAGATAGCCGCGCTGATCGGCGGCGGCGCGCTGCCGCATCAGCTTGATCCTTTGGACCATCGCGTCAAGCTCGTCAGCCGGAGAGATGTCGAGAACCTAATAGTGCGGAGGAGAAAGCGTGCCGCATAGGGAATCCTTCGGGGGGCCACCGGCATGGGGAGAGTGATAAGCTGCTGTAACGCCAAAGGGGGGACCGGCAAAACAACGGTCGCCCTCAACCTGGCGTCGATTTTTGCATCACACTTTAGGAAGAAAGTGCTGGCGATAGACCTCGACCCGCAGGGGAACTTGGCGGTCGGCCTCGGCGTCGACCCGCGCGAGATCAGGAAGACTACATTCCGGTTGCTGATGGACGATGCGCCGGACATGGATCAGTACATCCAGAAAATCAAGCCGAACCTCGACCTGATCCCGAACGCGCTCGAGCCGAACATGGAGGCGATGCTCTCCAGCCGCCGCAACCGCGAGCGTCTTCTCGAATCAAGACTCCAGCCGCTGAAGGACCGGTATGATTTCATCATCCTGGACACGCCGCCCGCGCTCGAGACTTCAACGATTAACGCAATGGTGGCTTCGGACGAGATCCTGATCGTTATCGACTGCGGCTACTACGCGCTCTACGGCTTGAACCAACTGATGGAGACGCTCTCCGAGGTGCAGCGCGAGTTTCAAAAATATGATCTCGTGATCCGCGCACTGGTCAACCTTTTCGACCAGAGGCAGAAGATGGATAGGGAAGTGCGGGAGGAGGTCGAGCGCTTCTTCGAATCGCTGATGCTCGAAACCGTCATCCACAAAAACGTCAAGCTGACAGAGGCGGCGAGTTCGGGCAAACCCATTCTGGAATACGATAAAAAATCTTCTGGGTATTTCGATTTCACGCGGCTATCGAAGGAGCTGCTCGACATCTATGACAGGAAGAGAAAAGCCGAAAAGGAAGGCACTGCATCGCGGGCTAGATGACATCTTCAACCGCGACGCGTCGCTCACTTCTCGACTGCTTGGTCGAGTCAATCCCGCGACGCGAGAGCCGCTGGATCAGCCTTCGCCGGCTGACGGGGATGAAGCGGGAGCCCCGGAGTCGGTGCCGAAACTGCCGGAGGAGTTGGCTGTCCCGCGCCGTTTTGGTTCTCAGTCTCCGACCCCTGCCAAGACGAAAACTGAAGGGGTGGTGCCTCTCAGGCGCAGGTCTGAAGCTGCCCAACCGGAAAGCCCTCCGCCATCTCGGAAAGTCGACGGGGCCGCGGAAGTTGAAGAGGGCAGATCGAAAGGCCCTCAGCCGCGCACGGGCGCACACGCCATCGCGGGAAGCCCGCAGGTCGAAAGGCGCCGCGTCGCTTCCGGCAGCGCCGGGGCCGTGTCGTTCGAGGATTTTGTGGAGCGGTGGGGATTCATACTAAGAAGCGGGGGACGTGCCGGCAAACTTCGGATCTGTGAAGTCCTCTATAAAAACACTTACGCCATAGGCGAAGAGACCTTCTTCACCTCTTACGAAAAGCTTGCCAAGCTGAGCGGACTCGAAAAGAAGCAGTGCGCCATTAACGTCAAGCAACTCGAAACCCTGGGTTTTATCGAACGCCTCAACATCTTCAATACGGCCACGAAACAGGGGACCGAATTCAAACTGCACCTCAGCCAACTCCCCCCCGGCGTGCGCAGAAAGCCGCGGCATCACTACTATGACGAAGAGCTAGCTTGAAATTATACCACAGGGGTATAAGATTATACCGCAGGGGCATAAAGTCGTGCCACGGGGTATAAAGTTATTCCATACCCTTACGGACTTTTGTACGTCTTCGGAAAAGTTACTGACCGGGCGGAAATTAGAGACGGCACGCTTCGGCGGGTGAATTGCGCTGTGCAGGCCGTTAAGAGGGAATCAGGGCAGTCGCGAGATTTTCATAAATATCACTGACCGGATGCGCTAAAAAGCCGGTTTTTCATAAATCTTACTGACCGCGGCGGAATGACAGGCTCTCGGCATTTTCAGATTCTTAGTTTTAGCATCTTCTTCTCCCGCTGCCTCTTCTTTAGTTCGATAGCGTAGATGGCGTTCGAGAGCTGGTCGGCGGCGGCCATGAACTCCTCCAGCGACTGGTCGTCAACGTCCTCCGGCTCGATCTCCCGCATGGCGTAGAAGAGGCGCTTCATCTCCTCGTAGAAAAGGTGCCTTTTGTCCGAGGGGTCGACCACGAGCAGGTCGTCGGCCTTCTGCACCGCCTCCCGGATCACTTCCGAAGAGACCTCGACCACCTCGCCGAGCAGTTCGCGGACGCGCGCGCGCATCGTACGCTCCGTGCCTTTGAGCCGGACGTGAGAGCGCAGCACCTCGGCCCGTAGGGCCGCGGCCTTCTGCGGCGAGACGTCAAGTCTTCGGGCTGTCAGTCTGGCGGGTTGGGCCGCCCGCCTAGTTTGAGGTCTCCGCCGGCGAGTGCCGCCTGCACATCCGGGGGAATCTGAGTAAGCGCAGGTATACCTCGACAGATCGTTTACCAAACAAGCTACGGCTATCTAGGCCGGCACCGGTGAAGGGAAGACTTCTACCTTCAACAGGTTACAGCAAGGCGGAGCCGCCATCTCGTTATCACATCGTTTACCAAAGTAGATGCGGTTTGCGGCGCGATTATCAGATCGTTTACAAAAGTGTCTGACTTGTCGCAACTCTATCTAATAAGGGCGAGCGCTCCGCCGTAGCGTCCGGTTCCGTCCCGCTGAGATTTTTCATCTCCCTTCATCAACACGGAAACTGACAACTAAAAACAGCGCCACCAATGGTTTAACAGTTTCACGTTCTCTTCATTCCATTTAAGGTAATTACCCTTTTCTTAATATAACGAGGAGTGGTTTCTATTCAGCTATGAGATAAAGGTAAGCAAACAAAGGTGATTGCGGCGAGATACGGGCGTCATTTGTTCAGCGTACTCCCTTTCCTTTCT
>QHXN01000038.1 GCA_003222975.1 Acidobacteriota bacterium | reverse complement strand
TTCGAGTGCTCGCGCCGACTGAGCCATACTTTACGGCGAAGGACTTGAGCGCTGGCGGCAACGAGCCGAACGCGAACTCCGTCGTCATGCGTCTCGACTACGGCGAGTTCTCGATGCTGCTTGAGGGCGACGCAGAGGAGCAGACCGAGCGGCGCATGGTCGAGCACGGGGCGAACCTCTCGGCTGAAGTCCTGAAGGTCGCGCACCACGGCTCGAAGTACGCGACCTCCGCCGACTTCCTCAAGCGCGGCGGCTTCCACTGGGCCGTCGTCTCCACAGGCGCGGACAACCGCTACGGCCTGCCCTCACCGGAGACGCTCGAACGCCTGAAGGCCGCCGGAGTCAAACTCTTCCGCACAGACCTGCAAGGCGAGATCACGATCTCCACGCGCGGCCAGAAGGACGACGTTAAGATAACAGCCGCGCGCGAGCCGAAGATGAACCAAGACATCTGGGCCGGTCTTCAAGCGCTCCGCGACGACTCGGCCAAGCGCGGCTTCATAAACTACGGCGACCTCCCGCCCGCGCCCAAGCCGACGCCGGAGCGAGCCAACACGAACGCGAACCGAAACGCGAACAGCCGGACGCGCGCGCGTTGAGTGTTGCTGATGGGATGATGTTGAACGATGCCGACCGTTCTGAGGCTTGGGCCTTACAGATTCTTCTTTTATGCTGGCGACGCAGACGAGCCGCCGCACGTTCACGTCGAGCGTGACGAGGACAAGGCAAAGTTCTGGCTCGAACCCGTGAGGCTTCAAACCAG
>QHXN01000037.1 GCA_003222975.1 Acidobacteriota bacterium | reverse complement strand
GAAGCTGAAGATCGCTTTTCTGACGGGCGTGCACGACACCGTGGGCTGCGACCTCGTCAACCACTGCACGAACGACATACTCGTGCAGGGCGCGCGCCCGCTCTTCTTCCTCGACTATGTGGCGACCGGAGTGCTCGCGCCCGAAGTGATCGTCGCGGTGGTCGAGGGCGTCGCGCGCGGCTGCAAAGAGAACGGCTGCGTGCTGTTGGGCGGCGAGACAGCCGAGATGCCCGGCTTCTACCCCGAAGGCGAGTACGACGTGGCGGGCTTCATCGTCGGCGTCGTCGAGCGCGAGAGGGCGATTGACGGGAGCCGCGTAGCAGTGGGCGACGTTGTTCTCGGCCTTCCCTCGGCGGGCCTTCACACCAACGGCTACTCGCTCGCGCGCAAGCTCTTCTTCGAGGTCGCGGGATACAAGGTTAACACGCGCCTGGACGCGCTCGGCATGACCATCGGCGAGGCCCTCTTGCAGCCGCACCTCAGCTACCTGCGCCCGCTCGAAGGCTTGCTCGACACAGGACTAATCAAGGCGCTCGCGCACGTCACGGGCGGCGGCCTCGTTGAGAACATCCCGCGCGTCCTGCCCGAAGGCACGGCTGTCGAGATCGAGCGCGGCGCGTGGCCCGTGCCGCCGGTCTTCCGTGTGATGCAGGAGATCGGCAACGTCGCCGAAGCGGAGATGCACCGCGCCTTCAACATGGGCGTCGGCATGGTCGTCATCTGCGCGCCCGCGGACGCCGACTCGGTCAAGACCCATCTCGACAATCTCGGCGAGACGTGCTACACGATAGGGCGCGTCGGCGCGGGCCGGCGCGAAGTCGCGCTCGCCTGAGCCGCACGCAAAAGCGTTTCAGCTTTCTTCCGAAGGGCCTTTGGTTTTCTTCCGGGGCCTCAGCTTTCTTCCAGGGGATTCGACTTTCTTCTGCGGCGCGACGGCCTGCCGCTCCATACGCCGTCGCGTCGCCCGCGTCCACCTCATCCAGCCGAAGAAAAGGAGAAGACCGACATGACAACAGTTGACGGCGTGAAGGGGCCGCTCGCCGACCCCGGACAGCAGCACTCAAACGACTCGGACGGGCCGCCCTTGAGGCCGGGCGGCGCGGGGCCGTTCGCTTGGCTCGCCTCCTGGTTCAGCCGCGCGCGGCGGAAGTTCGAGAGGCCGGTCGCGTGGCTGCTCGGGCGGCAGTTGATGGGCAGCGTCAAGGGGATACTGCTCTACTCCGCCTACGGCAAGAAGCTCGACCCGCGCGACTGGATGACGGCGAAGGCCGTCTCGTTCGACCCTTCGGACGACCGTCTCGAGCCGCCCGCCGGGGTCGAGAAGGCCGCGCTTGATGAAGCGATCAGGCGCAAGGGCGGCTTCTGGTTCGACTACATCTCGGACACGGGCGACGGCATGAAGGCCGTCTATAGCATCGCCTACCTCTGCCTGAGTGACCTCTCCGTGCCGACGCTCGACCCGGAGCGGTTGCGTGCGGGCGAGCCGGTCGGGAAGGGGCGGGCCGATGGCCGAGAGCTTCTGCCGCGCGGCGAGTTCCTCTTCGTCGGCGGCGACACGGCCTACCACGCATCCGACTACATGACGCTCATTGACCGCATCCAGAACCCCTTCAAGTGGGCCTACGAAGACCTCGTGCGCGACGGCGGAATCTCTGAAGACGAGCCGCCGCGTCCGCTCTTCGGCATCCCCGGCAACCACGACTACTACGACCAGCTCGACGGCTTCCGCCGCCAGTTCCGACACCCCGCGCGCTGGGAGCGGCGACCGCCCGCCTACCACGGCGGCGCGGAAAACTTGCCACCCGACCGCCGCGCCGAACTCGCGCAGCTCTCCGTCCCCGGCTTCTACCGCATACAGGAGGCGAGCTACGTCGCGTTCCGTCTGCCGTTCGGCTGGTGGATGTGGGGGCTGGACACCGAGACGGGGCAGATAGACGAGCGGCAGAAAAACTTCTTCTGGCAGTTCTGCCGGACGGCCCGCAGCCGGCCCGGCCTCGCGCGCCCAGACCTCGTCGTCCCCCCGCAGAGACTGATCGTCGCCACCTGCTCGCCCACGACCACCTTCGGCAAACTCGCCGACCCCGAAGACTACAAGGCGGCGGACGCCTTCGGCCAGCTCGGCATCGAGCAGCCCTTCTTGCCGAAGGACGTGAAGGGCAGCCGCCGCGACGACGGCAGCTACGACCTCGCCGAGACCGGCGACGAGCGGCTCAAGCCCGCGCAGTGCCGGCTCGACCTCTCCGGCGACGTGCACCACTACGCGCGCTATTGGGGGCCGCCCCCGCCCGCCCGCAGCATCGAGCCGCGCGTGGGCGCGGGCGACGACGCGCCGAAGGCCGACAGGCCGACCTCTTACAGCTACGCCTCGGTCGTCTCCGGCATCGGCGGCGCGTTCCACCACCCTTCGCAGACCTACCTGGACGAGGTGCGCGAGCAGTCGCTCTACCCCTCGGAGGCGAGGTCAACGGGCGAGGTCGCGCGCTCCGTCTTCAAGTTCTGGAACATCTGGGGCGGCGGCTACGTCTGGCTCGCGGGCTTCATCATCGCCTTCCTCATCTACTTCGCCTTTACAGTCCCGCAGAGCAGCCGGCAGTTCCTCAACAACCTCCCGCACTTCGGGCTGGGGCTGGCGAGCGCGGAGCCGATCAACCCGACCGTGCTGCGAGCGCCGGAGGAAGGTGAGGGCACGGCGCAACAGCCGAAGGGGCCTGGGGCCGCGGCGGCGAAGACGGCGGCGGGGTCAGCCGCGCCTTCCGGCGTCGAGAGGGAGGAGGTCAAGCCACTCTGGTATCGCCTGCTCGGAGTAGGCTCCGTGTGGATTCCGCCCGACCCGTGCCGCGCCGACCAGCCGCGCTACTTCTACGGCCCGTGCCGCGTGAGCATGCCTTGGGACTTCCAAATCGGCCTCGGCATGGCGCTCGTCGCCGCCCTCCCGCTCATCGTCGCCGCCTCGACGAAGAGGCTGTACGAGAAGCAGGAGACTGACAAGACGGATGAGGCCCACGGCGAGGAGACGCTCAAGACGGCGGAGGCAGGCGGCACGCTCGGCGCGGATGCGAAGCCGAGCCGACTCGTCGAGACGCCGGAGGGCAACAAGATAAAGCCCGCGCGGCACGACCCGGAGACCGAGGGCGAGCCGGGCGCGACGCTCTGGTCGCTCTTCGCCCTCGCGTTCGTCCTGTTCTTCGTCGGCATGGTGATGGTCGAGCCGTACAGGGCGCACATCACGCCCTTCGGCAACAGCCTGCTCGTGTTGCTCACGCTCGTCTGGGCGGGCGCGGGCGTGGCGCTGAGCCTCCGCTTCAGCGAGTTCCTCTTCAAGAAGGCGCACCGCACGCGCGTCCCCTGGTACGACTGGACGCTGCCGCGTGCGCTCAGCGTGGCGGGCGTGTTGGCCGTCGCGCTCGGCCTCTGGTCGTTCGGCAGGAACAACCTCCCTGCGCTCCTCGTCTCGGACGCGCTCTTCATCGCGGCGATGCTGGCCCTCGTCGGCGGACTCGCCTACGCGCTGCCCTTCCAGGTCGCCTCCGACCTGCTCGCGAAGCGCAACAAGGCGGTCGCCTTCGTCGGCAAGCTGCTCATCGGCCTGTGGCATCTCGTGCTCCAGGTCGGAGTCCCGTTCGTCCTCGTCCGCGAGGCGAGCCTTCTGACGCTGCTCGTCGCGGCGGCGCTGCTCGCGCTGGGGACGTTCGCCGGCGAGTGGCTGCTCAGCAGCTACAGGCGGGGGCTGCTCGCACTCGCCTGGTTCGCCTTCGGCGCGCTGACGCTCACGCTGCCGCTCTACCTTATGCGCGCGGGGCAGACGGCGGGCGGCGGCCTCTGGGGCACGCTCACCGCGCCGTGGTTCCCGACCAACGAATGGACGGGGTGGGCGGGGATCGTGCCTTCGCTCGTCGCGGGCGCGGTCGGCGCGGTGACGTGCTGCTACTGGTTCGGCTGGTATCTGGGCGTCTGCTTCGCCTTCAACGGCCACAACAACGAGGTGGGCGGCGCGGCGCGCATCGAGAGGTTCAAGCAGTTCATACGCTTCCGCCTCGACGAGGACGGGCTGACCGGCTACGTCATCGCCGTCAACGACCCGGAGGAGGACGGCAGAAAGCTGACGCCGCACGTCGTTGACGTTTTCCGCCTGAGACCGAAGGGGGCCGCGGCGGGCGGCGTGGCGCGCCCTTGACGCAACGGAAGGAGCGGGCGTAAGCGAGAACGCGCGTGCGCGTGCGGCACTCGACCGGAGCCGCCCGCGCCCGCCCGCGCGACCGAGAGCGACGGGCCGCGCCGGGCCAAAAATTTCGTGCGGAGGGAGACTTGACGAAGGAAGGAAGGAAGGCCCGCCACGTCGGGATTCTCATCTCCGGGCGTGGCTCGAACATGTTGGCGTTGGCGGACGCCGTGCGCGATGGGCGCGTGCCGGGCGCGGAGGTCGCGGTCGTCTTGAGCGACAAGCCGCAGGCGGCGGGACTCGCGCGCGCGCGCGAACGCGGCATCGAGACGCTGGTCGTTGAGCGCACGGGAAGGACGCGCGAGGAGCACGAGCGCGAGATCGTCTCGGCTTTGCGCGAGCGCGGCGTCGAATTCGTGTGCCTCGCGGGCTACATGCGCCTGCTCTCGCCCTGCTTCGTCGGGGAGTTCCGCGGGCGCGTCCTGAACATACACCCCTCGCTGCTCCCGGCCTTCCCCGGCCTCGACGCGCAGCGGCAGGCTATCGAGCACGGCGTTAAGTTTTCCGGCTGCACAGTCCACTTCGTTGACGAGACCCTGGACGGCGGCCCTATCATCACGCAGCGCGTCGTCGCAGTCTTAGACTCCGACACCGAGGAGACGCTCGCCGCGCGCATCCTCGCCGAAGAGCACAGGGCATACGCGGAAGCGCTCGCGCTCGTCTGCGGCGGCGGCTACGAAGTCGTCGGGCGGCGAGTCTTAAGAAAAAAATAGTTCAAAGTTTAAAGTTCAAAGTTCAAAGTCAGAGGCCCGCTCTCGGCTTTGAACTTTGAACTTTTGAACTTTAAACTCTCGCCATGACGATTGACGAGCAACTGGCGTTTTTAAGGAAGGGCGCGGTCGAGATCATCCGCGAGGAGGACTTGCGCGCGAAGTTGGAGAAGAGCGCGCGCACGGGCCGTCCCCTGCGCGTCAAGCTCGGCGCAGACCCGACCGCGCCCGACATACATCTCGGCCACACGGTCGTCATCCGCAAGCTTCGCGCGTTTCAGGAACTCGGCCACACGGTCATCTTCCTCATCGGCGACTTCACGGGCCTCATCGGCGACCCTTCGGGAAAGACGGCCACGCGCCCGCTGCTCACGCGCGAGGAGATCAACGCCAACGCCGAGACCTACAAACGGCAGATATTCAAGCTGCTCGACCAGGACAAGACCGAGATACGATTCAACTCCGAGTGGATGGACGCGATGGACGCGGTCGGCCTCGTCCGCTTGGCCTCGCACGTCACGGTCAAACAAATCCTCGAGCGCGACGACTTCGAGCAGCGCCTCGCGGAGAACCGCCCGCTCGCGCTGCACGAAGTCCTCTACCCGCTCGTGATGGGCTACGACTCCGTGGCCCTCTCGGCGGACGTGGAACTCGGCGGCACCGACCAGAAGTTCAACCTGCTAATGGGCCGCAACCTCCAGCGCGAATACAACCAAGAGCCGCAGGTCGTCCTCACCACGCCGCTCCTCGAAGGCACCGACGGCGTGGAGAAGATGTCCAAGTCTCTCGGCAACTTCATCGGCATAGACGAGCCGCCCCGCGAGATGTTCGGCAAGATCATGTCCATCTCCGACGAATTGATGTGGCGCTACTACGAGCTTCTGACCGACCTGACCGTCGGCGAGATTAAACAGATGAGCAACCGCGCCGCGAACGGCGAGGTCAACCCGCGCGACATCAAAGTCGAACTTGCCAAGCGCATCATCACGGACTTCCACTCGAAGTCTGCCGCGGATGCAGCGGAAGAGGAGTTCAACCGTGTCTTCCGCCGCAAGGAAGTTCCAGACGAGATTGAAGAACGCGAAGTGGAAGCCGCCCCTTGGTCGCTGCCGCGCCTACTCGTAAGAGTAGAGCTTGCGCCATCGGTTGCCGAAGCACGGCGGCTGATTGAACAAGGTGGCGTGCGTATCGGAGGCGTTCGTCAGGCTAGCCCCAGCATAGTGGTCAGTGCTAAAACGGGTGAAGAATCGCTCCTACAAGTCGGCAAGCGGCGCTTCCTGCGTGTGCGTTGGTTGTAGATAAACTTGAAGGCGCGTGATGCACTTTGAAATCGTCGGCCCTGTCACGGAGGTCGAGACTATCACCGCCGGGAGCGGCATCCGCATACTCGCGCTGCTACGGAAGCGTTACGGCAAGGGACGTTGGCGGAAGCTGAAAGGGGTTTGCCAGCATCAGGCTCTCCGATGGTACGATACGGCTGGCTGAAATACACTGGTTCGAGGCGCACGGCATCGGCAAGAGAAAGATGCGAATCAAGCGCTACCTCGACTGAAACGAAGATGACGAAGCGTCGTAGTCCAACGCCCAAGTTCGCGGTCTGCGTCAGCACAGACGACCCAGACCTTCTGACCCCGCGTATGATTTATCAGGTGCTCCCCGACGACAGCGCGGCCCGTTCTGATTACGTCCGCGTGATTGACAACGAGGGGGAGGACTATTTGTATCCCTCGAAGTATTTCGTCTTCGTCGAACTGCCGCGCGCCGTCGAACGTGCCATCCTAAGCGCGTCCTGAATCGGTCTGCAATTAACGCCTCACTAAAAAGGAGCGTGCAGAATGTCGGAAAAGAACAAGCAGTTCATCCGCCGCTGGTTCGAGGAGGTGTGGAACAAGGGGCGCGAGGAGGCGATTGACGAGATGTTCGGCGAGGAGGGCGTGGCGAACGGGCTGGTTGATGAATCGGGCCAGCCCCTTCGCGGCCCCGAAGGGTTCAAGCCTTTCTTCCGCAAGTTCCGCGAGGCGTTCCCCGAAATCGAGGTCACAGTCGAGGACGCGATAGCCGAGGGCGACCGAGTAGCGGCGCGTTGCAGGGTGCGCGGTCGCCACCGCGGCGACTCGCTGGGGTTCGCGGCGACCGACCAGCCAGTCGAGTTCACGGGCATGAGCATCGTGCGCATCTCGCAGGGCAAGATCGTCGAGGCCTGGAACAACTTCGACTTCATGACGATGTTCCAGCAGCTCGGCGCGCTCCGCCTCGACGCGCCCACGCAGGAGACGCCCGAACCCTCCGTTGATTAACGGCGACAGATTTCTTCAAGGCCGCGAAAGCTTGAGCGGAAACTTTCTATCCTGCTCATTGATCCCACTCATTCGCGTTGAGTTCGTAGAGAATGTCGGCAGCCGTCCCAACCGACGAGACTTTGGTGATCGAGACGCCGGAGCGCGTCCCCCTTCACTTCGCGCTGGCGTCAATCGGCAACCGCTTCCTTGCGTGCGCCTTCGACCACTTCCTGCAAGTCGTCGTGATACTCGCCGTCATCCTCCTGTTCGCCTGGCTGGGGAACGCGGCGGGCCTGTATGAGCGCGTGAAGGATGCGCCGAAGTGGCTCCTAGCCGTGGCCGTCGTCCTCTTGTTCCTCGTCTGGTCGGGCTACTTCGCGCTCTTCGAGTGGGCGTGGAACGGGCAGACGCCGGGCAAGCGCTGGCTCCGCCTGCGCGTTATACGCGAGGACGGGCGGCCCGTCACCTTCTGGGAGGCGGCGGCGCGAAACCTCGTCCGCATCTTCGACATGGAGCCGTTCCCCTTCTACTCAATCGGCCTCGTCGCGGTCTTCGTCAGCAGCCGCGACCAGCGAGTAGGCGACATGGTCGCAGGCACGGTGGTCGTGCGCGAGCGAGAGGCGCAGGCCCCCAGCTTCGACCAGGTCTTCTCGGCCCCGACCTCCGACGCGGCCCTGCGCCGCTCGTTCAAGCCCGTGCCGTTTACGGCCAACGTCCAAGCGCTCGCCGAAGCCGAGATCGAAGTGGTCGAGGCGTTCCTGCGAAGGCGCTGGGACTTGGAGGAAGCGCCCCGGCAGTGGATGGCCTGGCGCGTCGCCACGCCCATCCTCTACAAGCTCCGCCCCGCCTTCGACCCCGCCGAGTTCACCTACGAAGGCTTCCTCGAAGAACTCCTCCACCGCTACCGCGCCGGGCACCGGTTCACGGATTGAAGCACTCGGCGGTCAGCTTTCAGCTTACAGCTTTTTAACTCTTATCGGTTTCACCCGCCGGAAGAGAATCACGCTCCCGTCGGAGGCGTGAAGCTGAAAGCTGTTTGCTGATCGCTGAATGCTTCATAAATTGACGCGTCCGCCGGGCCTCGGCTACACTCCGAGGTTATTTCTACAGGCACATTTTCCACCGCGAGGTTCATCCAATAATCACTATGGCTCAAGACATCTTCATACTCGGCGGCAGGCGCACGCCGATGACGGAGTACGTGGGCGCTTTGAAGGACGTGAAGGCGATTGACCTGGCGGCGACCGCCGCGCGCGGCGCGCTCTCTGCGACGGGCGTCGCGGCGGAAGAGATTGACCACACGGTCGTCGGCAATGCCTTGCAGACTTCGGGCGACGCCATCTACGGTGCGCGCCACGTCGCCTTGAAGGCGAATGTCCCCGCCGACCGCCCGGCACTCACGGTCAACCGACTGTGCGGCAGCGGCATTCAGTCAATCATCAGCGGCGCGCACATGATCCTGTTGGGCGAGGCGCGCACCTGCCTCGTCGGCGGCATGGAGTCAATGTCCATGGCCCCGCACGTCATCTACGGCGCGCGCAGCGGCTTCGCTTTGGGCCAGGGCAAGCTCGAAGACTCCCTGATGGTCGCGCTCTTAGACACCTACTGCAACACGACGATGGCGGGCACGGCAGAGAACCTCGCGCGCAAGTACGAAATCTCTCGCGAGGAGCAGGACGAGTATGCGCTCCGCTCGCAGCGGGAGGCCGCGCGTGCGCAAGAGGCCGGCGTCTTCGCCGAGGAGATCGTCCCCGTCGAGGTGAAGACGCGCAAAGGGGTGAAGGTCGTCGAACGGGACGACCACCTGCGCCCCGACACGACGCTCGAAGTCCTGTCGAAACTGCCGACGGCCTTCAGCCGTGAAGGCTTCGTCACCGCCGGCAACGCCTCCGGCATCGTTGACGGGGCGGCGATGCTCGTCATCGCGGGCGAGGATTACGTCAAAGAGAAGGGCGCGAAGCCCCTGGGCCGCGTCGTGTCGTGGGCCTACGCGGGCGTCGAGCCTGACTTGATGGGCATCGGCCCCGTGCCCGCCGTCCGCAAGGCGCTTGAGAAGGCGAACCTGAAACTCGACCGGATTGATCTGGTCGAGGTCAACGAGGCGTTTGCCTGCCAGTACCTCGCCGTCGAAAAGGAACTCGGACTCGACCGCTCGAAGACGAACGTCAATGGCGGCGCAATCGCCCTCGGCCACCCGCTCGGCGCTTCGGGCACGCGCCTCGTCCTGACGGCGCTCCTTGAGCTTCGACGCCGCGGCGGTCGCTACGGACTGGCTTCGGCCTGCATCGGCGGCGGCCAGGGCATCGCCATCATCTTCGAGAGGGTTTAGCAGGTGAAGAAGTGGCGGGCCGCTCAAGTGAGCCGCCGCGAGCACGAAGGCCGAACGGCGAGCCGGAAGACAGTAGTTCTTCCGGCTCGCCGTTCGGCCTTTCGTTTCCGCCTTTTGTTTTTAACCCGGCATAATGTTTTTAACCCTGCCCGACTCTTTTCTCACCCGATGTAACCAACGGTTATTCGGGGTTACTCATCTACTACAGGTCTGATATTACAGGTCTGAGCCACCCCTAAGCTTGACTGCGGAGTGAATATCGAGTAAAAGCTGCTGCGACCTTCGCACTACTGCGTCTTTTCCGACTGCCCTCGGGAATACGCCAACCCTAGTTTAAGCTACGAAAGGAAAGTCCAATGCGCCCACCCATACGCAGGCGACTGTCTGTCTGCCTGCGCCCGAAGCATATCACCCGTTATTTCATCATACTATCCGTTCCCCTCTTTGCACTCGCCCTCGCACTCGTCCACGGCTTCGCGGCAGCTTCCGCCCCGACAGCATCCCCCGCCTCAGCAGCTTCCGCTCCGAACGGGACGGGCGTCGCGACGCTGGCGGGCTTCGGCGTCGACGGGCCGTCGGGCGCGCCCACCCTGAACGCCGCCGCCGCCGCGGGTATCGCGGCCAGCCTCGCCGCGCCCCTCGCCCCGCCGGCCTTCACGTCGGGCGATCTGGTCGTTTACCGAGTGGGCGACGGCAGCGCCGCCTTGGGCAGCGCCGCGACGACGGTCTTTCTGGACGAGTACGCAACCAACGGCACACTCGTGCAGTCAATAGCTCTGCCGACCGCCGTCAGCGTCCCGAACAAGCGGCTGACGGCCAGCGGCACGGCTACTACCGAAGGCTATCTGACGCGGTCAACCGATGGCCGCTACCTGATTCTGGCCGGCTATGACGCAAGCGTTGGCACCAGTGGCGTCACAACTTCCAATTCTTCGTCCGTCAACCGCGTCATCGGTCGCGTTGATGCTTCGGGAACAGTGGATACGACAACCGCGCTCGCTGACAACATTTCCCCCGGCAACGCGCGCGGCGCGACGAGCACTAATGGTACAGATATGTGGATGACCACTTCGTCGTTGGGCATCCGCTACGCGACTTTCGGTGGAACGACTTCGACACAGCTTAGCTCGTCCCCGGCTAATACGCGGGCGACTAACATCTTCAATAATCAACTTTACATAACTTCAGCCTCCGGTACTTTTCAAGGGGTCGCTACGGTCGGGACAGGTACTCCGACAGCAAGTGGGCAAACGACAACGCTCCTACCAGGATTTCCAACTGCCACAGGCCCGTCGCCCCACGTGTTTGTGTTTTTTAATCCCAGCACGGTTTATGTTGCAGATGATAGAGCAATAGCTTCGGGTGGTGGATTACAAAAGTGGACGTTAACCGGTGGAACGTGGAGTCTCTCAAAGACTTTCACCGCTGGACTCACTACCGGTTTACGCGGAGTGACGATGTCAGTCAATGGCTCTGGACAGCCGGTCTTATGGGCTACGACGGCTGACAGTGCGAGCAAACTTGTAACAGTCACCGATACAGGTTCGGCTGGTGATTCATTCACGACCATCGCCACCGCCGGCACGAACAAGGCTTTCCGCGGCGTCGCCTTAGCCCCGTCCGGCGCGACGCCGACGAATTTCAACCTGACCGTGAGCACCACGGGAACCGGCGTGGGAAGCGTAACCAGCGCGCCGGCCGGCATCAGTTGCCCCACGACGTGTTCGGCCTCCTACAGCAGCGGGACGCCGGTAACTCTGACGCCCACTGCCGGCGTTAACTCGGCCTTCACGGGCTGGAGCGGCGACTGCACGGGGACAGGCCCCTGCACCGTCACGATGAGCGCCGCGCGCAGCGTGACCGCGACCTTCGCTTCGACGCAGAGGACTCTGACCGTGAGTCGCACCGGGACGGGCACAGGGACCGTGACCAGTTCGCCGTCCGGCATCAGTTGCGGCCCAACCTGCACGGCCACCTACACCAACGGAACTCTGGTAACTCTGACGCCTACTGCCGGCGCTAATTCGGCCTTCACGGGCTGGGTCGGCTGCGACTCCACTTCGGGGAACACTTGCAGCGTCGCGATGGGCGCTGATCGCGCCGTGACGGCGAACTTCGCCTCGACGCAGAGAGTTCTAAGCGTGAGTCGCACCGGGACGGGCACGGGGACTGTGACCAGCTCGCCGGCCGGCATCAACTGCGGCCCGACCTGCTCGGCCACCTATGCGGACGGCACGGGGGTCACGCTGACGCCCGCCGCCGACGCTAATTCGACCTTCGCCGGCTGGAGCGGCGCGTGCACCGGAACCGGCCCTTGCTCGCTCACGATGGACGGCGACAAGTCCGTTACCGCGACCTTCAACTTCGTGCCGCCGCCCACCACCGTCAAGATCAGCCAGGTTTACGGCGGCGGCGGCAACTCAGGCTCGACTTACACGAACGACTTCATCGAGCTTTACAACTCCGGCTCGACCCCCGTCACGATAAACGGCTGGAGCGTGCAGGACACCTCGGCGGCGGGCACAGATTGGAACAACGCTACGAACGGCCCGCCCACCCCGCTCTCCGGCACGATCCAGCCCGGACACTACTACCTGATTCAGGGAGCCGTGGGCCTCAACGGGACGACCCCTCTGCCCACACCCGACGTGGTCGGCTCTCTCTCTCTGAGCGGTACCAACTCCAAAGTGGCGTTGGTCGCCAGCACCACTCCTCTGAGCGGCCCCTGTCCGCTCGGCGGTCTGGTCGTGGACTTCGTCGGCTACGGCAGCGCGAACTGCGCCGAAGGCGGTGCCGCTGCCCCGGTGCTCACTAACACGACGGCGGCAGTGCGGCGCGGGAACGGCTGCACCGACACCGACAACAACCACGCCGACTTCGTGACGAGCGGGCCGATCCCGCGCAACAGTTCGTCTCCGGTCAACCAGTGCGGCGGCGACCCGACGCAGCCTTCGGGATTGGGCATCGCCTCCCCGGCGGCGCTCGACCCCTCCGGCAACACGCTGCTGACCGTCAATGTGACGCCGGCGAGCGCTCCGCCGAGCACGGACATCACCGTCAACGGCGACCTGACCAGCATCGGGGGCGCGGCCTCTCAACAGTTCTACGACGACGGCACGAACGGCGACGCGACCGCTGGCGACAAGGTCTTTTCGTTCCGGGCGACGGTCGCGCCGAGCATCACGACCGGGGCCAAGAGCATCGTCGCCACGATAACGGACGCGCAGGCACGCATCGCGACGGCCCCCATCACACTCACCGTCCAGAGTCCCAGTTGCGGCGTCGAGCGCTGGACGGTCAAGGTCGGCACAGACCCCGACGCGGCTCAGGTTAATCTGGATAACCCCGTGCACACGACGATTCAGGAACTCGGCGCTATTACTCCACCGGCCGACCCGCCAGGGCCACCGGATAACTCCCGAATCCAGCCGACTGAGGGAACTGTGTACGTGGTGGACGCGACGATGACCTTCTACAAGAAGGAGACGGACGTTGATTACCACATCGTTCTGCAAGACAGCACCGGCCACACGATGATCGCGGAGATACCCTTCCCGGCCTGCACCCTCGTGCCGAATCCGAGCGGGCCGGGCCGCATCTTCGCGACGAGTCCTTTCGAGCAGGGGATAACCAACTCCAGGGCGAAGTTCGACGGCCGTTTCACGGCGACCACGTTCTTCCAGACTGCCAACGTGCCCGTCCGGGTGAAGGGCGTCGCCTTCTTCGACTTCCAACACGGGCAGACGGGCGTCGCCCCGAACGGCATCGAGCTGCACCCGGTGCTCGACATCAACTTCACGGCCAACACGAGCACCACGCTGATGTCGTCGGCCAACCCGTCTCAGTACGGGCAGCAGGTGGCGATCACGGCGACGGTGAGCAACGGAGGCGCGGCCGCCACGCCCACCGGCAGCGTCACCTTCTTCGACGGCGGAAGCCCGATTGATACGGTCGCCCTCGACCAGAACGGGCAGGCCACGTTCACGACGAGCACGCTCTCGGTCGGCCCGCACTCGATCACCGCGTCTTACGAGGGCGACGACGCGTCGGCCCCGAGCACTTCGTCCGCGCTGTCGCAAGTGGTCAACAAGGCCGACCAGACCATCACGTTCCCGGCCATCGCCCCCTTCACGTGGGTCGGCGGCTCTGCGACGCTGAATGCGACGGCGAGTTCCGGGCTGACCGTAACGTACAGCGTCCTCTCAGGCCCGTGCAGCGTCACGGGGGACACCCTCACGGCGACCGCCGCGGGGAGCTGCGTGGTCGCCGCCGACCAAGCCGGCGACTCGAACTACAACGCCGCGCCGCAGACCACGGCCACGGCCACGGCGAACAAGGCCGACCAGGCGATCACGTTCGGCGCGCTGTCCGACAAGACCTACGGCGACGCGCCGTTCACGGTCAGCGCCACGGGCGGCGCATCCGGCAACCCCGTCACCTTCGTCGCCGCAGGCAGTTGTACTTCGGGCGGCACGAACGGCAGCACCATCACCATCAACGGCGCGGGGCCTTGCACGGTGACCGCCTCGCAGGCCGGCGACTCGAACTACAACGCCGCGCCCGACGTGCCGCAGTCCTTCAACGTCAACAAGGCCACGGCCATCGTCTCAGTCAGCGGCTACACGGGGGTCTACGACGGCAGCGCGCACGGCGCTACGGGTTCGGCGACGGGCGTGGGCGGCGAAGACCTTTCGGGTCTGCTGAACTTGGGCGCGAATTTCACGAACGTTCCCGGCGGCGCGGCCAATTGGTCGTTCGCCGGAAACACTAACTACAACCCTGCCTCCGGCACGGTTAGCATCATCATCACGAGGGCCACCCCCGCGTTCAGCAATCTGAGTTCGCCGGTGATCGGCTGCGGCACCGCGACCGTAAGCTTGTCGGGCCGGATTACCTCAGGCCCGCTCGTGCCGACCGGCGTCGTGGCCGTTACTCTTAACGGCGTGACCCAGAACGCCGCCATCCAGCCCGACGGCAGTTTCAGCTCCGCCTTCGCAACAGGCTCGCTGACTCCCGCCGGCTCCCCCTTCGCCGTCACCTTCAGCTACGGCGGCGACGGCAACTTCAACCCGGCCGGCGGGGCCAGTACGCTCGCCGTGTTTGACAGCGTGCCGCCAACCATCACGCTCAACGGCAACGTGATCTCGCTGTGGCCGGCCAACAAACAGGTCTACACAATCAACGTCACAGACCTGGTGGCGGGTGCGAGCGACGGCTGTGACGCGGGCGTGAACCTGAGCAGCGTTGTGATCTCGCAGGTGAGCAGCGACGAGGGCGCGGCCTCCGGCGGGGACATCGTCATCGCCGCCGACTGCCGTTCGGTGCAGCTGCGCGCCGAACGCGACGGCAACGGCGACGGTCGCGTCTACACCATCACCTTCCGGGTGCGGGATGCCTTCGGCAATACGACGACCGCCGCCGCCAGAGTGATAGTGCCGCATGACCAGGGCCAGGGTAACAACGCGGTGGACTCCGGGCCGGCTTATACCGTCAGCAGCGGCTGCCCGTAACGCGCCGCCTGAAGAAGGGCGCGCCTGCTCGCGATGCGGGCAGGCGCGCCCTTTATTTATTTTCGGAGGCGGTCACTTATTTGCACTTCGCTTTAACGGCCCCGAGCGGGCCGGCGACGTAACTTATCTTGGTTACTAGATTATTGTACCCGACGGAAATCGCGATCCCCCGCGAGCGATACTCTACGCTCACGAGCGGGCCGTCCGGCGATTCATAAATCGGCTCCGACTCTTCATCGCCCGGACAAGGATCGAAGTCATACCTCGTGACGACGTAGCCCGGCCCGAAGTGTGCGACGGCCTCCTCCTTCGTCAGCTTTTGCGGGTAGAACTCAATCTTCGTGATCACGCCTCTATGGCCTTCAACAACCACGCTCATCGTTCCGGGGAACTCACCGGCCCGCTCGTAGTTGTTCCAGACCTCTCGGCGTAACTCGTCTTCGTCGCCCCCCCCCGGCGACGGCCGCGACCACTTCGGTCGCCCTAGCACGCGCAGCATGTCGGCGCGAGTTGAACGGCCTACGGTAAGGCCGCGATAAGTGGCGGGGCGCCACCTCCGGACGGGACTGCGGGCCGACGGCACTTGGCCCAACACCAGAGAAAAGATCAATATTAATTTCATGGCTCCAATTCTCACCCCGAATCCTGAGCTTCCTCCGAGTCGGCGAGTGCTTCGGACAAGCAGGGAGCTTCGTGAGCGGCCCGTGGCCTTTTACCTCGAATTGATAACCGGGATGGCGGAAAGCGTTGATACTCGCGAGCGGGAACGCCGCCTGACGAATACTATTCTAAACATGGCAAGGCATTCGGCAAAGGGCGACGCATGTCGGCGTCTATCGGACGGGCGGCGCGTCTTGAACCTGGGTTCGGATGAGGGTGAGGAACTGACAGGGGCGGAGAGCGAAAAAGTTTCCGGCGCGCCCCTCCCCGGCAGTGCTGCTGGCATACTTTTTGTTGCTTTAGATTACGCAGGCTCATGGCTCTAGTTTTCGTGAAGGAAATGGACGAGGCAGAATTTGTAAAAGTCATTCCTGTTGTTCTATTTATCATCGAGAAACTTTCGCGCTCATTTAAAAAATCCCGCCCCGCGCATCCGATTTTTTGGACATTTAGTCCAGCTTTTCGGAGGATTTTTTTCCGGCCTGATTTGGTCGTAGTCGCATGCAAAGAACTCTCGAACGCGATTCATCAACGCGTGCGTGCGTTCGGGGGTTCTGTGCTCTTTTGTCTTGCGCGGGCGGTTAAGATGTAGTATTTAACATCGCGTTTACGCCGTCGCGAGACTCGCGAAAACGTCTTCCCTTATGATATAAGCTCAGTTCTATTTCTGGCCGTCTTACTCCGCAAAACAGGTTAACCGAGGGCTTCGGGATACGCAGAGAGACAGGTGGGTGACTGCGGCCCCGAATCACCGAAACAGACCACTAGCAAGAAAAGGAAGAAACATGTCGAAACATCCCCTCTGCAAGTCAGCCTGCGCGCTGGCGACGCTACTTTTCTGCCTCGCCTTCGGCGCGGCTTCAGCCGCCGCCCAGTCAACGACCTTCGGCGCCATCGGCGGCGTCGTCAAAGACCCGCAGGGTGCCGTGGTGCAGAACGCCGCGGTCACCGTGAAGAACGAGGAGACCAACAAGGAGGGCACGGGCACGACCGACAGCGAAGGCCGCTTCCGCGTCGTCCAGCTCCAGCCCGGCAACTACACCGTGACGATCAGCGCCTCGGGCTTCTCCAATTTCACGCAGCAGCACGTGGTGGTCGAGGTCGGGCAGGTCACGTCTATAGACGTGCCGCTGGCCGTGACGGGCGCGACGGCGACCGTAGAGGTCACAGCCGAGGCTCCCGTCCTCAACACCACGCAGCAGGACTTCTCCACGAACGTCAACCAGACCTCGATCAACGAGCTGCCGATCAACGGTCGCCGCTGGTCGAACTTCGCGCTCCTGACGCCTGGCTCCGTCCCGGACGGCAACTTCGGTCTCATCTCTTTCCGCGGAATCTCCGGCCTCCTGAACAACAACACGATTGACGGCGGCGACAACAATCAGGCGTTCTTCTCCGAGGAGCGCGGTCGCACCCGCATCAGCTACTCGATCAGCCAGTCGGCCATCCGCGAGTTCCAGGTCAACACGTCGAACTTCTCCGCCGAGTACGGGCGGGCCGCCGGCGGCGTCGTCAACGCCGTCACCAAGTCGGGCACGAACGAGTTTCACGGGCAGGTCTTCTACTTCCAGCGCAACAACAGTTGGGGCGCTCGCAACCCGCTCGGCACTCTCACGACCTTCGACCCCGCGACCGGCCAGACGAACATCGTCGGCCTCAAGCCGGTGGACGTGCGCCACCAGTTCGGCGGCAACGTCGGCGGGCGCATCGTCAAGGACAAGCTCTTCTTCTTCTTCAACTACGACCAGCAGAAGCGCAACTTCCCCGGCATCGCCCGCTTCACCGCCCCCAACTACCTGACCACGGTGAACGCGACGACGCTGGCGGCCCGCGGCCTGACCACGGCGGACATCAACTCGAGCCTGGCCTTCCTTACCAACGAGACCGGCCCGACGCCGCGCCGCGGCGACCAGAAGCTCATCCTCCCGAAGATTGATTGGAACATAAACTCGAAGAACACCTTTACTGCGACCTACAACCGCCTGCGCTGGGCGTCTCCGAACGGCATCCAGACGCAGCCGACCAACACCTTCGCCCGCAGCAGCTTCGGCAACGACTTCGTGAACCTCGACTCGCTGAACATGCGCCTGGCCTCGACGCTCTCCAGCACCTTCCTCAACGAGTTCCGCTTCCAGTACGGGCGCGACAACGAGTTCGAGTTCAGCACGCCGCCGCTGCCGGGCGAGCCGACCACCTCGCTCAACGGGCGGTCGCCGGACGTGTTCCTGACCAACGGCATCGAGTTCGGCGCGCCGACCTTCCTCGAGCGCCCGGCCTTCCCCGACGAGAAGCGCTGGCAGTACGCCGACACGATGACGCTCACGCGCGGCAATCACACCGTCAAGTTCGGCGCGGACATCAACCACGTCAACGACCTCCAGGACAACCTGCGCAACGAGTTTGGCGCGTACTCGTACAACAACATCAACGACTTCATTATTGATTACGTCAACTTCGCCATCCGCCCGCTGGCCGCGACGACCGCCTGCGCCACCGGCTCAGGCAAGTTCCGCGGGCGCTGCTACACGAGCAACTACGCGCAGGGCTTCGGCCCGACGCGCTTCCAGTTCAGCACCGACGACTACAGCTTCTTCTTCCAGGACGACTACCGCGTCACGCCGCGCCTGACGCTGAACCTCGGCGTGCGCTACGAGTACGAGCGGATGCCCACGCCGTTCCTGACCAACCCGCTGCTGCCGCAGGCGAGCCAACTGCCGAGCGACAAGAACAACATCGGCCCGCGCTTCGGCTTCGCCTACGCGCTCACGTCCGACAACAAGACCTCTTTCCGCGGCGGCTACGGCATCTACTACGGGCGCATCGAGAACTCGACGATCCTGAACGCGCTCACCAACACCGGCAACGCCGGCGGGCAGAACCAGGTCTCGGTCTCGCCGACGAGTTCCGCCGCGCCGATCTTCCCCAACATCCTGACGACAGCGCCCGCCGGCTCGACCGCAGTCCAGTTCTTCCGGCCCGGCTACCAAGCTCCGATGATCCACGAGGGCGATCTCGTCGTCGAGCGCCAGGTCTCGCGCAACACGGTCGTCTCGGCCTCGTTCCTCGTGAGCGTCGGCAAGCACCTGCCCTACTTCATTGACACAAACCTGAACACGCCGACGACGACCAGGACTTACACGGTCGTGGGCGGGCCGTTCGACGGCCAGTTGTACACCGTCCCGTACTTCACGGGCGCGCGCCCCGACCCGAACTTCGCGGCGAAGACGGTCATCACCGACACCGTCACCTCGAAGTACTTCGGCTTCGTCGTGCAGGCGAACCGCCGCCTGACCAACGGGCTTCAGTTCCAGACCAGCTACACGCTCTCCAGCGCCCGCGACAACGGCCAAAGCTCGACGACCTTCACCTCCACCAACCTGCCCTTCAACGCCTTCGACCAGACGGGCGAGTGGGGGGCTTCGAACTTCGACCGCCGGCACAAGTTCGTCGCCAGCGTCGTCTATAACCCCAAGCTCTTCGGCGAGGCGGGCAGCAAGGTGGGCCGCACGATCTTTAACGGCTTCACCATCGCCCCGATCTTCACCGCCTATTCCGGCGCGCCCGTCACGGGCACGCAGAGCGGCAGCGCTTCGACGGCGGCTCCGCCGGCGGGCTTCGGCGCGAACACGGCGGGCGGCGTCAACGGCTCAGGCGGCGCGACCCGCTTCGCCCTGGCCGAGCGCAACGCCTTCCACATGCCGCGCATCATCAACACAGACCTGCGCGTCTCGCGCCGCTTCCACCTGAAGGAGGCGATGAACATCGAGGCCCTGGTCGAGGGCTTCAACATCTTCAACCGCACCCAGGTGACGGGCGTGAACACGACGATGTACTCGGCGTCGGGCACCACGCTCACCTTCAACCCGAACTTCCTGGCCGTCACCGAGGCGGGCGGCACGCTCTTCCGCGAGCGGCAGATTCAGTTCGCCGTGCGCTTCGAGTTCTAACGCGAAAGGCTCGAAGCCACAAACTTAAATCGGGCGCGCCCCCTTCCCGCGGGCGCGCCCGTTTTTTTTCGCGCGCATGGTTCGAACCGGCCACGTCGGCCTCGGCCTCACCTGCGGTCGCCGACCGTCCGGGGCGCTCTCACTCAGGCCAAAAAAAACACTCAAGCCAAAAAGTTATAGACGCGCCGCGAGACAGTTGATAAGATTCGGCCCGCTCTGCGGGGGGACGATCTCTCCGCTTTCCATTAACCTCATCGGCAAAGGAGCAACAGCATGTCAGGAGGCGATCCGCCGATCATCATCCAGGGCGGCTCCGTCACGATTGAGTTCGACGTGAGCCAGTTGTGGGCCATCGGCACAGGACAGTTCGGCAACGACAAGAAGGTGATCAAGACGGTCGAGATCACCGGAGACGGCATCCAGAACTATTACCAGAGCGCCACGGGAAACAACATCACCATCAAGGTCACCTACGGCGACCCGTAGGCCCTTGCGGCCTCACAAATCATCAAGTTTGTGAGAAGGGGCGTCGCCCGCTTGAGGACGGCGACGCCCCATTCTTTTTTTGCGCGAGCGGCCCGCTCGAAGGCCGCTACATACGCTCTGGCCGGCGCGAAACCCATCGCCTTCAAACTCCCAGACCGCCCCCGAAAAGTCCCTCTGCTTTTGTCCGAAGACAGACCGCAAGCCCCTTCTAATCGTACTAAAATGGACGAGCCTTAAACCGGACGCCGACGCCGACTCCGGCGAGCCGCCGCATATATCCCCGCTCCCCTTAACACCTTTCGCCGCGCGCCGTGGCCGCACGCACGCGGCATGGTCGTTGCCCTCTTTTTTGCTTGAGGCGTGAGAGTTTCATGCCCTCTCCCCTTTACAAACTTCGAAGGAGGATTAGCGATCATGGGTGCTCCGAACAGGGACGAGATGGAAGGGAAATTCGATCAGGCGAAAGGCTCCGTGAAGCAGGGCCTGGGCAAGCTGACCGGCGACGAAGAGATGAGGTCGAAGGGCGCTTCGGACAAGCTCAAGGGCGACGTTAAGGAAGGCTTCGGCGGCGCCAAGCGCAAGATCGGTGACGCGCTCGAAGACATGGGCGACGCCATCAACCGCTGAGCGCGGGCGCGCTCACAACGCTCGAACGGCGAGGCCGCCGTCAACTTTCAGGGTTGACGGCGGCCTTTAATTTTGTCGGCCCTGATCGGAGACGAGCGCCGCCCCGCGACCTTTAACAATACTCCGCGGCCTTCGCGGTTAAGTTAGTTGTTTTCAACTCGTCGTTCGGCGTCGCGGACTCACACCTTATTCCTGCCGCACGTGCTCCGCGCCGAGGTCAACGAGCAGGTCTTCGAGCTTGTCCGCCTCCTCGTCCGTCTTCGACTCGACGCCGATCAGTATGCCGCCCGCGCGCAAGCTGGCGTCATAGACCTTCGCGCGATGCTCAGGTATCCCCGCGCCGACGAGCGCGCCGATCAGTCCGCCCGCCGCGCCGCCCGCGCCCGCGCCCGCGAACGCGGCAGCCAGCGGCCCCGCGACCACGAGTCCGATTCCGGGCAGCATGATGTTCGTGCCGATGGCGGCAATCGCCGCCAGCACCGCGCCCACCGCGCCGCCCACGGCAGCGCCGTAGCCTAGCCCGTCCGCCGCGCGCGTGCCCGTCTCGATGGCGAACTCCTTCGACTTGGTCGCGTCGGACATCAACACGCTGATGTCGTCGCGCGTGTAGCCGCGCTTGATGACCGCGTCAACCCCCGCCTCGGCGGCCACGCGCGTCTTGAAGACTCCCGTCACAAGTTTTGCCATAGCTCACACTCCTCAAACTTTTTCGCCCCCACACGCCGCGCCGGAGAGACTGACCAAGCGAGGCCGCGCGCCGTAGAGACTTATCCGCTGACTCACAAGGGCAAGCCCTGTGCCGACTCTTCTCGCGGAACGGTCGGCCACGGCGACGCTAAATCGCGTGCAATAGTGCCAATCCTCCTTGGCCCCTCCGATTTCATCCGGCCCGCGGCGTACCAAAGCAAAACAACGAGCGCCTGTGTTCCGTCCGATGTCGGCCCGGCGGCGCGTGAAGATTTCGCGCGATGCCGATGGTCAACTCGCTGGTATAATGCGTGCCTTCGCGTGCGACGAGATTGATTTTTTTTTGCCGGAGGGTTTGACTTGACCGAGGCGGTGATTTTCGACATTGACGGGACGCTCGTTGACTCCGTTGACCTGCACGCGCGCGCGTGGCAGGAGGCTTTCGCGCGCTTCGGCAAACGGATTCCTTACGAGCGCGTGCGCTACCAGATCGGCAAGGGCGGCGACCAACTGATGCCCGTCTTCCTCTCCGAACAGGAACTCGAACAGTTCGGCGAAGAGCTTGAGAAGTACCGCGGCGAACTTTTCAAGCGCGAGTACCTGCCGCGCGTCGAAGCCTTCCCGAAAGTGCGCGAGCTGTTCGAGCGCATACGCCGCGACGGCAAGCGCATCGCGCTCGCCTCCTCCGCGAAGGGTGACGAGATCGAAACCTATAAGAAGATCGCCGGCATCGGGGGACTCGTCGAGGAGGAGGCGTCGAAGGACGACGCCGAGAGGTCGAAGCCGCACCCAGACATCTTCGAGGCCGCGCTCGAACGCCTCGGCGACCCTCCCGCCGAACGCGTCATCGTCGTCGGCGACACGCCCTACGACGCCGAGGCGGCGGGCAAGGCGGAACTGCGCACCATCGGCTTCCTCTGCGGCGGCTTCCCCGAAGACGACCTGCGCGCCGCGGGCTGCATACGAATCTACAGGGACGCCGCCGACCTCCTCTCGCGCTACGACGAGTCGCCAATCGCGGCGTGACACTTAAGACGAACCGTTGAAAATCCTCCAAGTCAGTTCGGCGCGCGCCTTCGGCGGGGGCGAAAGACACCTCGCCGACCTCGCGCGCGGCCTCTCGGAGCGCGGCCACGAAGTTTTCGCCGCGCTCCCCCCTTCGTCGCCGCTGCGCGATAAACTCGACCCGATTCCGCCGCGCAGCGTCTTCACGCTCCCGCTGCTGGGCGCGCTCGACCTCACCAGCGCCGCGCGCCTCGCGCGCCTCGCCCGCAATCACGAAATCGAAATCATCCACGCGCACGTCGCGCGCGACTACCCGCCCGCCGCCCTCGCCGCGCGTCTCGCGCCGCGCGCGCGCCTCGTCATCACTCGCCACGTCCTCTTCCCGCTGGGGCGGATTCACCGCCGCGCGCTCGCAAACGTCGCGCGCGTCATCGCCGTCTCCGAGACGGTCGCCCGCTTGCTCCGCGCGCAACAGATTTTCCCCGCCGACAAAATTCGCGTCGTCACGAACGCCGTTGACCTCCGCCGCTTCGACGAAGCCCGCGCACGCTTCGAGCGCGAGTCGCGCGCGCGTGCGCAGTCTCGCGTGCCGCTGCGCGTCGGCATCGTCGGCGAGCTGAGCGAGGTGAAGGGGCAGGAGGACTTCGTGCGCGCCGCCGCCGTCATCGCCGCGCGATTCGGTGAAGGCGAGGGTGTCGAGTTCGTCATCGTCGGCGAGGACGCATCGCGCGCGGGCGAGAACCGCGCGCGAATCGAGAAGCTGGTCGCGGAACTCGGATTGACGAAACAGGTGCGTTTGCTGGGACGACGCGACGACGTGGCCGACGTGCTGGCGTCGCTCGACGTTCTCGTCTCGGCCTCGCGCACGGAGTCCTTCGGCATGGCGATGGCCGAGGCGTCGGCCTGCGGCGTGCCCGTCGTCGCGACGGCGACCGAGGGCGCGCGCGAGATAGTCGCCGACGGACTCACGGGCCTGATAGTACCAATCGGCGACGCGCAGGCGTTGGCCGCGGCAGTAATCTCGCTGCTCCAAGACGGGCCGCGCCGCCTCGCTCTCGGCGCGCGCGCGCGCGAGTCCGCACGCGCGCGCTTCGGCCTCGGACGCATGATCGAGGCGACCGAGCGCGTTTACGCCGAAGCTTTGGGACTCAGATAGCGGGCCGCACTCTTAAACATTCCCCTTACACATTTCGCGGCTTGGGTCTATCATGTCGTCAGGCAGCCAAACACGAGCACAAACTTCGCGGGTAAGGTATGAGGAAGGTCACGCGCGGGATCGAGATCGCTTACGAAGACGCGGGGCGCGGCAGACCCGTCGTCCTGCTCCACGGCTTCCCCTTCAACCGCTCGCTGTGGCGCGAGCAGGTTGAGAGCTTGAGCGCGACGTGCCGCGTCATCACGCCCGACCTGCGCGGCCACGGCGAGACGACTGTCGTCGCCGAGCTTGCGACGATGGAGGAGATGGCCGAAGACCTGGCCGCGCTGCTCGACGAGCTGGGCGTCGGGCGCGCGGTCGTCGGCGGTCTTTCGATGGGAGGCTACGTGGCCCTGGCCTTCCTGCGCGCGCACCCGGAGCGCGTCGGCGCGCTCATCTTCGCCGACACACGCCCGCAAGCCGACACGGACGAGGCGCGCCGCACGCGCGAGGAGACGGCGCGGCGCGCTCTCGCGGACGGCATGGAACCAATCGCCGACGCGATGCTGCCGAAGCTGCTCGCGCACGCGACGCGCGTGCAGAGGCCGGAGGTGGTTGCGCGCGTGCGCGAGATGATCCTCGGCACGAACCCGCAAGGGGCTGCCGCCGCGCTGCGCGGCATGGCCGTGCGCCGGGATCAGACGGACTTGCTGCCCGGTATCGGCGTTCCGACTTTGATTCTCGTCGGGAGTGAAGACGCGGTAACGCCTCCTTCGGACTCCGAAGCGATGAACGCGAAGATTAAAGGCTCGCGACTGGTGAAGATCGAGGGCGCGGGGCACGTCTCGAACGTCGAGCGGCCCGGCGAGTTCAACCGCGCGCTCGCAGAGTTTTTAGGCGGCCTGCCGACTTGAGGAATTTTCGTCGTGAACGAGCCTTGGAAGTTCTGCATCGAGGAGCGCGTCCGCTGGGGCGACGTTGACGCCGCGCGGATAATCTTCTACGGCGCATACATCCGCTTCTTTGAGTTCGCCGAGACCGAGTTGTTCCGCGCCGCCGGCCTCGCCTACGGCGTGGTGTTCGACGAGCTGGACATCTGGCTTCCGCGCGCGCACCTCGAATGCGACTTCCGACGCGCCGCCCAACTCGACGACCTGCTCGAAGTCTGCGCCTACGTCGGGCGCGTCGGGCGCAAGTCGCTCAGGCTCGACTTCGAGGTGCGGCGCAAGGGCGAGGAGGAGATGGTCGCCGACGCACACTTCGTCCTCGTCGCCGTGCGCCGCTCGACCTTCGAGTCCGTGCCTGTGCCCGAAGAATTGAAGCGCGGCCTCGCGCGCTACACCCGCCCCGACCTGACCGGCAGCGACGCGACGGAAGTTGCCGCCCGGTGAGATACAAACCTCTCACGCGTCCGTTTATCAACGGGAGGGTCTGACCATGAGTTTCTGGGAATCGAGTCTGGAGTACGACCTCTTCGAGAGCATGCGCCGCCACCTCGCGCGCGTGCTCGCCGTCGAGGGTCGCGAAGAGATCGAGGCCGAGCGCGCCGCGCTCTACGTCATGCAGGGCCTCCGCGAAGTGCCGAAGCTTCTGAACGCGCTCGCCAGCAGCAACACGCCCGACGGCGAGACGCGCGACATCCTTGATCTCGTCCTCGTTAACGCCGCCTCGCTCGAACGCGCCCGCACGCTCCTGCTCGGTCTTGACGATCAGGTCGCCGACTGAAGCCCCGACTTCGGGGCGATTCGTGATTCTCTTTAACCGGATTCAGAAAGGTCGGAAGGCGCGGCGCGCGAGCGTGCGCTTGAGGTCGAGGTAGCCTTGGTCGCCCGCGACCAGTTCGCGCAGCGTGCGCCGGACGCCGGAGTGGACGCGCGCGAACTTTATCATCCTGTCCGTGAACGCGCCGCCGAAGAACTCGCCGTAGAACCTCCGACGCATCTGCGACGCGCGCCGCAGCTCGCGCCCGAAGTCGGCGCGCCACCTCATTTCATAAGCCGACACGTCGCCCGCGAGGAAGGCTTCGGCGAAAAGCTCCGACGAGCGCAGCGCGTAGTAAATCCCTTCGCCCGTCACGGGGTCTGCGAAGCCCGCCGCGTCGCCGAGCAGCGCCCAGTCCGCGCCTGCCGCGCGCCGCCTGTCGAAACTCTCCGGCGCGAGGCCCGGTATCCGCGCCGCGTAACGCTCCGCCGTCAGGCGCAGTCGCTCTTCGACTCCGCGTGCGTCCGCGCCGTCACGAACGCCGTTAACTTTTCCGCGCGACGCGCCGCCGTCTTCGCGCGCGCGATAGTATTTAACCATGAAGTCCCAGAGCATCCGGTCGAGCGCCTTGTGGTCGAACTTGTCCTGCATGGTGGCGATGCCGAACGAGATGTGGTCGAGCCGCGGGAATGCCCACGCGTAACCCGCCCAGCCGGGCAGGAAGGCGATGACCGTCGGCGCGTCGTCCGCTTCGTCCAGAGGCGTGCGGTAGCCGAAGGCAACTTCCATGTCCGCGTTCGGCAGCGCGCCGGCGAGCCTGCGCGCGACCGCGCTGTTCGCCCCGTCCGCCGCGACCAGCACGCGACCGCGCCACTCGCCCCCGCCCTTCGCGCGGACGACCCAACGCCCTTCCGCATCCTTCTCCGCGGAGGCCGAGACGCGTCGGTCGAAAATCTGCGCTCCGGCGCTGCGTGCGCGCTCGCGCAGGTGTGAGTCGAGCGCGCGGCGCGAGTAGATGGCGAAAGGCTCGGCGAGCTTGAGCCGGACGCTCGCGCCCGCGGGAGACATCAACTCGACCTCGCCGACGGTTCGCCCCCCCGCTTCGAGCAGGAACGGCCAAGCCTTCAGCGCCTTCGACGTGACACCGCCGCCGCACGCCTTCGCCTCGCGCGCGGGCCTCCCGTCGAACAGTGCGACACGCGCCCCGCCGCGCGCGACCCTCTCAGCCGCGAACGAGCCAGCCGGCCCCGCGCCGATAATCAACACGTCGAAACTTTCGCCGTCGCTCACAATGCCTCTCTTCAACCGACCGCCGCGCGCGTCTTCAAACACACGCCGCGCCCGCGTCTTCAAACACTTTTCGTCTCTGCCCCTTCAAATACTTTTCTTCAAACGTCGCCGCTTCGAGCTTGCAGGGTTAATCAGTTGTGCTAGAATCTTTCCAAACCCCTACAAGTAACGAGTAATTTTCAGGTCGCGCCCGGAGAATGGCGCGCGTTTCCCCTTTCGAGTTTCGACCCTGGGCGGGAAGAACGCAACCTCGCCGCGGCCAGAGCTGAGGATCATGAACGAAAGCCCTCTTGTCTTCGTCGGCATCGCTCCGCATCCGCCGGTCATGGTTCCCGAAGTCGGCGGCGCGATGGCGGACGAGGTGTGTGCCTCGATAGACGCCATGCGCGACCTTGCCGGGCGCGTCAAAGCGTGCGGCGCGGAGACGGTCGTCCTTATCTCGCCGCACGCGCCGCTTGAGGAGCGCGCCTTCGTGGCTTACGACGGGCCGCGGCTGCGCGGCGATTTTGCCAATTTCCGCGCTCCGCAGGCAACCGTCGAAGCGCCGCTCGATGACGAGCTGCTCGATGCCATCGAAGAGGCGGCAGACGGCGGAGGCTACTCCGTCGTCAGGCTGAGAGCATGCGGTTTAGACCACGGCACAGCCGTCCCGCTCTACTTCCTCCTGCGCAACGGCTGGCGCGGTCGCGTCGTCGCCCTCGGTTACAGTTTTCTCTCTAACGAAGATCACGTCCGCTTCGGGAGGTGTATCAGGCGGGCCGTCGAAAAGGTCGGGCGTCCCGTGGCCTTCATCGCCAGCGGCGACTTGAGCCACCGCCTCACGCCCGGCGCGCCGGCAGGCTTTCACCCGGACGCCCACCGCTTCGACGAGGAGGTGGTCGAAGCGATTCGCGCAAGTTTACTCCAACGTGTCGTTAACATTGACCAGGGACTTCGGCGGCTTGCCGGAGAGTGCGGCTATCGCTCGATGCTCGTCGCCTTCGGCGTCTTTGCCGGCAGCGAGCCGGGTTTTGAAGTGCTGCACTACGAAGCGCCGTTCGGCGTCGGCTACCTTGTGGCACAGTTCGCCTGCTCGAATCTGTCGAACCAATGAGTGCAAAGGTCGGACGAAATAAACTTACCGGCGAACCCGCTTCGACGCCTTCGGGCCGCGGCGAAGCGTCGGCTTTTCCTCAACCCACCGACGGGAGCGAACTGCCCGCGCTGGCGCGCCGCGCAGTCGAAACCTTCGTCTCGGAGCGGCGGATTGTCGAGCCGACGCCGATTCCCACGCCGTCTCTACTCGCTCAGAGGTCGGCGTGCTTTGTTTCCATCAAAACGATTAAACGAGAACTTAGAGGCTGCATCGGCACGATTGAGCCTGAAAAAAATATGCTCGCGGAAGAAATCATCGCTAACGCTATTAACGCCGCAATTCGCGATCCCCGCTTCCAGCCCGTCTCCCCTGACGAATTACCGTTTTTGCGTTACTCAGTTGATGTTCTCGACTGGCCCGAGCCGACTCAACTTGAGGACTTAGACCCCGCAACGTTCGGTGTGATCGTTATGGATCATTTCGGTCTAAGACGCGGACTATTGCTCCCCGCCATAGAAGGCATTAAAACGGCAAGTCAGCAAGTTCACACCGCCGCCCGCAAAGCCGGGATCGCGCCAAACGAATCCCTTAAACTATTTCGCTTCCGCGCCCGCCGCTTCAACGAGTAAGCATGGTCTAGGCCAACGACCAGTAGGCTGAACAACGGTAAACTTCAACGAAATGAAAAGCTCCGTATTGATCCAGACGAATAGTAGATTCATCTCTTTTGAATGAGGTGAGATAAGAAAACTGAAGATTATTTCAGGAATACTTCAACTTTCAGAAAAAATTCCGCTGCATACTTCTCTCGTATGCAGCGGGCAACATCTACAGGAGGAAAGGGACTTCATTTTACACAGACGGGTGAAGCGTGTCAAAAGTTAGGGCAAGTCATTCGCCGCAGCCCGACCCTGCCAAGGAACCGAAATATTTATTTCTCTCTCTTACCCTTGTTTTACGCAAAACAATTTAGACATCTAAATTCTTCACGTCTAAGGCATTATCCTCAATGAACTTGCGGCGTGGCTCGACCGCGTCGCCCATCAGGATGGTAAAAATCTGATCCGTCTCAACCGCGTCGTCTATTTTAACCTGGAGCAAGGTACGTTTTTCTGGATCCATTGTTGTCTCCCAGAGCTGCTCCGGGTTCATCTCGCCGAGACCTTTATAGCGCTGGATCATTAAATCCTTCTTGGCCGTATTGAGCACACGGTCTAATAATTCTTCACGTGACTCAATCGTTTCTTTAGAACCATTCTCCCCCAGAATGAATGGTGCGGTTAGACGTTCCTCCAGCGTCTTATAAATCTCTACGGCCTTCTGGAACTCAACATGGCTTGCAAGCTCCCAATCAATCTTAACTTTTGAACCTCCGGCTGCTGTCGTCTCAATCTCCCACAATCCATGCTCCTCGTCGGAAGAAAGTTCCGTCTTGTATCCGGCCTCTGACAATAACTCTTCAACCCTTCCTATCTGCTCCCCCACCTCATCTTGAAAGACCCCCTTAAGAGTTGTGTTACCCTCATGCAGTATACCTTCCTGACCCCCGAAAGCCTTTAGTAATAAATGGAGCAAATCTTCGTCATTTCCAAGCCTTCTTACTAGCTTTTCACAATAGCGTCTTAACTCAACCACTTGCTCAAGCGCTTGCGCAAGCTTGTGACCTTCAAAGACCTCTTTCGTCTTGTCAGAAACGACTTTTAAATCACTCGTAGCCTGACGCATGAGATAACGAACCATTGACCTTTCGTCTTTTATATACTCTTCCCGCTTGCCACGTTTTACTTTAAAAAGCGGCGGCTGAGCAATGTACACGTGCCCGGATTCAATTAATTCAGGCATCTGTCTATAAAAGAATGTTAAAAGCAATGTCCTGATATGTGACCCATCTACGTCAGCATCCGTCATAAAAACAACTTTATGATAGCGGAGCCTGTTTAGGTCAAAATCATCCTTACCGATGCCTGTGCCGAGCGCAGTTATTAATGTTTTGATCTCGCTGTGGCTGAGCATTTTATCAAAACGAGCCTTTTCCACATTTAATATTTTACCTTTTAACGGCAAGACTGCCTGAAATCTTCTATCCCGACCTTGTTTTGCGCTGCCCCCCGCCGAATCACCTTCTACAATGTAAAGTTCGCACTGTGCCGGGTCTCTTTCTTGACAGTCCGCCAACTTGCCCGGCAGCATGGTTGAGCCAATCGCCCCTTTCCGAACGATCTCACGAGCTTTTCGAGCCGCTTCACGTGCGCGCGCGGCATCAATAGCTTTTCCAACAATTTTTCTAGCGACCGTAGGGTTCTGTTCAAAATATTCGGTCAGCCGTTCGTTAAGAAACGATTCCACTGCCCCTTTCACGTCTGAATTGAGTTTCCCTTTAGTTTGCCCCTCAAACTGGGGCTGCGGTAATTTAACTGAAATTACCGCGACTAAACCCTCGCGGACATCATCTCCCGACAACGAGCTTTTAAAATTTTTGGCAAGGCCGGAGGATTGTGCGTAGGCATTAATAGTGCGCGTCAATGCTGAGCGAAATCCGGAAAGATGTGTACCGCCGTCAACAGTATTAATATTATTAGCAAAGGAATAGACCTTCTCATCGTAGCCGTCGTTGTACTGGATGGCAACGTCAACCGAAAGCGCGTCGCTCGATTTCTCAAAGTAAATCGGCTTGTCGTGAAGAACCGACTTGTTCTTATTAAGATGCTTAACGAACTCCGCGATTCCTCCACGATAGTAAAACTCGTGCGCGCGTTCAGGTTCTATTCGCTCGTCCTTAATCGTGATGCGGATACCTTTATTCAGAAAGGCTTTCTCGCGCAGACGTTCGGATAGCTTATCGAAGCTGAATTCATTAACATCAAAAATCTCGGAATCTGGCAGGAAGGTTATTTTGGTCCCGCGGCGGCGGGTTTTACCTGTCATCTCCAATTTGGTTACCGGAATGCCCCTCTTGTACTCCTGCTCGTATGTCGCTCCGTCCCTCCAAATCTCCAAACGAAGCCACTCTGAGAGGAAATTTACGCAAGAGACGCCTACGCCATGCAGCCCTCCTGAAACTTTATAGGCGTTGGTATCGAATTTTCCACCCGCATGGAGTTTGGTCATTACGACCTCCGCGGCAGACCTCTTCTCCTGCTTGTGGTAATCCACGGGAATGCCGCGTCCGTTGTCTATAACCGTGATCGAGTTATCCATGTGAATGGTAACCTCAACCGTGTCACAGTACCCGGCTAGGGCCTCATCAACGGAGTTATCTACCACCTCGTAAACAAGGTGGTGCAGCCCCATTTCGCCCGTCGAGCCGATATACATCGCCGGACGCTTGCGGACAGCCTCCCGGCCCTCTAAAACCGTGATGGAAGTTGCGTTATAAGAATCTCTCTTCTTTGATAAAGTTGCTGTTGACAAACCTGTCTCCTCTTTGTATGTGCTGTCCATGATACTTCCCTAGTCTGGATTAAGAAAAGTGTAACGGCCCTGTCGCCAATTAAGAAACTTTAGATGCCCTTAACAGACGTAAAGACTGTTTTTTCAGACTCATTCCTTAAAACATCAACTGCCACTCCCTCACCCACATCGAACACTTTTGCGTTATTGGCAAATTCTTTGATGAGGTCACCTTTAGAGGTTGTAACAAACGTTTGTGTGCGACCCCTCAGGTATTCAAGTAAGCGGCCAATGCGCCTTTCATCCAACTCCGCATCCACATCATCCATAAGAAAAAGTGGATACTCATTGTGCCATAGATGATACACTGAAATTGCCGCTAAATCAAGTAAAATCAACGCACTACGTTGCTGGCCGGAGCTTCCGTATGCTCGCATGTCGCGCCCGTCGAGCAGGATTTCCAGGTCATCCCGGTGAGGTCCAATTAGGGCATAGCCGGAGGCAAGTTCTGCCTGCAAACGAAGGCCCAAACGCTCTCTCAGTAAAGACTCATAATCGTTAATGTCACCCTTACCTTCCAGGGTCGACATATAACGGATTGTGACATCCTCGCGCTCGAATAACCGCCGTTGGAGACTTGGCTGCAATCGCTCGACGTAATCGCAGCGTGCGCGGTGAATGATCGAGCCTAATAAAGTTATCTGTTCGTTCCAGGGTTCGATCAGCTCTCTGGCGTTATCAATACTTGTTCCCGAATTGGAAATGTCCTGGAGCAGCCGATTTTTTTGTTTGATGACCCTTTGGTAGTCGGCCAGGGTCTGAACGTAGCTGTGGTGTAGAGCGACCACGCCGCGGTCTAAGAACCTTCGGCGGGCGTCAGGGCCTCCGCGCACCACTTCGAGTTCGTCAGCCGTAAAAGAGACGACGTGCAGTTGACTCAGGTAGTTTGCGACGGTTTCACTCTTTCCGTTCAGTGAAAGTGATTTCGAGTTGCCTTGAAGGGTGACTTGTAAGTCTCTGTGAACGTCGCGGCTTCGTGTCACGCGCCCTCGGACGACTGCCAAACTCTCCCCGAAACGGATCGCTTCTTGTGGCCGTTGCGTGCGGAATGATTTGGTGGTAGCCAGGAGGTAAATTGCTTCGAGCCAACTCGTCTTGCCCTGTCCGTTCTCGCCGAAAATTATGTTGAGACCCTGGCCCCAAAAGACTTCACCGCTCAAATTCCTAAATTGGTGAGCCTCAACCGATTCGAGCAGCATGCGATAAATCTTAACACATGCTGCTCATTTAGGAGAGTGAC
>QHXN01000036.1 GCA_003222975.1 Acidobacteriota bacterium | reverse complement strand
TTTGGGCTGCTAGGAAGGACAAGAAGGTGTGTTCGGTGCGGTGTAGCGCCACCAGCCGCAAGAGGCAGGAGCGACAACGATATTTTGAAAGGAAGATTGGCGTCCGAAGACGAAAAGGAAAAAGACGAAAGGAGAAATAGCTATGGCTCGAAAATCAAAGGAGAAGCGGGACGGAATCTTTCACCGCAAAGACCGCGCAGGTTTTTGGATTAGCTGGACTGACGCCCAGGGCCGCCGCCGCTACCGCAAGACCGACGCGCAGAACATTACTCAGGCAAAGCAAATCAGAGCCGCAGAACTGTTGCGTGTGGAGCAGGCCCGGATGCTCGGCTTCTCGCCGCCCGGAGAGGAGACATTTGCCGAAGTAGCAGCGCGCTACCTTAAATATCAGAAGGCTCGGCTTACACCATACGCTTACGAGCGCGAGAAGATCATAATAAATAATCACTTGATACCCTTCTTTAATTGCCCGCTGGCAGGCATCCGTCGTCATGACGCGCAACGCTACGTCACGCAGCGGAGCGGCAAGGTTTCGCCGGGTACGATTCAAAAAGAGTTGAACGTCATCAAGCACCTCTTACGCCTCGCCGTCGAGTGGGAGCTAATACCCTTCAACCCGGCGCAGGGCGTTAAGTCGCCGCGCGTACCCGCCGGGCGCGTGCGATACCTGCAACCGAAAGAGCTTTACGTGGTCGTCGCGGGCTGCCCGGAGTGGCTTCGTCCAGTCGTGGCGCTGGCCGCGCTGACGGGAATGCGGCGCGGGGAAATTCTGAGCCTGCGTTGGCTTGACGTTGACCTGTCACAGTGTCGCCTTTTCCTCCCGCAGACCAAGAACGGCGAGGGCCGGATGGTGTATTTGAACGAAGGCGCGCTGGCCGTATTGTCATCAGTCCCTCCCGCGCCTGAAGCAAACGTTACAAGTAAGATTTTCGGAGGCATCACGCCGGAGCAAGTGAGCGTCACTTTCGGGAGGGTGTGCCGCCGCCTGAGCATCCTCGATTTCAGATTCCACGACCTGAGACATACGGCGGCCTCATGGCTGCGCATGAGCGGCGCGGACATTCACACGGTCGCACAGCTTCTAGGCCACAAAGACCTCCGCATGGCCGCACGCTACCAACACCTCAGCCCGGCCTTTCTATCCGAGGCCGTGAACAAGTTGGACGTAGTTTTTGGGGAATTACGTTACCAAGACGTTACCACGCCGAAGACCCTGCTCCTCAACGCAGCCGCAAGTAACTGAAAGGGAAAGGCGTCCCGTACGGGATTCGAACCCGTGTTTCAGCCTTGAAAGGGCCGTGTCCTGGGCCTCTGGACGAACGGGACATTGCCGTGAAAACGGTAGAGGCAAACTTACCGTACCGACCGGAGAGTGTCAAACAAAGCGGCGCGCACCGCGAGGCCGACCTGGCGAACAGGGTTTGATGAACGGGGGCGGCTAAAGGTACGCCCCGGCTCGGCGTCGGCCAAATTTACCGAGGCCGCCGCGCATCCTTCCGTGCGAAACGCGCATCGCAGAGGGAAAACGCAAGACCGTCGGGGCGTGGCCGTTCAAATCATGTCCGGCCAGCAAACCAGTTCTTTCGCGGTCAACAAAAAATCGTCGGCGCTTTCGGCAAGCGTGGTCAAAGACGCCGAGCGCGGAGTCTCATATGAAGATGAAACGGTTGCTAACCCTGTTCGTCCTCCTCTCTCTCGTCTCCTCTTCAAACGCGGTCGCGCGGTCGCCGCAGTCGCAGGAGAGCTTGGCGGGCGGTACGGACGCCGCGCGGAAGGAGCTTGAGAAGAAGGCTCTGGGCCTGCTCGAAGACGCGTTCGCGGAGGCACAGGGGCTGAAGCTCGTCGAGAACCGCGTGCGCGCGCAGACCATCGCCGCGGGGCTTCTCTGGCCGCGCGACGAGCAGGCGGCCCGCGCCGCCTTCAAGACGGCGGCGGACGGTGTCGCCGCACTCAACGCCGGCCTCGACCCCGAAGACCAGCAGTTCTTCAACACCGCGCAGGCCGTCGCCCAAATGCGAAGCGAGTTGCTGCAAACGGTCGCGCGGCACGACCCCGTGCTGGCGCTCGACTTCCTGCGCGCGACGCGGCTGCCGCACCCCGAAGCATTTCAGGGCCAGGGCAACTGGCTGCTCAACCAGGAGCAGATGTTGGAGGCGAGCCTCGCGGGCCAGGTCGCGGCGCAAGACCCGCGACAGGCGTTCAACGTGGCCGAAGAGTCTTTGAGCAGGGGCGTGACGACGGGGCTGCTCGGCGTGCTGAGGCAGTTGAACGCGAAAGACCCTGCGTCAGCCTCGAAGCTTGTGGCCGACATCGTCCAGAAACTCCGCTCGGAAGACCTCAGAGAAAACGGCGAGTCGAGCGGCGTCGCACTCCAACTACTGACGATGACGCGGCCCGCCGAGGCTTCCCCCTCGACGCCGCAGACGCAGGCGTTGCCGGTCAACGGGCCGTCGGTTGTCTTCGGCGACGGGCCGGGGGCTTTCGTCAGCAACGGCGGCGCGCGCTCGTCGAACAGTCTTTCGATTGAACAGCAGACGCGCGCCGACCTGATCGAGAAGATCATCACGGCGGCCATGAGCGTCCAGCCGAACCGGGGCGGCACTTACCCCCTCTACAACGCGCTCAAGGCGTTGATGCCGGAGCTGGAGAAGTCGGCCCCGGCGCGCGTCGCCGCGCTGCGGCAGAGGGCCGCGACCATAGAGAGTGGCTTCAACCCGCAGGGTGACGTTTGGAAGCCTTATCAGGAGCTGATGCAGAAGGGAACCGTCGAGGCGATGCTCGAAGCCGCGCCCAAGGCCCCCGCGGAAGTGCGCGACAATCTCTACATGAACGCGGCGTGGAAGGCGTTCAACGACGGAGGCGACCCGGAGCGCGCGCGCCAGATCGTGGACAACATCTCGAACCCGCAGCAGCGCGCGCAGGCGCGCAAGAACATAGACCAGCAGTTGCAATGGCGCGCGGCACAACAGGGGAATTTCGCCGAGGCGCGACAGATGGCGTCGCGGCTCCCGACGGTCGAAGAGAAGGTGACGGCGCTCGTCCAGATCGCAGGGGCGGCGTCGTCCAAAGGCGACAAGCAGACGGCGCTTCAGGTGCTCGCGGAGGCGCGCGGCCTCCTCGACGGCCAAGCGCACGGCTACGCGCAGTTCACCGCCTGGCTTCAAATCGCCAGCGCTTACGCGCCGCTCGACGCCGACGCGTCGTTCGCGCTCGTCGAATCGGCGATAGGCCAACTCAACGAGCTTGTGGACGCCGCCGCGGTGGTCAACGGGTTCGGGCAGGAGCCTTTCAAGGACGGCGAGTTGAAGTTACAGGGCAGCTACCCGTGGAGCGACCTGATCGGCCAGTGCGCGGGGACGCTCGCGGCCCTCGCCCCGTCCGACTTCGAGCGCGCGAGCACCGACGCCAAAAGATTCCAGCGGGCGGACGCGCGGGCGTTGGCCGAGCTGCTGCTCGCGCAGAATCTTCTGAACACGCTGACGCCGCCGCAAAAGCGGCTCTACCGCAGGATTCAGTCAGGCGTAGTAATTGACGGCAGCATTGCGATTGATGGTAATTGAGGCCGAAGCCGCCGTTCAGTTGACTCTGATGAGGTGCGGCCCGCGCTCGACGACGCGACCGATACGCGCGGCGTCCGCGTAAGTTTCGCGCAGGCGCGCGAGGAGTTCGTCGGCGCGCGCGGCGTCAATGGAAATCAGGAGGCCGCCCGCCGTCTGCGGGTCGAAGAGGAGGGAGACGAGTTCCTTGTTGATTCCTTCGCCGAGCCTCACGTCGTCGCCGACGTAACCGCGGTTCGTCTTGTCGCCGCTCGTCAGCATCCCCGCCGCCGCGAGCTCCGATGCGCCGGGGATGAGCGGCACGCTCGCCGCTTCGATTTCGAGCGTCACGCCGCTCGCCCGCGCCAACTCCCACGCGTGGCCGAGCAGCGCGAAGCCGGTCACGTCCGTCGCCGCGTGCGCGCCCGCCTCGACCATCAGGCGCGCGGCCTCGCGCCCTGAGAGCAGCATCGTCGCGAGCGATGCGCGCGTCACTTCCTCACCCGCCTTGCCGAACTTGATGCCCGTGGAGACGACGCCCGTTCCGATGGGCTTCGTCAGGATGAGCGCGTCGCCCGCGCGCGCGGCGCGGTTGGTGACGACGCGGGCCGGGTCAATCGTGCCCGTCACGGCGTAGCCGAACATGATCTGCTGATTGTCAACGCTGTGGCCGCCGACGAGCGCGACACCGTTCTCGGTCAGGACTTGCAGGCCGCCGCGCATGATCTCGCCGAGGATCGAAAAGTCAACGCCCTTCTTGGGGAAGCAGGTGACGGCGAGCGCCGTGACGGGCGTGCCGCCCATCGCCCACACGTCGTTGATGGAGTTCAGGGCGGCGATGCGCCCGTAGTCGAAGGGGTCGTCAACAATGGGCGTGAAGAAGTCAACGGTCTGGACGAGCGCGATGTCCTTCGAGAGACGGTAAACCCCCGCGTCGTCGGCAGTCTCGATGCCGACGATCAGGTTCGGGTCTTTGGGGATTTCCAGGCCGCTCAAAACTTGAGCGAGTTCGCGCGGCGCGAGCTTAGACGCTCAACCGGCGCACGAGACCATCTCTGTGAGACGCATCGCAACCTCCGATAAGAAGATGCTAGATGCTGGATGCTAGATGTCAGTCGGCCAAGCTCTCAAGAACTAGCATCTGACATCTGGCATCCAGCATCTGCATTTTCATCGTACCACGAACCTCGTCGGCGCGACGACGGTGCGGGCTTCGGGGTTGTAGTAGTCGTAGAGCTGCGAGGGCGCGGTGAGCGCGTCGAGGCCGTAGCGCGGGCGGAACTTGAAATTGAACCTAGTGCCGCCGCCCGCGGGCCAGAGATAGACGACGAGGCGGTCGGGCAGAACGTCGTAGCTGCTGATCGCCCAGCCCGACTCCTTCATCGTGTGTTCGAGCGAGGCGCGGTCAACGTCCGCGCCGGGCGGCAGTCCCACCTCGGCGAGCATCATGCCGTAGCCGCTGTGCCCGACGCGCTCGGCCTCGACGCGGCACGTCACCTCTTGGTTGACCGACGCCGATGGGCGGTCGTATGCGACGGCGAGGCGGAGCGCGCTCGCGCCGTTCTGCCTCGCGGACTGGCCGGATGCAGCCGCCTGCGCGTTCGCCCACGGCACGTAGAAGGTGGTGACGAGTTGCGCCTGCGCGCGCGCGGGCACCGAACCCGCGCGGCGAACCTCGACGCGGTTGTCGCCCGCGGCGACGAAGGGCGAGAGGTCGAAGGCGACGGGCGCGCTCAAGAGGTCGGCGACGGGCAGCGCGAGCGCGCCCGCGCGGCGACCGTTGACGAAAATCTCCGCGGTGTCTCCGGCGCTCGGCTGAGCGACCCCGGATGCCCGCGCGCGCTTCGCGCCCTCGAACGCGACGAGGCCGAGCAACGCGTCGAGCACGTTGACGGTGGCCTGCGTCGAGTACCAGACGCCGTAGCGGTCTTTGTTATGGAGCAGGAAGAGCAGGCCGCGGTCAATCAATTGCGGGATGCGGATTTCTCTCGATTGCGGAATGCGGATTTCGGATTTCGGATTTGACGGAGCTTTATCGCTTGATCCGCATTCGGCGGTACTCGTCCCGCAGTAGGCGTTGAGCGCACGGACGGCGAGCGCGGTCGTCTCGACGCGGCCCGCGAGTCCCCAGCCGTAGAAGGGCGTGTTGGTTTCGAGCGCCCAGTACGCGCCCGCGCCCTCTTCGTGTGCGAGGGCGCGGAGTTTGGCGACGGCGCGCGCCGCGCCTTCACGCTCGCCCGCGTCCAGAGAAGCGAGCGCATAAGAGGCGATGAGGTACGGCTCGTCTATCTCTTCGACGCGGGCGGAGAGGTATCGCAGAGCACGCCGGAGCGGAGTCGCCACTTTGATATCTGACGTTGTTGCTTTGGCGTCGGGGGTCGCCGCTTTAGCGTCGGAAGTCGCCGTTGCGCCTGTTGTCTGTCTAGTCGCCGGAACATCTTTCGTCGCCGGACTGTTTGAAGAAGCTGAAGAGGCTTTCGCCGTCTCCTTCTCAGGCGCGGCGGCGAGGACGCGGGCGATGAAGGCCGTGTTGAGCGCGGTGCGGCGCGTGTCTTCGCCGTCGCCCGACCAATAGTGCGCGGGCCAACTCCCGTCTTCGCGCTGCTGCCGGACGAGCCAGTCGCGCGTCTGTTCGATCACGTCCGCGTCAACGGCGATGACACGGCTCGCGTCTGTGAGGAAGCGCAGCGCGTAGGCCGTGAGCGCGAGGTCTGGCTCGCCGCGGCCCCAGTAGGTGAAGCCGCCGCCGGGGGCGCGGTAGCCGAGCAGTCGCTCGTAGCCGTCCTGCGCGTAGCGCCGCGCGCGGGCGACCGTGGGCGGGAGTTCGCCGTCGAGGTTGCCGTTCTGCCGTCGGTAGAGGTCGAGCGCCATGACGCTCGGATAGGACGAAGAAATGGTCTGCTCGCCGCAGCCGTAAGGGCGCTCCATGATCGCCTCGACGCTTTCCGTCAGGTGCGCCGTCAGGTTCGGGTAAATCTTCAGCTCGCTGCGCACCGAGCCGCGTATGGCTTCGGCGGGCACGTTCACGTCGAGCGTGCCGGCGTCGGCGAAGATGGCGGCGTCGGTCTGCGAGCGCTCCTCGCCGTCGGGGTGGACTGTGACGGGCTTCTCGACGGCGTCGCTCGCTTCAGCGCCCGTGGCCGTGACACGCTGCTTGCCGTCTTTGACGGAGGCGACGGCGCGGAAGTCGAAGATGGGTCGCGCGGCGTCGCCCGCGGGGACTTCGGCGCTTTGACGCGCGGGGCCGTTTAGTGTGAACCAGCTCTCCGGCTTCATCTCGACGGCGACCGACTGCGGGCGTTCGAGGTAGTTGCGCAGGACGACGGGCAAGAGTACGCGGTCGCCCTCGGTGAGGACGCGCGGCGGGTCGTGCTCGGCGAAGAAGGGCTGGAAGGCGAGGAACTCTTTCTCCGCGACGCCAAGCCTGCCGTCCTCGGTCGAGGCGATGACGGACATCTTCCACGTCGTGATGTTGTCGGCGAGCTTGAAGTCGAGACGCGCGCGCCCCTGAGAGTCGGTTTCGAGCGCGGGCTGCCAGACGAGTGTTTCGGGGAAGAACTGGCGCAGACGCGGCGTCGAGACGGGCATCCTCGTGCCGACGGACTCCTTCACAATCTTAGTGGCGGAATATGAGGCCGTTTCGAGCGTTGCACTTTTCTCCGCGGTCACGGTCACAGTCTCGGAGACTGTGCCGATGTCCATCTTAACGTCGGCTCTGGTCAGGTTGGAGGACTGGACTTGCACGTCTTCAAGCATGACGTTCTTGAAGGGCTGCGCCTCGAACGTGACGGTGTAAAAGCCAGACGGCAGGCCGCGGAGGAGATAGACGCCGCTGTCGTCGGTCTTCGCCTCGAATTCGAGTTGCACGGTCTTGTGCCTGGCCCTGACGGTCACGCCGGGGATGGCCGCGCCCTGCGAGTCTGTGACCGTGCCGGTGATCGCGCCCGTGCCGCCCGAAAAGGTCGTGACGGGCGCGGCGGGCTGCGGCGAGTCGTCTTGCGCCGTCTGCTCCGCGGCGATGCTCGTGAAGTAGCCGAGGTTGAAGTCGTCCGGCGTGTTCGTCTTCCCGTCGGGGCCGACGCTGCGCAGCGCGAGGGCGTAGAGCATCTGCGTGATCGGCTTGATCTCTTTGTGCGTTTCGTGAACCGGGTCGTAACGCCTGCGGTCTTCAAACGTAACGCGGTCGGTGAACCGCGTCTCCTTCGAGAAGGTCGCGTAAATGCGGTTGCCCCAGCCGTCGGCCAGCTCTTCGTACTTGACGCCCGCCCGCCTGAGAGTCTCGCGCAGAGAGGCTTCCGTCTGCGGGAAGTCGCCCGTCTCGCGCAGGCGCGCGGCGAGGACCGCATCAACCGACGCGCGCGTCTCGGCGAAGTAGTCGGTGAGTGAAGTCCAGACGGGGAAGTCGTCCGAGCCGGCGACGCGCGGCGACTCGAACATCTTGTTTGCGCCGCCGCTCTCCACTTTGATGGTGTAGTTCGAGCCGACGACGCCGAAGTCGAAGCGGTAGGGTTGACCCCAGCGGTCGCGCAAGCGTTCGAGGTCGAAGCCTTCACGCCTGAGTTCGTCTTTGAGAGTCGGGAGGTCGCGGACGTAGCCGCTCGTGCGTTTGTGGTAGTCGGCGGCGGCGCGGTTGATGCGCTCGCCGACGGCGCGGAAGTAGGGCCAGGCGAAGCGCGCCGCGGTGAAGTCGTCGTCCGTGCCCGCGCGCTCGTCCGCGCCGTCGCTCTTGATGTCGAGCAGGTCCAGGTCGCGCGCGAAGGAGAACTGCGCGCGGTAGGGCCGGCCCCAGGGGTCGCGCAACGCCGCGAAGTCAACGCCCGCGGAGTTTAGGATTCGTGCGAGCGACGCCTCGTCCGAAGGGTACTCGGCGCTCGCGTCGTAGCGCTTGTTGATTGCGTCCTGCGCCGGCTTGAGCTGCGCGCCGACGAGGTCGGAGAAAACTTCCCTTTGGTCGCGCGCGAACTCAGTGCCGCCGAAGACGCTGTGCTCGTCGTAGGCACGCGAGCCGTTGTAGAGCATCTCGGCGACGGCTTCGAGGCCGTCGGGCACGGGCCTGGAGAGGTCGAGTTGTTCGATGTCGCGCTGCGTGACGCCGGCGATGTCGCCCGCGGCGTACCAGAAGCCGTAGAGGCAGCCGCCGAAGCCGAAGTTGCGGCTGAACTCCTCGTCGGTTCGCGCGCGCTCCTCGACGGCCTTGTCGAAGACGACGACGCCAAGCGCGCTCAAGGGCCGGCGGCCACCGGCCTCGCGCACGGCGAACTCCGCGCCGGCCTCCTCGCCGGGGCGGAAGCTCTTCTGCGACAGGCGCACGTCGAGCTTCAGCTCACGGTCGCGCGGGAAGACGACCGTGCGCGCGCCGAAACTGTAATCGTAGTCGCTGTCGTCTTCCTGCGGCCCGGCGTCGGTCGCCGAGATGGCGAGCGCGTCGCGGAACTCTTCGCGGTAGGGGATGACGAGCGACGCACGACCGCCCGCGAGGCGGACTGTCTTCGACGTGAGGACGCGACCGTCGCTCGCGGCGTCAACGACGACGGTCATGCGCGGCCTGCTCGCCGTCACCTCTACCGCGACCGGCTCGCCCTCGCGGTAGAGCGTCTTGTCCGTCTCGACGCGAACCTCCGCGCTGTTCGAGTCCGTGTTCCTCAACCAGAAGTCCTCCGAGTAGTGCCCTGCGCGCCCTTCGCGGTCGCGCGCCACGAAGCGCAGGGGGATGTTGCTGCGCGACTCGTCTGATTTGACGGCGGGGCCGGAGACCTTCGCGACGCCGTAGCGGTTCGTCCTCACCTTGAGGATCGCGCGGTCGGGTTCTTTCACTTCTTGCGACGCCTGGCCGGGCGGACGGACGACCGTGGTCGCGCCCTGCTCGACGATTGTGACCTCGCACTGCGCGGGCTTGCCGTCGGCGTAGAAGGTCGAGAGGTAGAAGGCGAGCGGCATCCCCTTCGCCTGGCCGTAGCGCCCCTCGGCGACGTAGAGGTGAACGGGGTCTTTGGTGAGGCGGAGCGTGAAGCGTCGCTGCTCTGTGCGGTTCGTGGTCGGGTCTGTGACGTAGGCGGCGAAGTCGAGGTCGCGGAAGCGCTGGTAGTCGGCGTCGGCCAGCTCTTTGTGCTCGCCCGCGAGATCAAGGCGCGCGACGAAGCTGCCTCGCTCGTCCAGCTCGCCTTCTACGGGGTCGCGCTCCTCTGTCTCGTACTTCTGCTCCTTGTAGTTCCAGCGCCGCTCGGTCTGGCGGACGACGCGGACGTGTGCGCGCCTGACAGGCTGGCCGAAGAGGTAGTCGCCGCGCACCTCGACCTCCGCGTTCTGGCCCGCGAGGTAGTAGGCGCGGTCTGCCTTCGTCGTCACGGCGAAGTTCGGAAGGTCGTAGCGGCTGATCTTAACGGTGGTTGAAGAGTCGTAGTCCTCGCCGTACTTGTCGCCCTCCATTTTGAGCGTGAGTTTGTAGTCGCCGAGGCGCGTGTTGTCGGGTATCTGCCAGTCGGCACTGGCGACGCCGAAGCGCGAGGTCTTGAGCTGCCGGCGGAAGACGGTCGTGTCGTCCTCGTCCTTCAGCTCGAAGGCAACGTCCTCGTCGGCGACGGCGTGCTCCGACGGGCCGAAGGCGAGCGCGCGCATGTGCAAGGTCTGGCCCGGCTGGTAGAGCGACTTGTCGCTCGTCAAAAGGATGCGCGGCTGTTGTTCGACCGAGACCGAGGTCTTCGCCTTCTCGACGAGCGCGCCGCGTCGGGCGGTGACGGTGAGGTCGGCTTCGCGGTCGTTCTCGACGCCGGGCGGCAGTTTGAAGTCGAGCACGGCGAAGCCCTCGCCGTCGGTCGCGCCCTCGGCCTTCAGCCCGCCCGCTCCCGCGCCGGAGTCGAGTTGGAGCTTGGCTGAGACGGCGACGCCTTTGACGGGCCGCCCCGTGACGGGGTTCGCCGTGCGGACGCGCGTGCGAAACGTCGAGCCGCCCCGTGCCTTGCGCGAAGAGACGACGCGCAGCTCGAAGAGGTCGGGCGTCACCTCGGAGAGCGAGACGATGCCTTCGAGGGCGGCGACGACCGAGTCGGCGGGCGGCGTGGGCGCGACGTGGTAGCGGAGCCTGTACCAGGGGAACTCTTTCTGCTCGGCTTCGAGCAGCTCGGAGAAGGGGAGCTTGAGCGGCACGTCGAGAGAGTTCGTGCCGCGCCTGACCTGTACGTCGGCTGAGGCGCGCGCCCTTGCCTTGTCGTGCGGGTCGAGCAGTTCGATCTGTACGCGCGCGGGGAAGGCGTGGCCGGTGTCGTTCTCGACCGCGAGCGAGACGCGCGTCTGCCGTTCGTCGAGCGAGACCTTGATGCGTGATTCGTCAATCCTGAGCGTCGCGCTCGCGCTCGAAAGGTGGGCGGCGAGCAGGCAGACGAAGAGGCACAGAAGGACGGGGGCTGACCTCCTAAACATCGCGTGTTCCCTCCTCAAATTGTGACGCTGTGATGCTCGCCGATTGCCCGACGGTTGGAGAGGGTCGGCGGAAAATTTTTCGGGAGTTCAGGAAGGCGGCGGCAGTGAAGGCAAAAGGCAAGAGGCAAAAGGCAAAAATCAAAAGTGATGCGACGTTCTTCGCGCGGGGCGCGTCCTCACCTTTGCCTTTTGGCTTTTGCACTTTGCCTTTTGCCTTCCTTGTCTTCTTCAATGTGGAACCAGTGCAGAAGGCGGTGCGCGACGGGCGCGACGATGATGCCGGCTATCGTGATGAAGGCGAGGCCGCTGAAGAGGGCGTAGAAGGAGGCGAACACCTTGCCGGTGTCGTTCTTGAAGTCGCCCACCGGCCCCATACCCGAAAGGATCATCGAGGCGTTCAGGAGCGAGTCAACCCACGCGAACTCGGCGAGGTAGTGGTAGCCGAGCACGCCCATGCCGAGCGCGAAGGCGATGATGGCGAACGCGAGCGCGAGGCTGCGCGCGACGCGCAGGACGAACGCTCGAAACGGCAGAAGAGGCTCGTGTCGTCGCTCAAACATTCTCAAGTCTCCGAGTCGGCCTAGCGTTTCCGTGCCGACAGTTCAAATCTCCGGGTCGGCATGCAGGCCGGGCACGATGATGAACTTGCCGCCGGTCATCTCCCGCGCGTACTGTCGCAAGCCTTCCGCCGCCCTCTCCAACGGCAGCCGCGCGCGTACCTCCGTCCTCAGCTCGTCGCCGAGGAGCTTCTGAACCTTACCGGCCACGCGGAACTTCTTCAGCGCGCCCTGTCGGCGCAGCCAGTCGGAGAGCCAGAAGCCGCGCACGCGCTTGCGCTCGAAGACGAGCGAGCGCGGGTCAACGAGGCAGCCCTCCAAAGAGAGCGCGCCGTAAACGATGGCCGTGCTCCCGGCGGGCATCGCGCGCAGCACTCGCCCCGTCAACTCGCCCGCCACCGCGTCGAACAAGACGGTCGCGCGCAGGCGCGTGCAAAGCTCGCCGAGCCGCTCGTCGAAATTTTCGTCCGTGCTGTCGAGGACGTGGCCCGCGCCTTCGCGTTCGAGCAGTTCCGCCTGCTCACGTCGGCGCACGACGTTGACGGCGTGGACGCCGCGCTCGACCGCGAGGCGGACGATCATTCGACCGAGCGCGCTCGCCGCCGCCGTCTGCACGACCGCCTCGGCGCGCAATTCTTTGGCAGTTTCTAAGAGTGCCCACGCCGTGAAAGGGTTGACGATCATCGTGGCCGCGTGCTCGATGTCTGTCTCCTTGCGGAGCGGGATGCATTGATCGGCGCGCGCGAGCATGAACTCGGCCCAGGTGCCGTCGCCGTCCGGCGGCGCGGCACAGGCCACGCGACGGCCGACGAGGTAGCGCGCCCACATCCCGCCGCCCGACGCGACCACCTCGCCGCTACACTCGAAGCCCGGCACGACGGGCAGCCTCTTCTTCAGCCCGTACATCCCGCGCAGGAACGACAGGTCGGAAGGGTTGACGGGCGAGGCGGCGACGCGCACGAGCACCTGCCCCGCGCACGGACGCGGCACTGGCTTCTCGGCGAGCGCGAGCGAGTCCGCGCCGCCGTCGTATGAGCGCAGTTCGAGCGCGCGCATCGTTTTGGGGATTGATGTCATATCGCTTCTTTCAAATCGCGCTCGCGGCCTCCTGCAACTCGCCCCTGTGTTCGAGGATGTAGGCGAGGAAGGCGCGCGTGGGCGAGGGCTGGAAGCGTCCGAGCGCGACCATCGCGACCGAGCGCTTCAGTTGATGCCCCGCGATGCGCAGGGGAGCGAGGCGGCCCGCCGCCTTCTCCTCGCGCACGGCCCAGGAAGGCAGGAGCGAGACGCCGAGGCCGTGCTCGACCATGAGCTTGATGAAGTAGGTGTCGTTGGATTCGAGCGCGAGGTCGGGGCTGAGTTCGACGCGCTTGAAGAAGGAGTCGGTTGCGCGGCGGATGGAAGCGCCCTGCTCGAAGAGGATGAAGCGCTCGCGCTTGATCTCGCCGACCTTCACCTCGCGCCCGCCCGCGAGGCGGTGTCGTGCGCCGACGACGAGCACCAACTCGTCCTCGAAAAGCTCCGTCACCTGGAGCGCGGGCGAATAGACGGGCATCGAGGCGAAGCCCACGTCCGCCGCGCCGTTGAGGATGTCGGCCACGGTCTGCTCGGTGCTCACGGTCGTGCGGAAGGAAAGCTCGATGCCTTCGTGCTCGCGCATGAACGACTCGAAGAGGCGCGCGAAGAGGTGGACGAAGGCCTGCGTAGCTGCGGCGGCGCGGACGTGCCCGCGCGGCTCGTGGTCGTCGCCTGCGATGCGCTCGCGCAGGGCGTCGGCCTCTTCGAGGATGCGCTCGGCGTATTCGAGCGCGAGCTTGCCGGCATCGGAGAGCCGGACGCCGCGCTTGGCGCGGATGAAGAGCGGCTCGCCCAGCTCGCGCTCCAAAGCCTTGATCTGGTGGCTCACCGCCGACTGCGTCATGTTAAGTTTCTGTGACGCGCGCGTGAAGCTGAGCGCCTCGGCGACCTCGCGGAAAGTCCTCAACTGTGATAGCTCCATCGCTTAAATCATCCTCACGAAAATGTGGATGAATATAGTTAATCGGCGCGATTAAAACAATGAGTTAGACGCGCGGACAAAGCCGCGGCTATCATTCACGTCATAAACGTGAACGGCGAAAACGGGAGTTCGGGACAGACTCGGCGGCACACGCCGCGACATGGAAAGGAGTTTTAGAATGATTCCGTTCAGACTGGATTACGTCATCGAGCGAACCCTGCGAGAGCGCCCCAGCGAGGAGCAGAAGCTCTTGAAGGAGTTGGCGGGCGTGAAACTTTCGCCCGCGGAGGCGCGCGCCGAGTGGCCGCGCGTGCTCGAACACAAGTGGCTCGTCAGCGAGCGGCTGGGGCGCGACGCGGGCCTGCGCGTCGCCGCCATTGACTACTTCGAGAACGTGCGCATGCCGCGCTACGCGCGCACGACACACAAGCCGCACGCGGCGTGGCCGCGGCGGGCGACGCAGGCGCACGGCGTCGCGGCATAACAGAGCCGCGAGCGTTAGCGAGCGGGTTCGCGTAATCAGGAGCAAGCCCTCCTTGTAACACACCCACTCGCTAACGCTCGCTGCCCTGTTTTTCATTCGTCAGGTGAAAGCGTTCGACGTAGCATCTGTAGCCCTCGACCTCGCGCGCCGCGCGCTCATCGTCCCAGCCGAGAAACTTTTGCGCGAGTCGCGCCGCGGCCTCGACGGCGTCCAGCCCCGTTTGAGAGTTCAGCCCCGTCATCGTCCGGCGCATCAGGCAGTCAACCAGCGTCTCGGCCATCTCGCTCTGAAAGGCGAAGACTACTTCCGCGGCGACGCTCCCGGTCTCGTCGCTGATCGGCTCGCGAAGCACGGCATCGCTCAACGCGAGGCGCAAGACTTCCGCCGCGCGCGTGCCGTAAACCTTCAACAACCTTTCGCTGCATTTCGGCGGCAGGGGACTTTGAGATTTGAACGCCTCGCGCAAGCGCGTGAAGTCCGCGGCGGCAGCGCCGGGCAGCGGCCTCGCGGCGGTCGTGCAGGGCGCAGGAGGCTTGCCGAGCTGTTTGAGGACTAAATCAACCGCCTCTTCGGCGAGGCTCCTGTAAGTCGTCAGCTTGCCGCCGACGATTGAGAAGAGGCCGCGCACGCGCGAGGGGCGGATGAAGTGTCGGCGCGTGATGCCCGCCGCGTCGCCCTCGGCGACAAAGGGAAGCGGGCGCACGCCGGAGTATGTGTAGAGCACTTCGGCGCGCGTGAGTCCGGCGGAGGGGATCGCACGGTTCGTCTCGCGGACGAGGTATTCGACCTCATGCTCTTCGGCCCTCACGCAATCAAGGTCGCCCGCGTAGCGCTCGTCGGTCGTGCCAATGAGAAACTTTTCGTCCCACGGCACGATGAAGAAGGGGCGACCGTCCTCGAACGCCTCGACGTAGAGCGCCGCGTCGGGCGCGCCCGGAAAAGGGCGCACGACGATGTGGCTGCCCTTCGTGCCGCCGATCAGTCGCTCGCCCGCCGCGGGCGTCCCTTCGAGAACCCTGTCAACCCACGGCCCGGCGACGTTGAGGACTACGCGTGCGCGCGCCGCGTGCGTCGCGCCTCCGAGCAAGTCTGTGAACTCGACGCCGCCCGTAGCGCCGCCCTCGACTATCAGGCGCTCGACGCGCGCGTAGGTCAGCACGGTCGCGCCGCGTGCGCGCGCGTCGAGCGCGTTCTCCACGGCGAGGCGTTCGGCGTACTCGGCCTGCGCGTCGAAGAAGAGGGCCGCGCCCTTCAAGCCTTCCGCTTCGAGTCCGGGCGCGCGCCGCAGCGCCCCGGCGGGCGTGAGCATCTGATGACGCGGGAGCGACTTGCCGGGCGAGAGCAGATCGTAGGCGATCATCCCGGCGCGGACGGCGAGGGGGCCACGTCGCCGGCTCGCGTAGAGAGGGATGAGCAGAGGGAGCGGGCGGACGAGGTGCGGCGCGACGCGGCGCAGCAGCGTCTCACGCTCACGAAGCGACTCGCGCACGAGCGTAAGCTCGCCGTGCTCAAGGTAGCGCAGGCCGCCGTGAATCAGGCGCGTTGACCAGGCGGTCGTGCCCCCGCCGATGTCACCCTTGTCGAGCAGGAGCACGCGCAGGCCGCGCGTCGCCGCGTCGCGCGCGATGCCGCAGCCGTTGATGCCCGCGCCGATGATAATCGCGTCGTAGTTGGCGGAGATGGCCGGTGGAATTTGTCTCGACATTTGAGGGGAATGATGAATGCGGAGTGATGCATGATGAATTGAAAGCAACAAGCAGCTTCACATTCATCACTCCGCATTCATCATTCATCACTCCTCCTCGCGCTCCCAGTCGCGCGCGCGTGCGACGGCGCGGAGCCAGCGGCGGTGCAGGCGCTCGCGCTCGTCCTCCTTCATCCGCGGCTCGTAGCGGCGCGCGACCTTCCAGCGCGCGGCGACCTCTTCGCGGTCGCGCCAGAAGCCGACGGCGAGGCCGGCGAGGTAGGCCGCGCCCGCGGCGGTCGTCTCGGTCACTTCGGGAACCTCGACTGGCACGCCGAGGATGTCGGCCTGAAACTGCATGAGGAACGAGTTGGCGACCGCGCCGCCGTCAACTCTCACCTCCTTTAACTCAATCCCCGAATCGCGCTCCATCGCTCCGACCACATCGCGCGTCTGGTAGCACATGCTCTCAAGCGCGGCGCGGGCGAGGTGCGCGCGCGTCGTGCCGCGCGTTAAGCCGACGATTGCGCCGCGCGCGTATGCGTCCCAGTGTGGCGCACCCAGCCCCGCGAGCGCGGGCACGAAATAGACGCCCTCGTTCGAGTCGAGCGTGCGCGCGAGCGCTTCGGTCTCGTCGGCGCGCGAGATTATCTGTAGGCCGTCGCGGAGCCACTGCACCGCTGCGCCCGTGATGAAGATCGAGCCTTCGAGGGCGTATTCCGCCGCCTCGCCTTCGATCTGCCACGCGACCGTCGTCAGAAGCCCCTTGCGGCTCGGCACGGGTTTGCGGCCCGTGTTCATCAGAAGAAACGAGCCTGTGCCGTAGGTGTTCTTCACCATCCCCTCTGTGTAGCACGCCTGTCCGAAGAGCGCGGCCTGCTGGTCGCCCGCGACTCCGGCCACGGGGACGGAAGCGCCGAAGAAGACGGACGGGTCTGTCTCGCCGTAGAAGCCCGACGAGGCTTTGACTTCAGGGAGTGCCTCGCGCGGCACGCCGAAGAGCGAGAGCAATTCGTCGTCCCATTCGAGGGTGTTGACGTTGAAGAGGAGCGTGCGCGAGGCGTTCGAGCAGTCGGTCGCGTGCGCGCGCCCGCCCGTCAATTTCCAGACGAGCCAAGAGTCAATCGTGCCGAAGACGACCTCGCCCCGCGCGGCGCGCTCGCGCAAAGAGGGTGTGTTGTCGAGCAGCCACTTGATCTTCGTGCCGGAAAAATAGGGGTCGAGCACCAGACCCGTCTTCTCGCGGATCACGTCTTCCAGCCCGCGCGATTTCAACTCGTCGCAGGCCGCAGCCGTCCGACGGTCTTGCCAGACAATCGCGCGCCCGACCGCCGCGCCGCCCGCTCGCTCCCAAGCGAGGACGGTCTCGCGCTGGTTCGTGACGCCAACGGCGCGCAACTCACGCGCCCCGACGCCCGCGCCAGCGAGCGCCTCGCGGGCGGCACGGAGGCTCACGCGCCAGATTTCCTCCGCGTCGTGCTCGACCCAGCCCGGTCGCGGGTAGTGCTGCGTGAACTCCGAGTAGCCGCGCCCGCGCACCCGACAGTCGCGGTCGAAGACGAGCGCGGTGGTGCCCGTCGTCCCCTGGTCAATCGAGAGCACAAAGTCGCCCATTATTTTTCGCCACGCTCCTTTGTCCGGCGTCCCGCGAGAGTGTAATATACGCCGAAAGGTTTCGGGCATGGGGCGGTTTCGGCGACCTCATCAAAGGGAAGAATTTTGGAGAAAGAGATAGGAAGATGAAAGATCACAACGACTTTTTCGACGACATCATAGACGTTGGCGACGATACGGACGCCGAGGACTTGGAATACACTGACGAGGCCGACGAGTTCGACGACGAGGATGAAGAAGAGGACGACTCGATGGTCGTCCGCACCGCCCTGCTCAAGAAGAACGACATGCTCGCGCTGCTCTCCCTGAAGGCGGGCGACTCCGGCGGCCAGATCGTGCGCTTCGACCCGCGCGAGTCTCTGCCCTCGATGCAGAGCTACGAGAGTGAGACGGAAGCCCGCAAGTGGTTCGCGCGCAGCCTCGCCACGAGCCGCAAGAACGGCTGGTCGGTCGTCTATGACGGCGAGCCGCTGGTCGGGTAAGGACATAAGGGGAAAAGGGAAATGGGCAAAAGGGTAAAAGGGAGCGACGCCTTATACCTTTTCGCCTTTTACACTCTTCCCCTTTTCCCCTTAGCCCTTCTCTTCTAATTCAAGTGCACCACAATTCCCCCGACGCGAAGACGAACGCCGCCACGGCCCTGGCGGCTTTTCTTTTTCTGGCGGCGCTGGCCTGGGTGAGCATCGCGCTCGTCGAGCCGCCGCGCGCCGTGCCGGAGGGCGCGCCCGCATCGGAGTTCTCGTCGGCGCGCGCGCTGAGGCACGTGCGCGCCATCGCGCAGAAGCCGCACCCGACCGGGTCGGAGGAGATCGAGCGCGTGCGCCGCTACATCCTCGGCGAGTTGGCCGCGCTCGGCGTGGTCGCCGAAGTGCAGGCCGTCGAGGTCGTGCCGCGTCAGGCGTCGGCGGGCTGGCCCGTCCTCGCGGCGCGCGTCCAGAACATCGTGGCGCGCGTGCCGGGGACTGCGGGCGGCAGAGCCTTGATGCTCGCCGCACACTACGACTCAGTGCCGACGGGGCCGGGCGCGTCGGACGACGGCGCGGGCGTCGCCACGCTTCTGGAAACCCTGCGCGCCCTGAAGTCCGGCCCGCCGCTCAAAAACGACCTTATCCTCGTCTTCACGGACGCCGAAGAACTCGGACTCGTCGGCGCGCGCGGCTTCGCCGACGAGCACCCGTGGATGCGCGACGTAGGGCTGGTTCTCAACTTCGAGGCGCGCGGCGCGGGCGGCCCCTCGCTGATGTTCGAGACGAGCGAGGGCAACGGCACGCTCATCCGCGGGCTGGCGGCGGCAGCGCCGCACGCGGTCGCCAACTCGCTCATGTACGCGGTCTATAAGCGCCTGCCGAACGACACGGACATGACCGTCTTCAAGCGCGCGAGCGCGGCGGGCCTGAACTTCGCCTACGCCGACCGCATCACGAGCTACCACACCGCGCTCGACAGCGCCGACGAGCTGGATGAGCGCAGCCTGCAACATCACGGCTTATACGCGCTGGCGCTCGCGCGCCGCTTCGGTGATCTCGACCTCGGCAATCTGAAGTCGCGCGACGCCGTCTATTTCAACGCGCTCGGCCCCGTCTTCGTGCACTACTCCGAGTCATGGGTCGTGCCGCTCACTTTGCTCGTCTGCCTCCTCTTCGCTGGCGTCGTTCTCGCGGGGCTGAAGAGGCGTCGGCTGTCGCTCGGCGGCATGGCTGCGGGCGTCGTCGCGTTCTCCTTTGCCGCCTGTCTCGCCGTTCTCGTAACGACCGGAGTCTGGCGCGTCGCGCGCGGGCTGCACGCGGGCTACACGCTCCTCCCCTGGCAGACACCTTACGACATCTGGCCTTACGTCCTCGGCTTCATCTTTCTGACGGTCGCCGTGTTCGCAGCCGTCCACGCGTTTCTGTTCAGGAAGACGAGCGCGGCAAACCTCTCTGCGGGCGCACTCCTGTGCTGGCTCGCGCTGCTGATTCTGACGACGGCGCTCCTGCCGCTCGGCAGCTTCCTGTTCGCGTGGCCGCTCCTCTTCGCGCTCGCATGCTTCGCATTTCTTCTCACGTCGGGCGAGGGGAGTTTCGAGTCTGCGAAGGGGCTGACGTTGGCCGCGCTCGCAGCCGCGCCGGGCGTCGTCATCTGTGCGCCGCTCGTCTGGATGTTCTTCTTCATGCTCGGCCTCGACCTCGGCGGCTTCTTCATGCTGCTCGTCGTGCTGCTCTGCGGGCTGCTCGTCCCGCACTTCCGCGCGCTCACAGCCCGAAGGCGTTGGCTCGTGCCGGCAGCCGCGGCGCTCGCCGGTCTCTGCTTCGTCGCCGCGGGCCTCGCCCGCGCGAGCTTCGACGCACGCCACCGGAAGACGGACAGTGTCTTCTATTTGCTCGACGCCGACGCGGTGCGGGCGCGCTTTGTGAGCACGGACGCCGCGCCCGACGAGTGGACTTCGCAGTTCGTCCCGGCGGGCGCGGGGAAAGAGAGTCTCGCGGCGGTCTTCCCGTGGATGCCACAACAAGCCCGCGGGGCGGAAGCGCCCGCCGCTGCGCTGCCAGCGCCCGACGTGCAGGTTCTCGAAGATCGGGCTGAGGGCGATGCGCGGACGCTGCGCCTCCGGCTCGCCTCCGCGCGCCGCGCGCCGATGCTCCTCTTCTACGTCGAGCCGGGGGCCGACGTGCGTCGCGCGTCGCTCGACGGACGCGCCCTCCTCGACGAAGCGTCGCGCGCGACCGGAGACTCGAAGAACGGCCTGCGCGTCTCCTTCGCCGCGCCGCCGCCCGAAGGTCTTGAGCTGCTGCTTGAGACGCGCGCCGACGCGCCCGTCCGCCTCGTCGTCGAAGACCTCTCCTACGGCCTCCCCGAAGTGCCCGGCCAAACTTTCCGACTGAGGCCGGACGACGCGATGCCTGCTCCCTCTTACCGCACGAGCGACACCACGGTAGTCAGGCGCACGCTCGACCTTTCGCCGCCCGGACGGCATCCTTGACGGACGGCGCGGCGCGCGCCGGGCCGTGCAGGTGCTCACGCCGAGAGCTACTTGAGAGTTAGCCAAATGGCCTCGCAAAACGTAAAGTCTTGCATTGAGACGAACAGAGGAGAAGAGAGATGATTCTAGTCACAGGCGCTACGGGGACGACCGGAAGGGAAATCATAGGCAAGCTCCGGGAGCTAGGGGCGACGGGCGTGCGCGCTCTCGTGCGCGACCCCGCGAAGGCTTCGTTCATACGCGACGCGGGGTTCGAGACCGTCGAGGGCGACTTCGACAGGCCGGAGACTCTGGACGCCGCGCTCGAAGGCGTTAACCGGGCGCTGCTTTTGACGCCGCCCTCGCCGCAGACGTTCGAGCAACAGCGCGACTTCATCGAGTCAGCGAAGCGCGCGGGCGTGCGCCACGTCGTGAAGTTCTCGGCCATCGGGGCTGACTCCGCAGCACACGAAGGCTTCGGCAAATGGCACGGTCAGGCCGAAGATTACTTGAAAGAGTCCGGCCTCTCGTGGACGATGCTCAGGCCGAACTTCTTCATGCAGAACCTTCTCGGCCAGGCGCAGCAGATCAACGCCGAGGGCCGCATCTACCAGCCGGTCGGCGACGCCAGGGCGAGCTTCATAGACGTGCGCGACATCGCCGCGGTCGCCGCGCGCGCGCTCACGGAAGAAGGGCATGAGGGCCAGGCTTACGTCCTCACTGGGCCGGAGGCGCTTTCGTACCGCGAAGTGGCCGCGAAGCTCTCGGACGCGACCGGCAGGGAGATCACTTACGTCGCCATCACGCCGGAGCAGTTCCGACAGGGCGCGCTCGCGGCGGGCCTGCCCGAATGGCTCGTCGGCGCGCTCGAACGTCTCAACGAAATCTTCGCCGCGGGCTATGCCGCCGAGGTGACCGACCACGTCCGCACTGTCGGCAAAAAAGAGCCGACCACCTTCGACCGTTTCGCGCGCGACTACGCGCAGGCTTTCAAGGGCGAATGAAGGAGGGAACGATGAAAGCGATTCGAGTTCACGAGTTCGGCGGGCCGGAGGTCTTGCGCCTGGAAGACGTGCCGGACCCGCGGCCCGGCGCGGGGCAGGTGCTCGTGCGCGTGCGCGCCGCAGGCGTCAACCCCGTGGACACGTACATCCGCGGGGGCGGCCACGCCGTCAGGCCGCAACTCCCCTTCACGCCGGGACTCGACGCGGCGGGCACGGTCGAGGCCGTGGGCGAAGGAGTCGAGCGCGTGCGCGTGGGCGACAGGGTTTACACGGCGGGGAGCTTGAGCGGCGCTTACGCTGAGCTTGCGCTGTGCGACGAGGCGCAGGTGTACGCGCTGCCGGAGCGTATCTCGTTCGCCGAAGGGGCCGGCGTGAGCACGCCTTACGCGACCGCATACCGCGCCCTCTTCCAGCGCGCGCACGGTGTGGCGGGCGAGACCGTGCTTGTGCACGGCGCGAGCGGCGGCGTCGGCACGGCGGCTGTGCAGATTGCGCGCGCCGCGGGCTTTACAGTCATCGGCACGGGCGGGACAGACGAGGGCCGCAGGCTCGTCGCCGAGCAGGGCGCGCAATACGTGCTCGACCACCACGCGCCCGGCTACCTCGACGAGTTGACAAAGCTCACGGGCGGGCGCGGGCCGGACGTGATCCTGGAAATGCTCGCCAACGTGAACCTGAACAAAGACCTCGGCGTGATTGCGAAGGGTGGGCGCGTCGTCGTCATCGGCTCGCGCGGCGCGGTCGAGATCAACCCGCGCCTGGCGATGGCGCGCGACGCAACCGTCTTAGGGATGATGCTCTTCAACGCGTCGCCGCGGGAACTCGAAAGTGTTCACGCGGGCTTGGTCGCCGGCCTCGAAGCGGGGACGCTCCGCCCCGTCGTGGGCCGCGAGTTGCCGATAGCCTCCGCCGCGCGCGCGCACGAAGAGGTCTTGAAGCCGGGTGCTTACGGCAAGATCGTTCTGATTCCGTGAGGCTCAGGCTTCTTACCACCGCAGGCGCAGAGGGCGCGGAGGTTTCACAGAGAAATTCAAAAACTCTGTGCCGTCTCCGTGCCCTCCGTGCCTGCGGTGGTTAATTGTTCTTTGCAGGACGTTCAAGTCTTGACTAAGCCCCCGCGCCCGAAGCGGGCTTCTTCAAGGGCATGGCGCTGATGTCGAAGCCGACGAGCCGGCCTTCGGGCGTGAATCTCACGTTCAGCTCGTAGCCGCCGACGCGCATGAGTCCCTCGCCGCGGATCACGGCCTCTTTCGTGCAAGGCCCGCGCGCGCGCCCCGCGTATGAGTGCGCCGCCGCGTGGCAGGCGAACTCCGTGAACGCCGTCAGGCAGGCGGCGAAGGCAATCATCTTCCAACGCTTGATCTTCATCTCGGAAGCCCCACTTCCCATCTAAGTCGTCGCCGTGCGAGGTCGCCGTTAATGTAGGCGTGCGGCGTGTAAATGTCATCACACGCGCGTAAAGAGAGGTAAAAAGTTGTAAAGGGCCTGTAAAAGCGGCCCGCCGGGGAGAGACGCGGGCGCGCGTTCCGTTGTATCGTATGCGCCGGGAAGTTTCCGAAGGGGTCGAAGAGTCTTTGATGTCGAAGCTGCGTTCATTCTTCAAACGGCACGTCCTGTTGGTTGGCCTGGCGGCGGTCGTCGTCCCGCTGCTCTCGATCATTGGCCTGCAATACTGGTCGCTCCGCAAGCTTGAGAAGACCTCAATCGTCGCGGGCACCGTGGGGATGAAGAACTACCTCGGCGGCGTCTCGTCCGAGGTCAAGATGTTCTACAAGTCGAACGCCGAGCAGGCGCTCGCCGTGCCGGCCTACTCGGTCGAGGGCGACAACCTCTGCGACCTCAAAGACCACTTCCCCGTCTGCAAGGTCGAGGGCGCGAAGCTCGTCTTCCTCGCGGGCTTCGACGAGCAGGGCGAGGCGCAGACGCTCTTCTTCAACCCCCAAGACCTTTCGGCGCACGCCAGCGAAGTGCCGCCCGCCGAGGTGCGCGCCGTGCAGTTCGCCACGGCCCCGCTCCGCATGGCGCGCAAAGAAAACGTCGCCATGCCGCAGCCGATGGTCTGGATGGAGGATCACGACCCCGACAACTTCGTGCTCATCAAGGCCGTCACGGACGACCAGAAGGTCGTCGGAGCGACGGGCATGATCCTCGACCCCGCGTACTTCCGCGAGGTCGTGCTGCCGACGAAGATCAAGGAGTCGCTGGCGAAGTATTTCCCCGACGGCACGGACGAGAACGTCATCGTCACGGCCTACGACGAGCAGGACAACCCCATTCTCAGCTCGCAGAGCGCGAAGGGGCAGCACGACGAGATTAAGACCAGCCTGCCTTACTTCTACAACTACAAGGTCGGCATCCGCAGCCGCCACATGACGCCGGAGCAGTGGGCGCACTGGAACTTCAACTACAGCCTCTCGCTTTCGCTTTTGATGACGGCGGTGCTCATCGGCGGCATCGTGCTGGCGCTCAGGACGGCCTCGCGCGAGATGCGTCTGTCGCAGATGAAGGCCGACTTCGTCTCGAACGTCTCGCACGAGCTGCGCACGCCGCTCGCCTCCATCCGCGTCTTCGGCGAGTTCATGAAGCTGGGCCGCGTGGGCGACCGCGCGAAGATACGCGAGTACGGCGAGCACATCGAGACCGAGAGTCGGCGGCTGACACAGCTCATCAACAACATCCTCGATTTCTCGAAGATCGAGTCAGGGCGCAAGACCTACGAGTTCGAGCGAGTCCGGCTCGAAGACGTAGTCGCCGAGACCCTGAAGACCTGCGAGGTGCGTCTCAAGCAGAGCGGCTTCTCAATCGTCTTCCAGAGTCCGACGCGCCCGCTCCCCGCGGCGGTCGTTGACCGCGAAGCCGTCGCGCAGGCCCTTCTGAACCTGCTCGACAACGCCGTGAAATACTCGGAGCGGGCGGAGAAGAAGGAGGTCTTGGTGAGGGTCGGCGAGCGCGACGGCTGCTTACAGATTTCGGTGACGGATCACGGCGTCGGCATCGCGCCCGCCGAGCAGAAGAAGATTTTCGAGAAGTTCTACCGCGTCTCGACCGGGCTGGTTCACGACGTGAAGGGCAGCGGCCTCGGCCTCTCGCTCGTCAAGCACATCGTCGAGGCGCACCGCGGCAGCGTGACGGTCGAGAGCGCGCCCGGCCACGGCAGCACCTTCACGATCTCGCTGCCCGCCGCCGACGGCGTGGCCGACCGCGCCGAGACGCAGAAGCCGCTGCTCGGCGGCGACGCGTCGGACTTGGCATTCAAGCACTGAAACCCGCGTGAACCGTGAACCGTAAACCGTGACAAGAAAAAGCGACGTTGAAATTTCCGGTGTCTCATCCAAGTCGGCGCGTCACACAATGACGGTTCACGGTTCACGGTTTACGGTTCACGACTTTTAACCTATGCGAAAAGTTCTCATCGTAGAAGACGATCAGGCGATGGCGGTCGCGCTGCGCGACGGCTTCAGCTACGAGGGCTACACGGTGCAGGTGGCGCGCGACGGCGCGACGGGGCTGCAACTCGCGAGGGAGCGGGGTCACGACCTCGTCATCCTCGACGTGATGCTGCCGCGCATGAGCGGCCTCGACGTGTGCCGCCAGCTCCGCAGCGCCGGCAATGACACGCCCGTCATCATGCTCACGGCGCGCGGGCAGGAGATAGACAAGGTGCTCGGCCTGAAGACCGGCGCGGACGACTACGTCACCAAGCCGTTCAGCTTCCTGGAGCTGATGGCGCGCGTCGAGGCCGTGCTGCGCCGCGCGTCGAAGGCCACGGAGCAGGTCGAGCGGGTCGAGTTCGGCGACGTGGAGATCAACTTCAAGACGTTCGAGGCGTCGAAGGGCGGGCAGACGATTGAACTCAGCCCGCGCGAGTTCAAGATGATGAAGTATTTCGCCGAGCATCGCGGCGAGGTCGTCACGCGCGACCAACTGCTCGACCACGTGTGGGGCTACGAGGGCCTGCCGCTGACGCGCACCGTGGACATGCACATCGCCAAGCTCCGGCAGAAGATCGAGGACATACCCTCCGACCCGCGCCACATCATCACCGTCCACCGCGTCGGCTACAAGTTCACGGGATAGGAGGAAATGATGAATGCGGAATGATGAATGAAATGAGAAGCGACCTGACTCTTTTAATTCATCATTCATCATTCCGCATTCATCATTTGCCGAGTTGCCCTCTTGATTCTCGCACGCGTCGCGTTCACACTCCTGCCTGATGGAATTGACTTGCCCGCACTGCGGCTCAGCAAATGAGGTCGGTAAAGAACAGGGGGCGGGCACGCCCGTCTGCGCGACGTGCGGCGCGGCCATCACGCCCGCGCCGCGACGCGGCGCGCCGGGCTACGACGGCTACGCGGTCGGCAGGCGCGTCCTGAAGATTGCGCCCGCGTGGATTCTGCTGTGTGTCGCGGGGTTCGTGCTCGCCCTGCTCTTCTTCAGTTGGGCGTCGCGCCCCGTCGGAAAGTCGGGCGAAGCGGGCGGCGAGGTTTTTAGGAACGAGGCGACGAACCAGCCGCCGGCGCGGGAGGCGCGCGCAGGGGCGCAGGAGTCGAAGACGAACGCGAATGCGGCGCGCGGCGGGGCCGTGCGGGCGGAGCCGGGGGCGGGCGAGACGGAGGCCGCGCCGTCGGCGCTAACGCCGGGCGGCGACGCGGGGCAGGGGGCCTTCTCCGTGCAGGTCGGGTCGTTCGACGACCTGAGCCAGGCGAACGAGCAGGTCTCGCGCCTGCGCGCGGCGGGGTTTGACGCGCGCGTCGAAGAGTCCGGCGCGGCCACGCGCTTCCGCTACCAGGTTCGCAGCGGGCGCTTCGCGACGCGCGAGGACGCGACCCGACTCGCCGCGCGGCTGCGCGCCAAACGTCTCGTCGGCGAGACCGTCATCGTCGAGCCTGCGGGGCAGTAAACGGCGCGCAAAATGCGGGGGCGTGTCAGCGCCGGTAAAGCACGCCGCGACGTGAGTAAACCACAGAGGCACGGAGGCGCAGCTCAAAGATGAGAGCTGCGCCTCCGTGCCTCTGTGGTTAAGGTCTGTTAGTTAGGTGTACTAAGCGACGAGGACGCGCTTGCCGTTGGACTGCGCGTTCATGCGGCGCAGGGGCGAGACGAGCGCGCCGTAGGTTTCGGTGATGATTCTCTCCGCGCCGTCGCTGCCCACGGGCTTCGAGAAGAAGTAGCCCTGACCGTTCTCGCAGCCGAGCTTTTGCAGCAGCACCAGTTGCTCGTTCGTCTCGACGCCCTCGGCCACCACGTCCATGCCGAGGTTCTGCGCGAGCACGACGATGGTGCGGACGATCTCCGTGTTCTCGTTGTTCTCGCTCATGCGCGTGACGAACGAGCGGTCAATCTTCAGGGTGTCAATGGGGAAGCGGTGGAGGTAGCTCAAGGAGGAGTAGCCCGTCCCGAAGTCGTCTATGGCGAGCTTGATGCCGAGCGCGCGGAGTTGGCGCAGCATGTCGGTCGCCGTGTCTATGTTCTCCATGACGAGCGACTCGGTGATCTCCAGCTTGACGCTGTTGGGGTTGACGCCGGTCTCCTTCAGGATCGCGGCGACCTTGTCAATGAGTGTGCTCTGGCTGAATTGCTTGCTCGACAGATTGACAGCGACATAGAGGGGCGGTTCGACGGGGAACATCATCTGCCAGCGCTGCATCTGCGCGCACGCCTCGCGCAGGACGACCTCGCCGAGCGGCACGATGAGGCCGGTCTCCTCGGCGATGGGGATGAAGTCCATCGGCGAGATGAACCCGCGCTCCGGGTGCTGCCAGCGGACGAGCGCCTCGAAGCCGCGCAGCCGGAAGTTGTCGAGCGCGACGATGGGCTGGTAGTGGATCAGGAACTCATCGCGCTCCAGGGCGCGGCGCATGTCGGTCTCCATCTGGAGGAGGTTGATGGCGCGCGCGTGCATCGCCCGGTCGAAGATTTCGTAGCGCGCCTTGCCCGCCGACTTGGCGCGGTACATGGCGGTGTCGGCGTCGCGCAGGATGTCCTCGGCGCGCTCGTAGCCCGTGGCCGAAGGCGCGATGCCGAGGCTGACGGTGGTGAAGACCTCGCGCCCGCTCAGGGTGAAGGGCACACTCAGCTCCTGCTGGATGCGCTCAGCGACCTGCACGGCCTCGGTCTCCTCGGCGATGTCCTCGATGAGGATGACGAACTCGTCGCCGCCGAGGCGGGCCACGGTGTCTCCGGGCCGCAGGTGTTCCTTGAGCCGGTCGGCGATGCCGACGAGGAGCTGGTCGCCGATGGTGTGGCCCAAGGAGTCGTTGATGACCTTGAAGCGGTCGAGGTCGAGGTAGAGGACGGCGAACTTCTGGCTCTCGTTGCGGCGCGCGCGCGCGATGGAGAGCTTGAGGTGATCCATGAAGAGCGCGCGGTTCGGCAAGCCCGTCAGCGCGTCGTGGAAGGCGTCGTGGTGGAGCTGCTCCTCGGCGAGCTTGCGGTCGGTGATGTCCTGAATCTGGAAGATAAGGTGGACGGACTTCGAGTACTGATCGCGCACCGCCGAGACGCTCCAGTGCACCCAGACCTCGTGCCCGGACTTGTGAACGTAGCGCTTCTCCATCTGCGACGCCTGCACCTTGCCCCGGAGCAACTGGCCGATGTTCGAGAGTGCGGTCGGCAAATCGTCCGGGTGCGTGACGGCGAGGAAGTCGGTGGTGAGCAGCTCCCGCTCGGTGTAGCCGAGTATCTGGCAGAGGCTGTGGTTGACCTGGAGCCAGCGCCCCTCGGTCGAGACCAGCGCCATGCCGATGGCCGCGTAGTCGAAGGCGCTGCGGAAGCGGTCGTTCTCGCTGACCTTGTCGCGCGCCTCGGTCGCGGGCGTCGCGGGCTTCTCGCCGGAGAGCAACGCGCGGGCGACGACGGAGAAGAGCAGGCACGCGACCGCGACGCCCGCGACCGAGACGTTTGCGCCGAAGAAACGGACGCCGGCGGCGGCCACGAGCGCGGCGGCGAAGGCCGCGAAGTTGCCGACGAGCTGCCAGAAGAAGGAGCGCGCGCCCTCGCGCCACGGCGACTGGTTGATGCGGTACGAGACGCCGACGGTCGTCACCGCCGCGCGGATGAAGGAGAGGACGAGCACGGCGACGCAGACCGCGTTGAGCGCCGCGTGCGAGAGGCTGCCTGCCGGGATGTCCGTGATGACGCCGGAGGAGAGCCGCAGCGCCCAGACGACGACGAAGGTCGCGGTGGCCGCCAGGGCCGAGCGGAAGGCCGTCGCCTCCGCGCCCTTCTTCTCCGAGAGCGCCGCGCAGGCGGCGACCAGCGCGGCCAGCAGCACGGCGACCTCGCCGTCGAAGAGCAGCATCGCGAGAAAGGCGAAGGCTGAGGCTGTGGGAAAGTGCCAGCCGTCGCGCGCCAACGTCCGGCGGTCGAAGCGCGAGGAGACCTGGACGGCGAGGAGCGCGAGGAGCAGGACTGTGAAACTGAGTTGCGCGAACGGCAGCCGGAAGAGCGTGAAGAGCACCACGCACGCACCCAAGGCGAAGAGCGTGCGGACGAACTGCTGTGGGAAACGCTGGCCTTCCACTATTTCCATTGTCGTGTTCATTCGAGGGATATTTTGTCCGGCGGCCTCTCTCGCCTGCCGCTCCCGCCGTCCCAAGTCAACTCCGGTGCCAGAGACCGCGCCGGCGCGTCGCCTTAAATATCCGGCGAAAAAGCCGTTAAGGCGGAAAGGCACTTCAAGTGTCGCTGCCTTCTTCGGTCAGTATGACGATTAAAGGTCAAGCAATCTGACAGACGGGGCTTTGGTGAGTCGGTCTATCAAAGGGGCTGTGAGCCGGGGCGTGTCCGAGCTTGCCGCGGGAAGAGAATCGCACGTGGCGAAAGCGGCAACGCCCACGAATTTTATCCTAGCATAACGGTTTGAAGTTTGTGGGAAAAAAAATAGGGCGGCTGCCGGCGGAAGAAAACAGAGCCGCAGGCAGGTGTAAGAGCAAGGATGAAGGCGGAAGGATGAGGGAACGGCCCTCATCCCTCTGCTTTGTCTTCATCCTTCATCCTTCCGCCTTCATCCCTTTCTTTGCCCCGCCCGCGTTTCTGTTCAGAGTCCTCCGGCAGTCTCCCAGGCGTAGTAGAGTCCGAAGGCGACGCTCACGAATCCCGTGAGCAGGCGGACGGGCGCGTCTATCCTCTGGAAGCGGGAGGCGGTGAAGACGAAGGGCAAGGAGATGAGCGCGCTCATCAGCATCATCCCGCCGATTGAGCCGACGCCGAAGATGAGCAGGTAGGCGAGGCCGTGCGTGCGCGAGCCGTTCCTCAACACTTCAGCCAGCACGAGCAGCGTCAGCGCAGCCGACCCCGCCAGCCCGTGAACCGCGCCGACGGCCAAGGGCCTCCAGCCCACCAAGCCCCCGTGTCGCTCGTGCGGGGGCGCGTGCTCGTCGGTCGCGGCGTGCGCGTCAACGTCTTCGTGAAAGTGCAGGTGCGTGTGCGTGCGCCCGCCGTGCGTGTGCGCGTGGGCGTGCACGCGTCGGCGTCGGCGGAGCGTGAGGAAGAGGACGCGGCTGCCGAGGAAGATAATCATCAGCGCGACGCCGAACTCGAGAGCCGCGGCGACCCTTTCCGGGATCGTGACTTCGAGCAGGATGACGACGACGCCCGCGGCGAAGAGCGCCGCCGTGTGGCCGACGCCCCACATCGCGCCCACGAGCGCCGAGCGGGAGACCGAGCGCTGCTCGCTGACAATCGTCGTGACGGCGACGAGGTGGTCGGCCTCGGTCGCGTGCTTCAGGCCGAGCAGGAATCCGAGGCCGAGTGCGAAGAGGGGGTAGTTCATACGCGCATCATAATACGCGGCGGCGGCGTGCGCCCGTCCGCAGGTAAGCGTGCGGCGGGCAGGCCGCAAACCGCGGCGAATTGTCTGCCGCGGGCGGATTGAACGGTTCGCGACTTGTAAAGTGGGCCGACTTCGCTTATTAATTCAGGCAGACGACGAACCAATCATTAAAAGGAGTTGGTAGGTATTGAAGCGACTCGTCACGGCCTTTGTGTTGCTGGTCTTGTTTGCGATGAGCGGCTCGACGCAATCCCGTAACAAGCGGCGTGCTTCCGCGCCGCCCCTACCGTCCATCATCACCATCCATCAGATAGACTTCAGGAACTACACGTTCCCTCTGGACGGTAAATCCTACAAGCTCATAGACGGGTTCTACGCGGAGAACGTCGCGCCGGGCGTGCAGTGGGGCCTGGGCCTCGTGGACGGCCCGTATTACGGCGACCTGACGGGCGACAAGAAAGAGGAGGAGGCTTTCGTCCTACGCTACGGCCAGGTCAACGGCCCCGGCACGGCTGAGGCCCGCGTTTACACGCTGCGGAACGGGCAGGCCGTGCTGCTCGCGACTCTGCCCGTGGCCGAAGGGTCCAGTTGCCAGCTAGACCACTACATAAAGATCGAAGACGGCATGCTCACGGTCGAGCGCGTCTACGGGAGCGGGCAGCGCTGCGACTACACGGAGGTCACGCAATACCGCTGGGACGGGCGCGGCCTCACACCCGTCGGCGCTCCGACGAGGAATCAGTGCCGGTGCACGTAGGTTTTAATTGAGACGCGCGCGGGCGGAGTTTTGGAAACCCGCCCCGCGCCTTTCTTCGGAGAAGCGGCCTTATGGATGACAGCACGAAAAAATATACAGAGACCTATGAAGTGAGAGTGACGCCGGGCTGCCCCGGACTCGACCCGGACGCACCCGACTGGGAGGTGGTGGAGGTCAAAGAGGGCAGCGCCGAAGTCGCCTGCGACAACCTGACCGAGGCCGAGGCCAAACACATGGCGGATATGTGGACCAGGAAGAGAGACGAGGCGGAAGCCGAACCTTGAGCCTAAGGACACCCTTCAACGCTTGTCTTTCTCACGCAATGAAGAGGCATTAATTCCCAATTAGCACACCCGCGGCTAAGTTTCGCCCGCTTCGTCAAACCTCACGTTGCGAGAAACGTCACTCAGGCTGAGTGTGAGGCCGACGGAGGCGAGCGCAAGTTGTTCGAGCGGCTCGGTCAGGACTTCGCGCGACCATTCGACACGTGCGCCGCGCCGGTGAACTTCGATCGGCGGCGCGTCCTGCGACACCAGGACGTATTCCTGCAAGCTCTCGATGCGCCTGTACGCGTGCAGTTTCTCGTGGCGGTCAACGCGCTCGGTCGAGGGCGAGGTGACTTCGACTATCAGGCGCGGTTGAGTCCGAAAGTACGCATCGCCGCCGGGCGGGTCGCACGCACGACAACATCCGGGTAATAGTAAAGCGCCTCTTCAACCTTGATTTTCATGTCGGACACGAACGCCTCGCGCTCGTCGTTCACGAGATGTTCGTTCAGGCGCGATGCGATGTTTAAGGCGATACGGTTGTGACGGTCGCTCGCGCCCGCCATCGCGTAAACCTGACCATCAACGTATTCGTGGCGCACGTCGCTGTCGCGCTCGCCCGCAAGGTACTCCGCCACGCTCAAATGAGGCTTGACCTTTCGCAAACTCGTCTCGCTTGCTCCTCAAACGGCGGCGGTCTTTAACCGGCGATGGTCGCCGCCTCTCTCTTTTCGATCAATGTTAGCACCTTCGGCTTCGGTAAGGTCTTTATATTTTCCGAACAGCCTTTCAGACATCCCGGCTAAAAAATTGCTTGTCTCAACCGGCCCGCAAGTGCTAAGTTCAATTTAGCCCACGCCGGTCGGGTCGTCCGACCTCCGGCAACCTTCCAAGCGGGCGGCCCCGAAACACCTATCCGAAGGGTTCTTCACGCCAAGCACATCAGTTCGAGCAAGGGACTTCAGCAAGGGGGACGAACCTATCTATTCTCCCAAGAACGGAGGTTTCCTGTCTTGCAACATCAACTGCGCGCAATCGTCGCGGGAATCGAAAACAGAGAAGTGAGTGAACTCCTGTGCGGAGTCTTCTCCGACCTCAACCGCCTTCTGGGCTACCTGGACGGCGTGGGGACGACAGTCCGCCTCCGCGGGCCGGCGGACGAGGCGCTGTTTCTCCTCGATGTCGTCCGCTCGGAAGGGCTGGCGACGGCATGCGGCCTGGACTCAAGTTGCGCCGGCCTCGAACTGCCCGGCGATCTTTCCGAGGAGCTGGAGAGAACCGGCTTCGCACTGAGGCATGAACTGAGGACTGTGTTTGAGAGGAGTCTGCCCGGCCTCGAAGACGCCGAAGGCCGTGCGGAGACGCACTCACGCCTCAAGGATGCGCACGACCTTCTGCGCAATTGCTTCCAGCAGTCCACCATCAACCTCGCCCGCTTGTTCGAGCCGGGGCTGGACGGCGCGCAACTCTTCAAAGACATCCGGGCCAAGCGTGACAACTCTCTCATGCTTTACGAAGACTTGGGCGCACTGCTCCGCAGCGCACGACACGCCCTTTGGCGCAGCGACCCCGCGTCGCAGTGGCTGTTCGCCGAGCGGCTCGAAGACTTCCGCGAGGGGAGCATGCAGTACCTGATGCAGAAAGACTCGGACGCCTGCCTGTCATTCGTCGAAGACTTCAAAGCGGCCCAACGGTTCGGCGGCGCGCGCCTCTTCCTACACCGCTTCTCCTGCTACCTCGAACTCCTCCTCAAGCACGTCGGGATGCGCTCCGTGCTCGCCGAAGTGCCGCGTGCGGTCGCGGCCTGAGTCGGACAGCCGCGGCGCGTAAATTCATTCGACTTTTCCGCCGCGCCGCGCGTCTTAAACTGCGTTCGCCCCTCCGCTCGATTGTGGCCGTGCGCCGAAGCGGCGCTCGGACGTTCCTCCTGCCTCGGGACTCCGGCCACGGTCGAGTTTGTCTCTCCCATACCCGAAAATAATAACGAGGAGGATGAGTATGACGAAGAGACTGACAGCAATCTTGAGTTGTCTGACGTTGATGTGCGCCCTGGCGGCGACCGCCACGAACGCGCGGGCCGCGGAGCGCGAACGCCACCCGATGATCCGCAAGGCCATCGGCGCGCTCGAAAGGGCGAAGGGGGAACTGCAAGAGGCCGCGCACGACTTCTGCGGCCACAAGGCGGAAGCCATCGAGGCGACCGACAACGCCATACGCCAACTGCGCCTCGCGCTTGAGAGCGACCGCGCCGGCCTGAGCTTGCCGGGGTCAATGCCGCCCGGCTTCTCCTTCGAGCGTGCCGCTTACACGATGCCCGCGTCCGCCGACCGTAGGGAGCGTCACCCGGAGATAAGGGAAGGGATTCGCGCGCTTGAGCGTGCGCGGAACGACTTGCAGCACGCGGCGCACGACTTCCACGGCCACCGCGAAGAGGCGCTTGAGTCGGTCAACCGCGCGCTGAATCAACTCCAGGCGGCGCTCGCCTGCGACCGGCGCTGACATTTTAGAAGGTCAGGAAAGAATCGAGGGCCGCTCTCGCGAGAGCGGCCCTCGATTCTTAACAGCCTGAATGGGCCGTGCAGGGTTCGAACCTGCGACCCTCCGGTTAAAAGCCGGATGCTCTACCAACTGAGCTAACGGCCCCAGGGAGTGGAGTGATTATAGTAATCGCCATTCAATTATTCAATCTGAAGCAAAGCGGCACGAGTCACGCGGGTGGATTTTCGCGGTAGTGCTGCATGAGTTGCCGGAGCGTGCTCCGGTCGTCGTCGGTCATCTCGGAGAACTGCAAGCCGAAGCCGACTTCGCGCACGTAGTAGAGCACCTCGCCCTGCACCTCCCACCACTCCCGGTCGGGCAGCGGGACACGTATGTAGAGCGTCTTGCCGTAGAGGGGTTGAATCGCGTTGGTCTCAAGCAGGCAGCCGCCGGCGCTCAGGCTCGTGATCTTACCGTGGTACTGGTACTTCTTCGTCAGCCCCCACTCGACGGGCAGCGAGGCGGGCACGCGCACGATTTTTCTGCGGCCTCTTCTCACGGCGAAAGTTTAGCACAGCGCGGGCGGCGCGCAGGGGGAGGCGCGCAGGGTGAAGTCGCAGGCCCCGCGCCGACGCCGGGCCGCCCGACGCTCAGGGGTTGAGCCACTGGTCGAGCGCGGAGTCGCGGACGAGGATGGTCTGGCCGCGTTCGGGGCCGGTCGAGACGAGGCCGACGGCGACGCCGATCCGTTCGGAGATGAAACGGACGTAGTCGCGCGCCGCCGCGGGCAACTTGTCCAACTCCGTGACGCCCTCGGTCGAAGACTTCCAGCCGGGCAGCGTCTCGTAAACGGGTTCGACCTCGCGCAGCTCCTGCGAGACGGCGGGGAACGACTCGCACGCGCGTCCGCGCAGGCGGTAGCCGGTGCAGACCTTGATCTCGTCGAGCGTGTCGAGGATGTCGAGCTTGGTGAGCGCGACCGAGTCGAAGCCGTTGATCTCGGCGGCGTAGCGCGTGGCGAAGGCGTCGAACCAGCCGCAGCGGCGTGGCCTTCCGGTCGAGACGCCGTACTCGTGTCCGCGCTCGCGTATCAGTTGGCCGATCTCGGCCTCGCCTTCCAACATCTCGGTCGGAAAGGGGCCTTCGCCGACGCGCGTCGTGTAGGTGCGGACGATGCCGAGCACGCCGCTGATCTTCTGCGGCGCGAGGCCGAGTCCGGCGCACGCGCCGCCCGACGTGGTGCTCGAAGAGGTGACGAAAGGGTAAGTGCCGTGATCTACGTCGAGGAGCGTCGCCTGCGCGCCTTCGACTAAGACGGAGCGGCCTTCGCGCAAGGCGTTGTTAAGATAAGCGGTCGTGTCCGTGATGAACGGTTCGAGGCGCTCGGCGAGCGGGGCGATCTCCTCGAAGACCTGTTTGGCGTCCAAGGTCGTTCCGCGGTAGCGCCGAATGACGAGGTTCGCGTCCTCGATGTTGCGCTCGATGCGCGAGCGCAGCAGCTCCGGGTTGACGGCGTCGGCGACGCGTATGCCGCGGCGTCCGGCCTTGTCTTCGTAGGCGGGGCCGATGCCGCGCAGGGTCGTGCCGACCTTCTCGTTGCCGAGCCGCTCCTCGCTCGTGTGGTCGAGGGCGCGGTGGTAGGGGAGTATGAGATGCGCGCGCGCGCTGACCTTCACACGTTCGGGCGTGACCTGAAGCCCCTGGGCAGAGAGGCGGTCGGCCTCGGCGAAGAAGGCGATGGGGTCAATGACCATCCCGTTGCCGAGCACACAGGTCTTGCCCGGATGGATGATGCCCGAAGGGATGAGGTGCAGCGCGTAAGCCTTCTCGCCGACTTTGACGGAGTGGCCCGCGTTGTGCCCGCCCTGGTAGCGCGCCACCACGTCGAAGCGCTCGGCCAGGAGGTCAACGACCTTGCCCTTGCCCTCGTCGCCCCACTGCGCGCCGATGATGACTACGACTCTCGACATAAGCATTTGCGATTTTTGATTTGCGATTTTTGATTTGCCGGAGAAGGCTGCGCCGCCATCCCGCGGAAATCAAAAATCAAAAATCGCAAATCAAAAATTCAACTGGCCTTTTCCAGCTTGATGGGCTTCTCGATGAAGTAGAAGCTGCACGTGCCGCGCACCTCTGCGAGGTCGCGGCGGTCGAGGGGGAAGAGGCGGCACTGCGAGGGCCGGTCTTCGTAGATGCCGCAGGAGGTCGTGCCGTCGCGGTGCTTCTTGAGGAACGGGCACTTGAAAAGTATCTCGCAGCACGCGCCGCAGCGGTTGCAGTCGCCGCGCCGGAGCGCGAGCGCCTCGACGACCTCCTCGCGGCGGAAGCGTATGCGGACGAAGCGGCGGAGCTTCCCTTGCGCCTGCCGCGCGCGGAACTTGGCGTCCTCGACGGCGCGCGCGCGCTTGGCGGTCAAGCGCTCCTCGAACGAGCGGCGCTGCGCGGCGCGTCTGGCTGGGGTTGGTTTCATCAGTCGCGACTGACCCGCCGTGGCCCGCGCCGCCGACGGGGCGCGCGAACCGGAAAGCGTGGCCGACCACTGCCGGCTCTCAGTCAGGCACATGAAAGGACACGCGCGTTTCTACTGAAAACAACGCTCGCGCCGCGCGCCCGTCGGCGGATTTCAGGCGCTGGCCGCGCCGCTGCTGACGTGCTTGTCAATCATGCGCGCGATGCCCTCCTTCGAGGTCGCGCCGACGATGCGCTCCTCCTCCTTGCCGTCCTTGAAGAGGATGAGCGTCGGGATGCCCTTGATGCCGTAGCGCTGCGAGACTGCCGGGTTGTCGTCCACGTTCAACTTGACGACCGTGGCGCTCCCGGCGTACTTCTCGGCGACGGCCTCGACCGTCGGCGCGAGCATGCGGCACGGCGCGCACCACTGCGCCCAGAAGTCCACGAGCACGGGCCTGTCGGACTTCAAAACGTCCGACTCGAAACTGCTGTCGCTCACATCCTTGACGTGTTCACTCATGCTTTAAATCTCCTCCGATTGCCTCGATCACTGCGAGTTGAATAATAAATTTTCGACCCGCAACCTTTTGATGAATAACGGTTGCCCGCGGGCGACCTGCACCGGATTTCGACGGGGAGGGTTCGGAGTTCAAGCTTTAGCTTGCTCTTTGGCGCGGCGACGGCAAGCTAAAGCTTGAACTCCGAACCTCCTTCGCCCCGCGACCGGATATTACAGGTCGAACAGCGCGTGATAGACCCTCACGTACTTGCGCGCGGCGGCCTGCCACGAGTTGTCAACTCTCATCCCGTTCCGCTGAATCCTGCGCCACGCCGCGGGCCGCGCGTACCAGACGAGCGCCTCGCGTATCTTGTCCGAAAGGGCCTGCGCCGAGTAGTGCTCGAACTTGAAGCCCGTGCCCTCGCCCGTCGCGGGGTCGAACTGCTCGACCGTGTCGTCTAGGCCGCCCGTGGCGCGCACCACGGGGACGGTGCCGTAGCGCATCGAGTACATCTGGTTCAGGCCGCACGGCTCGTAGAGCGAGGGCATCAGGAAGATGTCGGCCCCGGCCTCGATCTGGTGGGCCAGCGGCTCGTTGAAGCCCTTATAGACGGCGACGCGGCGGGGCGCGTGATCCTTCAGCGCCTGCAAGAAATTCTCGTAGCGGCTCTCGCCCGAACCCAGCGCGATGAAGAACGCACCCGCCTCCAGAATCTGCCCGGCGGCCTGCTCGATGAGGTCGTAACCCTTCTGCGCGACGAGGCGCGAGATGGTCGCGATGACCGGGCGGTCAAGCTCCTCCGGCAGGCCGAAGCGCCGCAGCAGGTCGAGCTTGCAGGCGCGCTTGCCGCGCAGGTCGTCCGCCGAGAAGTGCGCCGCGAGGTGCCTGTCCGTCGCGGGGTTCCACACGTCGTAGTCAACGCCGTTCGTGATGCCGATGAGCCTGTCCTGTCGCTGGCGCAGAAGCCAGTCGAGGCCGTGCCCTTGCTCCGGCCCCTGAATCTCGAAGGAGTAGCGGCGGCTGACGGTCGAGATGGCGTCCGAGGTCATCAGGCCGGCCTTCAGCGAAGAGGCCGCGCCGTTCGACATGAAGACGTTCATCTCCTCGCCGTGGCGGTAGCCGATGCGCCAGAGGTCGTTCGCGTCGAACAGTCCCTGGTAGGCGAGGTTGTGAATCGAGAGCAGCGTCCGCGTCCGCGCGAGGAATCCTCCCCACGCGCGCCCCGCCCGGAGCCAAGCGACGGCGAAGCCGCAGGGCCAGTCGTTGCCGTGAACCGCGTCGGGCGCTTGGCCGAGCCGGCCCAGGAGGGAGAGCGCGGCCTTGCTGAAGAAGGCGAAGCGGTAGTGGTCGTCCCCTTCGCCGTAAACACGACCGCGCGAGAAATACTCCGGCGCGTCAATCAGAAACGCGGGCGCGCCCGCCGCCTCGCTCAGCCAGACGGAGACCCTGCGGCGATGCCCGAGCCAGTCCACCTCAAGGTTATCAAAGACCTGTTCGCGCAGCAGATGCCTGTCCGTCGTGTCGTAGAGCGGGTGGATGAGCGAAACGTCAATGCCCTCTTCCGCCAGCGCTTTGGGAAGCGCGCCCGCCACGTCGCCCAGCCCGCCGGTCTTGGCGAAAGGCACAGCCTCAGACGACAGAAAAGCGATGCGCAACGGAGCCTTTTACCGACACCACGCCCCCAGAGGAGACGCAAAAGACGGACGCAAACTTAACTGCTAGAACTAGGAATACTATGCGAAGCCGCGCTGTTTTTGTCAAGAAAGGGGAAAAGCCGTGAACCGTGAACCGTAAACCGTGACAAGAAAAAACTGTTCTTCACTTGTCACGGTTTACGGTTTACGGTTCACGGCTCTTAGCTCTGCATTGACGCGAGGAACTCGGAGTTGCTCTTGGTCTTGCCGAGGCGTTCGAGGACGACCTCCATCTGCTCGACGGGCGAGAGCGGGTTCAAGACCCGGCGCATGACCCAGATGCGGTTGAGGTCTTCCTTCGAGATGAGCAGTTCCTCTTTGCGCGTCCCCGAACGCTGGAGGTCAATCGCGGGGAACAGACGCTTGTCGGAGAGGCGTCGGTCGAGGTGGATTTCCGAGTTGCCCGTGCCCTTGAACTCCTCGAAGATCACGTCGTCCATGCGCGAGCCGGTGTCAATGAGTGCGGTGGCGATGATCGTTAAGCTTCCGCCCTCCTCGATGTTGCGCGCCGCGCCGAAGAAGCGCTTCGGGCGCTGGAGGGCATTGGCGTCAATACCGCCGGAGAGAATCTTGCCCGACGGCGGGACGACCGCGTTGTGCGCGCGCGCCAGACGCGTCAGAGAGTCGAGCAGGATGACCACGTCGCGCTTGTGCTCGACGAGGCGCTTGGCCTTCTCGATGACCATGTCGGCGACCTGGACGTGGCGCGTCGGCGGCTCGTCGAAGGTCGAGGAGATGACCTCGCCCTGGACGGAGCGCTGCATGTCCGTGACCTCTTCGGGGCGCTCGTCAATGAGGAGCACGATGAGCGTCACCTCCGGGTGGTTCTGCGAGACCGAGTTGGCGATGGCCTGGAGCATCATCGTCTTGCCGGTGCGCGGCGGCGCGACGATCAGGCCGCGCTGTCCCTTGCCGAGCGGCGTGACGAGGTCAATCACGCGACCGACGATGCCCTCCGACGCGGTCTCCATCCTGAGCTGCTCCTCCGGGTAGAGAGGCGTCAGGTTGTCGAAGAAGACCTTCTCGCGCGCCATGTCGGGGGCCTCGAAGTTGATGGCCTCGACCTTGATGAGCGCGAAGTAGCGCTCGCCCTCCTTGGGCGGGCGAATCTGACCCGACACGGTGTCGCCCGTGCGCAGGTCGAACTTCCTGATCTGCGAAGGGCTGACGTAGATGTCGTCGGGGCCGGGCAGGTAGTTGTACTCGGGCGCGCGCAGGAAGCCGAAGCCGTCGGGCAAGGTTTCCAGGACGCCCTCCGAGAAGATGAGACCGCTCTTTTCGGTCTGCGCGGCGAGGACTTTGAAGATGAGTTCCTGCTTGCGCATCCCCGTCGCGCCGGGCACGTCGAGGCTTTTGGCGATCTGCGTCAGGTTGGAGATTGACATCTCCTTGAGCGTGGCGAGGTTGAAGGTCTCGCCGCCGCCCTCGCGGAAGTTGGACGCCTCGTCGGCGGCCTCGTACACGTCGGCCTCCGCCTCGATGTCGGGCAGGATGTCGGCGGTGGCGGCTGCGGACTTGCCAGCGTCCCTGTCTGCCGCGCCGTTCGTGCTGACGCGGCTGGTGCGTGTTGTGCGTGTTGTGCGTTCTCGTGACATTTCAGGTTTTCTCTCGTTCAGCACCCGCGGGGGTGCGCTTTCAAATCAATCTCCGGCGCGTGTGGCCCGCGTGAAGCGGGGGCCGCGCCTCCGTCGTGCGTTTGGAATGTGGTTGAAATTATTGCCGATAACGTGTCGGGAATGTTGCCTCTCAAGGCGCGCTTCGCAAAGACGCGCTCGTGGAAGGGAACTGCTACCGTGTCGTGCGGCGCGGGCGGTCTCACGTCCACACGAAGCAAACACCTGTGCGTCCGAGTTGACCTCTTAAGACCGTAGCGGGTTTCACCGTACTCGTTTGGATGACGGCAGCGCCCGCGCAGTTGCGCCAAAAAACTTTCGACGATTTCAATACTCAAGAGGGGGATTGTGAGGCGGCCACTGCCTCTTCGATAGCGTGCCAGACGCGTTCGCGCCCTCGTCCGGTCGTGGCGGAGTAAGCCAGAAGCTCTCCGCCTGCGCCACGTCCCACGGCGTCCAAAACTTTTCGGGCGCGCGCGAGGTTTTTGTGCGACTCGTTCTGCGAGAGCTTATCAGACTTGGTAGCGACCGTCAGGAAAGGCTTCCCGTTGGCGAGGAGCCATTCGCGGAGCTGCAAGTCCAATGTCGTGGGTTCGTGACGCGAGTCTACGATATGAATTGATAGCACAAGCGAGTCGCGCTTGGCAAGGTAATCGGCGACCAGGTCCCCCCACGACTCGCGCACCTCGCGCGGCGCGCGCGCGAAACCGTAGCCCGGCAGGTCAACGAAATAGAAACGCTCGTTTATCAAAAAGAAGTTCAAGCTCTGCGTCCGCCCCGGCGTCGAAGAGGTGCGCGCCAGACCTTTGACGCGCAGCAGCGAGTTAATCATGCTCGACTTGCCCACGTTCGAGCGCCCCATGAAGGCGACTTCGGGCCGGCGGTCGCGCGGCCACTGCGACTCCTCAAACGCGCTCAGGACGAACTTCGCGCTGTTGACTTTCATAAGTCCGAAGTCGGGAGTGTGGAATGTGGAGTCAAAACCAGACGGCCCTCGTGCTCTGTCCTGACTTCAGACTTCGGACTCCAGACCCCAGACTTTCAAGCGTTGGCGGCATCCGCCCCGGTCTGTTCTGAAGAGGCGGCGGCGCGCGCCTGCGCGAAGCGTTTCAACATCTCGCGCACACGCGCGATGCGCTCTTCCGCGCCGGGCATACTCATGACCTGCTTTTCGAGGTGCTGCATATAGGCCGGGCTTATGGTCGCGCGGAGCTGTTCGAGGAAGGGCTGAATCTTGGTGAAGACGAGCACCTGCTCGCCCGTCGCGTCCGCGAACATCTCGGCGTCAATCGCGCCGTGGTTGACGAACGAGCAGGCCATGTCCCAGTAGGTCGTGACCATGCGGTAATACGCGCTGTGCTCGCCCATCCCGGCACGCTGGATGTCTTCGATGCTTTCGGGGTTGAAGCCGAAGAACCAGTTGCGCGCCTGGCGCATGACCTCCTCGCGGCGCAGGTCGTAGAGCTTCATTATCAGCTCGGCGCTTTTGGCTTTGTCCGTCATTGAATGTCTCCTTCGGGAATTGATTGCGGAACGGCGATTCGTTTCTGGCGAGTCTTGCGGGCCGAGGCGGCAAAGGAACGCGAGGGAACAGCCGGGATTCCTCAAATGCCTCGATGCTGCCTGCTGGAATGAGACGCCGGGAAAGCGAACTTTACAGGCGTGACGCTCCGGCTGTCAACCGCACGCGGATGAAATTATATGGATTGCAATGAAAGCAGAGTTCAGAGTTCAAGCTTTAGCTTGAACTCTGAACCTCTTTTCTATTTCACTCAGATAAAGTCTGCGTGCTGCCGGCGGACGGCTGCTCCGTCGTCCAGACGGGCGGGGCCGCGGCCTCGGTCGGCGCGCCCGCGTCCGCGGGGCACGAGTCTTCGAGCGCGAGCGAAAGCACCTCGTCAATCGTCTCGACGAGCTGGACGGCCATGTCGGCCCTCACCTCTTCGGGCAAGTCCTCCAGGTCTTTCTCGTTGTCCTTCGGGATGAGCACCGTCGAGACGCCGACGCGGTGGGCCGCGAGCAGCTTCTCCTTGATGCCGCCGACGGGGAGCACGCGACCGCGAAGCGTTATCTCGCCCGTCATCGCTACGTCGCGGCGGACGCGCACGCGCGTCAAAGCCGACGCCATCGCCGTCGCCATCGTCACGCCCGCCGAGGGGCCGTCCTTCGGGATGGCGCCTTCGGGGATGTGCACGTGGAGGTCGCGCTTGCGTATGAATTCGAGGTTCATCCCCAGGCGCTCGGCGCGGGCCTTGATGCAGGTCAGCGCGGCCTGCGCCGACTCCTGCATGACCTCGCCGAGCTTGCCCGTGAGCCTGACGCCGCCCCGCCCGTTCGTGAGCGTCGCCTCGATTTGCAAGACCTCGCCGCCGACCTCAGTCCACGCGAGGCCGAGCGCCAGCCCGATCTCGCTCTCGGCGGCCATGTCGGCCTGCCGGAACCTGATGGGGCCGAGCATCTCGCGGACGACTTCGGGCGTGATGACCATCTTGAACTCTCCGCCCGCGCCTTCGGCGACCAGCTTGCGCGCGGCCTTGCGGCAGCACGAGCCGATCTCGCGCTCGCAGTTGCGCACGCCGGCCTCGCGCGTGTAGCGGCGGATGATTTCGAGCAGCCCCGCGTCCGTGAACTCGACCTGCTCGGCGCGCAGGCCCGCGCCCTCGGCCTGCTTCCTGACGAGGTGGCGCTTGGCGATCTCCAGCTTCTCGCGCTCGGTGTAGCCTGAGAGCCGGAGGATTTCGAGGCGGTCTTGCAGCGCGGGCGGGATCGTGTGCAAAACGTTCGCCGTCGCGATGAAGAAGACCTTGGAGAGGTCGTACTCCACGTCGAGGTAGTGATCCTGGAACGTGTTGTTCTGTTCGGGGTCTAAGACTTCGAGGAGCGCCGCCGACGGGTCGCCGCGGAAGTCCGCGCCGAGCTTGTCAACCTCGTCGAGGAGGATGACCGGGTTCACCATCCCCGCCTTCTTCATCATCTGGATGATCTGACCGGGCAGAGCGCCGATGTAGGTGCGCCGGTGGCCGCGAATCTCGGCCTCGTCGCGCACGCCGCCCAGAGAGAGGCGCACGAACTTCCTCCCCGTGGCGCGCGCGATTGACTTGCCCAGAGAAGTCTTGCCGACGCCCGGCGGGCCGACGAAGCAGAGGATGGAGCCTTTCGGACTCTTCACCAACTGGCGGACGGCCAAGTGTTCGAGGATGCGGTCTTTGATTTTCTCAAGGCCGTAGTGATCCTCGTTCAAGACCTCCTCGGCCTTCGTGATGTCGCGAATCTCTTTCGTCTTCTGCTTCCAGGGCACGCTGAGGAGCCAGTCAATGTAGGTGCGCGAGACCGTGCCTTCGGCTGACATCGGCGGCATGGCTTCGAGGCGGTGGAGTTCCTGCATGGCCTTCTCCTTCGCCTCCTCGGTCATGCCGGCCTCTTCGATGCGCTTGCGCAGGTCTTCCATCTCGGCCTTCTCGTCCTTGCGCCCCAGCTCCTTGTGGATGGCCTTGATCTGCTCGTTGAGGTAATACTCCTTCTGCGCCTTCTCCATCTGCCGCTTGACGCGCGCCTGGATGGTTCGGTCGAGTTGCCGTTTGTCAACCTCGACTTCCAACAACTCGACGAGCCGCTGCAACCGCCCGAAGGCGGAGAAGATTTCTAAGAGGCCCTGCTTGTCCTCGACCGAGATTTTCAGTTGCGAGGCGAGCGCGTCGGCGAGGTGCGAGGCGTCCGTGTTGCGGAGCGCCGTTTGCAGCGCGTCGGTCTGCATCTCCGGCGCGAGTCGTATGTGCTGCTCGATGAGCTGGCCCGTGCGCTGTATGAGCGCGTCAATGCGCGGCCCCGTCTCGCTGGCCGTGGGCGCGCGCCGCACGGTCGCGGTGAACGCGCCGTTGTCGTTATCAACGCGGATCGTGGTTGCGCGCTCGCGCCCCTCGACGACGACCTTGGTCTGCCCGTTCTCCTGGCGCTGGGCCTGGAGTATGCGCGCGATTGTGCCGACCGAGTAAATCTGTTCGGGCGCGGGTTCGTCAATCGAGGCGTCGTGCTGGGTGGCTAGGAAGATGGTGCGGTCGGCGGCGAGCGCCTCTTCGAGCGCGCGCACCGAGCCGGGCCGCCCGATCTTGAAGGCGACCTTCGTGAAAGGGAAGATGACGACATCGCGGATCGGCACCATCGGTAGCCGGAGGATGTCAACGGGTGTGCGGTCAGAATATTCTTCCATAACTGTAAAAGGGCTGTTCTCCGAAGACCTGTTGAAGGAACAAAGGGCGAGCCATTCGCGCCCGACTCGCCGCGTCCCTGTCGAACTCAATTCTAAAACATTTCGCGCGACCGCGCCACAGGGGAGGCGAAAGTAAAAAGGCGAAGGGCAAAAGAAGTGGAACGGCCCTCTCTTTTGCCCTTCGCCTTTTTACTTTCGCCTTTGAGTCAGGCCGCCTCGTCAACGCCCGTGAGAAGCTCGCCGGGCAGGGCGCGGCGGCGTTCGACCATCTCGCGGGTGATGGCGAACTCCTTGATGCGCTTCTGCGAGGGCATCGTGTACATGGCGTCCAAGAGCAGCTCCTCCATGATCATCATCAGGCCGCGCGCGCCGACCTTGCGCTCGACAGCCTGGTGCGCGATGGCTTTGAGTGCGTCCTCGGTGAAGCGGAGCTTGACGTTGTCGTACTCGAACTTCTTCTGGTACTGCTTGATGAGCGCGTTCTTCGGTTCGGTGAGTATCCGCATGAGCGCGGCCTCGTCGAGTTCGTGCAGCACGCCCGTGACGGGCAAACGCCCGACGAACTCCGGGATCAGTCCGTACTTGACGAGGTCTTCGGGCTGCACGGCGGCGAGCGCCTCCGAGTAGCGAGTGCCCGAAGATTTGACCTGCGCGTGGAAGCCGAGCGACTTGTTGCGCATGCGGCGCTCGACGACCTTCTCCAGCCCGACGAACGCGCCGCCGCAGAGGAAGAGGATGTTGGTCGTGTCAACGGGGAAGAACTCCTGGTGCGGGTGCTTGCGGCCCCCCTGCGGCGGGACGTTGGCGACCGTGCCTTCCAAAATCTTCAACAAGGCCTGCTGCACGCCCTCGCCCGAAACGTCGCGCGTGATGGACGGGTTCTCGTCCTTGCGGCAGATTTTGTCAACCTCGTCAATGTAGATGATGCCCTGCTGCGCGCGCTCCACGTCGCCGTTGGCGGCCTGCAAGAGTTTGAGGATGATGTTCTCAACGTCCTCGCCGACGTAGCCGGCCTCGGTCAGGGTCGTCGCGTCAACGATGGTGAAGGGGACGGAGAGCATGCGCGCGAGCGTCTGCGCCAAGAGCGTCTTGCCCGTGCCCGTCGGGCCGATGAGCAGGATGTTGGACTTCTGAATCTCAACGTCCGAGCGTCGGCGCGTCAGCTCAATGCGCTTGTAGTGCTGATAGACGGCGACCGCGAGGCGCTTTTTAGTCTCCTCCTGCCCGATGACGTACTCGTCGAGGAACGACTTGATTTCGGCTGGCTTCGGAAGCGGCGGGCGCGAGGCGACGGCCTCGGCCTGCTGGTCGTCGGTGATGATCTCGTTGCAGATGTCAATGCACTCGTTGCAGATATAGACCGTGGGGCCGGCGATCAGCTTCTTGACTTCGTTCTGCGACTTGCCGCAGAACGAGCAGCGCAAAGTGTCATCAGTTCGGCGTACCATAGGTTTTTCGGGGGCGGAACTTTTGCGTCCGACTAACGGGTGAAATCTGAGGGGTTCAGAGCACGCGCGGCGCGCGCTGCAGCAAGTCTTCTACGACGAATGCCGAGGGATGTCAACGCCCGGCGCGCTCTCCCGCGCCCGGCTCCGCTTTTTAATGTATCACAGAACGGGCGCCGCGGCGCATCCGTGAGGCAGGGGCGCTCGTTCTCGCGAGTCCCGCCGCGGCTACTGCCGGTGCGTGATGACCTCGTCAATGAGGCCGTATTCTTTGGCCTGCATGGCCGACATGATGCGGTCGCGCTCCACGTCCTTCTCGATGGCCTCGTAGGGCTGGCCCGTGTGCTTGGAGAGAATCTGCGACGTGACCTCGCGCATGCGCAAGATTTCTTCGGCCTGGATGCGGATGTCTGTGGCTTGGCCGCCGATGCCGGAGACCGAGGGCTGGTGGATGAGGATGCGCGAGTTCGGCAGCGCGAACCGCTTGCCCTTGCTGCCCGCGGCGAGCAAGAGCGCGCCCATCGAGGCGCACTGGCCCAGGCAGATCGTCACCACGTCGGGGCGTATGAACTGCATCGTGTCGTAGATCGCCATGCCCGCGGTGATCGAGCCGCCCGGAGAGTTGATGTAGAGGTTGATGTCCTTCTCCGGGTCTTCGGCTTCGAGGAAGAGGAGCTGCGCGATGATGAGGTTGGCGACCGTATCGTCAATCGGCGTGCCCAAGAAAACTATGTTGTCGCGCAGGAGCCGCGAGTAAACGTCCGAGTAGCGCTCGCCGCGCGGCGTCTGCTCGAAGACGGTCGGGTTGGGAATGTACTGCCGCGGCGTCTGCGTGAACTCTTCGACGAGACTTGGAATGCGAGTCATCTTTAACCTCTCCGAAACTTCTCTCGAAAAACTTCCCGCCGCCGGGGAGACGGGCGGCGAGAGTTGCCCCTCAAACCAAAATTGGAGACCCGAAACTCCAAACTCTCATTTGAAATTTCAAATCCCTCGTCGCGCCATTCTTCTTCGCGCACGTTCGCGTTTTGGACGAGGAAGTCGAGCGCCTTGCGGTTGCGCAACCTGTCGGCGATGCTACGTTCGCCCCCCTGCTTTGTCAAGGCGGCCCGCACCTGCTCAACCGACTGCCGCGAGCCTTCGGCCATCACTTGAATCTCGGCCTCGACCTCCTCGTCCGAGACCTCGATATTCTCGGCCTCGGCCACTCGCTCCAACAGCAGAGAGCCGCGCACGTCGTCGCCCGCGCGCTCGCGCACAACGTCGCGCATCGCCTCCCAGTTGATCTCCTCCCGGCGCGGGTCAAGCCCCCGCGCGATCATGTCGCGGAACATGGACTGGAGAATCTGGTTCGCCTGGTACGAGACGATTGTCTCCGGCACTTCGAAGCGGTGCTGCTCGACGAGCCGGCCCAGAACCTCGTCGCGCAGCCGGTGCTCCGACTCGTGCTCGGCTGATCTGGACAGGTTCTCGCGCACGCGCTCGCGCAAACGTTCGACCGTCTCGACGCCGTCCTCGCCCAGACTCTTCACCCACTCGTCGTCAAGCTCCGGCACTTCCTTGCGGCGCACCGCCGAGACGGTCGCCGTGTACTCGATGGTCTTGCCCGCCAACCCTTCGGCGTTAAAGTCCGCCGGGTACTCGATGGTAAAGGTCTTCACCTCGTCGGCGCGCACGCCCGTCAGGTTCTCGTTGAAGGCGGGCAGCACGCCCTCGCCGCCGAGCACCACGTCAACGTCAGCGACGTTGATGTCCTCGTCCGACGGAGGCTCGACGTAACGGCCCTGTATGTCTGCCGTCACCGTGTCGCCTTCCTGCGAGGGGCGGTCTTCGACGGGCTGGAGCGACGCCGAAGCCTCGCGCAGATTTTCGATGACGCGCTCGACCGCCTCTTCGTCCACGGGGCGGGTGCGGCGCGCGGCCTCTAGCCCGCGGTACTCGCCGAGCGTCACCTCTGGCATCACCTCGACGTGCGCGTGCAGGGAGATCGCCTCCTGCCCGAACTTCTCTAGCCCTTCGTTGTCGAGGTGCACGTCGGGCTGGCCGATGACTTCGAGGCCGCTCTCCGTGATGGCCCGCTCGACCGCTTCGGGGACGAGCCGCTTGAGCACGTCGCCCTGTATGTCCTTCTTGTAGCGCGTCCGCACGACCGCGACGGGCGCGTGCCCCTTGCGGAAGCCGGGCACGTTCACGGCGCGCGCGTACTCCTCGGCCACGCGGTCGAACTCGGCGCGCACCTCGTCGGCCCCGATCTCGATCTTGATCTCCTTGCGCGTCTCGGACGTGTCAACCACTTCAGTCTTCATAAACACGAATCCCGCCTCTCGTAAAGAAATGATGAATGCGGAATGATGAATGATGAATTAAAGACCGGCCTGCTTCTCATTCATCATTCATCATTCCGCATTCATCGTTTCTTGAATGATGCCGGGGGCGGGACTCGAACCCGCACGCCTTTCGGCAAAGGCTCCTAAGACCTTCGCGGCTGCCAATTACGCCACCCCGGCGGCGTTGTTATGAGCAAGTGAGATTAAAGTATTGATGTTTGAAAGTCTAGCAACGAGGCCGACGAAACAGTCAGAACCGCGAGCGGTAGCGAGCGGGTTCGACTTTACGATGACATGACCCGCTCGCGCCGCTCGTGGTTCTGAAACGCGTCGTGCCGTTCGCGGAAAGAGGGAAGCGGCGCGGCTGAAACACTTCAGCCGCGCCGCTTCATGTTTGCGGATTGACGCGTCGTTATTTGCGCACGCGTCGCTTCCGCTGCCAGACGAGGGCGGCGGGGAAGACGGCGGCGAGGCCGAGCCATCCGAAGCTAAAGCCGAAGAGCTTCGAGAGCGACTGAATCCAAGTGCCTGCCTGCGCGGTCTTGCCGGCGGTGGGCTGGCCCGGCTCGTCCGTGACGGTGTAGAGCTTGCCGTCGTGGAGGTACATGCGGCGCTGCTCTTCGAGGTTGAAGGGGCGCGCGCCGCGGCGACCGAAGATGGCGACCTGGTTTCCGCTCTCGTCAACCGCGCGGTCGCGGCGGTAGCCCTCGGAGACCTGCGCGGCAGGCCCCTTCGTCGGATAGTAGGCGACGACTCGCGGCGCGGGCCGGGGGCTGTAGCCGAGGTTTCCGGGCACGCTGTTCGGGTTCGTCAGCTCGACGACCTTCAGGCCGTTCTTGCCGTCGGCGACGTAGGCGATGAGGCTGGCGTAGGCCATGCCGAGCTTGGCGTCGCGCGTGTCGTTCATCTTGCCGCCGTCGTTGAAGAGCTGGTCGAGCTTGGGCTGCTCCGGGCGCTCGATGTCCACGATGGCGAGGCCGTCCACGCCGTCGCCGACGTAGGCGTACTCGCGCGCCAGATAGATGCCCTGCGCGTTGTGCAGAGGCACGGTCGCGCCCGCGACGGGCTGCGGGTGTTCGAGGTCGGTCACGTCGAGCACCTTCATGCCTTCGGCGTCCGTCAGGAAGCAGTAACGGAACTGCACGGCGAGCGAGCGCGGGTCGTGCAGAGCGACCTCGCTCGCCCAGCGCGGGTTCAAGGGGTCTGAGATGTTGACCACTTCAAGGGCGTGGTCGGTCAGAATGTATGCGTAGTTGCCGACTATCTGGACGTTGCGCGCGTTCGTCAGACGCCCTTCAGGGTTGTAGGTCGCGCCGCGCTTCAGATGGTTGTTGGTGTTGACGCCGTCGGTGAGCGTCTCGATGTTGACGGTGACGAGTCCCTCCTGACGGTCGGAGATGAAGGCGTAGCCGTAGAGCGGCGCGACGGGCTGCTCCTCGTTCAGCTCAAGCCACTTCCGTTGGTCTTCGGTCTGGCCGGGGTTGCGGCGCGGGTCGAGCGGGGCAGGCGAGCCGACGGCCACTCCGGTCGCGTCCTTCGTGCGGACGTAGAGCTTCTGGCCGATGCGCGAGAAGGGCGAGTCAACGATGCGCTGGCTGAAGTCCTTGTCGGCGACGTTGGCGATGTCGTAAACGACGAAGCCGTTCTTTCCGGCGGCGGCGAGAAGGAATTCGCCGTACTGCTGCACCTGATTTATTTCAGAGCCGCGGTGCGCGTAGTTCTCTTCAAGCTTGCCGCCGCGCGCCTGGTGTTTGGCGAACCAGTCGGGGTAGGCGATCTGGTGGAGGTGACTGCCGAAGACGGCCTGCGGCTCGGTCTGCTCGGCGACCATCGTCGCGGAGAGTCCGTCCTTGCCCTCGGCGACGTAGATGTAGCGGCCCATGAAGTTGACCTGATTGGAGCCGAGCATGAGGACGGAGGCCATCCAGGAGTTGTTGTCGTTGTTCTTCGAGACGTGGCAGTCGGTGCAGCCCTTCGTCTCGGTGGCGCGCACCGTGTGCGGCGGGTGCGTGTTGAAGGCGTTGCCGTTGTACCCGGCAGAAGAGATGGTCGGCGCGTGGTTGACGGCGACGCCGCGCGTGCCGTCCGTGACGCTCACCGTGACGGCGCTCGAAGAGCGGACGGGCATGACCTTGTGGCCTTGCACCGAGCCGTCAATGCCGAGCATGTAGCCGTCGGTGCGCAAGACCTGCGGGTTGTAAGAAGGATAGACCTGCGACTCGTCGCCCTCCTCGTGGAGCATCGGCTTCTTGGTGTTGACGGCAGCCGAGAGGTGACAGCCCCAGCAGTTCGTCACCCAGGACGAGTGGCAGGCGACGCAGGAGACGCGCGAGTTGTCGTGCGCGAGCTGCTTGGCGTCCGCGGGCACGGCCCCCCACGTCTCGTTGTCGCGCATGATGGTCTTGGCGCGCGCCGACTTCGGGTTGTAGTGCGGGTTGCCGGGCGTGATGGTGTCCAACACCTGCGTCACTTCCCACTCCATAATCTTGCCCGTGGCGGGGTCGTTCTGCTCGACCATCGAGCGCTGGAAGAGCTTGCCGTCGCGCTCGACGAAGCGAGCGCGGTTGAAGGGGTTGCCGCGCGCCGGGTGGTTCATCGAGTTGCCGCCGTCGGGAGCGCCGAAGCCGGAGGTGCGAATCGTCGTGGCCGTGACGCGCTTCGCGACCGTCCCGTGGCAGTCCTCGCACGCGACCTCGATGACGGCGCGGCGGTCGCCGTAGATTTTGCCCGTGCCGTGCATGTCCTGCGAGTAGTGGCAGTCAACGCAGTGCATGCCCTTCTCAAGGTGGATGTCTTTGAGGTGGACGGCCTTGCCGGGCTTGTTGTCGTGCTCGTAGAGGTCTGGGTCGTCGTAGGAGATGACGCCTCCGTCCTTGTCCAAGAACTGGCCCTTGCGATCCATCTTGTAGGCGCGGCGGAACATCCAGCCGTGGCCGTGGTAGTCCGAGACCTGCATGTGCCGCATCTGCGAGTTGAGCTTGCTGACCTCGAAGAGGAATTCGGGGTCGCTCCACTTGCCGCGCGCGGCGGCCTCTTCCGGGTTGAATTTGCCGGCCTTGTCCAACTCTGCGGGCGTCGGGTTGTGCTGCTGCTTGGGATAGATGAACTCGCCGTCGGTCTGCTCGTCCCACCACATGTAGCCGAGGTAGGTGTTGATGAAACCGTTGCCGTTGTGGACGTGGCAGGTGATGCACTGGCTCGAAGGGATTGACTTGGTGAACTTGTGCTCCAAGGGATGGCCCGACTCGCCCTTCGGGATGTTCGGGTCGGGGTTGTCGGGCGCGGTGTAGCCGCGGTTGCCGAAACGTGCATACGGGCCGGAGTTGTAGTACGAGCGGTCGTTCGCATAGACGACGTGACAGGCGGCACAGCCCGAATTGCGGTAGTCGCCGGGCGCGTTGTTCGTGCCCATGAAGGACATCACGGGGTCGTTCAAACGAACCTTCTGCGCGCCGAGGATGACGGGGTCAACGCGTGCCTGCGTGCCGTAGCCGCGGTTCGAGAGAGACACGTCGGGCTGGCCCGGCACGTCCTGGCCGTTCGGGTTGCCGAGTTCGGACTTCGGCCCGCCGCCGCGCTCGAACGGACGCCAGAAGGCGACCGAGAGGGGCTGGCCGATCTCGAAACGCGGGAAGGGGAAGAGGTAGGGCAGGATGCCTTTCTCGCGTATCTCCTTGTCGGTGGGCGGCGGGATGGTGCGCGCGATCTGCGGCTCGCCCGAAGGGCTGTAGTTCTCGCCGATGAGCGCGTACTTCGTCGGGAGCGAGCCGTTGTTGTAGAGCGCGGTCGAATAGACCTGCGGGCTGTTGGTCATCGCGCTCTTTTGCAGGCTCTTGATGTAAGACTCGTGGCACTTGCCGCAGGTCGTCATCGCGACGCGCAGGTCTGAAGGGTTGACGAAGCGAATCCAGTCCCAGTTCTCGTTGTTGAGGAGCGTGAAGGTCTCTTCGGGGTTGGCCGAGCTGCGCCACTTCTCCGGGTGCTTCGGCTTGGCCGTGTGCGCTTCGCTCTTGGTCGTCGCCGCGCCGTTGCCGCCGTGACAGTCAACGCACGAGGGGCCGTTTCTGAGCTTCGTCTGGTGCGGGTCGCCGACTCCGGTGTGGCACTTCACGCAGCCGTCGGAAGGCGCGGGCGGCTTGTCGCCCTCTTGGTGCACGTCCGTCTCTGCCGGGGCGTTGTCGCCTTCGTCGGCTGACTCGGTCGCGGCGGGCTGCTCCGGGGGCTTCGTCGCATTCGTGGCGACGCCCGCGGAGTGGACGGGGAAGAGGGCGAAGGCGGCGACGCCGAAGACGACGAGGGCCGCGAAGAGACTGATCAACTGCTGCCGCTTCGTGCGTGGATGATTGCTGACGGTCTTCATGTTGTTTGTCCGAAGAAGGTCTTAACTAGAACGCCACCTGGAAGGCGAAGGTCGGCGAGACGAGCGGGCGCGTGCTCTGTATCAAGCGCCCGTAGCCGCCCTGCGGGAAGAGCACCGCCGCGCCGGTGACGATAAAGAGGTTCTCGTTCTCGAACGGGCGGAACTTCGCGCCGACGCTCAGGTCTGTGCCGACGCCGCCGTTAATCGCCGGGTCGTGCGCGATCTGTTGGAGAATCCCGGCGCGCGCGAACCTGATGTAAGAGAGGTTCGTCACCATCTTGAGCTTCGGCGTCACCCTCAAGTCCGCGCCGATGTTCCAGAGCAGCAGCCCCGGATTGACGAAGTTCGAGCGGTTGTCGAACTTGTTCCGAAGGTTCGGGAGTAAGGAAAACTTGTTCTTCAAAAAACCGACGGGGCCGGCGACCACCGTCTGCTGCTGCGTCCAGAACTGGAACGGGCCGCCCGCGAAGTTCGGGTTGTCCTGGATCATGTCGAAGCCGGTCGCCTTGTCGTCGTTCAAGTTCCCGTCGCCCGACGCGTAGAAGAACGACGCGCGCCAGCGAACCCAGTCGCGGTCAATCGCGGCCTCGAACGCGCCCATCTGCGCGTTGACGCTCTGCGGGCGCGCGGCGAGGCGGTTGAAGTCGTCGTGGCCGAGCGCCCAGTAGAAGGCGTGGTCAACGTTCAATTTGCCCCACTTGCCGTCGCCGTGAAAGCCGAGGTAGGCGACGTTCAAGGTGTGGCGGTCTCCCGTGAAGCGGCCATTGTCGTTGTTGAAGACGAAGTTGAAGAGCGCCGTGTAGCCCTTCTTGCCGAAGTCCTGGCGGAACCAGTTCACGAGGAAGACGTTCTGATGGCGGTTGTCGAAGCTGTGGAGCTGCGAGGTGATGTCGCGCTGGCGCATCGAGAAGTAGGCGAGGTTGTACTGGTCGCGGTTCGAGTTCAGAGTTCCGAACAGGCGCACGCCGAGCTGGTTGTCCTGGAAGAGGAAGCCTCGGAAGTCCGAGTTGAGGTTCTGCATCCCGACGCGCACGCTGAGGAAGTCGAAGTTCGGGCTGACGACGGCGAGGCGCTTCTCGACGAACGCCTCCTCGACGGCGAGGCGCGCGGTTCCGCGCTTCGAGTCGAAGGGGTTGAGCGTGTTGTTGGCGAGGAAGTTGACGTTGGCGACCGTCGTGACGCGCACGGCCCAGCTCTTGGGCTGGAACACGGTGTCGCCCTTGAAAATCTCCGCGCCCATGACGAAGTTCTGGTTGGTGAAGAACTGCTCTTTGCGCCCGCCCGCCGAGACGACGCGCGGGTTGATGGCGCTCGCGCTCTGCAAGTTCAGGTTGAGGAACGTGTGGTTGCCGAAGACCGGATAGTCGGCCTTCAAAACGTTCTGGTTGTAAGGATCGAATGTGCTGCCCGTCACCCACGGCGTCTCCATCGTCGGCTTGTAGCGGTTGTGGCGCGGGAAGGGGAAGCGCCAGCGGTCGGGCATCGGGATGAACTCCTCGCTCGACTCGTCCTTCGACTCCACGGTCTTCTTCCCGGCGTGTCCGAGCGGCGTCCAGTCGGGCAGGGGGTATTGCAAAGGCTTCGACTCGGCCTTCTTCGACTCGCCCGCCTTGCCCGCGCCTTCGCCGGCTGGCGGCGTCTGAGCGGCGGGCGTCTGCGTGGGCGCGGGCGAAGGCTGCGGCGTCGCCTGCGGGGTGGCCGCGGGCTTCGCCTGCCCGAAGAAGAAGTTTATGAGCGACTCGACGAGCGCCTCGTTCTCCTCCGCCTTCGAGGGCGGCGCGTCTTCGTCGTCCGCGCCCGCGGAGGCGGCCAACGCGGGGAGCGCCGAAGTCTGGAGCAGGAGGAAGAGCGCGACGAAGAGCGCGGCCCAACGCCGTCGGCGACCCGTAGAGCGAAATTGCAAGCGTGTCATTACTAACCGTCCCTGTTGGTTGTCAAAGGCCGTCGAATGATGACTGCATTCGGAAAAGCTTCAAGGCCGCGTGTCGAGAGGCAGGTGGCCCGCCGCCTGCGCACCGCGTGGAGGACGGGCTTGGTGTGGCTTCGCCTCGCCGAGCGCCCGCCCCGTCCCGTTCGGAGGGGTCGAAACCGTGCGAGACGGCATCGGGAAATGCTCGATGCGCGTCGCCGAGGCTTTCAAAGATTGAGCGGGGAAGAGCAGGCCCCGACTCTTGCGACTCTTGAATCGTCAGTGTGTGCGAAAGCGGTAAGAAAATAGGTCAGTCGCCGAGGGCGAGTCAAGCACTTTTTTCCGGCGCAGTTTACGAGCAATTTTGAGGCCCCGCGCCCGGAGCGACCGGCTCACGCTCCCACTGGCATTGCCTGTTTAGAGTTCACGTTTTAACGTGCCTGACAAAGCAGTGGCCTGAAGGCTGAACTCTAAACGCGAGCTACGCCTGATTGTGACCCGCCATATCGCGTTGCCGATGGCCGCTAAAATCATCGCCGCTTCAGCCGAGGGATTCCGAGGCGTTGGCCGCTTCGAGCGCGGACGCGCGCGCGCCCTTCACGACGCGCCGGAGCGGCCAGATGTCAACCTTGAGTTCCTCGGCGTAGTGCAGGAGCGGGTCGCCGGTCGGTTCGGGGAGGCCGAGCGCTTCGAGGAGCGTCGAGTCGTGGGCCGAGACTTCGGCGCGCCGGAGCGGCCAGGGCTGGTGGAAAATGCGACAGCGGTAGAGTTGTTCTTTGTAGGCCGAGTAGAGGCAGTAGCGTTCGGTGAGGAAGAAGTCGAGCGAGTCCGGCTCGGTGGCGGGCAGCGGCTCGCCGAACGTCCACGCGGCGTCGAAGTCGGCGGGCGGCGTCTCCTTCGAGGTGCGGCGCGAGCTGTAGATGATCTTCCGCCCCTGCTGCCTGAGGCTCATCTCGGCGTCGTAGTAAGGGAGGAAGAAGAACTGCCGCGCGCCCCAGCGGGCGACGGGACTGTTGATGTCCATCGAGAGGAACCAGACGCCGGGGATGCCGTCGTAGTGCACGTAAGTCCGCACGTTCAGCTCCTGGAAAGAGTTCAAGCCCGGCACGGGCGGCCCGAAGTACGGGCGCACGCCCCACATCGAGAACGGCACGACGCCGACCCAGGCTTGCCCCTCGTATGTGTCAATCGAGAGATGCGGCGCGACGAGCGGGCGCAAGAGCGCCGGGGAGACGGGCCAGTGCATGAAAAGGAGCTTGCCCCACCACTGGCGCATGAGTGGCAGCCCAGGCGGGGAACGGCGGATGGAGAGTCGGTCTATGAAACGGCTCGTCATGCTTCGTTCTCTTACGACCGGCGCGCCGACGGAAGTTCAGACTTGAAGTTTGACATCGGGTGCGGCGGCGTCGAATAATTCGTCGCGCCCTCTCCACGGTCGGCGGCGTTCGGATTCCACAGGCGCGTTTGTACCATCAAAACTCTTTCGTGAACAGAGCCGCGCGGCAAAGACTGAAGATGAAGTTGCTGACACCCGTCGTCCTCCTGCTCGCTTTACAACTCTGCGCGCCCGCGGCCCAGGTCAAAAAGGCCGTCTCGAAAAGCGCGACGCCGACGCCCGCGCCGAAGGCAGGCGAAGCGCCCGCGCGCACGGTCGTCTGCATAGACCCCGGCCACCCCTCGGAGGTCGCCAGCGGCAAGAACGTCCAGAACGGGACGAGCGAGGCGCACGTGGACTGGGCCGTCGCCTCGAAGCTGCGCGACCTGCTCGAAGCCAGGGGCTACACGGTCGTACTGACGAAGGGGTCGGAGGACGAGCTTGTGCGGAACAAAGACCGCGCGCTCGTCGCCAACCGCGCCCGCGCCGCGCTGATGATTCGCCTCCACTGCGACGCCAGCGAGGAGCGCGGCTACGCCGTCTATTACCCCGACCGCCAGGGTCGCGCCAAGGACGGGACGACCGGCCCTTCGCAGGGCGTGATTGACGAGAGCCGGCGCGCGGCAGAGGCCGTCCACGCCGCGTTGGCCGACGACTTGGGCGGCGCGCTCAACGACAACGGCGTGCGGACAGACATGCAGACGAAGGTCGGGCGCGAGCAGGGCGGCGCGCTGACCGGCTCGATCTTCTCGGACGTGCCGGTCGTCACCGTCGAGATGGTCGTCCTCAGCAGCCCGCAGGATGCACAGTTCATCAAGGCCGAGGCCGGGCAGCAACGCATGGCCGAGGCCATCGCCGACGGGGTCACGCGCTTCGTCGGCCCGACGCGCACGAACACGCAGGGAAGAAAGAATTGATTTCGTTGACGGCCCAGGCCGGAGGCCAGGCCCGCTTAAAGGAGCGTTCCCCCATGTCGAACACAACAGCGAAACTCGGACGCGCGCTGGCCGCGCTCGCGCTCGTCCTCGTCGCCGCCGCATCCGTCGCCGCGCAGGACTCGGACGCCTTCAAGAAGTTCGAAGCCGTTGACTTCTCGAAGCAGAAAGTCTCGCGCGACGAGTTGAAGGACTTGGAACTGTCGGACTTGTCGCTCCTGCGCGGCGTCGTCTTCGGTCGCCACGGTCGCGTCTTCAAAGAACGGGACATACAGGCGTATCTCAAGGATCAACCCTGGTACAAGCCCGACCCGAATTTCAGCAACTCCGCCCTGAACGAAACCGAGCGCGCGAACCTCGACCTGATACGCGAGCTTGAAGCAGACAAGCACGACCAGATCGAGCCGGGCGACCTGCGCTGGTGGCAGGCGCGCGAGATGACCGAGGAGAAACTCGGCACGCACTCTTCGGCAGAGTGGCACGTCATGCGCGCCGAGGTCGAAGCCATCCACGGCAAGAGCTTCGACGGCGAGCCGTGGCTCCAACAGTATTTTGAAGACCGCTACTGGTACAAGCCCGACCCCGCCTACAACCCGCACAGCCTCAGCGCGACCGAGCGGCACAACCTCTCGGCCATCGAGGCCGCGCAGCGCCAGCAGCGCCACGCCGCCATCTCGCCCGGCGACATGGAGCTGTTCGAGAACCGTCTCGTCAACGAGGACATGCTCCGCGGCCTCAGCCTCTACGAGTTGCGTCTCCTGCGAAACGAAATCTACGCGCGCCGGGGCCGCCAGTTCAAGACCGAGTGGCTCTCGCAGTATTTCTACAGCCAGCCCTGGTACTACCCGCGCGACGACAAGGGCGAGCCGGAGCTTTCAGCCACCGAGAGGAAGAACATTGACACCATCGTCGCCTACGAGCGCAAGCTCAAGGACAGCCTGAGCGCGCAGCCGATCACGCCGGGGCTGCTCGAAGGCATGTTCCTCGAAGACGCGCGCAAGCTCCGCAACGAAATCTACGCGCGCCACGGTCGCGTCTTCAAAGACAGGTGGCTCCAGAAATACTTCGCCAGCTTCGACTGGTACAAGCCCAACCCGAACTATACGGACGCCGCGCTGACCGCCGTCGAGCGCCAGAATGCCGCGACCATCGCCGCCTATGAGAAGAAGGCGACGAGCGTCATGGCCGCCGTCGAGGGTTGATAAGGCTAATTTGAGTCCCGCGTGACGGGACAAAAGACGAGAAGGGGAAAAGGGTAAAGGGGTAAGGGGGAAGAGGGGACGAACGAAACCCCTTTTCACCCTTTACCCCTTTACCCTTTTCCCCTAAATTCTTTTTTTGAGCTATGAATTGCCCTCAATGCCACCAGCCCTTGCGCGAGGGCGCGCAGTTCTGCACGCGCTGCGGGTCGCGCACGGTGCGCGGGCGCGCGGACTCTCTCTCAGAGTCCGTCCCGACCGTCGAGCGCGCCGAGGCCGACTCGACTTCGCCGACCGTCGTCGCGGCTGACCCGCTCGCCGGTCGCGTGCTCGACGGCAAGTACGAGATCGTCGCGCAGCTCGGCGCGGGTGGCATGGGCGCGGTCTATCTCGCACGCCGCGTGCTCATCGGCGACGAGGTGGCGGTCAAAGTCCTGCACACGAGGTTCGTTAATGACGAGACGCTCGTCGAGCGCTTCCGCCGGGAGGCGCGCGCCGCCGCGCAGCTCAACCACCCGAACGTCGTGACCATACACGACTACGGCGAGGCGCGCGGCCCCGCGGGGTTCGCCTACATCGTCATGGAACTCGTCCGCGGCGAGTCGTTGCGCGACCTCCTGCGGCGAGAGGGCAGGATGGAGGCGGGGCGCGCCGTCGCATTGATGCGCGGCGTGTGCGCGGGCGTCGGCGCGGCCCACCGCCGCGACATCGTCCACCGCGACATCAAGCCGGACAACATCATCGTCATCCCGCCGGACGAGGATGAGTCGGCGGAGCGCGTCAAGGTCGTGGACTTCGGCATCGCCAAGCTGCGCGACATGGCCGCCGAGGGAGCGCTGACGCACGTGGGCGCGGTCGTCGGCACGCCGCACTACATGTCGCCTGAGCAGTGCAAGGGCGAGCCGCTGGACGCGCGCGCCGACGTGTACTCCCTGGGCGCGCTGCTCTACGAGATGCTCGCCGGCTCGCCGCCCTTCACCGCCGCGAACATTTCCGGCGTGATCCTCAAGCACGTCAGCGAGCCGCCGCCGCCCGTGCCGCAAGACCTGCGCGTCCCCCCGGCGCTCGAAGAGGCCATCGCGCGCTCGCTCTCGAAAGACCCCGAAGGGCGGCAGCGCGACGCCACCGAGTTCGCGCGCGACATACAGGCCGCGCTCTCGCCCGCGACGGCGAAGCTCAACCAGCAGCCGACCGTCCAGATATTCCCCGCGACGACGCAGCCCGCGCCGGTCAAGCCGATGCCCGTCGAGGCGACGCCTTTGACGCCGACGCCCGTAGCGCCTGCGCCGCCTGCGACCACGCCGTCCGAGCCTCCGCCGCCCGCCGTCGCTGCGGACACGAGCCACACAGCCGCGGCAGGCAACGCCGCACAGACTCACCCGCAGCCGTTCCCGCAGCACGCCTACACGCAGGCCCCGCCGCAGCAGACTTACAACGCGCCACAGCGCAAGTCGCGCGCGCCGCTCGTCGTCGGCCTGCTCGTCCTTCTGCTCGCCGGGCTGGGAATACTCGGCGTGGCCGGCCTGGTTTATCTCGGAAGCAGAGGCGGGGGCGGCGCGGTCGCCAACGTCAACACTAACCGGACGCCCGCGCAGAACAACTTCAACAGGAACGCGACCAGCACGAACGCGAGCGCGGCCAACGTGAACGCGGGTGAGGGGAATGCGAACGCCGCGCCGGCGTTCGCGGCCTCCGACGCGATGCAGCGCGCCGAGCAGAAGATCGTCGCGGGCGCTCTGCTGACGAGAGACGACCTCGCGGGACTCTCCGCTGCGCAGCTACGCGTCCTGCGCAACGCCGTCTTCGCGCGCTACGGTCGCGTCTTTCAGTCGCCCGACCTGCAAAGCTATTTCCAGAGCCGCCCCTGGTATCGCCCGCGCGCGGACTTCAGCGAGCGTGTGCTCACGGCGAACGACCGCGCCAACGCCGACCTTCTCAAGTCGTTCGAGGAAGGAGGCGCGACCGCGTCCGCGCCTTCCGACCCGGCGACGGTGAGAAGGGAAGTCGCCGACGCGCTCGAAGGCTGGGCCGCCTCATTGCGCGAGCGCGACATCGCCGCGCACATGAGCCACTACGCCGACACGCTCGACACCTACTACGCGAAGCAGAACGTCCCGGCCTCGCAGGTGCGCTCCGACCGCTCGCGCGCCTTCGCGCACTACGACTCGATGGACGTGACCCTCAGCGACATTCAGATCACGCCCGACCCGACGGGCGCGCGCGCCTCCGCCACCTTCAACAAGGCTTGGGACTTCGAGTCGGACTCTCGTCACGCGACCGGCTCCGTCCGCCAGCAGCTCACGCTCACGAACAACGGCGGGCGCTGGCTCATCACCGGCGAGAGGGACTTGCAGGTCTATTTCACGAACAACGAGGAATACTGATTGCCCTTCAGGGGTTGACCGCTTGATGGAGGGAGCGCCAGGACTGGTGGAGCAGTTCGTCAATGCGCCGCCAGTCTTCTTCGGTGACGCCGCCCTGTTCGGCCTGTCGGTCGCGTATCTCCATCGCCTCGGCGCGTAGGCGCGCGTGCTCCAAAAGCCTCTCGGCGGGGACGCGGTAGATTTCCGAGGCGAGGGCGGCAAGCGCGCGGTCGAGGTCGCCGGGCGCGTGCTCGGAGCGCTCGCGGTGGACGATCCACCATTCGAGTTCGAGGCGCGCGGCACGCTCCGGGTCGAAGCCCGTGTCGGAGACTTCGCGGATTGATTTGTAGAAGCTGACGAGGTTCGGGAGCGCCCGCTCGTAGTCGCTGCGCGTGTGGCCGTCCTTGAAGACGAAGGCGGCGCGCGCGGCCTGATAGGCCACGGCGTTCGAGCGCCAGAGCGGCAGTCGGTACTGCGTGCGCAGGAGTTCGGACATCTGCGCGAAGAGACGCAGGCGCTCACGGCTGTAGTAGGAGCGCCACATCGCCGTCTCAAGGCGCGCGACCTCGTCGGGGTTGAAGTCGCGAAGCGACGTGTGGCGCGGCGCGTAAAGGTCGTAAGCGACCCACGCGAGCAGGGCGAGGACGAGGGCGGCGGCGACGGCGAGCACGCGTCTGCGCCGTCGCGGTCGCGCGGGTTCGTTAACGTCGGTGGCGGTCGTCATTCTTCGTCGCCCTTTCTATCGGGAGCGCACCGACTGAATCGGGGCACAGGATTGGTACGAGTCAGGCGAAAGAAAAATTAGCATAGACGGATAAGATACGCAGGATGAGAGGAGGCGGTTTTAGCCTTCATCCTTTTCGTCCTGAAGGTCAGGCGCTGGCGCTGAGGTCGTAGCGACCGAGTTTGAGGTAGAGGCCGCGGCGCGTCAATCCGAGTTCGCGCGCGGCGCGCGAGATGTTGCCTTTGTGCTTCCTGAGCGCCTCGGCGATCATGCGCCGCTCAAGCTCGGCCATCGCGTCGGCGAGCGTGAGTCCCTGCGCGATGGCGTCGGTGGCGGCGGCTGCGGCGAGGCTTGAGGCGTGGCCCAGCGGCGCGGGCGCGGCGGCGCTCTGCGCGAAGGGGGCGACGCGGTGCAGCTCCGGCGAGAGGTGGTCGGGCGTGATGATTGTGCCGTCTTCGGCGCGCGCGATGATGCGCTGAATCTCGTTGGTGAGCTGGCGGACGTTGCCGGGCCAGTCGCAGACCATCAGGAGGTCGAGCGTCTGCGGCGTGACGGTGATGTCGCGCCGCCCGAACTTGGCCGAGTAGTGGTTGATGTAGTAGTTGACGATGGTCGGAATCTCGCTGCGCCGCTCGCGCAGAGGCGGCACGCGCAGGCGTATGACGTTCAATCTGTAGTAGAGGTCTTCGCGGAAGCGACCGTCGGCGACCATCCCTTCAAGGTCTGTGTTGGTGGCCGTGATGATGCGCACGTCAACCTTCTGCGGGCGCTGCTCGCCGAGCGGCTGAATCTCACCCTCCTGCAAGAACCTCAGAATTTTGGGCTGCACGTCCAGGGGCAGGTCGCCTATCTCGTCGAGGAAGAGCGTGCCGGCGGCGGCGGTGCGGATGACGCCCTGCGAGTCGTGGACGGCCCCCGTGAACGCGCCGCGGCGGTAGCCGAACAGGTAGCCTTCAGACAATTCCTTGGGCACGGCGGTGCAGTTGAAGGGGACGAAGACCTTGCCGCGTCGGGAGGAGAGCGCGTGGATGGCGCGCGCGACGAGTTCCTTGCCCGTGCCCGACTCGCCCGTGATCAGAACCGTCACGTCCGACGAGCGAATCTTGTGAACCTCTTCGACGAGCCGCGTCATGGCCGGGCTGGAGTGTATGAAGCCGGGCATGAGCGAAGCGCCGGCGAGCGAGTCCGGCGCCTGCGGACCGGCCCCTGTGCGCGCGCGCGTGCGCAGGGCGCACACGTCCATCCCCAACTCGACGACTCTCAGCAGCGGCTCCAAAGGCTGGCCCGCGGGCAGCGCGCAGGCGGCGCGCGGCGAGACGAAGAGCGTCGCGGGCGGAGCGCTCGAAGGGCGCAGCACGACGAGGCTCGCGTCCTCTTCGGACGAGAGGCGCTCGCGTTCTTCCTCCGTCCGCGCGCGTTCGAGCGCGGCTGAGACTTGCGCGGCCTCGGCGGGGGTGCAGCCGTGGGAGATGACGACCTTCGTGTGGTCGTCCTCGCCCGCCTCCGCGACGAGGACGCGCGCCGCGCGCGTCTCCTGGTGGATGACCGCAGCCAGCTCGCGCAGCAGAAGCTCGCGCGAGGCCACGGCCTCGGCCAGCCTGAGCGTCAGGAGCTGCGCGGGCGCGGGCGGCTCGGCGTGCTCACGGGCGGCGACGCTCTCGAACTCTTCGAGGAACTCTTCGGCGCGCTCCAGGTCGAGCTTCGCGCCCAGCTCGCGGAAGGTGTGGACGGCGAGGCCGAGGTGCTCGGCGGCGCGCTCTGATTGCGCGGCGGCGGCGTGGGCGCGGCCCAGGAGGTAGTGCGCGCGGGCCGTGCGGTAGCGGTCGCCGATCAGCTCCGAGATCGAGAGGCAGCGCCCGAAGTGGTAGGCGGCGCGCGCGGCGTCCCCCTGCTCCAGCGCGAGCAGGCCATAGACGCGCTGCGCCTCGCCCGCGACGGCGATGTCCGTGGCCGAGTCGGCGATCCCTTCCGAGACTTTTTCCAGGAGCGCCACGCAAGTCTCAGGCTCGCCGTTCTGCAATCGCGCCTCCGCGAGCAGGAGGTTCGATTCGCAGACCGCCTGGCGGTCGCCGATCTTCTCGGCGAGCGCGTGCGCCCTCTCTCCCATCGCCAGAGCCTTGTCGGTCAGCCCCAGCGCGATGTAGCAGCGCGTCGCGGTGCGCATGGCCTGGGCGGCGTACCAGTTCTTGCCGTGGCGCGTCGCGGTCTCGACGGCGCGCTCCAGGTAGCCGCGCGCGCCTTCGAGGTCGCCGCGGTACATCCTCAGCTCGCCGAGCGAGTCGAAGATCATCGAGGTGGGCGCGGCGTGCTCGTCAATCTCCATGGCGAGTTCGAGCGCGCGCTTGAGGGCCGCGTGCGCGCGATCCCACTCGCCGATGAGCATGAGGGTGATGCCGAGGTTATTGAAGCCGCTGGCGGCGTTGTCCTTGTGCTCGGTCGTCTCGTAATAGGTGACGGCCTTCTCCAGCGCGCGGATGCCGTCGTGCGGGCGCTTGAGGAACCAGAGGGAGCCGGCGATGTTGTTGTAAATCCTGCCGAGCAGGGCCGCCGCGGGTCGCTCGCCGACGAGCTGTATGGCCTGCTCGAAGTTCTCCAGCGCGCGCTCGTAGAGTCCCTCGTGGGAGTCGGCGTTGGCGAGGCCGAAGTAGCCCTCGGCCAGACCCCGCCAGTCGCCCGTGCGGCGGTAATGTTCGAGCGCCTTGTTCGAGTGGTCGCGCGCGATGGAGTATTCGTTGATCGAGCGATAGACGCGCGCCAGCGCCGCGTAGATGTCGCCGAGCTGCGCGTCGGAGCCGCCGCGCTCCGAGGCCGTGCGAAGCTCCGCGTTGAGGATGGCGATGGCCTTCGGGTGGTCGCCCATGTAGTTATACGCGAGGCCGAGCTGGACGCGCATGCCCGTCGCGGCCTCCGCGTCGAGCGCGCCCGCAGGGTCGGCTGACTCGTACATCTGTACGGCTTCGAGAGAGTCGCCGTAGTGTCCGAGCATTCCGAGCGTGACCGAGAGCAGGCGGCGCGCGCGGGCGAGCACCGCGGGGTCGCGCCGCGCCGCCGCGATGATCTGGCGCAGTCGCGCCTCGGCGGCGGTCGGCAGGCCGCGGTCTAAAAGCTCGCGCGTCTCTTCGAGCTGCTGGTCGAGCGAGGCCGGAGGCGACGAGCCGCCGCGGCCCGCGCGCCCCCCGCTGTCTATGCGAACGACGCGCGACCCCGCGCCGCCCGGCGCACGCTCGCCGGCCTCGGCGTTCCCTTTCTGCGAACGTGAAATCATACGGCCAATTGCTCGCTCCGCCGTGAGAGACGTGTCGGGCGCTCTGCTGCTTGTACTGTTGTCGCGGCGGCTGGAAGAAGTGTGCTTCGCCTGCTGGAACTCGCACCCTTCAGGACACTGCCAAAGGTTTGTCAGTTCCAGACTTTAACACACCGCCGGGGAAAACAGAAGACAGTAAGCATTGAGCATTTGAGCGAAGGCCGCACGCGCCCGGCCTTCACTACAAATGCCGATCAACGCCACCGCGCACCGCTTCCCCGTTCGAGAGGCACGCGACTTGACGGGCGGTGAAAGAAGATTGATTTGTGAGAGGCGGTTTGGTACAAATCCTGACAAGCAATAAGTCCAATCCGTACTGAGAGGGTACGACGGGGCTAGACGCCCCGCGCCCGCCGTTCGCGAACGGCGGGCGCGGTGAAGTGAGCGGGGCGGCGCTCCCGTCCTCCGGGCAGGAGGGGCAGATGGCCGAGACGGCAATCCCGCGAACTGAGGAGAGAAAGGTAGGGAAGTTCAGGCGCTGGCTGCTCAAGGGACAGACCCAAGAGATAGAGGGGCCGCACGAGCGCGAGGGGCATCACCAACAGCACCCGTGGTGGAAGGTGATGTGCCTGACGGGCGTAGATTATTTCTCGACGCTCGGTTACCAACCGGGCATCGCCTTCCTGGCCGCCGGGGCGCTCTCGCCCATCGCCACGCTGATCCTCGTCCTGTTGACACTTTTCGGCGCGCTCCCGATCTACAACCGCGTCGCCGCCGAAAGCCCGCACGGCGAAGGCTCGATCTCGATGCTCGAACACCTTCTGTCCTGGTGGAAGGGTAAGCTGTTCGTGCTGATGCTGCTCGGGTTCGTCGCCACCGACTTCGTGATCACCATCACGCTCTCGGCGGCGGACGCGACGGCGCACGTCATCGAGAACCCTTTCGTGCGCAGTTTTCTCGGTCACGAATACAAAGTCGTCGTCACGCTCGCGCTGGTCGCGCTGCTCGGCGGAATCTTCCTCAAAGGCTTTAAGGAGGCCATCGGCATCGCCGTCATCCTCGTCGCCTCTTACCTCCTGCTCAACCTCGTCGTGCTCGGCTTCGGCGTCTATCAGATAGCGCTCCACCCGGAGGTCGTGCCGAGCTGGAAGGACGCGCTCTTCGCCGCGCCCAGAGTCCACGGGAACCCTCTGTTGATGATCGGCGTCGCGCTCCTGCTCTTTCCCAAACTCGCGCTCGGACTTTCGGGGTTCGAGACCGGCGTGGCCGTGATGCCGCTGATTAAAGGCGACAAGGCGGACACGGATAAGAATCCGGCGGGCCGCGTGCGCAACACGCGCAAACTGCTTCTCAGTGCCGCGCTCATCATGAGCGTCTTTCTGATCGCCAGCAGTTTCGTGACGACCACCCTGATTCCTGCCGAAGCATTTCGGGCGGCGACCGAAGATCAGCAGGCCGGCGCGGCGAACGGTCGCGCGCTCGCCTACCTCGCGCACAAATTCCTGGGCGAAGGTTTCGGCACCGTTTACGACGTGAGCACAATCCTGATCCTCTGGTTCGCGGGCGCGTCGGCGATGGCCGGGCTGCTGAACATCGTGCCGCGCTACCTGCCGCGCTACGGGATGGCCCCGAACTGGGCGAAGGCGACGCGCCCGCTCGTCCTGGTCTTCACGTCGGTGGCCTTCGCGGTGACGGTCATCTTCAAGGCGGACGTTGACGCGCAGGGCGGGGCTTACGCGACGGGCGTGCTCGTCCTGATGAGTTCGGCGGCGGTGGCCGTGACTCTTTCGGAGTTGAGGCGGAAGGGTTGGCGCGCGCGGACGTTCGCCTTCGCCCTCATCGCGCTGGTCTTCGCGTACACGACGGTGGTCAACGTCGTCGAGCGCACCGACGGAATCAAGATCGCTTCCATCTTCATCGGGGCTATCGTCGTCGCGTCGTTCCTGTCGAGGGTGTGGCGCACGACCGAGTTGCGCGTCGAGCGGATAGAGATGGACGAGGCCGCCGAGTCTTTCATTCGCGAGGCTGGCAGAGGCGAGATACACATCATCGCCATCCGGCCGGGGCGCGGCGATGTCGGGGAGTACAGGTTGAAAGAGAAAGAGCAGCGCGAGGACAACCACATCCCGAAAAAAGAGAAGGTCTTGTTCCTTGAGGTGAAGGTGTGCGACGCCTCGGAGTTTACAGACGTGATGGAGATCAAGGGCGTCGAAGTCGGCGGCTACCACGTGCTCCGCGCCGAAAGCTCGACCGTGCCGAACTCCATCGCCGCCTTCCTGCTCCACGTCCGCGACACGACGGGCAAGCTGCCGCACGCCTACTTCAGTTGGACTGAGGGCAACCCCGTCGCCCACATCTTTGAATACATCTTCTTCGGCGAGGGCGACACCGCGCCGGTCACGCGCGAGGTTCTGCGGCAGGTCGAGAGCGACCCGGATCGCCGCCCCGCCGTGCACGTCGGCGGCTAACGCGATTGCGGAGCGGCGGATTGACGGGGCCGCGCTGCCTCTCGAAGTCATTCGTCAGCGCCGCGCCGGAGTTCGGGGCGTATTTGATCAGCGTCACGCCTCCTCAAATCGGCAATCCGAAATCCGCCGCTCCGCAATTGCCTTGGGGCGGGGGCGGGCGTAAGATTCCACGCGTTGACAAATCGTCTGCCGAAGCTGCTCACGGCGTCCGGGCAAGGGGCGCGGGAGGGGCAGCGCGGGGGAACCGACGCCGACGCCGCCATGGGTGGCGCGGCACGGGGCGAATCGCGCACGGTTGTCGGAGAGTCCGCCGGGACTTTTCGCGGCGCGCGTAGAACACTTCCACGTTCTAGCCCGACAGCTAACCTCGCAGGCTTCAAGGGAAGGACACCGCCGCGGCTCGGAACTCTAGAGGGCGCGGAAGCAACGTGCGTGCTTCCGCGCCCTTTTTACGGTCGGCGCGCGGCGAGGAGGTCTCTGATGAGTGTGGCTGACTCTTTGGCGAACGGGCAGGGCGGGCGGCAGGCGAAGGTCATCGTCGCCACGTCCGTGATGCTGTCGTTCATCTCCTTCTGGCGGGCGGCGGCAATAGTCTTGAACGACCTCGGCTCCTCGGCCTACTACGTCGGAGGCATCGCCGAGCAGGCCGTGGGCCGGGCCGCCCCCTGGTTCATCCTCGGCGTGATGCTTTTCTCCTACGCCGTGAGGGCCGTCTATGTGGAATCCTGCGCGATGTTCACGCGCGGAGGCGTCTATCGCGTGGTGAAGGAGGCGATGGGCGGGACGCTGGCGAAGCTGTCGGTCTCCGCCCTAATGTTCGACTACATTTTGACGGGGCCGATTTCGGGCGTGTCGGCGGGGCAGTACATCGTCGGGCTGGTCGCGCAGACCGCGACTTACTTCGGCTACCCGATGAACCCGTCGCCCGACACGATTAATTACTTCGCCGCCGGGATAGCCGTGCTCATCACGGTCTATTTCTGGTGGCGCAACACGAAAGGCATTCACGAGTCGTCGGACGACGCGCTGAAGATCATGTACGTCACGTCCGTCATGGTCGTGCTCTTAATCGCCTGGTGCGGTCTCACTATTCTGGCGAAGCCCGCGGCGCAGCGCCTGCCGCCCGCGCCCGCCCCGCGCAACCTGACCTTCAACGAGGACGCCGTCGGCTGGATGCCGCGGCTCATCCCCGGTGAACTGCGCAAAGTCACCGCGGAAGAGTCCGCCGCGCTCGACGAGGGCAACCTGACCGGCGGGGCGGAGGCCGGAGGCGCGGGCGTCGAGCGGAGCACGCATTACAAGATCGTGCCGAACGCGGGCGCGCTCATCGGCCTGATCGGCATCCTGATGGCGTTCGGCCACTCGTTCCTCGCCATGTCGGGCGAAGAATCTCTCGCGCAGGTCAACCGCGAGCTGGAGTACCCGAAGCACAGGAACCTGATGAAGGCGGGCATGGTCATCTTCCTCTATTCGCTTTTGTTCACCTCGCTCGTCTCGTTCTTCGCCTACGCCATCATCCCCGACTCTGTGCGCCCGCAGTATTTCAACAACCTCATCAGCGGCATCTCGATGTACCTGATCGGCCCGCTCCCCTTGAGGCTCCTGTTCCAGGCGTTCATCGTCATCGTCGGCTTCCTGATGCTCGCCGGGGCGATCAACACCTCGATCATCGGCGCGAACGGAGTGCTGAACCGCGTCTCGGAGGACGGCGTGATGACCGACTGGTTCCGCGCGCCGCACAAGCGCTACGGCACGACCTTCCGCATGATTAACCTGATCGCGATACTGCAACTCGTCGCGATCATCGGCTCGCGCGGCAACACCTTCGTGCTCGGCGAGGCCTACGCCTTCGGCGTCATCTGGTCTTTCTTCTTCAACTCGCTCTCGATGACGGTGCTGCGCTTCCAGCGCAAGGAGCGGCGCGAGTGGAAGGTGCCGCTCAACCTGCGCGTCGGCTCGACGGAGATTCCGGTCGGCCTGGGCCTGATCATGCTGATCCTCTTCTCGGTCGCCGCGGTCAACCTCGCCACCAAACAGGTGGCGACCGTCAGCGGCATCGCCTTCACGCTCGTCTTCTTCACGGTCTTCTCCGTCTCCGAGCGTGTCAACGAGCGCCGGCGCGGCGAGGAGGCGCACCGCACCGCCGTAGATCAGTTCCGCGTCTCGACACAGGAGACCGTCTCGAACGAGACAGTCGAGGTGCGCCCCGGCAACACCCTCTGCCTCGTGCGCGACTACAACACGCTCGAACACGTCCGCAAGGCGCTGGAGCTGACGCACACGGGCAAGCGCGACCTGGTGATGATGACCGTGCAACTCCTCAGAGGCCCCGACACCGGCTACGAGGACATCGGCGAGCAACACCTCTTCACCAGCTACGAGCAGTTGCTCTTCAGCCGCGTCGTGGCGCTGGCGGAAAAAGCGGGCAAGCACGTTGACCTGCTCGTTGTGCCTTCGTCGAACGTCTTCCAGGCCATCGCGCACACCGCCGCGCAGCTCGAATCCTCCGAGATCATCGCGGGCCGTTCCTCCGTGATGACGCCCGAAGAGCAGGCGCATCTGCTCGGCGAGGCGTGGGAGGCGCTGCCGCACAAGCCGAGCCGACAAGTCTCGTTCCGCGTCATAGACCCCGAAGGCACGGCGCACGACTTCTACCTCGGCGCGCACGCGCCGGAGCTGTCGGAGGCGGACGTGGGCCTCATCCACCGCCTCTGGCTCGAAGTCACGCGCGAGGGCGGCGAGGCCGAAGTCCACCACCGCGATGTGGTCGTGGTCGCGCTCTCGCGCCTCGACACAGACCTGCACGGCAAGGAGCGCCGGGAAGTGCTTAAGCAGTTCGGCGCGCAGTCGCGCGGGCGAGAAGGTGACGAGTGAGAATTAAAAGTCGTAAACCGTGAACCGTAAACCGTGACAAGAAAAACTGCGAGACAGAACCCGTGAACCGTGCTAAGGCGGAAACCACTTGTCACGGTTTACGGTTCACGGTTTACGTCTTCTGAGCGGAGTAATCCCTGTGTGGCGACGTGCACCGGGGGAGGGCGCGCGGCGTGAAGTGCGGCGGGGTCGGGTTTGTTGTTTGCCCGCGGCTTAGTAGTCGTCCGCGTCGCGGCTGGCGATGAAGCACGAGCGGCAATAGACGGGCCGTCCCTGCGAAGGGTAGAACGGGACGGTCGTCGTCTGGCCGCACTGCGCGCACTGGACGGAGACTTCGATGCGCTGGCGCACGCCCGACGCCTGCGCGTTGGCGATGGCCGCGAGCCGCTCGTTCTTCGCCTGCTTGCAGGGCTTGCAGCGCTTCGGCTCGTTCTTCAGACCCTTGTCGTGGAAGAAGAGCTGCTCGCCCGCCGTCCAGACGAATTCCTGGCCGCAGTCCACGCACATGATCGCGCGATCCTGGAACTCCATCTCGGCCTGCTCCCACTCCGCGTTGGTCTGCGCCGGGGAAATCTCCGCTGTCTGAACCTGTGACATGTTGCCCATCCCTTGTGAAAAGCTCCCGGCCTCAGTGTGGGTGAGACCGCCGCCGGGAGTCGAGTCCTTTATGGCTGCTACGAGGGAACTGTGGTCGAGCCTCGGAGGCCCGCGACGGGTGCGACGGAAAATTCAGCGAGGGTAAAACTTCGGACGAGAAGCACGACCCGGCTACACCGTCCCGGTGCTCCCCGCCCCTCCTGTGACTCAGCACGGTATACATATCACAAAAATGTGTCAAGGGCGAAGATGAAGGTTGGACGCTTCGCCTATTCTGAAGGGGTGAACACAGCTTGCTTAAATCACGAACGATTTTTAATAATGCGTTTCTACATTCGCCGTATGGAAACTTAGGAAGGCAATAATCATTTGTGACTTAATAAGGACACGATAGATCGGTTAACACAACAAGTACCTACAAGTATCGTCAATTTTAACGCACCCAGAGTCCGCTTCATGTAACGTTCGAGGGCGGGGAAGCCTATCTGAATCTTGGCACTCTCTATAGTCTTCTCCAAATGCCTTATGAGCTTGAGTAAAGCAATGATTTTGAAGCCCACCGCCACATCTGAAGCGTTATTAACGAACGCCCCCGAATCGGCTTATACCGCGTCGGTTTCCGCAAGCCACCGGAAAAAGTTCGGCCAATTTTTCACCCCCCTTCCGGTAGCCGAATTCATGGCGAAATGGATTACGGGCAATCCGGCTTGTCAAACTATCCTTGACCCGGCAGTCGGCTTAGGAATTTTCTTTCGTGTCATCAGCCAAATCAAACCGCAGAACGGTTATAAATTTACAGGTTATGACATTGACCCAAAAGTTTTGGTTGAAGCTAAATCTTTATTCACTAATTTTAGTCACACCAATACTGAATTGAAGATCAAGGATTATCTGTTCAACGATTGGCTTAGGAGGTATGACGGGATCATCTGTAACCCACCCTATTTCAAGTTTCAGGATTATAAAAATCGCGCGGCCAGCCTCGAAGAATTTCAATCCCGCTTGAATATGAATTTAAGCGGGTTCACCAACATCTATACGATGTTCATATTAAAGTCGGTCAAACAACTGACCGCGCAGGGGCGGGCGGCTTACCTTGTGCCTTTCGAGTTCTTGAATGCCGATTACGGAACAGTTATCAAGAAGCACTTACTCGAAAGTGAAACTCTACGTTATGTAATTCTCTTTAACTCGAAAGAAAATGTTTTTACTAACGCGCTGACCACATCCTGTATTCTTCTTTTCGCCAATGACGATAAGTCGGAAGCCGTAACATTCCTCGACGCTCAACGGGCAGAAGACTTGCCGGCCATTTTCGAGCAGATTGCCTCCTACCCTAATAGTAAGGCTGTTGGAAAAAGTGTTCACCGTTCAGACTTGAACCCTGATGTGAAATGGCGCGGCTATTACCAAAAACAGGGCGGCGAAAAGTTCAAAAATTTAGTCACGCTTTCAACCTACGGCAAAGTTGTGAGAGGCATTGCGACAGGTGATAACGACTATTTCACCTTCGATGAAAAGAAGAAGGCAGAGTACAGGATTAAAGACAAATATTTACTTCCGTGTCTTACGAAAGCCGTACACGCTGGCACCAACTTCTTCACTCAAATCGGGTACGATAGTTTACGCACGAAAGGGAGCAGGGTTTTTCTCTTCGATGCTTCGGACTTAACAGACAAGGCCGTCAAACAGTACATCGAGCTTGGCGAAAGATCGGGGGTCAACGAAAGATATTTAACGAAGCATAGAACCCCTTGGTACGCGATTGAAAATCGCCCGCCCGCCCCCATCCTCGTCACGGTTTTCAACCGCACCGGATTGCGTTTCGTCAGAAATGAAGCCGGCGTGCGAAACCTCACCTGCTTTCATGCTATTTATCTGAATATGTTTGCCGCGGTAAAAGTTGATCTATTAATGGCTTATTTTCTTTCTGATATTTCAAAGGAAATCTTAAACGATAATCGGCGAGAGTATGGCGGCGGGCTGAACAAATTTGAGCCTAACGATTTGAATAAGGCCAAAGTTGTGGACTTAGAGGTCATTGACTCAAAAACTGAACGTCTGATTCGGGATGCTTACGAAAGCTACAGGGAATCTGTTTTATGCTCACAGCCGAACGTAGATGCGTTAATGGTGCTGAATGATGCGTTCTCATCAATTCTAAAATAGCTTTGAATATACGGCCAGCGACCGACGAGTCATTCGACCTGACCGCCTGATAGCATACCTTTCGTCGTTGTCTTCCCTGATAGCATTGGATGCTTCATGCGGGCGGCAGGTCAATCCCAACGTTACGACGAGCCGCTTGACAGTCCCGCCGACGCGTCGGCATCATCGCCGCGCACTTGAACCGTCATCGTCGAGCGCCGAATTTATCTTTCTCGAATGCCGAGTCGAAAGCCGAACCGGAGAATTCTCACGCCATGAGGGTGCTTGTCATCGGCTCCGGCGGGCGCGAGCACGCGCTCTGCCGGGCACTGAGGCGGGGCGCGCAGAAGGGCACGCACCTGCGACTCTTCTGCGCGCCCGGCAACGCGGGCATCGGCGAGGAGGCCGAGTGCGTCCCCTTGAGCGCCACGGACGTTGCGGCGCTCGCAGACTTCGCGGAGCGCGAGCGGGTCGGGCTGACAATCGTCGGCGGCGAAGCGCCGCTCGCCGCCGGACTCGCCGACGAGTTCGCGCGCCGCGGCCTCCCGGTCGCCGGCCCCAGGCGCGAGGCGGCGCGGCTCGAATCGAGTAAGGTCTTCGCCAAAGACTTCATGCTCCGGCACAAGGTTCCGACCGCGCGCTACCGCGTCGCCGCCTCAGTCGAAGAGGCGCGAGATATCTTGCGCGGCGGCGAGTTCGGAGACGCCGGCTCGCCCGTCGTAGTCAAGGCCGAAGGACTCGCAGCGGGCAAGGGCGTCGTCGTGGCGCGCGACGCGGCGGAGGCCGAAACGTCGGTCGTCGAGATGATGGAGGGCGGGCGCGTCGGGGGCGAGGCCGCGCGCCGCGTCCTTCTCGAAGAGGCGCTCGCGGGGCGCGAGGCTTCGCTGCTTCTGTGGACGGACGGGCGCGACTACCGCCTGATGCCGACCGCGCGCGACCACAAGCGCGTGGGCGAGGGCGACACGGGGCCGAACACCGGCGGCATGGGCGCGATCACCGCGCCCGGCGTCCTCGACGAAGAGACTCTGCGGCGGGCGGTCGTCGAGATCGTCGAGCCGACGCTCGCGGGCGCGCGCGCCGACGGCCTCGACTTCCGAGGCGTGCTCTTCGTCGGCCTGATGCTCACGGACGAGGGCCTGCGCGTGCTCGAATACAACGTCCGCTTCGGAGACCCCGAAGCGCAGGCCATACTCGTGCGCTTGCAGGGCGACCTCGCGGAGATTTTCGACGCGGTCGCGCGCGGGCGTCTGGGCGAGACGAAGGTCGAGTGGAGCACGGACGCCTCGGCCTGCGTCGTGCTCGCCGCGCGCGGCTACCCGGAAAAGCCGGAGACGGGCGCGCGCATCGGCGGCCTCGAAGAAGCGTCGCGCGTCCCCTCCGTCCAGATTTTCCACGCGGGAACGGCCCGCGCCGAAGACGGCTCGTACCTGACCGCCGGCGGTCGTGTCCTCGGCGTCACCGCCGCGGGCGCGACGCTCGATCAGGCGCTCGCGCGCTGCTACGAGTCAGCCTCGCACATCAACTGGGACGGCATGCACTTCAGGCGCGACATCGGAAGATTTTGAGAAGGCAGAGAGCAGGAGGCAGGGGCAGACGGCAGGAGCAGGAGGCAGTAAAAGCGACTCTCAGTCGTTAGTTCTTGAATCACGAATCGGCAACGGCTTCGACTGCGGCTGCGATTGCCCCCTGCCTCCTGCTCCTGCCGTCTGCCTCCTGTCTTCTTAGCTCTGGCGAGGACGCGGAAGCCTTGTTATACTCACGGGCGAGAGAGGGTTTTCGGACTTTCGAGGGCGGGTGAACCCGGCGGCGCGAACCGACGTACAATGTTGCGGCCACGGGGACGCCTAAAGTTTTCGGGCAGAAAGATTGTGAGCACCCGCCGGGCGGCGCGTGAACGGCCCGCGGGGTTCGGAGGGCGAGAAGAAGATGGGAGTCTGGGCGAGGTTCAAGCGAAGCTTGCGCGCGATGTTCGGCGGCATCATCGAGAAGACCGAAGACCCCGAGCTGATCCTACAGCAGACCATCCGCGACATGCGCGACCGCATGCCGGAACTGAACAACAACGTCGCGCAGGTGATGGCGAACGAGCGCCTGCTCGCCAAGAGCAAGGAGCGGCTCGAACAGCAGGTCGTTGACCTCGACTCGAAGATCAAGGCTTCAGTGCGGGCCAACCGCGACGACATCGCCACCGCCTACATCGGGCAGCTCCAGCAGGCGCAGCGCGACCTCCAGCACACCGCACAGCAACTTGAGTACGCCTCGCGCGCATCACAGCAGGCTCTGAAGCTGCGCGACAGCTACAAGCTCCAGTTGGAGCAGCGCGCGGCGGAAGCGACGCGCCTCGTCAGCCAGTCGAAGCAGGCCCGGATGCAGGAGCAGATTGCGCAGACGATGGCCTCGTTCCAGCTCGGCGACGACGCCTCGACCTTCGAGGAGATGCGCGAGAAGATAGACCGCCGCGCCGCCACCGCCGAGGCCAAGCTGCAACTCGGCTCGACGAGCGTGGACACGCAGATGCAGGAGATCGAGCGCGAGGCGATGGACATGCAGTTGCAGGACAAGCTGCTCGAATACAAACGCGGGATGGGCCTGCTCGGCGGCGGCGAGAAGGAAGCGCCTGCGCTGCCCGCCGCCGGGTCGGGCGAACAGAACCCGTAGAGCTTCACGTTCAAGTGTCTTCATCCGAAGTGGTCGTTATGGCGGAGAGAAAGATCAGTCTCGAATACCTGAAAGAAGCGGTGATGGAGCCGGTCAACTTCTGGGGCATGGCGGGCTTCGCCGTCGCCGCGGCCTACACCTGGTCGCCCATCCCGCTCGCCGCCGCGCTCGTCGCCGAGGGCGCGTACCTCGCCACCGTCCCGGCGAGCACGCTCTACCGCCGCCTCGTTGACGGTCGCAACCGCAAGCGCTTGGCCGAGCTTCGCACCAAGCAGCGCGAGCGCATGATCGAGGCCTTCGACCCGCGCGAGCGCGAGGCCGTGCTTTATCTGAAGTGGCTCAAGAACAAGATTTTCGACAACTACGTCAAGTTCACCGGCGCGAAGGAGCCGCCCACGAATATCAAGAGCCTCGACCAGCGCTGGGAGGACTTCGTTGACCTCTTGGACGTGTACCGCCGGCGCAAGCACCACATCCGCTCGATCAACCGCCAGGCCGTGCAGAACCAACTGACGCAGGCCGAGCGCGCCGTCGAGAGCGCGCCCGACGACCGCTCGCGCCGCATCCAGCAGGCCAACGCCGAAATCCTCAAGCGCCGCCTCGCGCAGTTCAGCGAGCTTGAGCGCTCGGTCAAGCTCGTCGAGGGCCAGCTCCAATCCATCGAGAACTTCTTCGGCCTCGTCAACGACCAGGTCGTCACGCTCCCTACCCCGGAGCGCGTCTCCTCGCTCGACTTCGAGCAGCTTTCGGACTCCATCGCGATGACCAAGCAGATGCTCGAAGAGACCTCGGACGTGATGGGCGTCCTCGACAGCCACAACCGCGAGCTGGGCCACCTCGACCTGCTCCCCTCTTCGGGCACGACCTCGGCGAAGTAGCTCGGAGAAAAGCTGCAAACGAAGAAGAGGCCGGGCGTCGCGTCCGGCCTCTCTCATTTCTCCCGCCACCCGATGCCGTTTTAGAGGCTTGCTCAAGCCCGCCCTAAACGGACGTTGATTAATTCACGCGCGCCCGTTCCTGCTCTTCTCGACCATCCCGGCGAGCGACGGCTCGTCAATGCGGTAGGTCTCGTTGCAGAAGTGGCACGTGAGCGCCGCGCCCCTGTCCTCGCGCAGCATCGCCTCCAACTCGCCCGCCTCAATCGAGGAGACGAGCGACGCCGCGCGCTCGTAAGAGCACGTGCAGGCGAAGCCGACCTCGCGCTCTTCCAGCACCTCGAATGGCACGTCGCCGAGCGCCGAGCGCAGCATGTCAACGGGCCGCGCGCCCTCGCGGATGAGCGTCGTCGTGTGCGGGTTATGGCTGACCGCCCGCTCGACGGCGGCGACCGTCGCGGAGTCCGCGCCCGGCATCACCTGGATCATCAACCCGCCCGCGGCCTCGACGAACGTCTCGCCCGACTCGCGCGCGCGCACCAGAACGCCCAGCGCCACCGCCGATGGAATCTGCTCCGACTTCGCGAGATAGTAGGCGAAGTCCTCGCCGATCTCGCCCGACGCAATCGGCACCGCGCCGCGGTACGGCTCGCGGTAGAGTCCGATACGGAAACCCGACTCGTAGGTCACGTAAAACATCCCGCCCCCGACGACCGCGCCCACGTCGAACTTGCCCGCGGCATTGAGCGGCGCATCCGCCTCCGGGTTGCGCACGTAGCCGCGCACCTGCCCGCGCGCGTTCGTCTCGGCGGTGATGCCGCCGACGGGGCCGTCGCACTCGATCTGCACGGTCAGGCGGTCGAACTCCTTCTGCCCCGCGCCGAGCAGGAGCGTGCCCGTCAGCGTCCGGCCCAGCGCCGCCGAGACCGTGTGCGAAGTCCGGTGACGCCGCGCCGCCTCCGCGACTATGTCGGTCGTCACCGCCGCCATACAGCGGATGCGACCGTCGGCTGCGGTCGCGCACACCAGCGTGTCGCCGTGTCCGTTTCTAGTCTCCTTCAACGTCTCACCCCTCTCCCATTTTCGGCCAAAGATACCAGAGGCTTTAGATGAAAAACCGCCGCCGCTTACTGCCTTCACACCGCCTCTGAGGAGTCGGGCAACACGAACCAGAGGCGGCCCGCCGGCGCGGTAATCCGCACGTCTTCTGGACGACAAAGCGGCAAGTGGCTTTCTTCAGGTAAAACCTCAACATGTGCGCTCTATTGGAGCGAACGAAAGGACATGCCCAATATATTGTGTTATACTTATTGACAGCCCCCGACCAAGAATGTATACTGCGCGCCGCTTGGGAAGGGAACGAGACGAGCGGCGGGCGACGCCGGGAGCCGCCGCGGGCCAGGGATTTTCTCGCCCTCCAGAGCCGGCAGCCAGCCGCAGTATCTGAAGATATATTCAAGACGGCGCGCGTTGAGCGCCGCACTCTTTTTGGGACAGTTTTTTCACGTCGCCTCGCGCCCCCCACGAGCGCGGGAAAGGCAAAACAAGAGATGAGTACCGCTATCGAGCCGAACGCTCCCCAGGGAACCCCCGCCTCTTTTGAGATCACAGGCGCGACGCACGCGCCCGCAGAGACGCTCGGCCTGAACGCCCGCCGCGTCATCTCGAAGCGCTACAGCCTGAAAGATTCGCAGGGAAACCCGATTGAGGAGTGGCCCGACATCGTCCGCCGCGTCGTCGGCCACGTCGCCACAGCCGAGACAGACCTCGTCCGCCGCGACGAGTTCTACCAGACGATGGCCGGCATCATGCTGCGGCGCGAGTTCGTGCCGAACACGCCCTGCCTCGTCAACGCGGGCAAGCCTTCGGGCCAGCTCGCCGCCTGCTTCGTCCTGGACGTTCCCGACTCCATCGCCGGCATCATGAAGACGGCCACCGACGCCGCCATCATCCACCAGACGGGCGGCGGCACGGGCTTCACCTTCGAGAAGCTCCGGCCTGCGGGCGCGATGGTGCGCTCGACGCACGGCGTCGCCTCCGGCCCCGTGTCGTTCATGAACATCTTCAACACGACGACCGACACGGTGAAGCAGGGCGGCGTGCGCCGCGGCGCGAACATGGGCATCATGCGCGTTGACCACCCGGACGTGCTCCGCTTCATCCACGCCAAGAACGACCAGCATAGCTTGACCAACTTCAACATCTCCGTGACGGTGACGGAGAAGTTCTTCGACGCGGTTGATAAGAAGGAGTGGTATCAGCTCTCCTTCGACGGCGAGCCGTGGGACGAGCCTGTCTTCGACCCCGTGCAGGACGACACCTACGCCGTTTACCGTCGTCCGAACGGCGAGACGTTGATCTTCCGAGACCGCGCCGCGTTTCTCGAGGCGAAGGAGTCGGGGCTGCTCGACCGTTGCACGCGCGAGGAGCCGCCGCGCGCAGGGATGGTTTACGCGCCGGACATCTGGAACCGCGTCGTCTCGTCGGCGCACCGCTACGCCGAGCCGGGCGTCATCTTCATAGACGAAGTGAACCGCCACAACCACATGCTCAAGAGCATGGGGCCGATCTACGCGACGAACCCGTGCGCGGAGCAGGCGCTGCACTTCAACAACTCCTGCAACCTCGGCTCGATTGACCTGGCGAAGTTCTACGACCCCGAAACGCGCCTCGACTGGGAGCGCCTGGCCGACGCGGTGCACTGGTGCGTCCGCTTCCTCGACAACGTGATTGACACGTGCGCGTGGCCGCTGCCTGAGATTGACGACGTGGTGAAGCGCACGCGCCCCGTGGGCTTAGGCATCATGGGCTTCGCCGACCTCTGCATCCGACTGAAGATCAAGTACGGCTCGCACGCCTCGATTGATTTGATGGACGAGGCGATGGGCTTCGTGCGGCGCGAGGCCTGGGTCGAGTCGTGCCGCCTCGGCGCGGAGAAGGGCATCTTCCCCGAATACAAGCCGAACAAAGAATCTTACGACCGCTTCCTGCGCGAGCAGATCGGCGTGCCCGAAGAGATCGAGCTGACGCCGCGCAACTACGAGACGACGACGATTGCGCCCACGGGCACGATCTCGCTTGTCGCCGAAACCTCTTCGGGCGTCGAGCCGAACTTCTCCTGGGCCTACGTCCGCCACGACACACTCGGCAAGCGCACATACGTCCACACGCTCGCCGCCGAGGCACTAGGGCTAGCCGTTGACCAGACCGACCAGGAGTCAATTGACCGCGCGGCGGAGCACGTCTGCGCGCACGAGGCGGAGCTGCCCGACTACTTCATCTCGGCGATGTCCATCACCGCCGAGCAGCACGTCTATGTCTTAGCCGCCGCGCAGCGCAACGTGGACAACGGCGTGTCGAAGACCTGCAACGGCTCGCGCGACGACACGCTCGAATCGGTTGACCGCCTCTACCGCCTCGCGCGCGAGTTAGGCTGCAAGGCCGTCAGCTACTACCGCGACGGGAGCCGCGACTCGCAGGTGCTCTCGGCGGTGAAGGGCGCGGAGGCCGCGGGCGAGGTCGCCTGCGACCCCGTAATCGTCGCCGAGGCGACGACCACCGAGACCTCGCAAGATGAGAACGCGCACGCTTCGGTCGGCAGGGCGGAGACCCTCGCCGCGACGATGCCGCTGGCCGCGCCGACGGGTGCGCGGCGGACGGAGTCGGGCGACGTGGTTCGCATCGAGCGCCCGCGCGAACTGGTCGGCGCGACGTGGCAGATTCCTTTCGACGGGCAGAACCTCTACGTCACGGTCAACCACGACGGCCAGAACATACTCGAAGTCTTCGCCACGGGGCCGATCTCCGGCGGCGTAGGACTCCTCGCCTCGAAGATGCTGCGCGGCGGCTTCGACGCGCGCGAGGTGGCGCGCTCCTTGAACAAGGTGACGGGCACGCACTCGGTCTGGTTCAACGAGCGGCTGCTGACCTCGCCCGAACAGGCCGTCGCCGAATGCGTCATGCTGACGAGCCGACGACTGCAACAGCAGCCCGATTCGGCGCGCGCCCTCGCTTACCAGCAGCAGCCCGTAATCACGGTGAGCGTGCCCGACAGCGTCGAGGCGGGCCGCAACTACTCGCTCATCGGTGAGTGCCCCGAGTGCAAGGGCCAGCTCGAACACGCTTCGGGCTGCGACTTCTGCCGCGACTGCGGCTACTCGAAGTGCCGATGACGGGTTTTAAAAAGTGTATCCCCTCTATGGTCTAAGTAGAATAGGCGGAGACGGATACCATAAGTTAGGGTATACATCAGGCTCTTGGGCTTTTTGCTCAAGAGCCTTATTTCATTCCTTTTCTTTTTCGGGTGCGTTCCTGCTTGCGAAGA
>QHXN01000145.1 GCA_003222975.1 Acidobacteriota bacterium | reverse complement strand
TGGAGAATAACCGGGGTTCCTTCGCTTCAGAGTTCGTGCAACGCACGCGCTTTAAGACGGCGCTCCCGACTACTCTGACGCCGGCGCAGTTTGTCGATGCTTTATTCAGCAATGCCGGAGTGACGCCATCGGCGGCAGACCGCGATGCCGCTACCGGGGAATTTGGCGCGGCCACCGACACTTCTGATGCGGCCGCGCGCGCGCGCGCGCTGCGCAGGGTGGCTGAGAACTCGGCCTTCGCCCGGCAGGAATTCAACCGGGCGTTCGTGCTGATGCAATACTTCGGATACCTGCGCCGAAACCCGAATGACTTTCAGGACACGGATTACACAGGGTTTGACTTTTGGCTGAACAAGCTGAACTCCTTTAACGGCGATTTCGCCGGAGCCGAGATGGTCAAGGCGTTCATCTCTTCGATTGAGTATCGCCAGCGGTTTGGACCGTGAGCTGACAGTTAAGAGCTAGCAGATTGCTGAATCATCCAGGCGAGGTTTTTCTCTGCGTCCCCGTGAAGCGCTCGGTGTCTCGGACGTTGACGCGCGCAAAGTAAGAGAGAAGAGGAAGGCGACAAACGAGAAGAGCGCTTAACTTCACCGTGATGCTGCTTCTCCGAGGCCGGCACGAGATGTTTAAAGATACTTTGTCCGTCCACAACGCGGCGCTCCCGCTCCAGCCCGTTCAGGCGGGCGAGCGCATCCCCGCGCTTGACGTCCTGCGCGGCTTCGCGCTCTTCGGCGTGCTCGTCGCCTACGCGCTCTGGAGTCTGGGCAGCCCCCCGGAGGACACCTACGGCCAAACCGACCGCATCCTTAACTGGGTGCTGACGGCCCTGGTGGATACAAAGGCGTATACGCTTTTCGCCTTCCTCTTCGGCCTGGGCTTCTCGATCCAATTGATACGCGCCCGTGCCCGTGGCATCAGCATTGTTCCCATATATTGCCGCAGGCTGCTGGCGCTGCTCCTGATTGGCCTCGCGCACGCACTGTTGCTGCGCAACGGCGACATCCTCGTCCCATATGCAGTGATGGGATTCTTCCTCCTCCTCTTCCGTAACGCCTCGAACAGGACGCTGGCCATCGGGGCAATCATCGGACTCGCTTTCCCCTACCTGGCTCGCGGCGCGTGGGAGCTGACGGGCATGCCCTTCCCGCAGCGGCCTGAAACGGAAGGCATGAGCTACATCGCCAGTAACTACGCCTGGGTGCGCTACTGGTATACGACCGCGATCACTTTCTGGCCCGCTTCCTTGCCCATGTTCCTGTTCGGACTGTATATCGGAAGGCGAGGCTTCTTTGAGGATATTGGCGCTCATAGAAGAGGTCTCTGGCGGGTACTCGTCGTAGGTCTGTGCGTCGGCGTCCTTGCCTACATAAGCAGATCGCTGCTTCTAACATCGAATTCGACCCCTGCCTTTGAGCAGCGCCTGATTTCGGGGCTTCTCTGGAGCGCTCATGCTTGGGGGCTGGCAGCTTTCTACGCCTCATCCCTGTTGTTGCTCTTGCAGAGGCACCCCTGGCGGCGGCGGCTTGCGCCGCTCGGCGCCGTCGGCAGGCTGGCGCTCACCAACTATCTGCTGCAATCTATTCTTATCAACCCGGTCTGCATTGCCTTCGGCCTGTTCGACAAGATCACTCCGAGCCTGGGGTTACTGCTGGCGCTTTTGATCTGGCTTATACAGGTTCCGGCGAGCGTCTGGTGGCTCAAGCGATTCCGCTTCGGTCCCGCTGAATGGATATGGCGCTCGCTGACTTACGGAAGCTCGCAACCGATGCGAGAGCCTCATGACCGGCGCTGGCAATCAACGCTTGGAGCACCGCAGTGATTATTTTAACTCATCCTTACCCGCAGTCGAACACCTCATCCCGGCCGGCCCTCGCCAACGAGCCTTTGATCATCGAGTTGTCCCGTTTCTGCTATGTTGTCGCTGTCGCGCTGGCTTCGGGCGGCTGAATTCGGTTGTGAGGCGCTTGCTTCACCGCCCGGTTAGATACCGTATTAGTTGTCAAGCGGTTTTCGACCACTGCGGGTCAAACGGCTTCTCTGACTTCAACACTCCGTAAGATAAGTGAATGAGCTTACGCATCACGGCACAGATGACACTCATCTTGCTCTTGCCGCGCTTCTGTAACCCTTCGGCCCAAGTTTGGAAGAATGGACTCTGCCCCTGATGGCAGCTACTTTCCCACTCGTTTATCAGAGCTGGCAGCAGGAATTTCACCCTCCAAAAAAACTCCAAAATAGATGCGAACGATGCAAGCTATAAGGCCGCAAAAGTCAAACAAAAAGGGGATGCCGCTGACTTCGCGGCATCCCCCCTCCCTGATTTAACTCCGTATCTAGGACTCGAACCCAAATGATTAAAGCCCTAAGGCCGCTAATTATAGGGACTTAGGGCTTTAACGTATAACTCCGCAGGTAGGACTCGAACCTACAACCCTCCGGTTACGCTTGATCCCGTGTTTTCACGCGGGGGCGGACTATCTCATCAACTTACCCCGTGGGGAAGTTGCCGGGCGCTTTCGGGGTCTTATCGGTGGCGGCTCCTCAACCCCTAGTCTCTGCACGTTCCTGACTACTGTGCGCTTCAAACTCGCGCCTGCCGTTTCGTCAGGCTTCGCTCAGGGTTACCGTGCCGGCGCGGACGCCGGTTTAGGCTCCTCTGAGTTCACCCAGTTTTTCAACCACAGTCACCTGTGGAAGCTGCAACTCGTGTTACAGCCGGATGCTCTGCCATTGAGCTACTGCGGATTGTAACGCCCGCGTGGTTGTTCGGTCCCGCGCGGGCGAAATTTTTATAGCAGAGGGTTCGCGGGGGTGTCAAACGCCGGGACTTGCGCGGGGCGGGCGAGTTGAGGGATTATCTCCGAACGTAATTCCCGCGCCAGTTCTGCTTTCTTTCACGTCGCGCGTCCGACGGCAGGAGGGTTCTCTACGGTATGGAGCGTCGCATCACTTCGTGGCACAGCCCCGCCCTGGGGATGGAGATGCCGGTCGTGGCCTACGGGCACGAGGGCTACCCGCTTTTGATGTTCCCGACCGCCGCCGCCGACTTCCTCGAATACGAGCGGTTCCACCTCATTGACTCGATCAGGTATCACATCGAGGCAGGGCGCTTGCGCGCCTACTCGATCAACAGCGTCAACCGCTACAGCCTGATGAACGAGCAGGCCCCGCCGCCCCTGAAGGCCGAGCTGCTGTCGCGCTACGACCGCTACATCACCGACGAGGTGCTGCCGCTCATACGCCACGAGGCGGGCGGCCAGACGCCTCTGACGACGGGCGCTTCTCTGGGCGCGTATCTGGCGGCCAACTCCTACTTCCGCCACCCGGACGTTCTGCGCGGCACGATCCCGATGAGCGGCAGCTACGACGTGCGGAAGTGGTTCGACGGCTATAACGACGACAACGTCTATTTCAACAACCCCGTCTCGTACCTGCCGAACCTCGACGACGACTACTTCCTCCCGCGACTCCGGCAGGCCGACGCCATCATCATCCTCACGGGTCAGGGCGCATACGAAGCGCCGGAGCGCAGCCGCGAGCTTTCAAACATCCTCCGCTCCAAAGGCATCCCGCACACGCTCGACGTTTGGGGCTACGACGTTGACCACGACTGGCCCTGGTGGCGCAAGATGCTCCCGTACTGGCTCGACAGGTTGTTGTAAGGGGAAAGGTTAAAAGGGGAAAGGGGACGAGCCACTAAGTCCGTCCCCTTTCCTTTTTACCTTTTCCCCTTTTACCCCTACTCACCGGGGTTCGTCCGCGCCCTTCTTGCCCTTCTTCTTTGTAGGCTCGACG
>QHXN01000012.1 GCA_003222975.1 Acidobacteriota bacterium | reverse complement strand
TCCGGGCGGAGAGCCTTCGGCGCGCTCAACCATCTCGCGCAGGCGTGGGCTGACGTGCGCCACCTCCTCGCGCAGTCGCGCGCGCTCGACCGAGAGGTTCAGGCCCCACTCCTCGCGCCCTTCGAGCCGTGCGAGGACGGAGCGCAGTTGCGCGTCCCTCTCGACGAGCATCCGCTCGACCGACTCGCGCCGCAGGTAGATCGTCCCGAAGCGCAGCGGCACGACCGCGGCGCGGCGCGCGAAGTGCTCGACGACGCGCTCGTGGCGGAGCGCGCGCGTTGCCGTCCACGCCGCGTCGGCGAGCCGCGACGGCAGAGCCTCCTCGCCGTAGTCCGCCAGCGGAACGCGGCTCACGACAGCGGCCAGCCCCTCGCCAGCCAACTCAAGAACTGACTCGCCCTCGATTGCGCCCGGCAGTTCATCATCAAAAAGCGGCGCGAGCGCGGCACGTTCGCCGACGCAGTAAACGTAGATAGCCTGCGCGCCCGCGGCGTCGCGCCCCTTCATGTCGGCCTTGCGCCCCTTCGCGCCGGCCTTCCGCGCGACCGCGGCTTTGCGCGCGTCGCCGTCGCCCGTGTTCTTCGCCGCTCGCTTGCTCATCGGTGTCAGACCGCCTCAGCCCAGCCGACGCCAACTCTCGAAGTGTGCTCGCAGACGCTCGCGCCCGCGCACCTCTTCGGGGTGCTCCGGTGCGGCGTAAATCTCGACTCCGCGCGCCACACGGCGCCGGAACTCCCTAACCACTTCCTCTTGCCCGCGTCGCCGCGCGGCGCAGAAGTCGCACGCGCGCGCGGCCTCCTCGGCGATGACGTTGTTGACGAGAAGCCGCCGCATCGGCGTCTTCAGTTTCTTCAGTCTCGCGGCCAGCCTGACGGTCTCTTCGAGGCTCATCCGTTCGGGGATGGCGACGCCGACGAACTCGCAGGCTTCCGGGTCGGTCAGGAGCGACGCGACGCGCTTGATTGCCTTCGAGAGCGCGACGAGTTCCTCGGCCACGCTGCCCCAGCGTACCACGTTCCTGTACTTGAGGAGCAGCTTCAGAAAAGTCCTCACCCACGCGAGCGCGATGTCGGGCAGCTCGAGGAAGCGCAGGAAGTGACCCGTCGGCGCGGTGTCGAGGACGATTGTGCTGTACGCGCCCTCGTCTATGAGGTCGCTGATGGTGGAGAGCGCCGCGATCTCGTCTATGCCGGGCGGCGCGAGCGAGACCAACTCGCGCATCGCCTCGCGGTCGAACTGCACCTCGAAGCGCGAGCCGCCCGTTAGCTGTTCGAACAGCTCGTCCGTCCACTTGCGGTAGCGCTCCTTCAACTCCTCGAAGCGCGCCGCCGGGTCGATCTCCTTCGCGTCCAGGTTCTCCGCCCCGGCCACGCCGCGCTTCAGCTCGCCGACACGTTCGTCGAAGCTGTCCGAGAGCGAGTGCGCCGGGTCGGTCGAGAAGGCGAGCACGCGCGCCGACTCGTCGCTTTCGGCGAGCGCGAGCGCGAAAGAGGCCGCGGCGGTCGTCTTGCCGACGCCGCCCTTGCCGCCGAAGATGACGAGCCGCTTCGACTCAAGCGGGAAACCTGCTGACGGGGGGACGTGGGGGCGTGGGGACGGGGAGGCTATGCGAGAGGACGACTGCCTCCCGCCGCGCATCCTCGCGTCTCGTCTTCCACGCTCTTCCTTCTCTCCTTGTTCCTCCGTCCCACCGTCTCCCCGTCTCCCTGTCTCCCCGCCTCCCGCGTCCGTCCAGGCCGCGCGCGCGAACTCGCGGAGTGCGTCTGCGCCGCGCACCTCTGCGGGGAAGAGCGGGACGCGGCGCAGGCGCAGGCGTTTGAACTCGCGTCCGAGAGCGCGGAGCCAGTGCGCCTGCATCAGGGCGCGCGCGCGGCAGAAGGGACAACGCCCGTGCTCGCGCTCGACGCGGTTGACGACGAGGTCTGTGACGGGGATGCCCTCGTCTCGGAGCGAGCGGAAGTAGCGCGCGCTCTCCTCGAAAGCCAGCGCTTCGGGGATTGTGACGAGGACGAAGCTCGCGCTTGAGCCGTCGAAGAGCATCGAGCGCACCGACTCGACGCGCTCGGTCAGCTCGCGCAGGAAGAGGTCAACCTCGTCCTCGCGCGCGGCGCGGGCGCGGACGAAGTGCGCGAGCATGTAGCGGTGCTTCTCTGACATCACGTCGAGCGCGCCGACCCAGCGCGCGAAGACATCGGGCAGACGCAGCATGCGCGACGTGTGGCCCGACGGCGCGGTGTCCACGACCACGCGCGCGTATGCGGCGGCGCGCTCCACCTCGCTCAGCTCGAAGAGGGCCATCACCTCGTCCATGCCGGGCAGAGAGAGGTCGAGCAGGTCGTTGATGTCGGCCTCGTCGAGCATCGTGCCGCGGTCGGCGATCTCGGCGAGCACGCCGCGGTGCTTTTGCTTGAACTCCGCGAGGGCGCGCGCGGCGTCCATCTCTCGCGCCAGAAGACGCGGCGCGTCGTCGCCCGTGCCCCGCCGCGCGACTTCCACGGTGCGGTCGCCGACTTTCATGTCGAGGCTGTCGGAGAGCGAGTGCGCGGGGTCTGTGGAGAAGAGGAGGATGCGCTCACCATCGCGGGCCGCGTCGAGCAGCGAGAGCGCGGTCGCCGCCGCGGCGGTCGTCTTGCCGACGCCGCCCTTGCCGCCGAAGAAGATGTAGCGCGTGGCGGGGAAGTCTTCGGGGAGTTTCGCTTGGGCCTCACGCGACTCGTCGCGTGAGCCGGGGCTGCGGGACGAGCGCTTCGACGGGCGGGAGCGCGGGGCGCGGGACTTTAGCGCGGGACGGGCGGCGCTTGCGGCTTTGGGTTCAGGCTTCGGCTTCCGGCGTGCGCCGACGCCTCTGCCCGCGCTGCCTTTTTTCGCCAACGCCGCCCTCCCGCGTCGCCTCTTCGATTAACGACCGCCGCCCGGCTCGTAGAAGTCGCCGCCCTCTTCGTCGCCGCCCGACTCGATGACCATCGAGGAGGTGTCCGCCGTGTGCACTTGGCCGAGGGCTTCGAGTTGGCGCTGCTTGATCGTGCGCAGGCGCGCGAACAACTCGCGCTCGGCCTCGGCGTAGTCCTCCTCGGAAATCTCCTCCAGCTCCAGGCGCATCTGCAACTCCAGCAGTTGCTCCTTAATCAACGACTCGTCGTTCAACTCCTTGTCGGCGAGCTGCTGTATCTGCTTCATGATGAACTTGAAGCCGTTGACGGGCGCGAGCAGTAGGTCGTCAATCAGAAACATAAGAGCAGATGCTGGATGTCAGATGTTAGATGTTAGATGTTAGTACTCGTCTTTTAACTGACATCTAGCATCTGGCATCTGACATCTATTTCAGGCCGCGCCCTCGCCGCGTTCGAGTTTCAGCCGGATGTGGACGAAGTTGTAGGGCGGCCAGGGGCCTGTGTACTTGAAGGAGAGCTTGCCCTCATACTGCGAGGCGATCTCCTTGACGATGGCGTCGAACTCAGCTTCGCGGTCGCGCTCGATGAGGAAGGCGGCGTTCATGATCATCTTGTCGCCGATGGGCTTGTTGGCGCGCGAGGCCACCGCCGTGTCGCGCAGGCCCGCGTAGATTTCGCGGACGTAGGCCTCACTCTTCTCCGTCAGGGCCGACTCGATGAGGCGGCCCAGTTGCATGCGCGCGAAGTAGGTCGAGCCGGCCCCGCGCGAGGTGATCTGCTCCTTGAGGTTGCGTATCTCCTCGCTCTCCTCTTCGAGTTCGGCGATGACGCGCTCGCGATCCCAGTTCACCTTCAGTCCGAACTCCACCTTGTTCTCCATCTTCGCCAGCACGTCGCGCAGGGCGTCGTAGGTTCCGCGCATTAGCTCCATGATGTCGTCCTCGGTGCGGAACAGCACGCCGAAGGCCATCGGCAGCACCGTGAACTCGCGCATCACGGTCTCGTTGACCTGCTCGTGCGCGAACACGTTCTCGCGCGTCGGGTCATAAACCTGAATCGGCGTGTTCGAGACGACCGCGGCGAGGCCGTCGTGGTGGACGGTATAGACTTCGTCGCCGCGCCCGCCGATGCCGATGGGGCCGAAACTGCGCGGCTCTTTCGTCTCGATGATGCAGTAGACGTACTTGCCCTCGGGGGCGGGCGTTGCGGGGGGGGGTTCCATTTCGGCGCTCATGTTTCCTTCCCGAATCGAAAGAGTTTGACTGTGGGATCGGCCCGGACGGCCTTCGTGCCTTCGGTTCGCCGGAGCGGGAGACCGGTCGCCGCCGGGTTTCGCTTGAGACCGCGCCGCCCCGTCGTGCCCCGAAGGGGAGGGCGGCGCGGGCCGTGTTGTGTAGAGTATCAGAACCGACTGGCTGTCGTCTTCCGGGGCGTGACCGGAAAATATAATAATCGGCGGCCCATTTTCCGCGCAACTGCTATCTACACCGGAGCGCCCGCGGTGCTAGAATCTGTAACTGAACCCGGCAGTTCGTGCGGACGTAATAAGACGAGGCGTCAGGTGTTGGGTTCCGGGTGCTGGAATTTTCAGCAGTCGGGCAGAAGAAAACGTCGTCCAGCGCCTAAAACCCGAAGCCCTGTACCCTTTCGGAGATGCTTATGAGCGACCAACGAAACTGGCTTGAGCGGCTCGGCGAAAAGATTCCGGGCTACGGCGGCTACGTCACGAAGGAGCGCCGCCGCGACGTGGACAAGCTGCACCGCGAGCACCTGGCAGACCGCCTGCGCGCGGCCAAGCAGCCCTTGAACGAGCTGATGCGCGAGCTCTCGTCTTCGGGCCGTCTGTTCGAGGTCGGCCCCGTTGACCGCGTGCTGAAGAAGATTGACCAGATCGAGAACCGCGTGCGCTTCGCCGCTTACGGCTACGCGGGCTTCTTCGACGCGGTGAAAATTCAGGAAGCCCAGCTCGACCGGATTTACCAGTTCGACCTCGCGCTCGTCGAGCGAGTCGAGCAGCTCGAACGCCTCGCGCGCGAGCTAGGCTCGAAGTCCTCGACGGCTGAAGGACTCAAGGCTGCCGCCGCCGAACTCGAAGGCGCGGCGGACGACCTCAACCGAACCTTCGACGAGCGCTACCGCGCCATCGAAAACTTCCGCCCCGACGACGCGCAGGGGCAGCCGATGTTTAGCTAAGGAAGAAGGGGAAATGGTTAAAAGGGTAAAAGGGAAAGGGTGTGCTTCCCCTTTACCCTCTTCCCCTTTTAACCATTTCCCCTCTCAAGGTCATTGACCGATGAGTGAGCGTTGTTCAAATTGTGGCGCTGAGTTATTCGCGGGGCAGCAGTTCTGCCGCCGCTGCGGGGCGGCTGTCGGCGTGGCGCGTGAGGAAGCGCCGACACAGCTTTTCGAGCAGGGCGCTTCCGGCGGAGGCGCGAAGGTCGGCACGTCGCCCTTCGGCGGCGCGAACACGGACGCGGTCGGGGCGCGGCAGCCGACCGCGTACCCGCAGACAAACGCGAGCCAGCCGCAGCCCGCGAGCTTCCAGCCGACCTCGCCGCTCGTCGGGCAGCCGTTCGGCTCCCGTCCGCTCGCCGTCGGGACGCCCGCGCGCAAGAGCCACCGCGGGGCTTGGCTCGTCGCGGTGCTCGCCGTCTTCGTGCTCGGAGTCTGCGCGCTCGGCGGCGTGGGCTACGCGTGGTGGCGCGCGAGGCACGCAGCCATCGCCAGGAAAGTAGTCGTCAGCGACGTGAAGGGGCCGGACATCCCGCCGCCTTTGCCGCCGGACTTCGGCGAGAAGCTCGGCGCGCAGATCAGGGAGGCGATGAAGGGCGCGGGCGCTGCCTCGCCGCTCGACGAGTCGGGCGCGACCGTCACGGGCGTTGACACCGTGCTCACCAAGAGCTTCGAGATCGGCGACGACGCGACCTTCTCCGTGCGCGGCGTCAGCGGCACTGTCACCGTCACCGGCACAGACGGCGACCAGGCCGAGGTGAAAGTGACGAAGCACGGCGGCAGCCCGCAGGAGCGCAGCGGCGCGCACGTGCTCGTCGCGCAGACGGACAAGGGACTCTCGCTCATCGGCTCCGCGCCGCCGCCGGACGTGAACATCTCCTACGAGGTCAAGTTGCCGCGCGACCTCCACCAGGTGGAAATCTCTTCGGACAGGGGCGACGTGAAGGTCGAGGGCTTCGACGGCTCGGTCGTCGTCAGCGTCCGGCAGGGCGACCTCGAATTCCGAGACGTGACGGGGAGCGTCCACAGCAAGCTCGTCAACGGCAACACGCGCGTCTTCTTCGACAAGGTGGAGCGCGAGGCCGGGCAGGAGTTCTCAGTCGTCAACGGCGGCATCGAGGCCACAATCGCCGACGGCACGGACGCAGACCTCAAGGCCGAGACGACCGCGGGCGACATCAGCGTTGACGAACGCTACGGCCTGAAGGTCGAGAAGCGACCCGCGGGCCACCAGGTCGCGGGGCAATTAGGAGACGGCGGCCAGCCGCTCCAGCTCAAAGTCGTCAACGGCGACATCAAGCTTAAAAAGTAGTCGGACGAAACTTGCAGACTGAGCCGCGCGGCGTGAACTGCGCGGCGAGGAGGAGAGGCAGCGAGATGGCAATCGAAGTCATACAGTTTTTCGACCAGACGGGGCAGCAGGTCGTCGCGCGTGTCCCCGCGCAGGGGTCTGCGGACATCAAGATGGGCGCGCAGTTGATCGTGCAGGAGAACCAGTCGGCGGTCTTCTACCGCGACGGCAAGGCGCTCGACACCTTCGGCCCAGGCCGCCACACGCTCACCACCATGAACGTGCCGCTCTTGTCGCGGCTGCTCTCCATCCCGTTCGGCGGCACGTCGCCCTTCCAGGCGGGCGTTGTCTTCGTCGCGCGCCACACCTTCCAGGACATGAAGTGGGGCACGAAGGAGCCGATCCCTTTCCGCGACTCCGAGCTTTACATGGTGCGCCTGCGCGCCTTCGGCAAGTACGCGTTCCGCGTCGCCGACCCGCAGCTCTTCGTCGGCTCGGTCGTCGGCACGCGCGGACTCGTGACGACGCAATCGTTAGGCGACTACCTGCGCGACATCATCGTCTCGCGCTTGAACGACCTCTTGGGCGAGAACCTGAAGACGGTCTTCGACCTCCCGGCCTACTACGACGAGCTGGCGGCGGGCGTGAAGGCGCGCGTGGCCGAGGACTTCAGCAAGCAGGGGCTTGAGCTGGTTGACATGCTCATCTCGGCCATCACGCCGCCCGAAGAGGTGCAGAAGAAGATTGACGAGCGCGCCTCGATGTCGGCTCTGGGCGACATGGACAAGTACATGCGCTTCAAAGCCGCCGAGTCAATGCCCGACGCGGCGAAGCAGCCGGGCGGGGCCGCCGGCACAGGCATGGGCCTCGGCATGGGCTTCGGCTTCGGGCAGATTATGGCCGAGGGCATCGGCGGTCGAGGGCAGCAGCAGGGCGGTCAGCAAGGAGGTCAACAGGGCGGCGCGGCGGCGCAGACGACGCCGTGCCCGAAATGCGGCACGCCCAACGCCGCGGGCGCGAAGTTCTGCCAGAACTGCGGCGCGAACACGCAGCCGCAGCAGCAGGCGGCGACCGTCACCTGCCCGAACTGTCAGGCGCAGGTGCAGGCCGGGGTGAAGTTCTGCAACAACTGCGGCCAGTCGCTCGAACCCAAAGCCTGCAAGAACTGCAACACGCCTATCCCGGCGGGCGCGAAGTTCTGCGGCAACTGCGGCACGGCTGCCTGATGAGGAATGGCGTTGACTTGTGACTACTGCCACGGCGTTCTCGAAGAGGGCGCGACGAAGTGCGCGAACTGCGGGGCGTCGCTCGGCGAGAGGGAGGCGACGGACTTCCGTTTCTGCCCGTTCTGCAAGCGGCGTCTGCTGGCGCTCGGCAGCCCCGCGTGCAACTACTGCGGGCGGGCGCTCCCCGATGATTTCGTGAAGGCGCATGAGGCGACGTTGCAGCGCGTCAATGAGGTAAGCGCCGGCCACGCCAGCGACGAGGAGATCAAAGAGTTGGAGAAAGAAAGCGACGACGCGATGCGCCGCGCGCTGAGATCGCTGCTGGATTTGAAAGGCCGGTCTTGATGGCGTGAATTGTTAAGGCCGGACTTAACGGCGCGAACTGCTTTTGGACTACCCGCCCGCGACGGCGCTCACAGCGGCGGGCTTCGACGCCCTTCTTTCTTTCATCTTCAACATCTCGACTGCTCTTTCGAGCGCGCGGTCGCGCCCGCGGCTGAGGTCTTCGCGCGCGGGCGCGACCTCCACGTCGGGGCTAAGCCCTCGGCCTTCCAGCCTTGCGCCGCCCGCGGTGTGGTAGTCCATCTCGCTGATGTCGAGGACGCCGCCGTCCGGGAGCGTGTGGCGCTCGCGTATGCCGAGCACGCAGCCGCACGTCGGCTCGCCGACGACGCTCGCTCGGCCCTCCTCGCGTAAGGAGGCGGCGAAGACCTCCGCCGCGCTCGCCGTCCGCGCGTTCGTCAGGAGGACGACCGCGCCGCGGAAGCGCGTGAACGTGTCGGCGGACGAGACGAGCGACGCGCGCGTGAAGGGTTCGAGCTGGACGCGGCCCTCCCGGTCTGTGAAGCGACCGAGGCTCGCGCCCGGCTCGACCAGAGTCGAGGCGAGGTCGGCCATCGCCTCGGCCTCGCCGCCGCCGTTGTCGCGCAGGTCTATGACGAGCGCACGCGCGCCCTTCAGCTCGCCGCCGAGCGCGCGCACGAACGCTTCGGCCACCGCAGGCGTGAAGATGTTGAAGCGCACGACGTGGACGCCGCCGCCCTCGCGCCGTACCTCGAACGTGGGCACGCGCGTGCGCGTCTCGCGCCGCAGCCGCGCGCTCCTCTCCTTCGTCTCGCCCGCGCGGCGGAAGACGATTGAGACCGTCGAGTCGAGCGGGCCGTCGAAGAGGCGCGTCACGGCGGCGAGCCGCGCCGGTCGAGAGTCGCCCGCGTTCTGCTCGGCGAGTCGGCGCGCGACGAGCGACATCGCAGGCTCGCCGTCAACGCTGACGATTATGTCTCCCGCGTGAAAGCCCGCCCGCGCCGCCTCCGACTTGCGCTCGACATCCGCGACGACCACCTCGCCTTCGATCTCGCGCACGGAGACGCCGACCGAGACGTAGTGCTGCACGCGCCAGTCGTCGCTCTCGCCCGGCTCGAAGACGCGCGTGTGCGGGTCGCGCAGAGTGCCGAGCATGAGCCGCAGCACCGCGTACAGCTCGTCCTCCGTGCCTGCGTCCGCCGCGCGCGGGCGCAGGGAGCGCCGCACCTCCTGCCAGTCAACACCGCGCAGCGCGGGATCGAAGTAGCGCACGCGCACCTGCTCCCACACCTCGTCGAAGACTCTCAGACGCCCCTCGCGCGTCGCCGACTCCGTGCGCGCGTCGTCGTTGCGTGCGACCGCCGCGCCGCCTTCGCGCAGCACGCGTGCGTCGTCGGGCGCTTGCGCGAAGGCCGCCCCGCGCGCAAGCGCGCACAGCGCGAGCGCCAGGAGAAGGAATTTTAGCGTCGTCCGGTTCGGCATCAAGGTCGAAGGATGAAGGCGGAAGGATGAAGGATGAAGTGAAGACGAACTGCCCTTACTTCATCCTTGTCTTCTCCTCGCCCGCGGCGAAGCGTTCGAGGCAGGCACGGCACAGGCAGCCTTGGTAACGCGCGCGGAGTTCGGCGCGCTGCTCCTCGCTCAGCTTTATCTCGCCGCACCAGCAGCCCGCGACTGCCGCGCCGCACGCGAACGACTGGCCGCACGCCTCGCACGCGTCAGGCTCGCGCAAGGAAGGCGAGACGAGGACGGCCAGTTTTCTTAACGTCTTTCTCATTGCGGCGTCGGCGTCGGGCGTCTGAAATTGTAGCGCAGAAGGACGCGCACGGCTACGGGCTGGCCGTCGCGCGTGGCGGGGCGGAAGTGCATCTGCCTGATCGTCGAGACGACCGAGTCGTCGAGGCCGAAGCCCGCCCAGCGGACTATTTCGACTCGGCCCACCTCGCCGCCCGCGCCTACCTCAACCTCGGCGTCCACGGTCGCCTCGGCCTCGGCGCGGCTGGCCGAGTCGGGGTAGGCGGGGCGCAGGCGTTTGTACGGCGCAGGCTCGCGCAGGTCTGTGTGCGCGCCCGCGCCTTCGTCCGCGGAGAGGTCAATCAGGCCCGCGCCTTCGTCCGCGGGCGGGTTGAAGCGCTCGCGCTCCTCGCGCGCGAACGCCTCTTGAATAGCGACAGCGTAGCGTGCGGCGCGCTTGTCCAGTTCATCGAGCAGAAAGCCTTCCGCCTGTTCGGGCTTGTCGGCCTCGGCTACGGCGCGGTCCCAGAGGACGAGACGGCCCGTGCGCGCGCTGACGACGAAGACGGACGCGTAAGCCTCGAAATAGACGGGGCGCGCGGAGGAGGAGCGGCGGACGGTCTGCGCGTCGCCCGTGACGTAGAAGTCGCAGCCGATGGCCGCGCCGAGCGAGCGTGCCTCTGAGAGCGTCATGTTGAGCGAGCCTTGATAGCCGACGCCGCGCGATGCCGCGCGGCCCAGGTCGCGGTCGAGCAGCGAGAGTTTCGTTTCACTGTTCGTGCCCGCGTCGGCGAGCCGTCTTGCCAGACGCTCGGTCGCGCGTCTGCCTGTGCCGTCAGCGCCGAGGTCGAGCACGGCCACACGCACGATTGAGGAATGCGGAATGCGGAATGCAGAATGATTCACGCCCGCGCTTGCGGCGCGGCCCTGCGTCGCCCCGTGCGCGAGCGAGATTACGGATAAAAGGATGAGGACGGGGCGTAACGGCATTGGTCGTCAGATAAATTATCACTCCGGGTCGGCGTCGGTGCGCAGAGGGTCTGCGTAGATGCCGGGCGAGCTGTCGGGGATGAGCGTCGCGCCGACCGCGCGCGCGTAGAACTCGGCGGGGCCGACGCCGCCGATGATCGCGTAGGCGTAGCCCGACTCGCGCAGGCCCCGGAGCGAAGCCAGGAGGAGCGCGCGCCCCAGGCCGAGCCCGCGCTCCTCTTCGACGACGCCCGTGGGGCCGAAGAAGTTTTTGCGCGTGCACTCGTAGGCCGCGAACCCTACGAGCCGCCCGTCGCGCAGGGCGACGAAGACCGTGACGGGCTGGCGCGCGAAGCCGACCGAAATCTCGTCCGCCCACGCCTCGTTGAAGTGGCACGCGACGAACTCGCGCACGGGCGTCAGCTCCCACGGCTGCGCCCGCCGCACCACCACGCCGGCGCGACGCAACTCGTCCAGCGACGCGTCGTGCGGCGGCAGGCGCAAGAGATTGACCAGCATGTCCGGCATGACACTCGGCCCCCGGCTAATAAAATAACCTGAAAGGATGCGCGCGCAAAACTTATGTTATGGTTGAGAGTCGTCGGGCGGGCGGACTCCTTATTGTTAGCTCTACTCGCGTGGCGGACGCGTATGACGACGGGCGGTTGAGACACACATGAAGGCGGAAGATTACGCTAACCTGTATGCCCTGGAACAAGACTTCTGGTGGTTCGCGGGGATGCGTGAGATCACTGCCGCGCTTCTCGACGCGGCCTGCGCGCCCGCAGAGAGCAGGCTCGTTCTCGACGCGGGATGCGGGACGGGAGGAAACCTCACTTGGCTCGCACGCTACGCCGGAAGCGGGAGGGTGATGGGCGTTGACCTGGCTCCGGACGCGCTCCGGTTTTGCGCCGAGCGTAAGCACCGGGGCCTGGCCCAAGCTTCCGTCACGGACTTGCCGTTCGCCGACTCCACGTTCGATCTGGTCACGAGCTTCGACGTGCTGGTGCAACTACCCGGCGAGGCGGCGGACGAGCGCGCGATGCGCGAGATGTACCGGGTGCTGCGTCCGGGCGGCGTCGCCTTCCTGCGCGTGGCCGCCTACCGCTGGATGACGAGCGGCCACGACAGGGCGCTTGGCACGCAGAGGCGCTACACCCTCGGCGAACTCGTCGGGAAAGTGGAGCGCGCCGGGTTCAAAACTCTGCGCGCGACTTACGCCAACAGCCTCCTCCTGCCGGTCGCGGCGTTCAGGCGGCTGCTGCTGAAGCGCGCGGGGCTTGCCGACCGTGGCTCTGATGTCAAACCACTCCCGCCGAGTCTTCGCTGGCTGAACCGAGCGCTGGAGGGTGTCTTACGCGGGGAGGCGAGCATTCTGCAAGGCTCTCGGCTGCGTCTGCCTTTCGGCCTCTCGGCAATTTGCGTGGCGGAGAGGCCGCGCCGCTGAGTATTAATCACCCGAAGCGTGTGATCATGCCCGCCGCCCCTCGTGCCTCTACGTCAATGGTGTGCCGCCTGAGATTGAGGAGGCGTGCCGGCATCCGCGTCCCAGTAGTGCTCGCGATTCTTCTCGTAGAACTGGATGGTGCGGGTCAGACCCTCGCGCAGAGACGTGCGCGGACGCCAGCCGAGCGCGGACTCGATCTTCTCGTAGCTGGAGTAGGCGTTGCCGATGTCTATCAACTGCCGCTCGGGCGGGAACGGCAGACACCGCACGGTGCCGCGGCCCGTGAGACTTATCAACTCGTCGGCCAGGGCGGACAGCATGAACGGCTCCTCGCCTCCGAGGTTGAAGACCTCGCCTTCGGCGGCCTCGCTCGCGCCCGCGAGCAGCAGCGCCTCGACGACATCGTCCACGTAGTTCAGGTCGCGCCGCTGCTTGCCCTCGCCGTACAACTCGATGACCCCGCCGTCCATCGCCTGCCGTATGAAAGAGGCGATGAAACTCTGCCGGTTGTGCGTCAGCAGTTGGCGCGGGCCGTAGGTGTTCGTCAGGCGCAGGCACACGGCCCGCACGCCGTAGAGGCGACGGTAGAGCAGGTGGTACTGCTCGGCGGCCAGCTTGTTGATGCCGTTGATGTCGGGCGGCTCGACGCGGTGCCGCTCGTCCAGGGGCAGATAGACGGGGCTGCCGTAAATCTGGCGCGTGCTGGTGAAGACGATCTTGACGTGCGGGTTGAAGCTGCGGCAGGCCTCGAGGAGCGTCAACTGCGCCGCGCAGTTCAGCTCCAGGTCGCGCTGCGGGTACTCCATCGAATCGAGGTGGCTGACGTTGCCCGCCAGGTTGAAGATGCAGTCCACGCCGCCCACCAGGTGGTTGATGACCCAGTCGTTGCGCATGTCGGCCTTGTGCACGGTGACGCGGTCGCGGATGTCATGAATGTTGTGGGGGTTGCCGCCCTGTCCCGGCACCAGCGCGTCGAGGATGTTAATCTCCACGCCGCCGATTTCGGCGAGCGCGCGGGCCAGGTTGCTGCCGATGAATCCGAGTCCGCCCGTAATCAGCACGGAGCGGCCTTTGTATTCTACAAAACGACCTTGTGCGGTCATCGTTGAAGACCTCGAAATGACTTACGTTAAGTTCGGTTTCCGGGTGGCGGTGTCTAGAAACCCGGCCTTCTCACGCCCTCTGTTCCCTTCGACGTAACTCAGAAGGGGTCTTGAGCCTTGTCACTCGCAACGGGACTTCCCCCGGCGGCGCTTTTTTGATCTCGCCGTCCAGAGTCAAACCGCCGCAGCCCGACCAGCCTGAACCACAGCACGAAGAAGTCGAACGCGGTGCGGGCGACGCGCCCGAAAGTAAAGAATTGCGAGCGCCCGTGCCGGCGCGGATAGTGGCGCACGGGGGTCTCGGCGAAGACGCACCCCGAAGCGTGGAGCTTGCGCACCAGCTCGACGCAGATGACGCCGCTCGACGAAACGAGGTCGAGCCGCTCGACGACCCGCCGACGCATCAGCCGGAAATCGCAATCCACGTCGCGAATCGGGAGTCTGAAAAGAACCCGCGCCAGCCGGTTGTACACCCCGCCGATCACTTTGCGCGCGCGCGCGTCCGAGCGACCTATCTTATACCCGTTGACCACACCGACCGCGCCGGTCATCAGCGGGTGGAGGGCCACGAGTTCGCGCACGTCGTACTGCCCGTCGCCGTCCGTGTAGAAGACCAACTCCTTACGCGCGTGGCCGAACCCCGTGCGGAGCGCCGCGCCGTAGCCGCGGTTGCGCTCGTGGTGAACGACCCTGACGTGCGGAGAGGCGCGGGCTAACTCTTCCAGCACGTCGCTGGTCGCGTCGGTGCTCCCGTCGTTGACGACGAGCACCTCGAAGTCGTCGGTCAATGCGGGCAGGACATCCAGCGCGTCCGTCACCAGCGACGCGATACTGCCTGCATCATTAAAGGCAGGGAAGAAAACTGTTATACTTCTGTTGCTTGACATAGCCGCGGGGATCGGCAGGATAGTTGACCCGCGCAGTTTAATTACTCCAACCAATTTATGCAAGAGGATAAAGTAGGCGACGCGGGGGCCTTCGGCTTTCGCGGCTTTCTGCGCGCCCGCCGGCTCAAAATCCTCGTCATACTTCTGCTCGCGCTCGCCGTGCGCGTCGGCTTCATCGCGGCAGGCGTCGGCCACGCCGGCGACCCGAAGTACGAGCCGACGGCCATCAACATCCTTGAGGGACACGGGTTCTCGACCGACACGCTCCCGCCCTACAGGCCGGGCGAAGCGTCCGCGCCCGCCTACCCGCTGTTCGTCGCCTGCGCCTACGCCCTGTTCGGGCGCGGCGTCTTCTCCGTGGCGCTGTCGCAAGCCCTCCTCGACCTGCTCACCTGTCTGCTCGTGGCCTACGCCTCTTTCAGCCTCGCGCCGGCCCGCCTCAAGCAGAGGGCCGCCCTCTCCTCGATGGTCATCTACGGTCTCTTCTGCTGGCCGACGATGGTCTGGCTGCCGTTCCTTCTCTCCGAGCCGCTGACGCTGTTCTTCATGATGGCGGCGGTCGCGCTCTGCGCCGTGGCCCTGCGCGAGGGCACGTGGTGGTGGTGCGCGGCGGGCGCGGCGTGCGGGCTGGCGATTTTGACGAGGCCGGATTCGGTGCTGCTGGCGAGCGCCTTCGTGCTCTTCCTGTTGGCCCGTTGGGCTTGGAGGCCGGCTCGCGCAGGCGCGTTGAGCGTGCTCGGCTTCTGCCTGGCGGTCGCCTTCACGCTCGCGCCCTGGGTCGTGCGCAATTACGTCTCCCTCGGCAAGTTTCAGCCGCTCGCCTCGGAGTATGCGCGCGCGCGGGACGAGTATTTCCCGACGGGCTACCTGTGGTGGGTGCGCACGTGGCTGAAGGACGAGACCTACTTCGACCTCGCCTTCTACCCGGCCTGGTTCCCCGAAACCACGTCCGTTGACCCCGGCCAACTGCCGCGCGAAGCCTACGACTCCGAGGAGGAGCGCCAGCGCCTCGCCGACCTGTTCGCGCGCTACAACCGTGAGCGCTTCATCACGCCCGAACTGGACCAGGAATTCCGAAGCCTCGGCAACGAGCGGATCAGGCGCGCCCCTCTGCGCTTCTTCCTCCTCCTGCCGCTTTACCGGGCCGCGTGCCTGTGGCTCACCGGCTTCAGCACGAGCCACCCGACGCCTTACTTGCTGATACTGAGAGTCCTTTCGGTGTTGCCGATTCACCTCGGCGGCGCGCTGGGCCTCGCGCTCTGGTGTCGCCGCCAGCCGCTGGCCGCGCTGCTGTTATTGATCGTGCTGGTGAGGACTCTCTTCTTCGCGTACCACTACGCGCCGGAGACGCGCTACATGGCCGAAGTCTATCCGCCGGTGGTCGCCGCGTGCGGCGTGACAGCCGCCGCCGTCTGGTCTTACGTCAATCGAGTCGGGGCGAAGCTCATCCCCGCACGCGGGCGGGAGGAGTCCGGTGAGCCGGCCTGAGCCGCTCGCCGCCGTCTTTAGCGCGAGGGGCGACGGAGCATTTTCTGTGACTCAAGTATGAGCAGCCACCATCGAGCGAAGCCCTTCAGACGGCTCAAGCGTGTCGCCGTTCTTCTCGTCGCCGGTTTTCTCGCGTTCGCCCCGCCGGGGACTTTAATCGTCGGGACGATCTTGATTTTAGGACTGATCGGGAACGCGCGGCTGCTCGCCGGAGGCATCTTCGGCCTTCTCGCAATCGTCCTGGTCGTCCTGCTTGTTCGTAGGAACTCCGCCGCGCGCGCGCGGGGCGAGCCTTCTCTCAAGCGCAGGGTCGTCCTCAGAGAATTCGATGAAGAAGGAGGTGAGGAGGGGCATGGTCAGGATCGTCGCGGTGATCCCGGCGCGGATGGGTTCGACTCGTTTTCCGGGCAAGCCACTCGCGCCGCTTCTCGGACGACCGATGATCGAGCACGTCGTCCGCCGCGCCTCGATGTGTGAAGCACTCGACGCGGTTTACGTCGCGACGTGCGACGAGGAGATCGGGGCCGCGGTTGAAGGGTTCGGCGGCGCAGTCCTTATGACTTCGCCGGCACACGAGCGGGCGAGCGACCGGGTCGCCGAGGCCGCCGGGCGCGTCGAGGCCGACATCGTCGTGATGATTCAGGGCGACGAGCCGATGGTCACGCCGGGCATGATCGCCGCCGCCGTGGCCCCCATGCTCGACGATCCATCCGTGGCGTGCGTGAACCTCGCGCGCCGGATCAACAGCCGGGAGGAGTACGTTGACCGCAACACCATCAAGGTCGTGACGAACGTCCATAGCAACGCCCTCTACTTCTCTCGCGCGCCCATCCCCGCGCTCGACCTCGCGCGCGACTTCTCAAGCGGGGCGGTCGCGCGTCCGCCTGTGTTCAAGCAGGTGTGCGTGATCCCGTTCCGGCGCGACTTCCTGCGCGAGTTCGCGCGCCTGACGCCGACGCCCCTCGAACGCGCGGAGTCCATAGACATGCTCCGCCTGATCGAGCACGGCCTCGGCGTGCGCCTGGTGGAGACCAAAGAAGACACACACGCGGTGGACACGCCCGAAGACCTGCGCCTCGTCGAGGCCCTGATGCGAGACGACCCGCTCCTCCAACGGTACGGCGAGCCGGTCGCACGCGGGGCGTTGCGGGTATGAAGTGGCGCGTTCTCATCACCGCGCCGTACATGCTCCCGTTCGTCGAGGAGTTCCGCCCGCGCATGGAAGCAGAAGGTGTGGAGGTAGTCACGGCGCGCGTGCGCGAGCGTCTGAGCGAGGAGGAGTTGCTTCCCCTGGTCGGGGCGATTGACGGCGTGATCTGCGGCGACGACCAGTTCACGGAGCGCGTCCTCAGCCGCGCGCCCCGGCTGAAGGTGATCTCGAAATGGGGCACGGGCGTTGACTCGATTGACACCGGCGCGGCGGCGCGCTTCGGCGTCCGCGTGTGCAACACGCCCGACGCCTTCACGGACTGCGTGGCCGACACGGCGCTCGGCTACGTCCTCTGCTTCGCGCGCAGGCTCCCGTGGATGGACGTGGATATGCGCCGCGGCCTTTGGACGAAGCCGGACGCCGTCTCGCTCAGGGAATGCACACTCGGCGTGGTCGGCGTCGGCAACATCGGCAGGGCCGTGGTGCGCCGCGCGCGTGCGTTCGGGATGAGGGTGCTCGGCAACGACCCGGCTCAAGTGCCGCCGCCGTTTATTGACGAGACCGGACTCGACATGGTTCCGCTGCTCGCGCTGCTCGCGGCGTCCGACTTCGTCTCGCTGCACTGCGACCTCAACCCGACCTCCTTTCACCTGATAGGCCGCGGCGAACTCGCGCTGATGCGCCCCACGGCTTACCTCATCAACACGTCGCGCGGCGCGGTCGTTGACGAGCCGGCGCTTGTTGATGCGCTGCGCAAACAGCAGATTGCCGGGGCCGCACTCGACGTTTTCGAGGTCGAGCCGCTCCCCGAAGACAGCCCGCTCCGCGCCTTCTCGAACTGCCTGCTCGCGCCGCACAACGCGAACAACGGCGTCGCCGCGCGTCGGCGAGTCCACGAGTCCACAATCGCCAACCTCCTCGGCGCACTTCGAGAAGCGGAGTGACTCGGCGCACATGAGTGCCGAGAGTAGAAGCGAGCCGACGATCCTTCGGTCAAACATGCGAGACACCGGCGAAGCGAGCGCGGGCGTTGAAGACGCGGGCGCGGGCGTCGAACGCGCCTGGCTGCTCTGCCGCGGCGTCAAGAGCCTGCTCCGCTGCGACGAGGCCGAAGTGGTCGAGGGAATCGCCCGCTACGTCATCTCACAACACGACAGTTTGCGCGCCGGCTCGGAGTGGGTCGAACGGAAGCGGGAGACCAAAGCGCCCGCGGTGGTCGCTCTGCTCGGCGGGCTGACGAGGTTTCTCGAAGTGCGTCGGGGCGGACGGCGCGGCGGCGCGGTCTGGGTCGCACGTCTCGGCAACGAGCGGCGGGCCGTCCAGACTTTGCCCCGGCTGCTCCCGGAGCTTGGTTGGACTGAATTGAAGTTCCGCCGCCGCCCCGACGCCGCGGCACTTTTCGCGCTGGCCCGGAGCGCGGGCCGGAACTGGCGACGCATGCTCAGTCTCGCGCGCCTGCTGCACCGGCGCTACGAGTTCTTCAAGGTGCTCCGCGTCGCCGAACTCGTCGGCTACTACGCGCGCTACCTCGACATCTTCCGCCGCGGGCGCTTCCGCCTCGCGGTGATGTCGAGCCACAGCAACCCCCACGGCATCGCTTTCAACCTCGCGGCACGCAAGTGCGGCGTGCCCGTCGTCCTCATCACGCACGGCATGCCCGTGCGGCCCGTCGCGCGTCTCTCCTACGACCTGGCGGTGGTTCACTGCGAGGCCGCGCGGCAGACGTACCTTGACGAAGGCTGCCGGATGCATCGCGTCCTCATCCACGGTCGGCGGGAGCATTACGCACCGATGCCCGCGGGGCCGCTTCCCGCGGGTCTGAGCGTCGGGATATTTCTTTGCAAGGACGTGAGAGAGGAGCGCCTGCGCGCTGTCGTCGAACGTCTCACGAGCGACCCGCGCGTGTCGCGCGTCCTCGTCCGCCCGCACCCGAAGAATCTCTGGGTGGGACTCGACGCATGGATCGCGTCGCTGAACGATGAGCGCGTGCGCCGGTGCGCTGGCGGCCCCGTCTTCCGCGACATCGAGGCGTCGGACATCGTCCTCGGCGGCAACTCAAGCGTGCTCGTTGACGCGGTGACCGCGGGCCGTCCCGCCGCCTACGTGCCGGGCCTCGACTACGGCTCGCACGACCTCCACGCCTTCGTCGCGCGCGGGCTGATCTACCCAATGGACGACCGCCTCGGCTTCGACCCCGACGCCATGCTCCGCTTCTACCATCGGCCCGACTGGCCGGCGGCCCTCCGCCTCTTCGCCAACGTGGACGAGGACGAGGCTTCAGTCGCGGCCCGTGCCGCCGCCGTCATGCGCGAGCTTGCCGCACTACACGACCGGGCCGCAAAACCTGACGGCCCGGCGTGTTAATTGGTCGCCGCGCCGGTGCTGGGGTGTCGGTGGTAGAGGGCATAGACCTCGTCTTTGGCTTCGGGCGGGAAGCAGACGCGGTGGAGGCGGTAGCCGCGCAGACCCCGCACGGCGTCGCTGACCTCGCTGATCTCGCGCACGCGCGGGTGCGCGTAGCCGTCCTCGACGTGGATGAGCGACTTCGGTTCGACGCCCTCGACCGTGTAGTAAGAGTAGTAAGGCACGTCGCCCGCGTGATCCTCTATGAAGTAGTAGGCCGGGTCGAAGCCGCGCCGCTCGACGAGGATGCGCGCCGCGGCGAGGAAGTCGGCGCGCTCGGCTTCGGGCATGTCGAGGTCTATGGCTTTGAAGAGGCGGCGACCGACGAAGCGGCGGCTGAGGTCGGCAAGGACGGCGTCCTCGGAGCGCTGCCACTGCTTGACGTGGAAGGTCAGCTCGGCGTCGTCTAGCTCCATATGGTCGGCGAGCGTGAGCGGCGCGCGGTTGAGGACCTTCTCGAAGGCCGTGCCGGGCGCGCACCAGACTTTTTCTCCCGCGGCGATGAGTTCGAGAGCGCGCCGCAGGGCCGAGCGCAGCACGGCCTCCGCCGAGCGCAGAGTGCGGTGGAAATAGACCTGCCGGAACATGTAGTAGCGCGCCTGCAAATACTCCTCGACGGCGTAGAGGCCGCGCGCCGAGACGTAGATGCGATCCGCCCGTTCGTCAACCTCGATGGCGTTGATGATCCATTCGAGGTCGAAGTTGCCGTACTTCGCGCCGGTCATCAGAGAGTCGCGCAGGAGATAATCCATGCGGTCAACGTCTAATTGCGACGAGACGAGCTGCGCGAGGAAGGCGGGCTGGAACGTGCCCTCGACGAGCGCGGCCACGCGCCCAGGCAAGTCGGGAGAGAAGGAGCGAAGCACCTGACCGACCTCCGTCTCTTCGCTCAAGACGACGCGGCGCGTCCATTCCTCGTGGTGGAAGTTTAAGACCTTCTCCATGACGTGCGAGAAGGGGCCGTGCCCGGTGTCGTGCAGGAGAGCCGCGGCGCGTGCCGCCGCGCGCGCCTCCGGGGCTATCCGGTACTTCTCCGAGAGGCGGTCGAGCACGCGCGTCATCAGGTGGAGCGCGCCTAAAGAATGCGCGAAGCGCGAGTGCTCCGCGCCCTGGTAGGTGAACAGGGCGAGTCCGAGCTGCTTGATGCGGCGCAGGCGCTGGAACTCAAACGAGTCTATGAGGCGCACCATCAGGCGGCCTTCGTCGGTGTCGGTGCGGAGGCGGATGATGTTGTGGACGGGGTCGCGGTAGATGCGCTCGCTCACGGCGAGGGAAGTCTAGCAAAGAAAATGATGAATGCGGAATGATGAATGATGAATGTTAAGAGGGGTGCTGCCTTCCATTCATCATTCCGCATTCATCATTCATCACTGCTTTTTGTTCTCCTTGATGTACTGCTCCAGCTTCTTGCGGTCGGGATAATCGGGTTTGGCGGCGAGGAACTGCACGTACTCGGCGGCGGCGCGGTCTTTCATCCCGACGCGGTCGTAGAGAGTGGCGAGCCGGAGGCGCGCTTCCGGCTTGCCGAGGCGCGCGGCCTCTTCGAGATAGGGGACGGCCTTCGACCCCTTCTTCAGTTGGAGGTAGGACTCGCCGAGGAGGAGGTTTGCGTCCGCCGAGGGCGGCTGCAAGGCGACGGCTTTGGTCAGGATTTCGACCGCGCCGTCGTAGTTCTTCTGTGCCATGCGGAGGCGGGCGAGGTCGAGGTAGGCGAGCGCGAAGGCGGGCCGGACTCCTATCGCGCGCAGGTACGACTTCTCGGACTCGGCGGCGTTGTCCTGAAAGAGGTAGGCCGTCCCCAACTCAGTCCAGGCCTGGTAGTCCTGCGCGTCCGCGCCGACCAACTGCTGGAACAGCGAGACGGCGTCCGTGTACTTCTTCGCCGTCATGGCCTCTTCGGCGCGGTCGAAGAGTTTCTGGGCGGCGCTCGTGCGCTTGTAGAAGTCGGCGGTGGAGACGCCCGCCGTCTTCGCGCCGGCGGTCGCGGGCGCGCGCCACTCCATCTCTATGTTCTGTGTGAAGTCGTTCTTGTAGGCCGCGAAGATGCGGACGCGGATGCGCGCGACCTCCGCGCCCTCCACCTCGACGACGAGGTCGTAGTAGCCGTTGTCCAGGTCGTTGAAGCGGTAGCGCCCGCCGTTCGGGACGGTCTGCCGCCCGACCGTGTTGCTGTCGCCCCTCTCTCTGTAAAGGATGATGTCGAAGGCGAGGGGCTTCGGCCCCTCGGCCTTGCTCTCGTCAACCTTAACGTCGCCCATGAGCGTGTGGCCGCCGCCCTGCGCGGAAGTGTCGGCGGCGAGCGCGCAGGCGAGCAGCGCCGCCGACAGCAGCGTCGCGAGGGCGCGGCCTAACAGGTGAGTGGCGGGCGGCTTCAACATTTTATTCATGTGCGGCTCTCCTTGTTCCGGCGTGCGGGCCGGGGCGGGAGTTCTGCCGCCGGCCCGGCCCGCGCGTCATGTGATAAAAAAGCGGGCCGGAGACTTTAAAGCCTCGGCCCGCGTCCATCGGGTTAGTGGTCGGCGGGGCCGCCCCGCTTTAGAAGTCGTAGCGGAAGCCGAACTGCATCACGCGCGGCGAGCCTTGAATCTGGGTGAAGTTCGACCAGATGGAAGGCGGCGTGGCCGACTGCGGGTCGAGCACGATGCCGAAGCCCGTGCGCGTGTATTGGATCGAGCCGAGCCGCTGCGTGTTGCTGACGTTGAAGGTGTCCCAGCGAATCTGTAACTTCTGCGTTTCGCTCCAGGGCATCGTGAACGTCTTGGCGAGGCCCATGTCGAGGTCTATGTAGCCGGGCAGGCGAAGCACGTTGCGGTCGCCGGTCTCGCCGGGCCTGGCGTTGCGCCAGTCGCGGTAAGCGGCCACGGGGTCGCAGCCGAAGAGCTTCGGCGCGGTCAGCCCGCCGCGGTTGGGGCACGACTCGATGGGGCCGACCCGCACGGCGTTCGACTGCGCGTTCCAGTTGGTCGCCCAGCGCGCGTCGTCGAAGGGCGAGGGACTCGGCAGCCCGGAGTTCCAGCGGAAGATGCTCGAAAGCTGCCAGCCGCCGAGCACGCCGTTAACGACCTTGTTCGAGTCGCTGAGGAGCCAGTGGCCGCGCCCCACGGGGAGCTGCCAGACGGCGTTGGCGTTAATGCTGTGGCGCACGTCGAAGTCCGAGTTGGCGTAGTTGTCGTGCTGCCGAATCGGGTTGAGGACGAACGCCGTGCCGAAGGCGCTGCTGGTCTGGAGGCCGGAAGCGTCGTCGAGCGAGTGCGACAGCGTGTAGTTGAAGTCGAGCAGCAGCCCCGTGCCGAGGCGCTCGCGGATCGTGATCGCGCCGGCGTGGTAGTTCAGGTTGCCGACCGAGCTGAAGGTCGAGAGCGCGCCGTACTGCGAGTTGTAGAAGAAGTTCGGCAGGCCGGCGGAGCTTGCGGCGGCGTCAATGTCGTCCTGCGTCGTCGTCCAGTCGTTGCCGTTGAAGATGAAGGCGTCGCCGTAAACGGCCTGCGTCGCGTTCGAGGCGAGGCCGGCGCGGCTGGAGCCGAGCAGGTTGCGCGCGAAGTTCGGGACGCCGCCGAACAGGTGCTCGAAGTACGGGATGGCCGGGACTTGCGAGATGGGCGTGCCGGCGTGGCGCAACTGCTCAAGTATGCCGGCGGCGGTGTACCAGTCCGTCAGCGACTGCGGGTCGAACAGGTTGTTGGGCGTCATCACATCGCGCGTCACGAGCAGCTTGCGCCCGGCCCGCCCGACGTAGGAGGCCTGGAGGACGAGGCCCTTCGGCAGCTTGCGCTCGAAGGTCGCGCTCCAGTTGTAGTGGATCGGCGCGATCAGGTTATCGTCGAACGACTGCTCGATGCGCCGGGAGTTGTCGAACGGCTGCTGCTGCGGGAAGGTCAGGGCGCCGGGGACGCTGATGCGGGGCAGCGAGCGCACGTCCTGGCCGAAGCTCGTGAAGAGCGGGCCGGGCCGCGTGTTGGTGTTGAAGGTTCCGGCGGAGATGGTGTTGTTCGACAGGAAGCCGAGGCGGTTGTTGGTGTCGAAGCCGACGGCGAGCTGCTCGCCGTAGTAGTCGTTCAGGATGCCGAAGCCGCCGCGCAGAGAGGACGCGCCCTCCGCGCCGAAGAGCTTGCCGAGGAAGCCGTGGCGGAAGTTGGGCGACCAGGCGACGCCGATGCGCGGCTGGAAGTTGTTCTTGTCCCACTTGTACAAGGACGAGCGCCCGTTGGCCGGCCCCGAGAGGTCGAAGGTCAGCGGCACGTTGAAGTTTTGTCCCTGCCCGGCGGCCTGAAGCCGCTCGTTGAAGTAGTCCGAGAGCGAGATGTTCGGCTTGACCTCGAAGCCGTTCGCCTCGTAGACGGGGCGGCTCAGGGAGTAGCGCACGCCGTAGCTGAGCGTCAGGTTCGGCCTAATCTTCCAGGAGTCCTGCGCGTAGAAGTCATACGACTCGGTGGCGAAGTCGCGCGTCGTCGGCGTGCCCGACGGCAAAAGCTTCCCCGAATGGTCGAAGGTGAAGCGCGCGCTGTACTGCGTGAAGCGCCCGATGACGGCGGTCGCCGCATTCTGCACCGACGAGGCGAAGCCCGACCCGATGGGCGAGAAGGCGCTGATGGCCGTCGAGAGAGGCGTGCCCGACGAGGCGTAGAAAGAGGGGTTGGTGATCGCCGAGTCGAAGGCGTTGCTGAAGCTCACCCGGTTGTTGCGGATGACGCGGATGCTGGTGCCGAACTGCGCCGCGTGGCTGCCCGTCACCCACGAGAAGTCGTCGCTGATGGTGTGCGTCGGGGTGGTGCGGCTGTTCGTGCGGTCGAAGTTGAGCGGCGAGAAGACGAAGCGGAAGGAGATGGCGTTGGCGGCGGAGTCGCCCTGCGACGTGAACGCCTCGCGCGACAGGCCGTAGTGGAAGTCGTTGACGAAGCGGTTGCTGATCGTCCAGGTGTGCTGGATGGAGAGCAGGAGCGGGTGCGACCAGAGGTCTTCGCGCGGCGTGTCGGGGAACGCCTGCGGGAACGACGGGTCGCCGCCGCCGCCGATCACGTCGTCCTGGAGGATGGAACGGAACATGAGCTGCTGCCTCTTCGTCACGTTCCAACTGAGGGTCGCCCAGTGCTGATTATACTTGAGCGGGGTGGAGGCGTTGAAGCGGAAGCCCCCGGTGTTCAGGCCGTCGCCGACCGTGTTGTCGTTGGCCGGGTACTTGGCCGCCGCCGCCGCGAGCGTCGAGATGCCCGTCTGGTTGACGCCGAGCTGCGGGAAGATAGTGGCGAGCTGGGCGGCGGTGACGGTCGTGACGCTGCCCGAAGGACTGAGGTAGCGCACCTCGCCGCGCCCCAAGCTCGCGAGTGGCACCGTCTCGACGACCGTCTTCTGGCTGGCGTCGCGCCGGCCCTCGTAGCCGTAGAAGAAGAATAGCTTGTCCTTGACGATGGGGCCGCTGACCGTGCCGCCATAGGTGTTGCGGATGAGCTTCGGGCGCGCGACGCCCGCGCGGTTGTTGAAGAAGTCGTTGGCCGTGAAGATGGTGTTGCGGTGCGCCTCGTAGAGCGAGCCGTGTATCTCGTTCTTGCCCGTCTTGGCGATCAGCTCGACCTGTGCGCCCGAGGAGCGGCCCTGGCTCGCGTTCGGGTTGCTGGTGGTGACGCGGAACTCCTGGATGGCGTCGGCGTTCAGGCGGATGACGGTGTTGCGGTCGGGCGAGGCGGTCGAGTCAATCAGGTTGTTCGAGCCAGCGCCGCCGCCCGCCGCGCCGCCGAGCTGGTTGGTCTGCGCCTCGTTGATGTCAATGCCGTCGAGCGTGACGTTGGCCTGGTCGGCGTGCGCGCCGGCGACGTAGCCCTCGCGCGTCGCCGTCGGCTGTAGCGTCAAAAGCGCCGCGACGTTGCGCGCTTCCAAGGGGAGCTGCGTGATCTGCTGCGAGACGAAGTTGTTGCCGAGCGTGGCGTCCTGTGTGTTGACGAGAGCCTCGGCGCTGGTGGCCGAGACCGTGACGGTCTCGGAGACGTTGCCGACCGCGAGCTGGATGTTTGCGTCGGTCGGCTTGGCGACGAGCGCGACGACGCCCGTGACCACGGCCTTCTTGAAGCCCTTGGCCTCGGCCTCGACGCGGTATGTGCCGGGCGGGATGAGGTCGAAGGCGAAGTGGCCGTCTTCGCTCGACGTCTGGGTGCGTGTGGTGTTCGTGCCGGGGTCAATCAGATTGACGGTCGCGCCCGGCACGACGTTGCCCTGCGAGTCAGTTACCGTGCCGCGCACGGAGGACGTGCCCGTCTGCGCCGAAGCAGGGGTGCAGAAGAGCGCGAGGAGAAGGGCGCAGAGAAGTGCCAGTGCGCCCCTCCCTGAAGTTGTGGGTCTGGTCATCGTTCCCTCCTAAACTGGGTTGGGTGGCCGGCGCGCGAGTCCCGGAGACAGACGCGGCGCGCGGGCGCAGAAAAAGTGTGCTGTAACCCTGAATGAAAGTGACCGCTTGCGAATGGCGGAAAGGTCAAGCTCGGTTAAGCCCGACCTCGACGTGGCCGGAAGGTGCGCGGGCGGTGCTGACGGAAAGTGCCGGGAGAACCGGGGGCGACACCTCGCGACGACTTATAACCCTTTGCTCAGAACTGAAGAAAGCGAAAAACGATGACGGGACTTTTCGGGCCGCCTCGGCGAGACTGCCGCGGAAAGCCAGACGACGGAGAAAATCATTTTGGCAACTGCCGTTCCACCCGCGAGACCGTGCGCGACGGATGAGTCCCGGTGAAGCTTTTCAATGTTTTCTGCGCGGGCGGCGGGCGGACGCGCAGCATTATATCCGAAAAAATGAATTCCGCACGTCTAATTTTTCGGAGGAGCCGCAGCGACGGGCCGAGGCCGAAGGAGGGCGACGAGCGCCCGCGCCCGCCGTCGAGAGCTTCGGAGCGGGCGCGTCGCGGTCGTGCCGAGTTTTGTGAATGCGGTGTCGGCTTACTCGACGAGGTCGAGCAGGTGGCCGAGTTTTTCTTTCTTCGTGCGCAGGTAGTGGACGGCGGCCTCGCCCGGCTCGACTTCGAGGGCGACGCGCTCGACGACCCTCAGGCCCGCCTCCTCCATCGCGCGCAGCTTCAGGGGGTTGTTCGACATCACGCGCACCTGGCACAGGCCGAGGTCGAAGAGGACTTCGGCGCACTGCCGGTACTCGCGCAGGTCAACGGCGAGTCCGAGCCGCTCGTTGGCCTCGACGGTGTCCGCGCCCTCGTCCTGCAAGGCGTAAGCGCGAATCTTGTTGATGATGCCGATGCCGCGCCCTTCTTGAAGTTGATAGACGATTGCGCCGCGCCCCTCCTGCTCGATCAACTCCATGGCGCGGCGGAGCTGCCGCCCGCAGTCGCACTTGGTCGAGCCGAACACGTCGCCCGTCAGGCACTGCGAGTGGATGCGTGCGAGGGTGGGCACCTCCGGGTTCATCTCGCCCTTGTAGAGGGCGACGAACTCCTCGCCGCTCGTCTTCGAGCGGTAGCCCGCGATGTGGAACTCGCCGACCTCGGTCGGCAGCCGGGCCGCCGACACGCGCTCGACCGTCAAAGCCTGCCTCGCCCACGGGCAGTCCAGCGTCGCTTCTTCCTTCAATTCGACACTCCTCGAAACGTCTTAGAAAACCCGCCGACGCCGTCTCGACCGACATCTCTCTTCGGTCGGTCGTAATCGGCGCAGACTCTCTCGTTCGGCGGTTGCCTTAGATTATAGGAGAGGCGGCGCGGGCGCGACAAGAAGCGGCGGCGGGCGCGAGCCTCGCCGGGGCGCGACGCCCATGCCGCCCACGGCTGGCGGAGGGACGACAAGGCTCGCCACTTTTTCCGTTGATGCCCGCACGTTTGCACGTTAAGATGCGGCGTTGAGGGGAGGCGCTCCCCTCCGTGCATCCTCCCGTCTGTATTTCGCCTTGCCCCTGAAATGAGCAGCGAACAGGGCGACAAAACTTTCACCGCCTCCGCCACGCCGAAGGCTGACGCCGACGCGCGCGAGCGTCACCCGGCGCTCGTCTTCCTGCGCGGCGAGCTTCTGGCCGCGCCCATCCCGCTCGAACGCGAGGAGGTCACGCTGGGCCGCGCGCTCGAAGCCGACGTGCGCGTCAACGACGCCCGCGCCTCGCGCATGCACGCGCGCATACGCGTCGAGCGCGACCCCTCGACGGGCGCGTCGCGCTACCGCATCACAGACCTCGGCTCGACCAACGGCACACTCCTCAACGGCCAGCCCGTCTCAGACGCCTACCTCGAAGACGGCGACAAGCTGACCATCGGCGAACACCTCCTGCGCTTCGACCTCCTCGACGACATAGACCGCGAGTACCAGCGCCAGATTCACCGCCTGCTCGCGCACGACGAGCTAACGGGCCTCTTGACCAGCAAGTCGTTCTTCTCAGAACTGCGGCGCGAGGCCGCGCGAAGCGAGCGCGAGACGCGCCCCTTTTGCGTCCTGATGATGGACATTGACCACTTCAAGGCGGTCAACGACACACACGGCCATCTGGTCGGCAGCCAGACCCTCGAAGCGGTCGGCTCGCTCGTCACGCACGCGCTGCGCGCGGGCGACGTGGCGGCGCGCTTCGGCGGCGAGGAGTTCGCGGCCTTCATGCTGAACGCCGACTGCGCGCAGGGGCTGGTCGCCGCCGAGCGCGTCCGCTCGACCATCGAGGAGCACACGTTTGCCGCCGTGCGGCGCGGCTCGCCGCAGGACACGGGCGAGACTTTGCGCATCACGATCAGCATCGGCGTCGCCTCCTATCCGGACGACGCGCGCGACCCCATCGAGCTGGTCGAGCTGGCCGACACCGCCCTCTACCGCGCCAAGAACATGGGCCGCAACCGCGTCGTCGCCTACTGCGTCTCCCCGCCCGACCTCAAGCCCGCTGGCTCCGTCCCCGGCGTCCCGCGCTGAAAGAATCAACCGCCACCTTCGCCAATCGCCTTTCTGCAACTCTGCCGCCTCCGGCGCGTGTAATCGCGCGTGTTGCGGCGGTTGCGTGCCCCTCGCGCGGCGGGTTATGCTTCTCGTTGTGCCGGTGAAGCCTCCCGGCGGGCCACCCGCTTCAGAGAACATCTCTTCGGAAAGCGAAAGAGCAAGTGATCGCCAGACTCAATCTCGCCAGCAACCCCTTCAGAAACCGCACGCTGCCGTGGACGGTCTCCGTCGCGGTCTCGGCGGTGTCGCTCGTGGCGCTCGTCCTTATCCTCGCGCAGTATCGCGAGGTGAACGCCGAGGCCGCCCTGTCCGAGCGGCAGGTGCAGGCGATGCGCGCGCAGCGCGCAGACCTTGAGAAGCAGGCGCAGGAGATCAGCCAGACCATCCCGCCGGAGCAGCACGAGACCCTGAAGGCGGCGCACGAGCTTGTCAGCCGCAAGAGCTTCTCCTGGTCGCAGCTCTTCTCAGACCTCGAAGACTTCCTGCCCGAAAGCGTGCGCGTCTCACGCATCAACGTGCGCGAGGTCACGCAGGTCGGCGACCAGACGCGCGCCGACCTCGACCTCACGGTGGTGGGCCGCGCGCCGACGGACGTGACCGGCATGGTCGAGGAGATGAACCGCGCCGGCAAGTTCAACGCCGTCCCGCTCACGGAGAACCAGAAGTCGGGCAAGGGCGAGGCGGGCTACGAGTGGACGCTGCGCGTCTCCTACGTGCAGCGCGCGCGCCGTCGAGAGGAGCGGGCCGGCGGCGAGGTGGGCGCTCTCGCGCCGACACTTCTCAACAAGACCTCTGACGCGGGGGGGCGCGACCGGCCTTGAGGAACGACACCGCAGTCGGTGCGACTTCGGGCGACGCGCGGACGGGCGTGCGCGCGCGCTTCCACAGCTTCCGCAGCGCGCGGCGTCGCGGCGCACTCGGCCTGCCCGAAGTCCTCGCGCTCGCCGCGGCCTCCGTGCTCCTCTTCTTAGCAATCTTCGCCTACCTCTTCCTGCTCGTGCCGCAACGCTCGCGCCTGCAAAGCCTGGAGACCGAGCGCAACGACTTGCAGCGACTCCTCCAGAGCCAGCAGCAGATGATCGGCGGGCGCAAGGACACGCAGCAGCGCGTGAGCGAAATCCTCACGAGCCTGAACGACTTTCAGGTCGAGCACCTCGGCCAGTTGAGCGGCGCGGGCAACATCATCGAGGAGCTGAACCGCCTCATCATCAAGAACAACCTCCGCATCAGCGGCGGCATCAGCTACACGCAGTTGCAGGAGGCCGCACCCGGCGCGCAGACGAATCAACCCCAGCGGCGCACGAGCGGCGAGGACACACAGGCGCGCGTCGTGCAGAGCGTCTTCCCAGGCATCGGCGTCACGCTCACGGTCGAGGGCACATACGCGAACCTCCGCCACTTCATACGCGACATCGAGGCCGACCGGCAGTTCGTCGTCGTCAACACGGTCGAACTCGAAGGCGTCTCCGACTCAAGCGCGGCGAGCGCGTTGAGCGCGGCGTCGAACGAGCCTGCACAGCCGAGTCCGGCGAGTCCGCTGACTCCGAGGGGCGCGCCCGCCCCGTCGAGGGCCGTCAACCCTGAAGGAGTAGCAGCGCCGGGCGCGCAGGCGTCCGTGCCGCCGACCGCGCCCACGCGCGGCGCGCTCGTCAGCCTGCGCCTCGACATGGCCGCGTACTTCCGCCGCGCCAACGCGGCCTCGGAGTGAAGCCTCGGCGCGAGACGTTTTGCCCGGTCGCCGCGGCGACGGCGATAGCGAGTTGAGATTCATGGCCCTGTTCGAAGGAAAGACACCTGCGGAACGCAACAAGATGCTCGCGGCCCTCGTGCTGCCGCTCATCGCCCTCATCTTCGTCGTCCGCATGCTCTTCGGCTCTTCCGGGCCGGACAAGCCGACGGCGAACACGAACAGCAACACCCGCAGACAGCAGGCGAGCAGGCAAAACCCGTCGCAGCCAAACCAGGCCGCGACGACCGACACGCCGGACGATCCTCTTATCATGATGACGCCCGTCAGTTGTTGTCCTGAGTTCGTCGAAGGCTCCGAGGCCGGGCGCAACATCTTCGCCTTCTACGTCAAGCCGACTCCGACGCCGAACGCGGCGGGCGCGGCGACGCCGCCGCCCACGCCGACCCCGACTCCGCCAATCATCCTCGCCTCGCTCGCGCCGCAGAGCGTCTTCGCGCGCACCGCAGGCTTCACGCTCCAGGTCGCCGGCGACAAGTTCGGCCCCGCCGACCGCGTCTACGTGGACGGCCAGGAACTGCCGACGCAGTACCGCAGCGTCCAGCAGCTCACGGCCACCGTGCCCGCCTCGGCCATCGCCAATCCGGGGCAGCGACAGGTCGTCGTGCGCACGCCCGACAACAAGCTCTACTCGAACCCGACGGCGCTCAACGTCATGCAGCCGCCCGCGCCGACCTACACCTACGTCGGCCTCCTCAAGCGCCAGCACTCGAACACCGCCGTCCTCAAAGACCAGAAGGGCGAACTCTACAGCGTGCGCGAGGGCGATATCGTCGAGGGGCGCTTCCGCGTCACCGAAATCTCCGAGCGCGGCGTGGAGGTGGTGGACAAGGACTTGAACATCAAACACACGATGCCCTTCGTCTCCGCGAGCACGGGCACGCCGGGGCGCGTCCCCGGCTCGATCCAGCCGCCGCCCTCCGTGTCGGATGAGGAGCCATGACTGCGCGCGGCCCCGGAGCGGCACCAGGGCCGCGGGCGAGCTTGAGATGACGACGCACACATCACAAGAGTCCGACACGACGACGCGCCGCGGCGAGCGCGGCTACTCGCTCGTCGCCCTGCTCGCGCTGATGACCGTGCTCATGATCACGATGATGGCCGCCGCGCCGAGCCTCCAGCAGCAGTCGCGGCGCGAGCGCGAGCTGGAGGCCATCGCCCGCGGCGAGGAGGTCGCCGAGGCCATACGCGCCTACGTGCACTACGCGCGCCGCCTGCCCACCTCGATGGAGGAGTTGCAGAAGGGGGCACCCGTCGGGACGAAGAACGTCCAGGTGCTGCGCGCCAGCGCCGCGCGCGACCCGCTCAGCGAGAGCGGCGAGTGGCGTCTCATCAAAGTCAACGACCGCGCGATGATCGGCTTCATCCAGGAGCTGACCAGGTACACGGACGGCCACCTCCCGCCGCCGACCACCGACCAGGCCCTCGCGCAGGTCGCGCGGATGCCGCGCGTCACCGGCGTCCTTGACATAGAGAGCGTCGAGGACTCGTCCGGAGCCGATGACGACTCGCTCACGAGCACAGGGCCGTTCGTCGGCGTCGCCAGTCGCAGCCGGCGCGAGTCGGTCGTCACCTACTACGGCATCGAACGCCACAGCGGCTGGGTCTTCACACCCTTCTACAGGTGATCTCCCGCGCGCGTTTCGCGCACGACTTCGCATCATCACGACTCCTTTGAACGACACATCGCGCGCGGCGACGAGCGACACGTTCGCCGCCGCACGAAATTTTTTTTGCCCGCGAGTGAATTAAGTTGTTGACATCTTTTTTTAATCTGTTTATAAATCTCAATATGTTGTGCGCGATTCAACCTAGGCCACAAGAGAAAAAGCAACGCAGCATCTTGTGGTGAGCAACAACCCAACAGCAGAAAACAGAAAAGGAGCAGCTACAGCTTATGGCAACTAAGAAAGCAGCAAAAGGCGGAGCGAAAAAAGGCGGAGCCAAAAAGGGCGGAGCCAAAAAGGGCGGAGCCAAGAAGGGCGGCTCGAAGAAGAGATAGTCTAGCCAGGGGAAGTACGCGCAACCTTCAACAGCGCACACAACACTCTTCGCCCGCGAGGGCGCTCAAACTGGACGGCGTTCGCACACGATGCGCGCCGTCCAAATTATTTTAGCACTCAGCATTCAGCACTCAGCTATCAGCCCGGCCCTCTCTCCACACGCCCATGTCCACGCGCTACGCCCTTGCCTCGCAGAATTCAATCGCCGAGAATGATAGCGACTTCGCAGCCGTTGATTTAAGCTGATTGCTGAGTGCTTTTTATGCTTCGCGTCGCGCTGGTCGAGCCTGAGATACCGCCGAACACGGGCAACGTCGCGCGCCTCTGCGCGGCGACGCGCACGCCCCTGCACGTCGTCGGCGTGACGGGCTTCCGCATGGACGAGCGCGCGGTTCGCCGCGCCGGCCTCGACTACTGGCCGGAGGTCGAGCTTCACCGCCACCGCGACCTCGAAGCGCTCGGCGAGGCGCTGCCCGGCGCGCGCTTCGTCTATCTGACGACGAAGGGCGGCGTGTCTTACGCGGACTGGACTTTCACCGAAGACGACTGCCTCGTCTTCGGGGGCGAGTCGCGGGGCCTGCCCGAAGAGTTGCTGCGCGAAAACACGGAGCGCCGCGTGACCATCCCGATGCCGAACCCCAGGGTGCGCAGCCTCAACCTCGCCACCTCGGTCGCCGTCGTGCTCTACGAGGCGCTCCGGCAGACGGGCGCGCTCAAGAGTACGAAAGCAGTGACGAGTGACAAGTGACGGGTGACAAGTTAGAATCCTTTTTCAATCAAGTTCTCAATAGATGAGACCGGACGGCGAGGCAGTGCGGTCTTTAGCTCGTCACCCGGCACTGCTTTTACCGCTTTTATGCTCAGAGAAGACATACGCAACATCGCCATCATCGCGCACGTCGACCACGGGAAGACGACGCTCGTGGACGCGATGCTCAGACAGTCGGGCACGTTCCGCGCGGGCGAGCATCTCGTCGAGCGCGTGATGGACTCGATGGACTTGGAGCGCGAGCGCGGCATCACGATCATGGCGAAGAACACGTCGGTGCACTTCGGCGGCGTGAAGATCAACATCGTGGACACGCCGGGGCACGCCGACTTCGGCGGCGAGGTCGAGCGCGTTCTGAAGATGGTTGACGGCGTGATGCTTCTGGTTGACGCCGCTGAGGGGCCTTTGCCGCAGACGCGCTTCGTGCTGCGCAAGGCTCTGGAGGCGCGGCTGCCGGCCATCGTCGTCATCAACAAGATTGACCGCCAGGACGCGCGCCCGGAAGAAGTCGTCAATGACACATACGACCTCTTCATAGACCTCGACGCCACGGACGAGCAGATAGACTTCCCCGTGCTCTACGCCGTGGCGCGCGAAGGCGTGGCTAAGAAGAGTCTGGGCGACGACTCACGCTCCTTGCGTCCGCTCTTCGAGGAGATCGTCCGCACTACGCCAGCGCCGCGCGAGCTGAGGGACGACGCGCTGCAACTGCTCGTCGCTAACCTCGACTATAGCGAGTACGTCGGACGCCTCGCCATCGGGCGCATCTACTCGGGCGAGATCGCCCAAGGGGACACCGTGGCCGTCGTGCGGCGCGGCGGCGAGGTCGAGCGCCTGCGCGTCAAGGAGCTTTACGTCTTTGAGGGATTGAAGCGCGAGTCGGTCGAGCGGGCGCGCTTCGGCGAGATCGTCGCGCTCGCGGGGATGGAGGGCATCGAGATCGGCGAGAGCGTGACGAGCGCCGAGAATCCCCGACCGCTGCCCGTCATCGCCGTGGACGAGCCGACCATCTCGATGATCTTCAGCGTGAACAACTCGCCCTTCGCCGGGACGGAAGGGCGCTTCGTCACGTCGCGCCAACTCAAAGAGCGGCTTGACCGCGAGGTCTTGGGCAACGTCGCCATCCGCGTCGAGGAGACCGACTCGCCCGACCAGTTCAAGGTGTCGGGCCGCGGAGAACTCCAGCTCGCCATCCTCATCGAGATGATGCGGCGCGAGGGCTATGAGCTACAGGTCTCGAAGCCCGAAGTCATCACGCGCGAGATCGAGGGCAGGACGGTGGAGCCGATTGAGCAGGTCGTCGTTGACTGCCCCGAAGAGTTCATCGGCGTCGTCGCCGAGGCGATGGGCCGACGCAAGGGGCAGATGACGAAGATGGTCAACCACGGCACGGGGCGCGTCCGCCTTGAGTTCGAGACGCCCTCGCGGGGCTTGATCGGCTTCCGCGGCGAGTTCCTGACGGAGACGAAGGGGACGGGACTCTTGAACACGATCTTCCTGCGCTGGGGCGAGTGGCAAGGCCCCATGCGCGGGCGCTCTACCGGTAGCTTAGTCGCCGACCGCACGGGCGAGGCGACGACCTATGCGCTCTACAACCTACAGGAGCGCGGCACGATGTTCGTCCGCCCGAACACGCGCGTGTACGAGGGCATGGTCGTCGGCGAGAACGCGCGCTCGGTTGACCTGGACGTGAACATCGTTCGCGAGAAGAAGCTGACGAACATGCGCGCCTCAACCGCCGACGAGGCGATGCGGCTCGTCCCCGTCAAGGACTTGTCGCTCGAACAGTCGCTCGAATTCATCTCCGACGACGAGCTGGTCGAGGTCACGCCGAAGTCCATACGCCTGCGCAAGCGAGTGCTCAAGGCGAACGAGCGACCGAGGAAGAAAGAGGCGTGAGCCGCCTTGACAGCCGCCGGGGGCTGCCATATTTTGCGCTCGAAAGTTCTGAAAACATTTTGAGGGTGAGCGACGTGAACGATAGTGTCTGTTGGAACTGCGGCCACCTGCACGAGTACCACACGATTGCGGGCGGGTGTTCGTTCGCGCGCGAGGGCGGCGAGCGCTGCGACTGCCCGCGCTACGAGGACAGTGAATACTACGGCGAGCAGCGCAAGCGCGATACCTACACGCTCTCGGACAGGCGCAGGCTGAGCCTGAGACGCGGGAGGCGTTGATCGCCCGACCGCGCCGCTCGTCGCAACGGAGGCGAGGGCGCGCGGCTTCAGGCACTACCGCCTTCGTCTCTCACCCCGGAGTCTTCCTCTTTGGGGTCTCCCTCTTCTTCATCCTCTGGTTCATAAATCTCGTAGCCGGTGGCGTCGTCGTAGTAGTAGCCGCCGGGCGCGCGCGCGGGGCGCGACTCGTCCGCGGGTTTTGTTGTATCATCTCGCCGCTCGTTCACCTTTAAAGTCTCCCCGAAAAATTCTTCGGCGTGTCACACAGCTTTAGCTGTCGCGTCTTCCCGGCGCTCGATTATAACGCCGCGCGGCGCACGACGCGCGCGCGCTACTCGCGCCCCGCCGTCGGAGGCCGACGCCGCAACCCCCAACCGAGAGGACTCAGATGAAAGGACACAGCTTCCGCCGCGCCCTCGTGTCGTGCGCGCTTCTCGCCGCGGTGCTCGTCCCGCGTGCGCCCGCGCAGCAGCAACAGCAGACGCCGGCGAAGAAGTTCGAGCTGAGCGTTGACAGCATCATGCGCGGGCCTGACCTCGTCGGCTACCCGCCGACGGGCGTTTACTGGTCGCAGGACAGCCGCCGCATCTTCTTCCGCTGGAAGCGCGCGGGCGAGCCGCGTCTGAAGGAGGCGAGCTTGTACGTCGTCAGCAGCGACGGCACGGGCCTTCGCAAGCTCACCGACGACGAGGCGAGGCAAGCGCCGCCCCCGGCGGGCGAGTTGTCGAAGGACAAGACGTTGACGGTCTTCACCGAAGACGGCGACCTCTTTCTCTACGACCACGCGAAGGGCGAGCGCAGGCAGTTGACGCGCACCATGGACGTAGAGTCGAACGCGCACTTCACGCGCGACCAGCGCCACGTCTTCTTCACGCGCCAGTCGAACCTCTACGTGATGTCGCTCGACGGCGGCTCGCTCGAACAGTTGACGGACATACGAGTGGGCGGCGGCGTTGAAGCGCCGCCGTCGCGCGGTAGCACTGGCGCGGGCGCGCTGGGCGCGGGCGGCGCGCGCGGCGGTGGCGGAGGAGGAGGCGGGAGCGAGAGCCAGGAGTTCGTGCGCAAAGAGGAGCGGCAGCTCATCGAAGCCGTGCGCGAGCGCGCCGAGCAGCGCGAGGAGCAGGAGCGTGAGCGGCGCACGCGCGACCGCCGACGCCCCTTCACGCTCCCCGCGGGCCAGGCCGTGACGAGCCTACAGCTTTCGCCGGACGGCTCATACGTCGTCGCCACCGTGAGCGAGCCGTCGGCGGGCAAGAACACAATCGTCCCGAACTTCGTCACCGAGTCCGGCTACACCGAAGAGATACAGGGCCGCACGAAGGTCGGAGACATGCAGGGACGCACGCGCCTGGGCCTCGTCTCCGTGGCGACCGGCGAGGTCAAGTGGGTCGAGACGGGCCTACAGCGCGCCGAGGTCGCGCCGCGCGTGCAGACGCGCACCGAGCAGAACACGACCGAGGCAGCACAGCGCGAGCGCGGCGTCGAGAACCAGACGCAGCAGGCACAGCAGACAGGTCAACAAACTCAGCAGCTCGGCGGCCAGTCTCAGCAGCAGACGGGACAACAGCAGACGGGCGGGCAAACGCAGCAGGGGCAGCAAGCGCCGCCGCGCGCGCAAGGGCAGCAGACCGAGGCGGGCGCGCCGGCCCTGCGCGACCGCGACGTGCAGCTCTTCCAGCTCCAGTGGTCTGAAGACGGCGCGCGCGCCGTTCTGTTGGCGCGCGCGGCGGACAACAAGGATCGCTGGATCATGTCGCTCGACCCTTTGACCGCGAAGACGCGTGTGCTCGCGCGCGTTCACGACGACGCGTGGGTCGGCGGCCCCGGCTCGTTCACCCTGGGCTGGCTGCCCGACAACCGCCGCGCCTACTTCGTCGCGGAGCGCGACGGCTGGGCGCACCTCTACACCATCAACACGGACGGCGGCGAACCCGTGCAGTTGACGCGCGGGCAGTTCGAGGTCTCCGACGTTCGGCTCTCCGCGGACAAGACGAGGTTCTATTTCACTTCGAGCGAGGGCAGCCTCTTCGAGCGCCACCTCTACTCGATGCCCTTGGACGGCGGCGCGCGCACGCGCCTGACGACGATGCCCGGCAGCAACCAGGCGGACGTGTCGCCTGACGAAAACATGCTCGCCGTCGTCCGCTCCTACAGCAACCGACCGCCGGAGCTTTATCTTCAACCGAACCGCCCGGCCACTTCAACAACTTCGGCTTCGACGACTTCGGCGAGCGCGCAGGCGACGAACGCGCAAACGCCGGATGTCAAACAGGTGACGACCTCGCCCACGCCTGAATTCTTCACCTACGAATGGATTGACCCGCCCATCGTCAGCTTCCGCGCGCGCGATGGCGCGACCGTGTACGGGCGACTCTACAAGCCCGCGAATTTCAAGCGCGGCGGCCCCGCCGTCCTCTTCGTACACGGCGCGGGCTACCTCCAGGACGTGACGAAGTGGTGGTCGAGCTACTACCGCGAGTACATGTTCCAGCACCTCCTGATGGAGCGCGGCATCACGGTGCTGAGCATTGACTACCGCGGCAGCGCCGGCTACGGGCGCGACTGGCGCACGGGCATCTACCGACACATGGGCGGAAAAGACCTGGACGACCACGTTGACGCCGTGCGCTACCTCGTGGGCGAGCACGGCGTTGACCCGCGCCGCGTCGGCATCTACGGCGGCTCTTACGGCGGCTTCATGACCTTGATGGCGATGTTCACCACGCCCGACATCTTCGCCGCGGGCGCGGCGCTCCGGCCCGTCACCGACTGGGCGCACTACAACCACCCTTACACCTCGAACATCCTCAACGACCCGCAGGACGACCCCGTGGCCTACCGCCAAAGCTCGCCCCTCTACTTCGCCGGCGGCCTCAAGGGCGCGCTCCTCATCTGCCACGGCATGGTGGACACGAACGTCAACTTCCAGGACACGGTGCGCCTCGTCGAGCGCCTGATCGAACTGAGGAAAGAGAACTGGCAGGTCGCGCCCTACCCCGTAGAAGACCACACCTTCGAGCGCGCCGACAGTTGGGCCGACGAGTACAGGCGCATTTTGAAACTGTTCGACGACAACCTGCGCCCCGGCTCTCCCACCCCGGCGGGCGCGGACGCGGCGACGCCGAAGCGCCGCGGCTCAAGGAAGCAATAGAGTCCGAGGCTATGAAGATGTCACACGGAAAAGCCGCAGTCGTTCTGCTCCTCCTCTGCCTCGCGTGGACGGGCGCGTCGGGGAAGCCCGCCGTCGCGCAAAGCCCCGCCGCCAAAAACGGGATCGCCTTGCGCACGAGTGGCCGCCGCGCCGTCGTAGTCCGCGAGCGCGGGCGCGCGCACGTGCTCGATTTGTCGAAGCACATAGAGGCCATGCGCATCGAGGACGCGAGCGAGCTGTTCCTGGCGCGCAGGGGCGAGTTCATCTATCTCGTGCTTCAGGTGTGCGGCCTGTCAAAAGTGCCGCCGGACGACCGACAGTGCGGGGCGGGGATCGAGTGCGACCTCGTGTGGCTCAAGCTCGACGGCGGTTGGCATGAGCGCGACGCGAAGTCGGAACGCTACGAGTCGTGCTGGCAGCCGATCACGTCCGACGAAGGGCCGAAGGTCAGCGGTCGTCGCCTAGTGTTGGTGCTCGACGATCTACACGACTGGGTTCGCCGCGAAGTTGACTATGATGCTGACAGGCCGGAGGAAGGCTTAACGTTCAAGTTCTGGGCTATACCTAAGAAAGAAGCTCCCTGAAACCCCGTTCGATGAGGAGATAACATGAGAAAGCCTGAACGGCTCGCTGCCGCGTTGACTGCACTGCTTCTGCTCGCGCCGCTCGCGCGCACCGGCGCGCAGGACGGGAAGAGGCGCGGCATCACGCCGGAAGACTATTTCGCGTTCGAGTCCCTGGGCGACCCGCGCCTCGCGCCCGACGGTAAGCTCGTCGCATACGTCGTGACGACGATTGACCAGAGGCAGAACCGACGCCAGTCGCAAATCTGGCTCGCCGCGACGGACGGAAGCCTCGCGCCGCGCCAGCTCACGACCAGCCCGCAGTCTTCCAGCTCGCCGCGCTGGTCGCCCGACGGTCGCGCCCTCGCCTTCCTCTCCGCGCGCCCATTGGCGGACGGCGGCAACTCAACTCAACAAGCCGCACAGCAGGGCACGTCGCAGGGCACGCCGACGCCTTCACCCGCCTCTCCGGCCCTGCCGAGCGCGACTGTGCCACAGACTTCTCCGCCGACGGCCTCGGTCACGCCCGCCGCGAACGTCACGGCGACGACGCCCGGCGTGCCGAGCGCTTTGCAGACGACCGCGGGCGCAGCCGAGCCGACGCCGCGCGCGCAGGTCTGGCTGCTCTCGCTCGACGGCGGCGAGGCGCGCCGCGTGACCAACCTCAAGAACGGAGTAAACACCTTCGAGTGGTCGCCCGACGGCAGGCGGCTCGTCATGACGAGCCGGACGGGGCCGAGCGACGCGCGAGCGCCTTCGAGCGACGTGCGCCACTACAAGCACCTCTCGTACAAGTTCAACGACACGGGCTGGTTCGACGACAAGCGCAGCCACGTCTGGGTCGTTGACGTGGCAACCGGCGCGGGCCGTCAGATAACCTCCGGCGAGGACTGGAACGACACAGACCCGCAGTGGTCGCCCGACTCCACGCGCGTCGCCTTCGTCTCCGACCGCACGGGGCACGCCTTCGATGAGAGCCGCAACACGGACGTCTTCGTCATTGACGCCAACGGCGGCCCCATCCGAAAAATCTCCGACCACGAAGAGGAGGACTACAGCCCGCGCTGGTCGCCCGATGGCAAGCAGATCGCCTTCCTCGGTCGCCTCCACGAGACCGACCACCCGAAAATCTTCCTCGCGCCCGCGAGCGGAGGCCAGCCCTCGCGCAACGTCTCGCCCTCGCTCGACCTCATCCCGTCGAACCTGACCTGGGCCGAAGGTGGCCGCGCCCTCTACTTCGAGACCGGCGTGCGCGGCGAGCAGCACCTCTTCCGCGTGGACGCTGGTGACGGGAAGATCACGCAGGTGACTAGGGGAGCGCGCGCCGTCCGCTCCGTTGACATCGCCGACCGCGCGCGCCGCATGGTTTATGCCTCGAACGACTTCAAACATCTCGACGACCTCTACACCGCAGACCTCGACGGCGCGGGCGAGCGTCGGCTCACGAACCTCAACGCGCGTCTGTGGTCGCAACTCCAGCTCGCGGATGTTGAGCGCATGACCTACAAGGGCGCGGACGGGTGGGACGTTGACGGCTTCATGGTCAAGCCCGTCGGCTGGCAGGAGGGCAGGAAGTACCCGATGATTTTGAGCGTCCACGGCGGCCCCGCCGGGCAGTACGGCGTGGACTGGTTCCACGAGTTCCAGGTTTACGCCGCGCGCGGCTGGGCAGTCTTCTACTGCAACCCGCGCGGCTCGACGGGCTACGGGCAGAAGTTCGAGCGCGGCATAGAGGGCCAGTGGGGCGGCAACGACTACACCGACATCATGAACGGCGTCGAGGCCGCGCTCGAAAGGTACCCTTGGGTTGACCGCGAACGCCTCGGCGTCACGGGCGGCTCTTACGGCGGCTACATGACCAACTGGATCGTCGGCCACACGGGACTCTTCAAGGCCGCCGTCACGCTGCGCAGCGTCGTTGACTTCATCAGCGACGAGGGCACGCGCGACGGGGCCTACGGTCACAGGGAAGACTTCGGCGGCTACCTCTTCGACAAGTTCGACACCTACTGGGATCGCTCGCCCCTGAAGTACGCGCGAAACGTCAAGACGCCGATTCTCATCCTGCACTCGGACAACGACTACCGCGTGCCACTCGAACAGGGCGAGCAGTGGTTCCGCGCGCTCCAACACTTCGGCGTCACGTCCGAACTCGTCATCTTCCCCCGCGAGAACCACAACCTCACCCGCACGGGCGAGCCGAAGCATTTGGTCGAGAGCCTCAACTGGCAGCTCTACTGGTTCGAACGCTACCTCGAAGGCAACCAGTCAGCCGTGCCGCCCGACGCTAGATAAGAAGGGAAGTGATGAGTGATGAGTGATGAGTGATGAGTAAAGGCAAGCGGCTTTTACTCATCACTCATCACTCATCACTCATCACTCATCATGGATGCCTTTCGAGCTACCGAAGCTTTATCCGATCACCGACCGGCGGTTATCCGGCTTGTCGCACGCCGCGCAGGTCGCGCGCTTGTGCGAAGGCGGCGCGCGACTTGTGCAGTTACGCGAGAAACATCTTTCGCCGCGTGAGTTCTACCGCGAGGCGGAAGGCGCGTTGAAGGTCGCTCGCTCGCGCGGCGTGCGGCTCGTCATCAACGACCGCGCGGACATCGCGCTCGCCGTAGGCGCGGACGGCGTGCATCTGGGACAGGATGACATGCCGCCGGATGCCGCGCGCGCGCTGCTCGGCGAAGGTGCGGTTATCGGTTTCTCCACGCACGGTGTGGAGCAGGCCGTCGCGGCGGCGCGGCTGCCGGTTGACTACATCGCCATCGGCCCGGTCTTCGCCACGCAGTCGAAGGAAAACCCAGACCCCTCGGTCGGCCTCGAAGGCGTCGCCCGCGTGCGCGAGGCCGTCGGTCGCCTGCCGCTCGTCGCCATCGGCGGCATCACGCAGGAGAACGCGCGCTCGGTACTCGACGCCGGGGCCGACTCGGTCGCCGTCATTAGTGCGCTTCTAGCCCCCGCCGACCCTGCCGAGATCGCCCGCCGGATGGGAGACTTCATCGCCCGTCTGTGAGCCAGAGCCGGGAACCTCCGGCAGTTAATTGTTAAAATATTAGGGGTTAAAAGTTTAACTTGCTTTTCCTATGTTGTTCCGCCACAATGGGATGGTTCGCCGGGGCAGTGCCCGTCCCGGCCTTCCGAAGTAGCATCTGAACCCCGTGTCCCGCTCAATCTTTCATCCGCCCGGAGCAAGCGCGAGTCCCGCATGAAATATTTCGATTTGCCGCCCGTCATCGAGCAGATGCTGAAGGTCTCTGAGAACATCAGCGACCTCAACTTCTCCGTCGGCCAAGCCCCGCAGGTGGAGGTCAACGGACGGCTGAACCCCGTCCAACCGCTCGGCCTCCAGAAGCTCACGCCCTACCAGACCGAGGTCATCGCGATGACCCTGATGCAGGGGAACACGGACGCAGCCTACAGGCTCGCGCACTCCGGCTCGACCGACCTCAGCTACTCGCTCCCCTCGCGCACGCGCTTCCGCGTCAACATCTTCCAGCAGCGCGGAACCTACTCGATTGTGATGCGCGTCATCCCGACCTCGATCCCGACGCTCGAAGACCTGGGCCTGCCGCAGCAGCTCGCCGACATTGCGGAGCTGCGCAACGGCATCGTGCTCGTCACCGGCCCTACGGGTTCGGGCAAGTCAACGACGCTCGCCGCCGTCATAGACCTCATCAACCAGCAACAGCACTACCACATCGTCACCATCGAAGACCCCATCGAGTTCCTCCACCAGCACAAGAACTCGACGATCAACCAGCGCGAGGTCGGCTCGGACGCGAAAGACTTCCCGTCGGCCCTGCGCGCGGCGCTCAGGCAAGCGCCGAAGGTCATTCTCATCGGCGAGATGCGCGACTATGAGACGACGGAGATCGCGCTCGAAGCCGCCGAGACGGGCCACCTCGTCCTCTCGACGTTGCACACAATTGACGCCTCGAAGACCGTTGACCGCGTCATCGGCCTCTACCCGAAGAACGAGGAGCAGGTAATCCGCACGCGCCTGGCGCAGACCTTCCGCTATATCGCCTCGCAGCGCCTGATCCCGCGCGCCGACACGGGGGGCCGCATCGCCGCGGTCGAAATCCTCAAGTCCACGCCGCGCACGCGCGAGTATGTCAGCGCGGGCGAGTCCGAGGGCAAGACGCTGCTCGACGCCATGCGCGCCGGCAAGCTCGACGGCATGCAGGACTTCGACTCGGTCATCAAGGAGATGATCGAGCGCAAGACGATCACGCTCGAAGACGGCCTCTCGTTCGCCAGCAACCCGAACAACCTCCTGCTCGCGCTCAAGGGCATGTCACTCACCGACGACTTCCTCGCGCCCGAAGGACAGGGGGGCGCGGTCGTCCCGAAGCGCCCCGCCGCCGCGCGCGGCTACCCGCAGCAGCGCCCGCGCCCGGCTGCCGGCTCATCCATGCTCGACATGATCGAGTGAAATGATGAATGCGGAGTGATGAATGATGAATTAAACGGGGCCGCCGATTTCTCATTCATCACTCCGCATTCATCATTCATCATTTCAAAATTATGATTGTCACCTGCCCGAACTGCACGACGCGCCTGCAACTCGACAAGGCCAAAGTCCCCGCGCGCCCGTTCAGCGTGCGCTGCCCGAAGTGCCAGCAGATCATCAACGCGCAGCCGCCGAGCGCCTCGCCGCAGCGCGACGCGCTGGCCGCCGTGGGCGGCCTGCCGGCCTCGAGCCGCTCGCAGCAGGAGGTGAGTGTCGCGCACGCCGCGCCGGTCTTACAGGAAGACGGCGCGGATGAGGCGTCCGAGGCGTCGCACGCGCCCACGGCTGACGGCGAAGTGCTGCGGCTGCTCGCTTCGCTCCTGCGGGGCGTTGGAGTCGAGGGCGTCGGCGCGAAGGGGTCGGGGCTTCGCCCGGCCTGGGAGCGCCGTCGCGCGCTCGTCTGCGCAGGCTCGGCCTACGGCGGGGAGGTCGCGCGCACTCTGGCCGGCGACGGCTACGAGGTGTTCGCCGCCGCCGACGCGGCGCAGGCGATGGAGCGCATGCGCGAGGGGGGCGTGGACGTGGTGGCACTCGACCCGGAGTTCGACCTGTCGGGGCAGGGCGCGGCCTCCGTCAGCCGCGAGATGGCCTCGCTGCGCATGCCGGAGCGTCGGCGCGTCGTCTTCGTTTTGCTCTCCGACAGGGCGCGCACGGGCGACGCGCACGAAGCCTTCCTCGCGGGCGCGAACCTCGTCGTCAACCTGGCAAAGGCCGCCGAGTTGCCGCGCGCGCTCGAAAAGAACATACGCGACCTCAACGAGCTTTACCGCGACTTCAACAAGGCGCTCGGCCTGGCCGAACTCTAGCGGACTGCCCAGTTGCTCGAAAGCTTTGGGCCGGCGCACACCACGCGTCGGCCCTTTTCATTCCTTCGGCCTCCACGGAAGAACTGTGCGCCCCCGCCGCAATCTGCTAAGCTTACACGTCCCGCGACCAGACGGTGCTTCGACGCGCCCGCGCGAAAATGTTTTAGAGGTTTGGCGAGGGGCAGTCCTCCGCGCCCGGACTTCGTCAAGGGGAGATGGTTTCGCCGAACAGACACAGCCGACAGCACGGCGCGCACGCGCACGAACGCGGCGGCCACGCGGCGGGCAGCCGACGCCGCCTGCTCGCGGTGCTCTTGCTGACCGCCGCCTACATGTTCGCGGAGGTCGCGGGCGGCTGGCTGACGGGGAGCCTGGCGCTCTTGGCCGACGCCGGCCACATGCTCGCGGACGTGGCGGCGCTCATGCTGGCGCTTCTGGCCGCGTGGTTCGCCGCGCGACCGGCAACGCCGAATAAGACTTTCGGCTACTACCGCCTCGAAATCCTCGCGGCGTTCGCCAACGGCGTCGTGCTCGTTTTGGTCTCGCTGCGGATTCTCTACGAGGCTTACGACCGCTGGGCCGCGCCGCCGGAGATCGGGCGCGGGCGTCTGATGGTCGCGGTCGCCGCGGGCGGACTCCTGACGAACCTCGCGTGCGCGTGGCTTCTGTACGGCGACCACACGAAGGACTTGAACATGCGCGCGGCCTGGCTGCACGTCCTGGGCGACGCGCTCGGCTCGGTGGGCGCGATAGCGGCGGGCGCGCTCGTCCTGGCCTTCGGCTGGTACAGGGCCGACCCGTTCTTCAGCGCCCTGATTGCGCTGCTCATCATCTGGAGTTCCTGGAACCTGATCCGCGAGGCGACAAACGTTCTTTTGGAAGGCACGCCCTCGCACATCAACCTCGCGGCGGTCGAGGGCGCGATACTTGAGACCGGCGGCGTCGAGGACGTGCACGACCTCCACGTCTGGACGATTACGTCGGGGCGCGAGGCCCTGTCGGCGCACGTCCGTCACGCGCACGCCGTCTCGCAGCCGGAACTCCTGCGCTCGCTGCGCACGAAGCTCCACGAGCAGTTCGGCGTTGACCACCTGACGATCCAGATGGAGACCGGCGACTTCGAGGATGAGACGTTCCACTTCTGCACCTCGGGCACGGCCTGCTTCCGTTCGTCGAAAGAATAGTTTCAAGTTCCAAGTTCAAGGTTCAAAGTTGGCGGCCTTGAACTTTAAACCTTGAACTTGGAACTTTGAACTTGAGTATGGAAATCAGCCTTCTCATCGTCCTCGACCTGCGCGAGCAGGCGGCCTTGCAGGCGGCGCTGATGACGCACGGCGCGCCCGACGCGCTCGTGACGCTGGCGCTCACAGGCGCGTGCCGCATCCAGACGCTCGACGAGGCCCGCCAACTCCGCCGCTGGCTCGCCGAGACGCGCGCGTCGGGCAAGACCGACTTCGCCTCGCTCAACGTCATCGAGCGCGAGCTGGTGCGCTTCGGTGTGTGACTGCCGACTTCCCGCTTTTATGTCCCACGTCGAATTAGGTTACGGTCGAGGCTCGCTGACGTTCGAGTTTGAAGACGGGCGCTTCGCGATACTCGAACCCGCGGCTGGCGAAGAGCGACCGCTGACGGACGCCGAAGTCGGCGCGCTGATTGACGACCCCTTCGACTCGCAGCCGCTCGAAGAGATCATCAGCCCCGGCGAGAGCGCGCTCCTGGTGGTCTCGGACGCGACGCGCGCGACGGGGAGCGCGCAGGTGGTCAACCTGCTCGTCCGCCGCCTGGTTCAACTGGGCGTCGCGCCGCACGACCTGCGCGTCATCTTCGCCACAGGCATTCACCGCAGGGTGACGCGCGAGGAGAAGGCGGAACTTCTGACGCCGTTCATCGCGCAGCGCGTCCGCGCGTTCGACCACGACGCCGCGGACGAGTCGCGCCACGTCTCGCTCGGCGTGACGGAGCGCGGCACGCCGGTTGAGCTTGACCGCGCGCTCTTCGACCACTCGCACGTCATCCTCACGGGCGCGGTCGGCTTCCACTACTTCGCGGGCTTCACGGGCGGGCGCAAGAGCGTCTGCCCCGGTCTGGCGTCGAAGCGCACGATTGAGGCGACGCACCTACAGGCACTCGACTTTGAAAAGGGCGGGCGGCGCGCGGGCGTCGGCGCGGGGAGACTTGACGGCAACGCCGTGCACGAGGAGTGCGAGCGCATCGCCGCCGAGGCCGCGCCGTCGTTTCTCGTCAACACGGTGACGGACGAGCGCGGGCGCGTCGTGCGCCTCTACGCGGGCGACTGGCGCGCGGCCCACCGGCGCGCGTGCGCCGAGTACGCCGATTCACACACGATGAAAATCTCCGAGAGGCGCGCGGTCGTCGTCGCGTCGGCGGGCGGAGCGCCGCACGACATCAACCTCATACAGGCGCACAAGGCCCTGGAGATGGCCTCTTACGCCTGCGCCGACGGCGGCCACATAGTCCTCGTCGCGGAGTGCGCCGACGGCCTCGGTCGCGCGGACTTCCTCAAGTGGTTCGACGCGGCGGACTCGCGCGAGTTGGAAGCGCGCTTGCGTCAGTCTTACGAGGTCAGCGGCCAGACGGCCTGGTCGCTTCTGACGAAGGCCGAGCGCTTCCGCGTCCACCTCGTCTCGACACTGCCCGACGAAGACGTGCGCCTGATGCGCATGCGTCCGGCGCGCACAATCGAGGAAGCGCTGGCGCAGGTCGGAGGCGAGACGGGCGGCTACGTCATGCCGCGCGGCGCGGCCTTCATGCCCTTCGCGGAACGAGGCGCGGGCGGCGAGGCGTTAGGCTGACGCCGCGCCCGTTCCCCCGACTACGAAATACTTTCCGCCCCGTCGTCATACATACATGAAAGTGATTTGGCCTTGACGCGGTAGCCCGGCGCGCATACGATGTCGGCGCTTTCCGCGACTTTCGCCGCGAGCGGCCTCGCCCTCGACGGTCAAACCCTTCACCCGGCCACGGAATCGGATTTCGTGCCCACACAGGAGACAAGAACATGCCTTTACTCAACGTCGTGATAGACCTCTCGCATCACAACAACGTGACCAGCTTCCCGGACGTGAAGGACGCGGGCGTCCTCGGCGTCATCAACAAGGCGACCCAAGGGACGACCGTCGTGGACGGCACATACGGGTTGCGCAAGCCGCGCGCCCTCGCCGCCGGACTCCTCTGGGGCGGTTACCACTTCGGCTCGTCGGGCAACCCGCAGAAGCAGGCGGATCACTTCCTCGACGTAGTCCAGCCCGGCCCGACCGACCTGCTCGTGCTCGACTTCGAGCCGAACGGCCACGACGGGACGATGAGCGTGGCCGAGGCCGTGACCTTCGTCCAGAGAATCAACCAACAGACGGGCCGCTTCCCCGGCCTCTACTCCGGCCAGTCGTTCCTCAAGGAACAACTCGGCAACAAGAAGAACGACGTGCTCGCCAACTGCTTCCTCTGGGTCGCGCGCTACTCCGACCAACTGCCGCAAGTCCCCAACACCTGGAAGACCTACACGCTCTGGCAGTACACGGACGGCAACGCCGGCCCCCAGCCGCACCAGGTGAACGGAGTCGCCGGGGGCTGCGACCGCGACAAGTTCAACGGCGACGAGGCGGGGCTGAGGAGGCTCTGGGGCGTGCAGCCCACGCCGAATCCGTAGGCCCTTCAGAACGTCGTAGCATCACGCGCCGGAGACGCCAGCGGCCCGCGCCGGAAATGCTGGCGGCGTGGCGGGCACTCTGGGCCGCGCCCTTTTTCACGACGCGCGACGCAGGGCGCAACACCCGCGTCGCGCGGGGCATGCGCGCGCGAGTCGCGGTTGATTGCGCCCGGCACGCGTTCGACGTTAGAGTATTCGCGCTCTCGAACTTCGTGAAGGTTCGCGCCGCCCGACGCCGGGCGGGAGAGGAGGAGGCGTGAAGACACAGTTCGTCAGGTCGTCGTTTCTCGCGCTCGCGCTCGCGTGCGCCGCCGGTGTCGCGCGGGCGCAAGAAGGCGTTGCGACTCAGCAGCAGTCGTCACAGACGACCGCCGACGTGCGACCGAGCGAGGCCCGCGTGCCGCTCGCGCAGGCCGCGGTCGCTTACGACGTGGAGGGGCACGAGGCTTTGAACGGTCGGCTGCGCACGCAGGCGCTCGCGGGCAGCGTGGACGCGCCCGTGCGCGACGCGCGCCTCGTCGTGGAGAGCCGCAGCCCCGTCTTCTACAACTACGTCGCGGGCTGGGCGACCTTCTACGGCGAGGACGGCGTGCGCTGCGGCGAGGGACTCTGGAAGCTCGAAGCGCTCGCGCCCGCCGAGCAGGTCGAGGTGGACACGCCGGGCCTGCGCCTGACCTGCACGCCCGCGACGTGGCGCATCGTGGCGACGACATTGCTGACGCGCACCGGCGACGTTGCCAAGCCGCGCGAGCAGGCCGCACCGCCCCCCGCCGAGACCGGCGACAAATCTTCCAGCGCCGCAGCCCAACCGTCGGCGGCGGGCGCGGGCGTCACGACCGGCACGGCCAACACAACGGGCGCTGCGGGCGCGGCAAACGTCCCCCCGCTCGAAATCAACGTCAACGGCAAGACCGTCCCCATACAGCTCGGCAACCCGCTCGAAATACAGGTCGGCAAAGAGCGCGTCCGCATCGTCGTCCAGCCCGCGCCCTGAGCAGAACGCGCCCCGTCTTCGTAAGTATTCTGCGAGGCGTCCGAGACGCCTTGCACCCCCGCTGACCGATTCCGTGTCAGCCTCACGTCCTACGCAACGAAGGAGGAATGTATGGCTCCGAAAGTTTTCACCCCCAGGCAGAAGTTCCCGGACGAGTCGGAGGCCGCCGCGGTCGGCCCGTTCCAGGCGGCGATCAAGCGCGGCACGCCGGAGTTCGCGAAGCTCGTCAAGAACGAGAACCCCGACATCGTCTTCAAAGACGAGGAGCACACGGGCGACGACCGCATGATGACCTCCAGGCTCAGCGCGCGGGTTGACGATCTCGCCGCGCGGGTCAAACGGGAATTTCCGGGCCTCAAGCTGCGCATCACGGAGGCCTGGGACGACAGCACCATCCACGCCCCCACGAGCCGACACCTGGAAGGCCGCGCCGTTGACATCACGACCTCCGACGTTGACCACCACAAGCTCGGTCGCCTCGCCGGTCTCGCCGTCGAAGCCGGGTTCGACTGGGTCTTTTTCGAGAACGACCTGCACGTGCACGCGTCCGTGAAGAAGTAGCGCGCACGCGCGCCGGAATGGGCGGCCAGGTCCCGGCCCTCTAAGTCTCCTGCGCCGGCGACTCATCGCGTCGCCGGCTTCCCGGCGTGCCCGCTGCGACTTGACCTCGGCGGCTTCGCGGGTCGAAACTTGTCTAACGAAAAAACCCGACCGCAACGAGTCGAAAAGGGAGGTGGGTTGAGATGGCGGACGAGAAGACGCAGAACAAGTGCGCGCGCGCGACGTGTAGTTGCCCCGCGGCGAAGGACAGCAAGTATTGCAGCGAGGAGTGCGAGGACGCGGCCAAGGTTCACATGATGGAAATCGGCTGCACCTGTCACCACTCGGACTGCAAGTAGAAGAAGCTTAACGTCGTGAAGCAGTGGCCCGACCGCGCGGAAGGATGAGGGATGAAGTGAAATCAGCCTTTCCTTCATCTCTCATCCTTCATCTTTCGGCGCGCGATCAGGCCACTGCCTTTCAGGTCATCAGCGCTCACCCGTGGCTCGTGCGTTCTCGACGCGTCCCTTTACGCAAGCGTAATGTAATCGAATCGCAATCCGCCGCGGGCTAATCACCCTTACCCTCTCAAACATCTCATTCGTGCCCGCTCGTAGCTCAGTTCGTCATCGTCACGCGGAAGGCGTGGAGGCGTCTCAGCCGCGGGTGGGCACTCTAATTGAAGTGAGCATCCGGCCCGACCGTGGGCGCGACGAGCGACGCGGTCGGGCCGGGCCGAGCGCCGTGCTGTGGACGCCGCTGACGCCGCCGTTCTTACCATGCCCTGTTGTCTCGCCGCGCCCGTCCGTCACGGCGGCAGTCCGCTTCGTCACACTCCGCTTCACAGAGCGCGCGGCCCGCGCTTATATTCTCGCGCTGCTGCGCCGGACGCCCGCACCCGGCGAGAGTCTCTAAACAGACATTCACCGCGCCAGCTTCGGACGCCACGCGAGGCCGCCCCGCGGGCGTCTGTGTCGGAGGAGGGCGGCGAAGAACGTCACGCGAAAATGACCGAGGCGAAGAGTTTTGAAGGCAGCATCTTTCCCGCGAAGGCGGAGGTCGGCGTGCGCTTCTGGCGGCGGCGCTGGGCGCGCTGGGCCGTCGCCTTCGGCGTCTGGACTGTGCTGGCCTTCTTCTTCACGGGCCAGTTCTACTACACCTACCGCCTGAGCGAGAGGCCGATCACCTGGCGCGACGCGGCCTCGACGCAGTTCCTCTATCCGTACCTCTGGGCCGTCGGCACGATCATCGTGATCTGGCTTTCGGATCGCTTCCCCGTGGAGGGCCGCCTGTGGCGTCGCAACCTCTCGCTCCACCTCCTGTTCGCCACGCTCTTCGTCGTCGCCATCTCCGGCGCGTTCCAGATCAGCTACCACTTCCTCTTCGTCAACAGCCCTGACCGGCCTTACCACCCGATGATGACGCTCCAGTGGATCATCTACAACTCCTCGGAGAACTATGGCATCTACGGCCTGATACTCCTGTTCAACCAGGTGCTGCGCTACTACCGGCGACTGCGCGAAGGAGAGCTGCGCGCCTCGCAGCTCGAAACGCAGCTCACGCAGGCGCAACTGCAAGCCCTGAAGATGCAGTTGCAGCCGCACTTCCTCTTCAACACGCTCCACTCCATCTCCGCGCTCGTCCACCGCGACCCCGAAACGGCAGACCGCATGATCGCTAGATTAGGCGACTTTCTCCGCCTCACGCTCGAAAACTCTGGCGCGCAGGAGGTCTCCTTGCGAAAGGAGCTTGAGTTCCTCCGCTGCTACCTCGACATCGAGCGCGTCCGCTTCCAGGATCGGCTCACCACGCGCCTCGACATCGAGCCGCGCGCGCTCGACACGCCCGTCCCCAACCTCATCCTTCAGCCCATCGTCGAGAACGCCCTGCGCCACGGCGTCGCGCAGCGCTCCTCGCCCGGCCACGTCGAGATTTCCGCGAAACGGGAGAACGGCTCGCTGCGTATAGAGGTGAAGGACAACGGGCCGGGGCTTTCGGCCATTACAAAGTCGAACGGCAAATTCAGGGAGGGCCTGGGGCTAACGAACACGCGGGCGCGGCTCGCGCAGCTTTACGGCGCGGCGCACCGCTTCGAGCTGTCAGATGCTCCGGGCGGCGGGCTGGTCGTGACGCTCGAAATCCCGGCTGCGAAAGACGCGGCCTCCTGAAGTTCCGAACCCGCCGCAGTCCGCCGTCAACGCAAAGCAAAATTTTTCTGAAACCCGAAGGCGTTTTTTGACACAAACTCTTTCGGTGCGGTGTTTTCATTTTAAGCAAAGGTTCGCGGGAGGGAAGTGTGCCCCGCTGCTCGCCAGTCGAGAGGGAGCCGTGACGATACAGACGGACGCCGCCGCTCAAGCGCCCATACGCGTGCTGGTCGTTGACGACGAGCCGCTGGCGCGCGAGAAGATTCGCGTGATGGCCGCCGCCGACCCCGAAATCCGCGTCGTCGGCGAGTGCTCGAACGGCGCGGAGGCCATCGAGTCCATCCAGACCATCCGCCCCGACCTCCTCCTGCTCGACGTGCAGATGCCGGAGGTCGGCGGCTTCGCCGTGCTCGAAGCGTTGAAGGAAGAATGGCTCCCGCCCGTCATCTTCATCACGGCTTACGACCACTACGCCGTGCGCGCCTTCGAGGTGCACGCGCTCGACTACCTCTTGAAGCCCTTCGACCGCGAGCGCTTCCAGGCCGCCATCGAGCGCGCCAAGCGGCAGATCAGGCGCGACGACGGCTCGCAACTCGACGCGCGCATACTCCGTCTGCTCGAACAGATCAGCGAGCAGCCGCGCTACAGCGAGCGCCTCGTCGTCAAGAACGGGGGCCGCGTCTTCTTCCTCAACACGGACGAGATTGACTGGATCGAGGCCGAGGGCAACTACGTCAACATCCACGCGGGCAAGAGGGCTTACCTTTTGCGCGAGACCATCAGCGGCCTCGAGTCGCAGCTCGACCCGAAAGGGTTCGTCCGCATCCACCGCTCGGCCATCGTCCGCCTCGACTGCGTCAAGGAGCTTCAGCCCTGGTCGCACGGCGAGTACCACGTCATCCTCCAGGACGGCACGCGGCTCACGCTCTCGCGCAGCTACCGCGAGAAGTTGCAGGCCGCGCTCGGCAACAGCTTGTAAACGAGTCGTAAAAGCGCCGCGGCCCGGCCCGGCGGGCGAGTCCGTTTCATCACACGACCCGTCCACTTCATCACAAAAGCCTTCTGCCCCCGCCGCACCCTCCTTAAAATCCACGCGGCACCAGTCGCCCGCAGTCGCCCGCGGTCGCGCTCCGGGCGGGAGTCGGAAAAAAGACCGGCCCAGCGCTGTTCTACCGGCGAAAGAAGCGGGGGCCGACGCCTCGCGCCCGCGGGGCATCACTCGATAAGGAGTTTCAGGAACATGTTGGAACAAAGAAGCGGTTACGCATTCGAGTCGGAGGAGGCGGGGGTCGCGCCCGACCGGGCCGCGTCCATCAAGATCAAGACGCTGAAGGAGCTGGCGCTCGCACTCTTGCAGGAGGTCGAGTCTCTCCAGGGTGACGGCGCGCTCGACGGCAAGTCGGGCGTTGACTTCGCGGGGGAGGTGCGCCGCTTCGAGACCGACCTCATCCGCTGGGCCTTGATGCACACGGGCGGCCACCAGCGCCGCGCGGCGCGCATGCTCAACCTCAAGGTGACGACGCTCAACGCGAAGATCAAGCGCTACGGCTTAAGCTCGCACGCGCCACGCGCCGCCGACGTGGTTAACCTCTACTCCGAAGAACAGGCCGCTTGAGCCGCGGCGTCAGCAGCGACGAAGTGTTAAAGGAACCGCGGGCGTTAGCGAGCGGGCCGCCGGAAGGATGAAGGATGAAGGCGGAGGGATGAAGGGAAAGCATTTTGCTTTCCCTTCATCCCTCCGCTTTTCCTTCTCCCGCTCGCTAACGCCTGCGGTTCCGTCATTCTCCTTTGCCTTTCCGCCTCGATTCACGTATAGAAATTCGGATGAAGGCGCGCATAGTCTTTCTACTACTCTGCTGCATCTGGGGTTCCACGTGGCTGTTCATCAAGCTGGGGCTGAGAGACCTCCCGCCCGTGAGCTTCGCCGCCGTCCGCTTCGTCCTCGCCTCGGCCATACTGTTCGCCATCGTCGCCGCGCGGCGCGTGCCCCTGCCGCGCACAGCGCGCGAGTGGGCGCTCATCGCGGTGACGGGCGTGCTGGCCTTCACGCTCAACTACGGCCTTCTGTTCTGGGGCGAGCAGCACGTCTCTTCGGGGCTGGCGGCGCTGTTGCAGGCGACCATCCCCGTGTTCGGGATGCTGTTCGCGCACGCGTACCTGCCGGGCGAGCGCCTGACGGCGGCGCGGATGGCCGGGGCGCTTCTGGGCGTGGCCGGCGTCGGCCTCATCTTCTCGAACCAGATGCAGGCGGGCGGCGCGATGGCGGCGTGGGGGAGCGCGGCGATTGTGGCGGGCGCGGCGTGCGTGGCCTATGCGAACGTTCTGGTGAAGGCGCGCGGCGGCGCGTTCGACCCGGCGGTGCTGGCGGCGGGGCAGATGCTCTGCGGGCTTGTGCCACTCCTCGGCTTCGGCCTCTGGTTCGAGGGCAACCCCTTCAAGTTCCGTTGGACGGCGCTCGCCGTCGCGTCCGTTTTGTACCTGACGCTGGTCGGGTCGGTCGTGGCCTTCATGCTCTACTACTGGCTGGTGAGGAAGATTGACGTGACGAAGACGATGCTGATCCCTCTGGTGACGCCGCTGGCGGCGGTCGTGCTCGGCATGTTCGTGCTCGGCGAGAGCCTGTCGTGGCGGACGCTGGCGGGCGGCGCGCTCATCATGTCTGGGATAGGGCTGGTCGTCGTGCGCGGCAGGTCGCGCCGCGCGGGCGAGGGGGCCGCGGAAACTTTGGCCGCGGAAGGTTGAAGGAAGGAAAAGTCAAAAGGCAAAAGGCAAAAGTGAAGACGGAAAGACAGCACGTCTCTCATCAACCGCCGACGATGAGAGACGACGCACATGCCGTCTCCTTCTTTCGCCTTCTGCCTTTTTACTTCTTTACGGCAGCACCTCGACGTTGACGAGGATGCGGAAATTGCCGGTCTGCTGGATGCCGAGCAGGAATTGCACGTTGATCGTGCCGCCCGGCGGGATCGGTGCCGTCGAGACGGTCGTCGTCGGTGTCACGGCGCCCGCGGAGAGAGTCGAGTTGAACGCGCCGCCGACCGACTGCGCGGGCGGCGTCTCAAGCGTCGTCTGCTGCACAGTGCAGGTGTTGGCAGGGCAGGCCGGGTTAGCCCCCATGATCATGACCGTCATGGGCACAGAGCCGGACGTGAGCGCTCGCAGGTCTGCCGTGCCCGTCGGCGCGGGGAAGGTCGAGAAGTCCACGATGCGGAAACGGAGGCGCGTGACCGGCTGGCCGGTGTTGTTCGTCACCGTGCGGCGGATGGTGAGGTGGCCGGAGGGTGCGTGCGTCGCGTCCGAGTTGTCGAAGTCGCGCACGCGGTTCGGCGGCGACGCCGAACCCGCCGACGGGTCGAGCAGCGTAAGTATCACCGTGTCGTTGCGTTGGACGGGCGAGGAGGAGTTCTTCGGCCCCGGAGCGCCGAGGCGCTGAACCCCGCCCCCGTCCTGGCCGCCCGCCTCGACGAAGAAGAAGTCCACCGCGTTGTCTCCCGTGTCCTTCGGGAAGCCGCCCGTCGTGCACGGCCCCCCCGCGGCAATCGAGCCGCCCTTGCCGCACGGGTCGCGGACGAAGGCGTAGTTAATGTCCGCGACGGAGATGGGCGGGTATCCGCCGCCCTCCTTGAAGAGCGGGTTCGACTCCGCGGTCGAGCCGACGGCGTCGAAGCGCGTGGCCGTCGCGATGTTGGACGGGTTCGACGTGTTGAAGAGGGCTAGCCCTGCGTTGTCCGCGATATCGTTCGAGAATGTTTTGTCGCCGGAGGCGCTGGTCGCGCCGGGGGCGACGCCCGCGGGGTATGAGCCGAGCGTGTAGGCGGAGCCGACGCCGAGGTAGTGGCCGCGCGCGGGGATGGTCGTGCCGTTCGGGATCGTGAAGCGCAGCGCGCCGTCGGACGCGAACAGGCCGTAGCCCGCCGAGCCGTCGCTCGTCTGGACGGTGACGGGGTGGCCGCTGGCGTTGTAGATTTCGACGTACTCGTCGTTCGCGCCGCCCGTGCCGCGCAGACGGAACTCGCTGATGACGAGGTCGCCCGCCGCGCCGCCCACGGCGACCTTCGCCCACCAAGTACCCCAGCGCGAGTTGCTCGTGAAGCCGTTCGCGGGCGCGTCCTGCACGACGCGCAACTGCGCGTACTCCTGAATCGTCCACAGGTCGTTGTCGTTAACGGGGTCAACGAGCGTGTGGCTGTAGTCGCCCCAGCGGTTGCGCCCGCTGCTGAAGTCTTTCGCGTAGTAGTCCTCGCCCGCCTTGAAGACGGCGGGGTCGCGCGTCGTACCCGCCGCGTCCGTGTGGTCGTGGTAGGAGTAACCGGCGGAGGCGAACTGCGCGGAGGCGAACTGCGAGAAGCCGACGAGAAAGTCGTCGTTGCGGTTGACGGCGATGGAAGAGAAGGCGTACCACTTGCCGCCGTTCGAGCCGATGGCCGTCGGGTCTTCGACGCGACCGCCGTCAACGAACGTGCCGGAGGTGTCCAACTCCGTCCACTGCACGGCGGTGTGCATCAGGCTGCCGCCCGCGGGCAGCCCGATGGTCTGCGTATAGTAGATGTGGTTGTTGCGGAAGACGGCGTTGCCGCGGATGAAGCTGTCGCCCACATCTATTTTCCTGAGCGTGTTCGGACAGGTAACGCCCGGCGTGCCCGCGCACGTCTGCGGCAGGATGTCGCCGCCGGGCTGTTGCCACGCGCCGCCGGGCCGCACCCTGGTCGCGCCGATGGTGAGCAACGGCGAGCCGGGCGTGCCCGTGATGGCCGAGAGGTCGTACTGCGCGGTGGCGCTATCGAGGTGCTGCGCGAGGAAGAGCGTATTCTGGGCCGGATCGTAGGTCTCGGCGGGGTGGAGGCAGAAGCCGATGGCTGAGCCGGTGAAGAGCGTTGAATGGCCGGGAGGAATCGTGCCGGTGCGCGCCTGCGGGTAGTCGAGCACCAGCACGCGCCCCTCGATGAAGTTGTTGTTTGAGACGCCGAACAGATTCATCGAGACGGCGACCCAGTTCTTGTTGAAGCCAAGCATCGGGAAATCAGCCCACTCGCCGCTCGTCTCGCCGAAGGAGTTGCCGGTTGCGACGCAGCCGGTCGTATTGATCGCGCAGCCGATGACGAAGCGATAGATGTTGTAAATCCCTTGCGGGTCGGAAGTCTGCGAGACGGCGACCTCGATGGAGGAGTCGGACGTGCCCCCGTTCGAGGCCGCGGCCAGAATCCAACGCTGGTTGTAGGGGTCGAAGGTGCTGCGCGGGTCGAAGAAGCCGCTGCCGCCCGAAGAGGCCCAGAAGGTGTCAATGCTGACGGTCGAGAGCGGAGCGCCCGTCGTCTTGTTCTCGACGCGGTAGTTCTGGTTCGTGTTGACGAAGACCTTGTCGAGTCCGACCGCGCCCGTCGTATCAGGTGGGATGACGCCGCCCGACGTGTTGCCGGCCTTCGGCCCATCTTCCTGCGCAAGGAAGCTCTGCGAAGGCGCGGGCGAAGGGGCCAGAGGCTCGCCGGTCGTCTCGTTCTGCGCGGGCGGGGCCGTGCCTTCCATCATTTTCGGGAGCTTGGAGTTGGCGGCGCGCGCGGAAGGCTCAGGCGTAGTCAGCGGCGCGTGAATCGCGAGCAGGTGCGCCGGGCCGCTGCTCTGGGGCGCGAGCGCCGCCTGCTTGGCGAGCTGCTTGAAACTAACTTGAGTCACCGAGACGGGCGACACGTGGACGGCAGAGACGCCGGTCTCTAACGTCGGCGCGGGCCTGGTCTGCGCCGGCGGCATGGACTTGCCCTGCGTCGCAGGCGCGGGCGCGCTGCCCGCAGACGGCACCGACTTACTCTGTGAAGCCGGTGCGGGCCTGGTCTGCATCAGGGGCGCGGGCCTTATCAGCAAGGGCGTCTCCGCCTTGCCTTCGTCCCCGGCGTCCCGCGCGTCGTCGGCCTGCTCATCCTGCGCGTCTTTATCCTTCGCCTTCCGCGCGCCTTTACCCTTCGCGTCCTGCGCGCTCTCATCCTGAGCTTTCGTCTTGCGCCCCTGTGCGCCTGTGTCGCGGACGACGTAGAACAGCGCGGGCGCGGCGAGCGCCAGGAGCAAGGCGAGCGCGCACGCCCTCCGAATGATCCCGTCGGGCCTGCTGCCGCGCCCCGAACGTTTGCGCGGCGCGAGGGAATTATTGCTTCTCATTCAGATGGGCTTCTATCCGGCGCGGAGCGTGCGCACGATGGCGTCGCGCAGGCGCTGCGGGTGTGGCGAGACAGAGGGGACGCCTTCGCCCTTCTGCGGGTTGCGCCAGTTGTCGAGGATGGCGACCTTGTGCGCGCAGGCGACGGTGCAGAGCGGCGCGCACCACTTCTCCGTGTTGTACTCGCGCTCGATGTCCTTCGTTGTGTACTCGGCGAGCGGCGTGCCGGGCGTGCCGCGCTGCTGCGAGCAGTAGTGGACTAATCCGTCCTCGCAGATGTAGAGGTAGCGCGCGCCGGAGCGGCAGCGCCAGTCGTTCGACTTGCCCGCGGCGAGGTTGTCCTGGAACCAACCCAGGCGCGCGTAATCCGACTTATTCAGGCGCTTCAGCTCCTCGTAAACCTTGCGCTCGCGCTCGGCCAGCGGCTTCAGAAGCCCGTGCCCGTCGTGTATGACACCGACCGTGGTGGAGAAACCGAGTTCGATGGCGCGGCGCGCGATTGTGAGCGCGTCCTCCGGGTTCTTGATGCCGCCGCCGATAACCGAGTTGATGTTGACGTAGAAGTCGGCGTGCTCGGCGATGTGGACGAGCTTGCGGTCGAGGTTCTTGAGGCTCTTTTTGGAGACCTCGTCCGGCTCGATGTTGTCAATGCTGATCTGGAGATGTTCGAGGCCGGCCTCGTTCAGACGCCGGATGCGTTCGGGCGTCACGTAGTAGCCGTTGGTGATGAGGCCGGCGATCATTCCGCGCCGCCGTATGTGGCGGATGATCTCGTCGAGGTCGGGGTGCATCATCGGCTCGCCGCCCGAAATCGTGATGACCGACGTGCCGAGGTCGGCCAAGCGGTCGAGCCGCCGACGCATCTCTTCGAGCGGCACAGGCTCCGAAGACTTGTCGTACTCGTTGCAGTAGGAGCAGGCGAGGTTGCAGCGGCGCATGGGGATGACGTGCGCCAGGACGGGGTGGCGCGTCTGTATCAAGGCGCGGGTGATGAACCGCGCCTCGCGCAGCTTCAGCTTCAAAAACGTGCTTCGCTTCATCAAGGCTGTTTCGTTTGACCGCCCCGGCGCGGGAAAGCTCTAGGTTTTTGCGCGGGCGCGCCCTTGCGGGAGTTTCGGCTAGACAATACGCAAACGGGGCGGCGGCGGTCAAGTCGCCGCGCGCGCAAAAACGGCGAAGGGTTCTGACCACCGGCGGGCAGAACCCTTCGTGCTCTGGCTGCGAAACTTCGTACTTCAGCCCTTGATGACCTTCACGCCCGCGGGCAGAGGGATGTCGAAGGCGTCCGACGGGACGTTGGCGTTGCGCTGGATGTTGGTCAGGCGCACGAGCGTCGAGTCGCCGTTCTTCTCGGTGACGCGCGTCTGCACGGGCATGCCGTCGTCGTCAACCCACACCTCTGCGAACTGGTAGCCGGCGCTGCCGCGCGGCGTGAGCTTGAGCATCCACACGTGCGGGCCGCCGTCGTAGAGCGTGCCCTCGCCCGCCAGCTCGACGTTGAACTGGTTCTTCAACTGAGCGCCGGAGACGCTGAGGCTGAAGCCGAGTACGCTGTTCACCTTGTTGTTCTTCGACGCGCTCTTGGCGCTGCCCTGGTAGGCGGTGTTCAGGCGCGGGCGGTAGAGCGTGTACGCGCCGTCTTTGACGGCAAGCAGTTCATGGACGGGCTTCGACCATTCCACGCGGACGTTCGAGTTGCCGCCCTTCCCGGCGATGTACTGCACGTCGCCGTTGTACATGTCGTAGTCCTTGAGCTGCGCGTTGTACTTCTGCATGGTGATCGCCGAGCGGAGGCTGTGCAGGTCGCGCCGGTTGCGCTCCATCTTGTTGAGGATGGAGCTGACGAGGCCGGGGCCTTGCGCCCGCGCCGGTCGGGGTGCGAAAGCGAGCGAGGAGGCGAGCATTAACGTGGCAAGTGCTAACGCGAAAAACTTCTTCATGCGAACTCCTTCAAACGGTTAGGGAGACTCCTGCCCCGGTCTCCGAGAAACCGGGTAAGTATAGGGGATTACGGCTCGATGTCAACCTCGTAGGCGACCGTCCGACCGTCCGCGCTGCGTTGTTCCCGCCAGCCCGTCACGCGCAAATCCGGTTTGTCCGTGATCTTACGCGCGCAGCGCTCGATGTCCTGTGCGTCCGGCTTCGGGTCGGTCGCCCCCGTAGTCCTGATAAGCAGCTTCTGTGCCGCTTCGAGTCCATTTTGATGCGCCGGGGTGCAGGTTAGTTTACCCCGCTCGAACCAGCTTTTAGGCGTGAGAAATACGAAGGCCAGGATGAGGGCGCACAGAATGTCGTACTGCCAGGTCGTGCGCCCGTATGACCAGAGGATGATTCTTTTGAAGACGCGCCAGAGCATAAAACAGATGTCAGATGTCAGATGTCAGATGTCAGAAAAAACTAGCATCCGACATCTAGCATCCAGCATCTGCACTTGCATTATATCTGTACGCGCGGGGCGGGGGCAACGATCTGGCCGTCGCGCATCTGGACGATGCGGCGGCACATGGCGGCGGCCTCCGGGTTGTGGGTGATCATGATGATGGTCTGGTTGAAGCGGTAGTTCATCTCCTGGAACATGTTCAGCACGATGGCCGAGTTCTCGGAGTCGAGGTTCCCCGTAGGCTCGTCGGCGAGGACGATGGCGGGCTGCGTGACGACGGCGCGCGCGAGCGCGACTCTCTGCTGCTCGCCGCCGGAAAGCTCCAGAGGCTTGTGGTGCATCTTGTCTTCGAGCTGGAGCATGCGCAGGGTCTCGCGGCGGCGTTCGGGGTCGCCGCGCTTGTCGCCGCCGTGTATGCGCTCGGCGAGCTTGAGGTTGCCTTCGGCGGTCAAGGTCGGGAAGAGGTTGAAGCGTTGGAAGACGAAGCCGATCTTGCGGCGGCGGATGTCTGTGCGCCGCGCGTCCGTCGCGGCGGTCAGGTCTTCATCGTCAATCGTGATGCGCCCGGAGGTCGGCGTGAGCAGCCCGCCCAAGAGGTGCAGCATCGTTGACTTGCCGCAGCCCGAAGGCCCCATGATGGCGACGAACTCGCCCTCCTCTACGTCGAGCGACACGCCGCGCAGCGCGGGCACATCCACGCTCCCCACGCGATAAACCTTCGACAGATTCTCCGCTCTCAGAATGGTTCTCATCAGTCGTAAACCGTGAACCGTAAACCGTGACAAGAGAAATCCGCGTGCCGGGAACCGCGAGCCGTACTAGTGCAGAAATGACTTGTCACGGTTTACGGTTCACGGTTTACGCCTATTCGTATGCCAGCGCGCTCACAGCGTCGAGATTGGCGGCGCGAACCGCCGGGTAGAGCGCGCCGAGCGCGCCGCCCAGTAGTCCGATGAGCGCAGCCGTGAGCGCCCACTCCCAGCCGTATTCAAAGACGAGGCCGGAGGAGCGCTGGATCAGGTAGCCAGCGAGGAACGAGACGACGAACCCGGCGGCGACGCCGACGACGCTGATCAGCACCGCCTCCTTCTCGATCTCGCCGACGATGTAGCCGCGCGACGCGCCGAGCGCCTTCAGTATCCCGATCTCGCGCGTCCGCTCCGTGATGGTCGTGTACATGGCGAGCATCACGACGAGGCCGCTCACCACCGCCGACAGCCCGACGAGCGTGCGCAGGAAGACGCCGAGGTACGGGATGCTCTTCTCGACGTTCGTCACGATGTCGCGCGTCAACTGAATCTTGTTGCCGGGCAACTGCTCGTCAATCCGCCGCGCCATCTCGACCGCCTGATCCGGATTCTTCAGCTTGACGTAAACCCAGGTGCACTTGCCCGGCGCTTCGAGCGCGTCCTGCATCGCCGCCAGCGTCATCTTGACGCGCGGGCCGGCCTCCGGCGTGTAGATGCCCGTGACGGTGTAGGGCTGGTTGCCGAAGAGCTTGAGCGTGCTCCCGACCGAGAGCTGGCTGTTCTGCGCCTTCGTCTCGTCAACGACCACCTCGTTGACGGCTGTCGGCGCTCGGCCCGCGACGAGGCGCACGTCGTTCATCGCCGCGAACCCGTCCCAGTCCACGCCCTCGACCTGCTCGAAGCCGATGCCCTTGCCGCCCTGCGAGATGTAGCGGATGTCGGGGACGGCCATCGCCACGCCGTCTATCTTCAACAACTCGTCGGCGTACTTGACGGGCAAGGAGGCCGTCGTGCTCATCAGCTCCGACCCGCTCGAACGCGTGAAGAAAATCTCGGCCTTCAAATTCTGCGAGCGCCGCTGCAAGTCGTTCGACATCCCGCGCGCCAGCCCCGTGAACAGCATCACCAGGCACACGCCCAGCGCCACGCCCGCCGCGCTCACGACGGCGCGCACCGGTCGCTGGCGCACGTTAGCTGTGACAAGGCTCTCCATCAGTCGTAAACCGTGAACCGTAAACCGTGACGAGATAAATCCGTGTGCCGGGAATCGCGAGCCGTGCCAATGCAGAAATAACTTGTCACGGTTTACGGTTCACGGCTTTTTCTTAGCGTCCAGGTCAACCTCCTGGAGGCCGGAGGTGTTTTTCAGGACGAAGATGTCGGGGTCGTACTGCTGGTCAACTTTGACCGCGCCGGGGTCTTGGAAGGCGATGCGGATCGAGTAGTGCTCCTGCGGGCGCGTCAGCTCGATGCGCGCGGGCAGGCGGTAGCGCCCCTCCTCGCCGAAGCCCTGCTGGTTGCCGTAAACCACGTCCGTCAGGAGTTGCCCGCGCTCGTTGTAACTCTGCACGCGGGCGAGCCTGAGCTGTCCGACGCGGTCGAACCAGAAGCGGCGCAGGACGCGCGCACGCCCCTGCCCCTGCGGCTCAAGCTCGCTCAGGATGTAGTAGCCGTGCACGACGCGCGCGCCCGGCTTCGCGCCGGGGCGCGGGTCGGCCTCTTCCTCGAACGACTCGGCGACGGCGTAGATGCGGTTCGGGTCGTCGGTCGCGACCGGGGGGACGAGCAGCGTCTCGGTCAGGTGGTGCGGGCGCAGGGAGGAGAGCGCGCTCACGGTGGCGCGCTGCATCGCCTCCTCGCGCTTCTTGCCGCCCCCGCCGCAATCGGGCGACGCGCCTTTTCCGTCGGCTTCGAGCTTCTCGTAGGTGGCGCTGTTCGTGCCCGTCACGAAGCGCTTGTACTTGGCGTCGCCCAGATAGACGGCGGCCCAGAAGCGCTGCCCCGTGGAACTCATCTCCGCGACCTTCGTGCCGACGACGGGGAGTTGGATCAGGAGGTATATCTCGCCCGGTCGCTGCACGACGACGCGTCCGTCGGCGGTCTTGTACTTCTCGGCGATGCCGCACTCGGCGAAGCTGTTGTCGAGGAACTGCACGTCAACCCTGCCGTTCAGGGAACGCACGGCGGCGAAGCGGTTGACCTCCTCGAACATCTTCGAGATGTCGGCTTCGACGAGCGGCGTCAGAGGCTGCGGCACCGAGACCCTCTTGCTCGGCTTGAAGAGGTTGCACCCCGCCAACAGCAAGGCCGCCGCCAGCGCCAACGCCACGCGCGAAGGCGACACACTCTCAGAGGTTTTCAGCTTGGGCATCCGAGAAAGAAAGCGACCGCGCGGCGGCCAACATCCCCTCAGCAATTTTCGTCAGAACAGTTAAGGGAAGCTAACAAACGCGCTTCGGCCTTGTCAACGCAAGGCGAAACGCAGGGGACAGGGAGAGGAGAGACGGGGAGACCGGGAGATGGCACGTGCGGTGAGAGACTTTCATGCGTTCGCTTTCCGCTTCGGCCTTTCGCTCTGTCTCCCCGTCCCCCCGTCTCTTAGTCTCCCACTCACTCCTCGCCGCGGGCGCGCACGAGCGCCGCGATGACTTCTCGCACGACCTCGCGGCCCGCGCCTTCGAGGCCGAAGTCTCTCGCCCCCGCGTCCTCCCAGAACTCTTCCAGCCCGCGCGCGCCCGCGCGCTCGAACGCCAGAGCCTGCGCCAGCAGATCAACCACGTCCGCCGCCTTCACCAGTCGCGCCTCCAGGCTCGCGCGCTCCTCGTAGTCTTCGTGCAACTCCCCGTAGCGTCCGGCGTGGCGAGCGCCCGCGCCGCGCATCACGTCGTCGAAGGCCGCGCGCTCCGCGCGTTTGCGCGCCTCCCTGCCGTAGTAGTCGGCGACCGTGCGCGGCATGTCGCCCGTGCGCGTCTCCTGAAGGTCGTGCAGCAGCGCGAGCCTGAGCACGCGCTCGACGTTCAACTCCACGCCGCGCGCCGTGCACTCGTCCGCCAGCAGCATCGCCGCCAGCGCCACGCCGTAACTGTGAGCCGCCACGGACTCCGCCCCCGGCGGCAGTCCGCGCAGAACCCAGCCCGTCCGGTCGAGCCGCTTGAGTCGCTGAAGTTCGAGAAGAACGGAGAGCATTTTTGATTTGCGATTTTTGATTTGCGATTTAAAGCACCCAGCTTTTTGTCCTTAGCTGAAAGCCGACTGCCGACAGCTTTCAAATCAAAAATCGCAGATCAAAAATCTAAAATTCATACGAACATCTTGCCGGGGTTCAGTATGCCGTTGGGGTCGAGGGCGCGTTTGATGCGGCGCATGGCTTCGATGGCGTCGCCGCCGAGGGCCATGTCTAAGTAAGGTGCTTTGACGTAGCCGATGCCGTGCTCGCCGCTGATGGTGCCGCCTAAGTTCACCGCAGCCGCGAAGGTCTCGCCGACGGCGGCGCGGGCGCGCCGGACGGCCTGCGCGTCCGTGCGTTCGCACATGAAGTTGACGTGGATGTTGCCGTCGCCGAGGTGTCCGAAGTTGACGACGAAAGTCTGATGCCGACGCCCGATCTCCTCGACGCGCTCGATGAGTTCGGGCACGCGCGAGCGCGGCACGACCACGTCCTCGTTGAACTTGAGCGTCCCGAATTTTTTAATCGCGGGCGACAGCGCCCGGCGCACGTCCCACAACTTATCTTCCTCCTCGCGCGTCTCCGAGCGGAGCACGTCGTAGCCGCCGAGTTCCTTCACCACCTCTTCGACGACGCGCGCCGTGCGCTCGACCTCCTCGCGCGAGCCGTCCGTCGAGACGAGGAGGAGCGCGCCCGCCTGCGGGTCTATGCCGAAGGCGAACTCCGTCTCGACGGCGCGGATGGAGTTGCGGTCTAAGACTTCGATGGCGACGGGCGTGATGCGCTCGCGCGTGAAGGCTGCGGGGCAGGCGCAGGCCGCCGCCATCGTCTTGAACGTGGCGCGCACGGTGCGCGTCGCTTCCGGCAGCGGCAGGAGCTTGAGCGTCGCCTCGGTGATGATGCCGAGCATCCCTTCTGAGCCGCAGACGAGTCCCGTCAGGTCGAAGCCGACGACGTTTTTACTCACCCGTCCGCCGGTCTGAATGATCTCGCCCGTCGGCAGCACGACTTCGAGGCCGAGGACGTAGTGCTTCGTCACGCCGTACTTGGCCGAGCGTATGCCGCCCGCGTTCTCGGCGATGTTGCCGCCGATGAAAGAGTTCTTGTAAGACGCCGGGTCGGGCGGGTAAAAGAGGCCCAACTGTTCGACGGCCTGTTGCAGCGCGTAGGTCGTCACGCCCGGCTCGGTGACGGCGTAGAGGTTCGCGGCGTTGATCTCCTTGATGCGGTTCATGCGGTCGGTGCCGATGACGATGCCGCCCTCCACAGGCACGGCCCCGCCCGTGTAGCCGACGCCGCCGCCGCGCGCCGTCACGGGGAAGCGTCGCTCGTTGGCGAGGCGCAGGATGGCCGACACCTCCGCTGCGTTGCGCGGCAGCACGACCGCTTCGGGCGGGAACTTCTCCTTCAAGGCGTCCTGCGCGTAAGGCTCGACCTTCTCCTCGTCAACGAGCAGGTTCGACGCGCCGACGATCTCCGAGAGGCGCGCGAGCACTTCCGCATCAGACGCCGCTGTGCGCGCGCGTCGGCCCAGGCGCTCCGCGATGTCGGATGAAATTGACATGATTCCTCAGTTTCCCCTCGCCCAATACTAACTTGACCGCCGCGACTCATCAACGTGCGCGTCGGCGACTTACACGTCTTCCGCGCCTCTGTGGCAGAATCAACTCATGAAGCGTCGGCTGAAATTCGTCGTGCAGGAGCACCACGCGAGCCACCTGCACTGGGACTTCCGTCTGGAGATCGGCGGCACTCTGAAGAGCTGGGCCGTGCCGAAGGGGCCTTCGCTCGACCCCGCGTCGAAGCGCTTGGCCGTGCAGGTTCCCGACCACGCGCTCTCATACCTGACCTTCGAGGGCGTTCTGCCCGAAGGCACTTACGGCGCGGGCAAGGTTTATAGATGGGACACGGGGACGTTCGAGCCGGAGACGGACGACCCCGCCGCCGCCTGGCGCGCGGGCGCGCTCCGCTTCCGACTCGAAGGCGAGCGTCTGCGCGGGCGCTGGCGTCTCTTCCGCATGAAGGGGCGCGAGGAGAGGGGCCGACCGCTCTGGCTCTTGCAGAAGGTTGACGACGAGTTCGCCGTCGCGGGCCACGCGGCGGAGGTGATCGGGGAAGAGAAGAGGCCGAAGGCTTCGGCGAAGAAGACGACGAAAAAGCGGAAGACGAGTTGACGGGCGGCGCGGCTCTCGTCGGTCGGCTGCCGACTGACGAGAGCCGCGCCGGAGACTGCGGCTAACCCTCTTCGGCTCTCAGACGCTCGACGCCGAGCTTTTTCGCCAAGCCCTCCGCGCCCCAGTTCATCACCACGTCGTGGTTCCACTTGAACAGGGGCCGCGCGGCAGGCGCGAGCAGGTTCATCCACGCCTTCGTCGTCGAGACGTTCCAGTCGTAGCGCACCGTCGTCAAGCCTTCGCCCTCGGTCAAGTGCCAGCGCCCCGTGCCCGTCAACTCGCCGATGGCCTCGCCTTCGATGAACGACATCGGCTCGACGCGCGTGAGCCGCATCTCGAAGGCGAGGCGGTAGGGGAGCTTGCTCTTCCAGGTGTAGCGGTGGACGCTGCCAATCCCTTCGGCGTCGCCCGGCTCGGTCTTCTCGACGCGCTCGACGCCGCGCCACCACTCCGGCCAACGCTCCGAGTGGTAGATCAAATCCCAGACGGGCGCGAGCGGCGCGCGGAACCGCCACAGGGTTACGAAGCTGTAGTCTGCCATGACGCTTTCAACGGTTCGGAGGAAAAACTTAGTCGGCTCGCTGATGACTGTCACCCAGTGCCGCCCGACGCGGCGGCGGATTGCCCATCTCTTTTACGCAGGCGCACACGGTAACGGATTTACGAGAGATGATGCCGCGGGCGGCGCAAACGATCTACTCACGCTCAATCGGAAATGTCTTAATGCATCTGCCTGTAGAGGCGCTTGAGGCGTTCGAGCGTGTCGGCCTCGCGCGTGCTCTTGTCGGTGCGGACGCGCTTGAAGCGCGGGATGCGCAGGGCGTAGCCGGCGCGGTAGCGCGCGGTCTTCTGTATGTCCTGGAAGTCAACCTCGATGACGACCTCCGGCTCGATCTC
>QHXN01000035.1 GCA_003222975.1 Acidobacteriota bacterium | reverse complement strand
GCCACGTCGTACTCGCCTTCGGGGTAGAAGCCGGGCATCTCGGCTGTCTCGCCGCCCAACAGCACGCAGCCGTTCTCTTTGCAGCCGCGCGCGACGCCCTCGACCACCGCGACAATCACTTCGGGCGCGAGCACTCCGGTCGCCACGTAGTCGAGGAAGAAGAGCGGGCGCGCGCCCTGCACGAGTATGTCGTTCGTGCAGTGGTTGACGAGGTCGCAGCCCACGGTGTCGTGCACGCCCGTCATGAAGGCTATCTTCAGCTTCGTGCCCACGCCGTCCGCCGAGGCGACGAGCACGGGCGCGCTCATGCCCGGAAAAGCGCCGTCGAACATCCCGCCGAACGTGCCGATTTCGGAGAGCGTCCGCGCATTGAACGTGCCGCGCGCGAGTCGCTTGATTCGCTCGACCGCCGCATTCGCCGCGTCAATCGAGACGCCCGCGTCGGAGTAGGTGATTGATTTGCTCATAACATGTTCGTCGCACACGCCCGCCGCCGTCCATGTCTCAGCCCCGGCTCGCACTCAAAATCAATAAGAGTTATCCGCGCGAGCCTCATCTCGCGCCGGTCGGTTTGTTCGCGTTCTTATTCGTCGCTGTCTTTTCGGGCATCGGCTTGGGCGCGGGCGGGAGGTCGCCGTAGTTGATGAAGCCGCGCTTGGCCGAGTCGTCGCGAAGTGCGGGCAGCCCGGCCCAGATGTCCTGATTCGCCTTCGGCTCGCGCGCGGCGGTGACTTTCACGTCTTCCTTCTGGCCGCGCGTCGAGATGGTGATCTCGCCTTGCAGGTCTGTGCGGTAGAGCTTCACATTCGCGGCCTTCAGGCGTTCGAGCGTCTCCTGCGCGGGCAGGCCGTAGCGGTTGTCCGCGCCCGTCGAGACGACGGCCCAGTGGAAGCCGCCGCGCTTGAGGAAGTCCGCGGAGGTCGCGTACTTCGAGCCGTGGTGCGCGACCTTCAGGACTTCCGCCGCTATACTAGCGCCCTTCTCGACCATGCGCCGCTCGGTCTGCTCCTCTGCGTCGCCCGCGAAGAGCATCGAGAACTCGCCATAGTCGAGTCGCATGACGACCGAGTTTGCGTTCGGCTCGTTGCCGCCCGCGGCCAAGTCCTTCGCCTCAAAGTATGGCTCGATGGGCGCGAGCACGCGCAGCAACGCGCCGTCGCCGAGGTCAACACTCTGCCCCGGCTGGGCCTTCACCAGCTCGACCTTCTTCTGCTGGACGGCCTTCAGGAAGTCGTCGTACTCGCGCGTCGTCTGCGGGAAGCCGCTGTAGATGACCTGCCCGACGTTCACCGACTTGAACACGTCGCCTGCGCCGCCGACGTGGTCGGCGTGCGCGTTCGCGGCGACGAATATATCAATGTGGTCAACGCCGAGGCGCTTCAAAGCGTCGAGCACCTTCTTGCCCGCGCCCGGCGGCCCCGCGTCAACGAGCACGGTCTTGCCCGACGGCGCGACGACGAGGATCGAGTCGCCCAGGCCCACGTCGAGCACATGCACCTGCAATTCCTTGCCCGAAGCGGACGGCACGCGCCGCGCGCGGTAAACCTCCAACCACTGCCTGCCGACCAGCCGCCACCCGGCGAAGCCGCCTACCGCGAGCACGACCACCAGCGCCGCCGCCAAGCATCCGCAACTGCGCCTACCTTGAGCCACTCAAGCTACCTCCACGAAAGAAATGATGAATGCGGAGTGATGAATGATGAATGTGAAGCGACAAGTGCCTTCTCATTCATCGTTCCGCATTCATCATTCATCATTTAATCCGACGGCACAGGCTCGTGCTCGCGCGCGTACTGCGTCTCGGCGTTGGCCGAGATGCGCGTCGGATAGTCGCCCGTCCAGCAGGCGACGCAGGAAGTGTCCGAGGGGAAGCCGCAGGCTTCGAGCATGCCTTCCATCGAGAGGTAGCCGAGCGAGTCGGCCTCGATGAAGCGGCAGACCTCCTCTACGTTCATGCGCGCGGCGATCAGCTCCGACTTGTCCGGCGTGTCAACGCCGTAGTAGCAGGGGCTGACCGTGGGCGGGCAACTGATGCGCACGTGAACTTCCCGTGCGCCCGCCTCGCGCACGAGGCGCACGATCTTCTTCGAGGTCGTGCCGCGCACTATCGAGTCGTCAATCAGGACGACGCGCTTGCCCTGAATCAAATCGCGCACGGGGTTCAATTTGAGGCGCACGCCGAAACTGCGTATGGACTGCTTCGGCTCGATGAAGGTGCGACCGACGTAGTGGTTGCGCACCAGGCCGAAGCGGAACGGGAGGCCCGACTGCGAGGCGTAGCCGATGGCCGCGGCGACGCCTGAGTCGGGCACGGGCAAGACGATCTGGGCGTCCGCCGGCTGCTCGACGGCGAGGCGCTTGCCCATTTTGTGGCGCGACTCGTTGACCGAGCGACCGTAGATGATCGAGTCGGGGCGCGAGAAATAGACGTGCTCGAAGATGCAGAACGAGCGGCGGCGGCGCGGCAGAGGGAAAGAGGAGCGCATCCCCTCGCTCGTGATCGTGACCATCTCGCCCGGTTCAACGTCGCGGACGTAGGTCGCGTCAATCAGGTCGAAGGCGCAGGTCTCGGAGGCGACGACCCACGCGTCGCCTAAGCGGCCCAGGGCGAGCGGGCGAAAGCCCCGCGGGTCGCGCACGGCGATGAGTGAGTCCGGCGTCAGGAAGAGCATCGAGAACGCGCCCTCGGTCTCGCACAGGGTTTCGGGGATGGCCTCCTCGATTGTCCCGGCGCGCGAGCGCGCTATCCCGTGCAGGACGACTTCCGTGTCCGAGGTCGAAGAGAAGATCGCGCCCTCGCGTTCGAGCCGCTTGCGCTCCTCGGTGGCGAACGGCAAATTTCCGTTGTGGCAGACGGCGACCTGCCCGTGCTTGCAGGCGATGAGGAAGGGCTGCGCCTCGCGGATGGAGACCTCGCCCGCGGTCGAGTAGCGCGTGTGGCCGATGGCCGACGCGCCGGGCAGTCGGTTCAGACGCTCCTCGTTGAAGACCTCGGAGACGAGTCCCATCGCGCGCTCCGAGCGGAGCACGTCCGAGTCGGAGGCGACGATGCCGCACGACTCCTGGCCGCGGTGCTGCAACTGGTAGAGGCCGAGGTAGGCCATGCGCGCGGCCTCGGCGTGGCCGTAGATGCCGAAGACGCCGCACTCGTCGTGGAAACCGTCCTTGAAGTTTTCGCTCACGTCGTTTTAAGAGTCAGCCCGCACGAATAATCTGACGTTCGGAAGTCGCATTGTACCACTCATGCCGTCCGACCCGCCCGTGTTATGATGCTCCCGAAATTTCGGAGAGCGGAGGTGACGCCCGTGTTCGGAGTCAAAGTTTACGGCGCGGACTGGTGCGAGGACACGCAGCACGCGCGCCAATTCTTGGAACGGCTCGGCGTCGCCTACGAGTACGTCAACGTCGAGCGCGACGAGCGTGCGAAGGCGTGGGTGCGTGAGCAGAACGGCGGCAAGGAGCGTAAGCCGACCGTGGACGTGGCCGGGCAAATCCTCTGCGTGCCGACCGACCACGAGTTGACGAGCGCGCTACGCGAGAGGGGTTTGATGGCCTGAAGCCGCGCCCGCCGAGGCGCACGACACGCGGGAGGTTTTGGGATGAAGAGAGCTTTACAGTTTACGGCGCTCGTCGCCGCGCTGGCTTTACTAACTTTCGCAGTCGTCGTCGCGGCGGCGGCGCGCGGCGGGCAGGGCCACGGCAAGACGCCCACGCCGATCAACCCCGCCGTCACATACGCCAGGAACTGCGCCACCTGCCACGGCAAGGACGGGCGCGCCGCCACGTTTAAGTCGAAGCACCACGAGCACGCGCGCGACCTGACCGACGCGCGCTGGCAGACGGACGTGACGGACGAGCGCATCTTCAACTCGATCTCAAACGGCAAGGGCAAGATGCCCGCGTTCAAGCGGAAGCTGACGACCGAGCAGATCGAGTCGCTGGTCAGTTACGTCCGCGGCCTGAAGCGTTGAACTCCGCGCGATCCGAAGGACTTAACTTCCGTTGATGAACAGCACGCACGGCTTCACGCGCAACCTCTTCGCGGCGCTCCTGCGCGTCGCGCTCGTCGCCGCGCTCGTCGCGGCTGTGTGGGGCGTCTATCGGCATCTGCCGCACGACGACGCGGGCGTAGTCGGCGTCCGCGACGAGCAACACGGCGCGACTCTGCTCCGCATACGCCTGCGCCGCGCCGAGGTCGGCTCGCCCGTCTCGGCGCAGAAGATTTTGGTGCAGCTCTATCCGATCAACATGACGGCGGCGCGCGACGAGTTCGACTCGGAGCACCGACCGGGGCAGCGCTTCGAGGACTTCGCGACGCGCCAGATGGGGGAGCGCCAGCCGCTCTCTGCGGAGTTGGACGAGCACGGCGAAACGGTGGTCGCCGTCCCGCCCGGCAAGTGGTGGGTTCACGCCACAGTCAGCGGCGAGCGCGAACTCACCTGGCGTCTGCCCGTCGAAGTCGCGGGCCGCGAGAAGACCGTCGAACTCACGCCGGAGAACGCATACACACGGGCGAAAAGATTCTGAAAGACGTAAACCGTGAACCGTAAACCGTGACCAGTGAAGAACAGGTTTTTCTTGTCACGGTTTACGGTTCACGGTTTACGGTTCACGAGAATGAAGGCTCTGCGATTCGAGGACGAACGGTTGCGGCTCGCCGACGTGCCCGCGCCTTCGCGCGAGGGCGAGGCTGTGGTGCGCGTCCGGCTGGCGGGCGTGTGCAACACGGACTTGGAGATCGTGCGCGGGTACGCGGGCTTTCGGGGAACGCTCGGACACGAGTTCGTCGGCGTGGTCGAGCGAGCGCCGGGCGCGGCGGAGTTAAAGGGGCGTCGAGTCGTCGGCGAGATAAACGCGGGGTGCGGCGCTTGTGCGTTGTGTCGCGCGGGGGATTCGCGCCACTGCCCCGCGCGCACGGTGCTCGGCATCCGCGGGCGCGACGGCGCGTTCGCCGAAGCTTTGCAACTGCCCGCGGTCAATCTGCTGCCCGTGCCCGACGAGGTGACGGACGAGCGCGCCGTCTTCTGTGAGCCGCTCGCCGCCGCGTGCGCTATCATTGAACGAGTCAACGTCACTGAAGAGATGCGCGTCGCGGTCGTCGGCGACGGCAAGCTCGGACTCCTCTGCGCGCAGGCTTTGAAAGTTTTGACGGGCGCGCGCGTGACGCTCGTCGGAAAGCACACGTCGAAACTGCGAATAGCGCGCCGCCGCGACATCGAGACGTTTAAGATAGAAGAACTGCCGCCATCTTTCGACCGGGCGTTCGACGTGACGGTCGAGGCCTCCGGCTCGCCACGCGGGTTCGAGACTGCGCTCGGCCTGCTCCGCCCGCGCGGCACGCTCGTCCTCAAGTCAACCTTCCACGCCGTGACGGAGCTGAACGCCGCGCCGGTCGTCGTTGACGAGATACAGATAGTCGGCTCGCGCTGCGGACGGTTTGCGCCCGCGCTCGAACTCCTGCGCCGCGGGGCCGTTGACGTTGACAGCCTCTTCCACGAAGAGTTCCCGCTCTCGGAGGGCGTCCGCGCATTCGAGCGCGCCGCCGAGCCGGGCGTGCTGAAGGTTCTGCTCAGACCATAAAAGCCGTAAACCATGAACTGTAAACCGTGACCAGACAACTTCGCCTCGTCACGGTTCGCGGCTCACAGCACACAGCTTTATCTCGTCACGGTTTACGGTTCACGGTTTACGGCTTTTTATGAAGTTGAAAGCAAACCTCGGCGCGGACGCCGCGATACTTCTGACGACGCTCGTCTGGGGTTCGACCTTCGCCGTCGCGCGCGACATCCTCGACCGTTGGCCGCCGCTCTCTTATCTCGCGCTGCGGTTGCCGCTCGCGGCGCTACTGTTTGCGGCGCTCTTCCCGCGCCAGGTCTTCGGCGCGCGACGCGAGGCTTGGCGCGCGGGCGCGACGCTCGGACTACTGATCGGCTTCGCCTTCGTGGCGCAGACCACGGGGCTGCTCTTCACGACGCCGGCGAAGTCGGCCTTCATTTCGGGTCTCACGACGCCGCTCATCCCCGTCGTCGCCTACCTGCTTTTCCGCGCGCGACCGAGCCGCGAAAATCTCGCGGGGATAATCCTCGCCTCTCTGGGCGGCGCGCTCATACTCGCGCCCGTCGGCGCGCGCGGCTTCAACACGGGCGACCTCATCACGCTCGGCACGACCGCCCTCTTCGCCACGCACGTCTCGCTGATGAGCGTCTATGCGCGGCGCTTCGACGTGCGGCAGTTGAGCGCGCTGCAAATCGTCGTGGCCGCCGCGCTCACGCTCGCGGCGTGGGTGGTGTTGCGGTCTTACGCGGCGCTCGCGGGCGTCGGAAGTTTGCCTGCGGGCCTCGCGCGCGAGACCGCGCCGCTCGCGTGGAGCGCGCCCGCCGTCTGGCAGCTCGCCTACCTCACGACGGTCGCGACGGTCGGCGTCTTCCTGCTCTGGACTTGGGGCCAGGCGCGCATGTCGGCGACGCACGCCGCCGTCATCTTCAGCCTCGAACCCATCTTCGCAACCATCTTCGCCGTCGCCTTGCGCGGCTCAGCCGAGTGGACGGGCGGGCGCGCAACGCTGGGCGCGCTGCTCGTCGTCGCGGGCGTCGTCGTCTCGGAGTTGCGCTGGGGCGTTGAAAGGCGGGAGGCGGAAGGCAGTGAGCAAAGGGCAGCCGGGGAAGAGCGGGGCGCAGTCGAGAGTTAAACTCTTTTCGGGCGCTTCGGTCGTGGCGTGCTCAAGCCGACCACTTTGACTTCGGCCACGTCGAAGAAGAAGTGCTCAGGGACACTCGCCTCGGCCACGTCGGTTCGCGCGGGGGGCGAGCCGGGAGAGTACCGCAGCGTGCCCGTGACCTTGACCGTCCGACCATTGAGATTGTCGAGAGCCTTCATCTTCGAGGCATCGAATTCTCGGACGGCGTAGATATAGACGCCCTCGCTCTTCGAGGTGACTATCCAGCCGAGCTTGGCCGAAGCCAGCACGCCCACCACCGTGGTCTTGCGCCCCACTTTCGGCATCATCTTGCGTTTGAAGCATGCGAAGTCTGAGCCGCGACACCCGTTGTTAGCCGCGACCGCCGACGCCGACAAGACGAGCGCCGCGATTATGGGTGCGATTCTTAGGAGACTTGATCTCAAGTTAACAAACGCCTTTATGCGGAAGCGTTCCGCATCATACCCCCATCTGCGGAAATGCCTCAACCGTTATCTGGCCGCCGCGTGACGCGCTTGGCGGCGGGTGGCGGCATTGGTTATACTCATGGCTCGCCCCTGTGCTTCCCTAGTCCCCTCGTCCGTGGCGCACAGACCGGCGGCACGGCCCGCGGCCAGAGGCGTTCGGCCACGAGGCGCGTTGCTCGCGTGACCTTATCTTGCTCCTACAGAAGTTGAAGGTGGTACAGTTCTATGTTGCAAATTCCGAAGGGCCAGACGACTGACGCTGAGCGCGCGATTCTGCGAAGGCTCCGCGTGTGGATCGCGGCGCTGGCGGCGGCGTGCGTCGTCGTCGGCGTCTCAATCGGCGCGATGCTCAGCCGCACGCGCGTCAACGCGCTCGACGACCCGACGCCCGCCAGCGCCGCGCAGATAGCGCGCGCGCCCGAAGCCCTCTCCGCCTCGTTCGCCGAGATCGCGCGGCGCGTCGAGCCGTCGGTCGTCAACATTGACACCGTCTCGGCAGCGCCGCAGGTCGCCGACAAGGACGACGAGGACGGCAAGGACAACGACGACAGCGACAACCCCCTGCTCGACATGCTGCGGCGTCGCGCCCGCCGCCCGTCGCGCGGCGTCGGGAGCGGCTTCATCGTTGACCCGAAGGGCGTCATCCTCACCAACTACCACGTCGTCGAGAACATGACGAGCATCATGGTCAAGCTCCAGTCGGGCGAGCAGTTGCGCGGCACGGTCGTCGGCACGGACGAGGAAACGGACGTGGCCGTCATCAAGGTGAACGCGGGACGCGACCTGCCCGCCGTCACCCTGGGCGACTCCGACTCGGTGCTGGTCGGCGACTGGGTGCTCGCCGTCGGCTCGCCGTTCGGCCTGGAGCAGACCGTCACCGCCGGCATCATCTCGACCAAGGAGCGGCAGACCGATCCGGGCGCGAGCTTCCGCCGCTTCATCCAGACGGACGCCGCCATCAACCGCGGCAACTCCGGCGGCCCGCTCGTCAACATGCGCGGCGAGGTCATCGGCATCAACTCGCAGATCGCCACCTCGACCGGCGACTACAACGGCATCGGCTTCGCCCTGCCCTCGAACATCGCCTCGTCCGTCTTCAAACAACTGATGACGGCGGGCAAGGTTCGGCGTGGCTACCTCGGCGTCTTCCTCGACACGGTGAGGCCGGAGTTCGCGCGCGTTTACGAGATGCCGAAGGCTTCGGGCGCGATCATCAAGGACGTGGCCGACGCGCAAGGCCCCGCGGCCAAGGCCGGCATCCAGACCAACGACATCATCGTCGAGTTCAACGGCCAGGAGGTCGGCAACGCACAAGACCTCATCAACAAGGTCGCCTCGACGCCCGTCGGACAGACCGTGCAGGTGACGTACCTGCGCGAGATCAACAACAAGCTGGAGCGGCGCGCGGCCAGCATCACCGTTGGCGAGCGCCCCGCGCCGCGCACGAGCGCGGGCGTGGAGGAAGAAGACAACAGCGGGAAGAAGGGCCCGATCATCCTCAGCCCGCGGAACTCTTCGGCGAACGGCAGCCGCCCGGCGCTCGGACTCACCTTGAGCGAGCTGACGCCGCAGATCGCCAACGAGCGGAATCTCAAAGGCGTGCGCGGCCTCTTCGTTAAGGACGTTGACCAGGCCGGCCTGGCCTTCGACGCGGGCATCGAGAAGTACACGGTCATCGAGCGCGTCAACCGCCAATCGGTCAGCACCATCGAGGACTTCGAGCGCATCATCAACGCGCTCAAGCCGGGCGACCCCGTCGTCATGCACGTCGCCGCCTACAAAGGCGACCACGTCACGCAGACAATCGTGCAGTTCACGTATCAGTAAAGGTCGTAAACCGTGAACCGTAAACCGTGGCAAGAGGAAAGCAGTTCTGACTTGTCACGGTTTACGGTTCACGGTTTACGGTTTACGAATCAATGGCAGAGGCGAAAAAGGCTCTCGGCAGGAACTCGAAGAAGCAGGCTCGCGCCGCGCAGCCGCGCACGACTCCTAAAGCTTATCCCAACTACATCGGCGGCGAGTGGGTCTCGTCCGGTTCGGGCGAGTGGTTCGAGAACGTGAACCCCGCGGACACGCGTGACTGCGTGGGCCGCTTCCCCGTCTCGACCGCCCGTGACATCGAGCGCGCCGTCGCCGCCGCGCGCGACGCCGCGGACAAGTGGCGGCGTTTGCCCGCACCGCGCCGCGCCGAAATCCTCTTCCGCCTCGGCGAGATTTTAATCCGGCAGAAGGAGACGTTCGCGCGCGAGATGACGCGCGAGATGGGCAAGGTCTTGAAGGAGACCGGCGGCGACGTGCAGGAGGCGATTGACTGCACCTACTACACCGCGGGCGAGGGCCGCCGCCTTCACGGCTTCACCACCCCGGCGGAGATGCCCGACAAGTTCGCCATGTGCGTGCGCCAGCCCGTCGGATTGTGCGGGCTGATTACGCCCTGGAACTTCCCGATGGCGATTCCGTCGTGGAAGCTCATCCCCGCGCTCGTGTGCGGCAACACCGTCGTCATCAAGCCCGCCGAAGACACGCCGCTCTCGACCTACAATCTGGTTAAGTCTTGTGAGGAGGTGGGCATTCCCGCGGGCGTCGTCAACCTCGTCACGGGCCACGGCGAGACCGTGGGTGCGGCTTTGACCGAGCACCCTTCGGTGCGCCTCATCTCTTTCACCGGCTCGACCGAGACGGGCCGCCTCGTCGCCTCATCCTGCGCCGAAAGAAACGCCATCTGCTCTCTTGAGATGGGCGGCAAGAACGTCATCATCGTCATGGAGGACGCCGACGTTGACCTCGCCGTCGAGGGCGCGGTCTGGGGCGCGTTCGGCACTTCGGGGCAGCGCTGCACGGCCTCGTCGCGCGTCGTCGTCCACAAGAAGGTTTATAAGAAGTTCACGCAACAACTCGTCGAGCGCGCGAAGAATTTAAGAGTGGGCGACGGCCTCGACGAGCGAACCGACATGGGGCCGGTCATCAACGCCGACGCGCTGCACAAGATTCTCGGCTACATCGAGGTCGGACAGAGGGAAGACCGCGCGAAGCTCGCCTGCGGCGGACGCCGTCTGGAGAAGGGCGAGTACGCCCACGGCTACTTCGTCGAGCCGACTGTCTTCACCGACGCCTCGCCCGGCATGAGGATCGCGCAGGAAGAAATCTTCGGCCCCGTCACGACCGTCATCCCCGTAGGCTCGCTCGAAGAAGCAATCGAGATCGGCAACGGCGTGCGCTACGGATTGTCGGCCTCCATCTACACGCAGGACGTGAACCGCGCCTTCCACGCGATGAACGAGATGTACACCGGCATCTTCTACGTCAACTCCTCGACCATCGGCGCGGAAGTCCACCTGCCCTTCGGCGGCACGAAGGCGACGGGAAACGGCCACCGCGAGGCCGGCACGCAAGTCCTCGACATCTTCACCGAGTGGAAGAGTGTCTACGTTGACTACAGCGGCAAATTGCAGCGCGCGCAGATTGACGAAGTGAACTTCGAGTAACGCGGGTGTGAGTTTCTTTTCCCGACATGGTTAAGCGCACGCCGCACGGCCAGGGCCGACGCGAAGAGGGAGAGAGGCCGACGGCAGAGGCCGCGCGAGACAAAGCGTCGGCGCGCGAAATCTACCGGGATGTCGAGAGCGGCTACTACGTCTTCGTCGGCTCGCGCGGGCGCACGCACGTCTTTACAGAAGACGGCGAGCACCACACGAGTTTCAGGACGACGCAGGCAAACAGGGAACGCAGAGTTGACGAAGGTAAGTGGGAGCGCGTCAGCCGCGACGAGTTGCCGGACGGGTTGAAGTAGCATGAAGATATTGCACAAAGAGGTCGTAGCGTCCGTGAGGCTGGTCGAGATGAGGATGTCCGAGGACGAACTCGCCGTCCTCGAAGCAACGTTAAGCTATATTCTCGACACGCTGGGTAAGGAGATAAATCGAAGGCTGGGCGCGAAGCGGGACGAGGTTGAAGGAATCCGCGACGAATTACGCGAAGCCCTGTGTGTGCGGAACGAAGCCGAACCGGTTGCGGAGATGTCTGAAAAATCCTAACGAACGGAGAAGAGCAAAAGTGATCGTCGGACTCCCCAAGGAGATTAAAGACAACGAGTACCGCGTCGGCCTGACGCCCGCGGGCGCGCGCGCTTTGACGGACGCGGGACACAGGGCCATCGTCGAGCGGAGCGCGGGCGAGGGTTCGGGCTTCGAGGACTCTCTGTACGAGCGCGCGGGCGCGACGATCATCCCTTCGGCGGACGACGTGTGGGCCGAGGCCGAGATGATCGTCAAGGTCAAGGAGCCGATTGAGCCGGAGTACCCGCGCATGAAGGAGGGCCTGCTCCTCTTCACCTACCTGCACCTCGCGCCCGACCCGAAGCAGACGCAGGCGCTCCTCGAACACAAGGTCACAGGCATCGCCTACGAGACCATCACGGACAGGCGCGGCACGCTCCCACTCTTGACGCCGATGTCGGAGGTCGCGGGCCGAATGGCCGTGCAGGTCGGCGCGCAGTACCTTGAGAAGATGAACGGCGGGCGCGGCGTGCTGTTGGGCGGCGTGCCCGGAGTGCCCGCGGCGCGCATCGTCATCATCGGCGGCGGGGTCGTCGGCACCAACGCCGCGAAGATCGCCGTCGGCATGGGCGCGCAGGTCACAATCGTTGACAAGAACCTCGACCGCCTGCGCGAACTGGACGACATCTTCCTCTCGAAGATTTCCACGCTGGCAAGTTCGGCCTACGCCATCCACGGCGCGATTGCCGAAGCCGACTTGATCATCGGCGCGGTGCTCGTCCCCGGCGCGGCGGCCCCGAAGCTCGTCACGCGCGAGATGTTGAAGGACGTGTCGAAGGGGTCGGTCATCGTGGACGTGGCCGTTGACCAGGGCGGGTGCATCGAGACGACGAGGCCCACGACGCACTCGAACCCGACCTACTACGTCGAGGACGTTCTGCACTACTGCGTCGCCAACATGCCCGGAGCCGTGCCGCGCACCTCGACCTTCGCGCTCACGAACGCGACGCTCCCTTACGCGCTCCGGCTCGCCAACCGCGGCTTCCTCGAAGCCGTCAAGAGCGATCCCGGACTCAAGGAGGGCGTCAACACATACGCGGGCCGCCTCACCTACGAGGCCGTCGCCACCGACCAGGGCCTCGAATACGCGCCCCTCGACGAGATGCTCGGCACCAAGACGCCGGGCACGTCCGCGAGCACGGCTGGATAGGTGGGGCCAGTCCGCTCAGGAGAAAATTGAAAGGGCTGCTCTACTCAAGAGCAGCCCTTTCGTCTTCCCATGCTCGAACTCGTCTTCCCAGGCTCGGATTAAAGATACCCCGCTCGTCAGTCATTCCCCAACTCGTCAGTCCCCCGGCTCGTCAGTGAAAACTTCAGATGGCCCCGGCGAGCAGGCGAGCCAGACAACTCGTCAGTTCTTCGGGCCGGACGGGCTTCGACAGGTACGCGTCTGCACTCTCCGCCGCGTCGGGCGATTTGTCCGCGCCGCTCAACAGCACGACGGGCAGCCGCGCGAGCTTCGGGTGGCGTCGGAAGAAGCGGCAGAGTTCGTGTCCGCCGAGGTGCGGCATGACGGCGTCGGTTACGACCGCGTCCACGCTGGAAGAGAGCGCGGCCTTCATCGCCTCGACGCCGTCGGCGGCGGCGATGACGGTGTAGCCCGCGCGCTGGAGGATGACCTCGAAGTAGCGCCGGGCGGAGCGGTCGTCTTCGGCAAGCAGGACTGTGGCGCGCGTCGGCGCGGGCGCGGCCTGCACGGGCGGGGCGGCGGGTTGGATTAACTCGTTGGGCGTCGTACTCATCCGGCTGGCTTCAGACCTTTCGGCACGGGTGGCGTCCGCCTCCGCTCGGCTGCCGCGCGAGCAGACGCCAGACCCCGCGCGTGACTTTTGCAAGTGACGTGCCCGTGCGCTCGCCTCGACGCGACGCCGTCGGCGGAGGCCGCGAGGCCGGCAGAACGCGAGCGCCGTAGCTCAGGATTTAAAGTTAAAAGCCGGTGGCCGTGGGGTTTAAGAGACGCTCCGGGAGAAACTCGCCGGGCGCTTGCGGCGAGGACGAGGCTAGAGGTCGCGCGCTCGACGCCTTCAAAATCGGTTCTTTCTGACCGGGCGTTCGGTCAGGCTGCTGCGGTGGAACGCCACGCTGACGCAATTTTCCGCCCGGCCCGCGCCCGCGGCGAACCGCCGACCGTGGGCTACATCTAACTCCCTTCGACCCTGGCAAACGTCTCGCATCGGTTGAACTGCCGCGCCCCTTCGGTCATACTTTCGGGTCGGCCTGCTTAGAGTTGAGTCGCCCGTATGTATGAGTTCGCAGTCACACCCGCCGTCACGCAGATACGCCGCCGCGGCGTCTCGATCACGCAGGTCGAGCCGGGCACGCTCGGCGCGGAGCTTGAGCTTGAGCCGGGCGACCGCGTCGTCCGCGTCAACGGGCGCGCGGTGCGCGACTACCTCGACTTCCGCTTTCACACGGGCGGCGAGACCGAGCTGACCCTCGGCGTCCTCAGGCGCAGCGGCGAGGAGTGGGAACTGGAGATCGAGCGCGGCGAGGGCGAAGACTTCGGCCTCCAGTTCGAGAACATCGTCCCGCGCCAGTGCGCCAACGAGTGCCTCTTCTGCTTCTGCAAGGGCAACCCTTCGGACGCGCGCCCCGCGCTCTCCTTCCGCGACGAGGATGTGCGCCTCTCCTTCCTCTACGGCAACTACACCACGCTCACCTCGATCACCGAGGACGAGATGCGTCGAGTGATCGAGCAGCGACTGACGCCACAGTACGTCTCCGTCCACGCGACCGACCTCAAGGTTCGCGCCCACCTGCTCGGCGTTGACATGCGGCGGGCCGACATCAACGCGAAGATGCGTCGGATGTTGGACGCCGGCATCGAGATTCACGCTCAGGTCGTCTTGTGCCCCGGCATCAACGACGGCGAGGTCTTGCGACGGACGATCAGCGACCTGGCCGCGGAGTACCCGCGTGTCCGCAGCCTGGCGGTCGTGCCCTTGGGCCTGACGCGCTACAACACGGACGAGCGTCTGACGCCGGTCACGCCGGAGTGGTGCCGAAAAATCATCCGCGAGGTTGCGTCGCTTCAGCGAGAGCTTCGCACACGGTTGGGGACGAACTTCGCCTTCTTAGGCGACGAGATTTACCTGCGCGCCGGTCGCGGCGTGCCGGGCCGCCGACACTACGGCGACTACCCGCAGATCGAGGACGGCGTCGGCATGGTGCGCTCCTTTCAAGATGAGTTCGCGCGGCTCCTGCGCAGGCTTGAGAGGAGGCCGCCACGCGACCCGTCGGCCTTGCGCGGCAGCGTCCTGACGGGCACGCTGTTCGCGCCCGTGCTGACTGATTTAGTGGGGCGCTTGAACGGGCGCACGGGCACGCGTCTGAAGGTCGTCGCGGTCGAGAATCAATACTTCGGGCCGGAGATCGTCGTCGCGGGGCTGATGACGGGCGGGTGCGTGCTGGCCGCGCGCGCGCAGGTCGAGGGCGACTTCGTCATCCTGCCAGCGACCGCGCACAAGTCGGACGAGCCGATCATGCTCGACGACACGCGCCTCGACGAACTCGAAAGAGAGTTGGGCCTCCCCGTCCGCGCGCTCGACTTCGAGGGCTTCGCGCGGATGGTCGCGGGCGACTGAGGGCGCTTTACAAGACTGTCGGGCGGGGGGGCGTCCTTGCCTTGCAGAAATTCCTCGACGCCGAGAGACAAAGACGCCGAGAGACAAAAAGGGCGTTGCCTCCGTTCTGAGGCAACGCCCTTTGAGCCTTTGAGGGCATCGGTCGCCCCGCGGCGAATTAGAAGTCGAAGCGTCCGACGAGCTGGACTATGCGCGGTGCGAACGTGTCAATTGACTGCCCGAAGTTCGAGCTATTGATCGTGTTCACCGGCAAGCCAAAGTTCGTGTGGTTGAAAAGGTTGAAGAAGTCCGCGCGGATCGTGAACTTGTAGCGGTTCTCGCCGCCGAACGGGATTCTCTTGATGAGCGAGAAGTCCACGTTGTTGAAGCCGGGGCCGTAGAACTGGTTGCGGCCCGTCGTGCCCTGGCGACCGATGCCGCTGGTTCCGGCGCAGGTCGGGTCGCCCAAGGGGCAGGGGTTGGCGAACAGTGTGCGTTGCGGCCCGGTCTGCGTGCTCGGGTTAAGACCGCTGACGGGCGTCAGGTCGAGGCCCGTGCCCTGCCCGGCGAAGTCGGCGCGCTGGCCGAAGCCCGTGCCGGCGGAGTCTGTGCCGCTGAAGACGGAGTAGGGCACGCCCGACTGCCACGTCCAGATGCCGGAGATCGTCCAGTTGCGGAGAACCGCCTTGACGTAGCGGTCGCCGGCGTTGAACGGAATCTCGTACACCATGTTGCCGACGAAGCGGTGGCGCACGTCGAAGCCGGAGTTGCCGCGCTCTGCGCCGAGGCCGCCCGTGAAGCCCGAAGAGTCGCGCGGGAATGAGCGCTCGCCCCTCTGCGCGTCAATCGGGTCGGGCGCGTTGTCAATCGAGTGGCTGTAGGTGTAGGCCGCCTGAATCTGGCCGAAGCCCCAGCGGCTGTGCTCGGCGAAGTTCTTCGTGAAGCGGAACTGCCCCGCGTTGTAGGTGGACATGCCGACCGAGAGGTTCAGCGCCGGCTCGAAGAAGGCCAGTTGCAGGGAGCCGGTGAAGTAGTTGCCGACCGAGCTGAACGGGTTGATGGTCTGGGTGTCGTGGGTCACGGCGTTCCAGCGCGCGACGCTCGCCATGTTGCCGTCCATGACGCGCAGCAGGTTGCTGCTGTGCGAGCCGACGTAGTCGGCCTCGAAGAGCATATCGCCCTTGAAGCGGCGCTGCATGCCGAAGTTCCAGGACTGCGTGTAGGGCATCGCGAACTTCGTCTGCATCTGGTTGTTGCCGGGCAGGGCGAAGTACACGACGTTCTGCCTGAGTTCGCCGTCCTGGACGACCGGGGTGGCGATTTGCGTCGTGGGCCGCGAGAAGTTCTGCACCCGCGAGGCCTGGTAAATCTGGAGCGATGACCCGCCGGCGTTGAGCACGTCGAGGCCGGGCGAGTTGAAGAAGGCGATCTGGAAAGGCGGGTTCGAGCTGGCGTTCTCGAAGAGGTTGCCGAACACGCGGTCGTAGAAGATGCCGTAGCCGCCGCGGACGGACATCTTGCCGGGGCCGCCCGTCAGCTTGGAGACGAAGCCCGTCTTGAAGTCGGGGCTGTAGGCGAAGCCGACGCGAGGGCCGAAGTTGTTCCGGTCGTCCTTGTAGAGGTTCGAGCTGCCGCCGGAATTCTTGCCGACCAGTTGGAAGCGGAAGCCGCCCGCCGGCGCGAAGTTGCTCGGGTCCTGGCCGACCAGGTTGGACAACTGCCCGTTGATCTCGAACGGCACGCCGTAGTACGAGTAGCGCAGGCCGTAGTTGAAGGTCAGGTTCGGGCGAACCTTCCAGGTGTCCTGCCAGAAGACCTCCAGCTCGCGCTGGCGGAAGCCGCGGTAGTCGGCGTCAACGCGCGTGCCGCCCTTGTCGAAGAACTGCGACTGGGTCTGCTGATCCACCAGTCCGAAGAGGTAGCTGGCGAAGTTCTGGACGGTCGTGTTCTGCCCGGCGAAGCCGAGGTTCCCGCCGCTGTTGTTGCGCAGAATGGAGATGCCGTAGAAGCCGGGCGCGCTGAAGTCCAGGGTCTCGGTGCGGAAGAAGTTGCTCGCGCCGTTCGAATAGACCCAGCGGAACTCGCCGCCCATCTTCATGTCGTGGTTGCCCCAAATCTTGGTGAGCGAGTCGCCGATGTGCGTCGTCCCCGTGTAGCGGAACTGCGTGTCGAAGGCCGCGAAGGGGCTGGTGATACCCGCGATGCCGAAGTTAATCAGCGAGCCGTTCGCGCCGCCGAACTGCGTGCCGGTCGTGGGGACGCCCGAAGCGGCGAGCGCCGAGCGCGTGGCCGCGATGGCCGTGGAGTTGACGCCGCCGTCGCCGGGGCCGGCGAAGGTCAGCTTCAGACGGTTGCCGCCGAAGCGGAACTCGTTGATCAGGTTCGGCGAGAAGGTCGAGACCAGATTCAGCGACAGGCGGTGTGTGGTCTGCGGGCTGAGGATGGCGTCGTTCAGGCCGGGGAAGGTCTCGCAGCAGAACTCGAACGTGCCATCGGAGAGGGCGTAGCTGCCGCTCAGGCTGTGCTTGTCGTTGATCTTGTGGTCAACGCGCGTCGAGAACTGATGATCCCGGTCGTTGGTCTGCGTCGAGAAGCGGAAGTGCTCGAAGACGCCGGGCAGCGGCTGGGCCTCGCCGGGCGTGTTCGGCAGCGGCACGAACTGGTTGAGGAGGTTGACGAAGTTCTGGTTGATGGGGAAGTTGAAGCGGTTGTTGGCGCTCCCCTGGCGCGCGTCAATCGTGCCGGAGCTGAGGTTGAAGATGCCCTGGCGCGCGGCGGCGGTCGGCACGGTCGTCGTCACCGTGATGCCCTGGTCGAAGATGTCGCGCTCGGCGTTGAAGAAGAAGAAGGTCTTGTCCTTTCTGATGGGGCCACCGATTGATGCGCCGTACTGGCGGCGCTGGAGCGGGTTGGGCTTCCCCGTGGTGTCGAAGAAGTCGCGCGCGGCGAGCTTGTCGGTGCGGTAGTAGATGTAGCCGCCGCCGTGGAACTGGTTCGTGCCCGGCTTGGTGGCGACGTTGACGATGGCCCCGGTGTTGCGCCCATACTCGGCGTTGAAGTTGTTGGTGATGACGCGGAACTCCTGCGTGGCGTCAATGTTCGGCGTCGAGACGCCGCCCGGAATGCCGGGCACGTCCGTGTCGTTGTTGTCAATGCCGTCGACGAGGAAGTTGTTGTTGCGCTCGCGCTGGCCGTTGACGGTGACGCCGCCCAGTCGGCTCGTCGAGGAGTTCGTCCCCGGCGCGAGCAGCAGCAGCGAGTCGGGGCTGCGCGACAAGAGCGGCAGGTCGAGAATCTTCTGCTGCGAGATGAGAGTGGAGAGCTGCTGGTCGGTGGTGTTGACGGCTGTCTGCGCGTCGCCGCTGGCGACCGTCACGACCTCGTTCGCGCCCGCCAGCGCGAGCTGCACGTCCTGCGTCAGCGTGAACGAGACGGAAACCTTTAGTCCCTTAACGGTGGCCGGGGCGAAGCCCGTGCCGTTCACCGTCAGCGTATAAGACCCCACGTCGAGGTTGGGGATGGTATAAAGACCGTCGCCGCTGGTGGTCGTGGCGCGCGCGTCGCCAGTGGCTTCGTTCTTCGCCTCGACGTTCGCGCCGACCACCGCGGCCCCGTTCGGGTCTCTGACCGTGCCCTGAATGGTGCCCTTGGCGGTCTGGGCGAATGTTAGCGTTGTGGCGGAGAGGGTGAGGCAGACGGCGGCTGCGGTCAGGCGCAGGAAATTCCCGCCGCGCAATCCGGAGCGCCCGGTTGCGATCAGACTGAATAGACGCATCAAACACCTCCTTGAGTTTATGAACCGGAGCATGCATGTAGCGGGTCTGGAGTGCGACATGCATCGTTGTGTAAAAGCTAGCTCTGCTCCGAAAAAGCAAGAACCGTTCCGAGTTCGGACTTAGATAACCCGCCTCTGTTTCCTACGATTTATCACCCCGGCACGGAAAAAAATTCAGATATTTAAAGGCGGGCCTCCGAATTTCTGGAGATTTCCAAAAATTTTGGCACTGGCGGCTAAAACTGTTCGCGTCGGCACAGCCATTTTCAGATGAGCGTGGCCGCCGCCGAGTCGTCCGGCGCCCTGACCAACGCGGGCGACGAGTTGAGCAATGAGCTACAACAGTTCATCTGGAAGGCGCGACGCGACGGCCTCAGCGTCTGCGGCTTGGACGCCGCGGGGCCGCGCACAAGCAACACCACGGCGAGCACATAACGAACTCGAAAGGCGACCCGACCTGTCCGTTCGCGCGCCAGACTTCGAGCGCTTCGCGCTGCTGTTCGACTGAAGCCTGAGTGAAGTTTGCGGAGCGCGACCTTATTCAAAAATTCGTACTTCAATCCAAATTCGGCAAGATAAAGCTTCTTTTATCACGCGCCGGAGGCCGTTAAATCCCTCGTAGAGATTGTGTTGCCTGTGATGTGGGTGCTGGCATGAATCTTGCTAAATTTCTACGCACACGCGTGGCACTCAATTGCCGCAAACACCTACTCTACAAACGATCCTGTCGGAAGGTGATGAAACCGCCAAGGTTTTGAGATTGAGGTAACGCCTCGCGGACTGAGTTGAGTCAATTAAGAAGGAGCCCACAATGAAAAATTTCCAGAGATTCGCGGGAGTGTTGCTCGCGCTCTTCGTATTTGCCGCGTCGGCATTTGCGCAAGGCAGCACGGGCAGACTCGTCGGCACAGTCACCGATCCGGGAGGGGCGATTGTTCCCGGCGCTACTGTCACCGTCAAGGACGCTCAGACGGGGCGGGAACGAACCATTACCGCGAGCAGTGAAGGCACTTTCTCGGTGCCGCAGCTCGAGTTCGGTACTTACACAGTCACGATCACGGCGCAGGGTTTCAGCACCTTTACCGCCACCGACCTGAAGATTGACGCGGGCCGCGACTACACGCTCAACGCGACGCTTCAAGTCGGCAACGTCAAAGAGAACGTGACGGTGGTCGCCGGGGCCGACATCGTTAATTCCACGGACGCCTCGCTGAGCACCACGGTCGGCTCACGCCAGGTGAAAGAGCTGCCCATCAACGGGCGCAACCCGCTCGCCCTGCTCAACCTGCTTCCGGGCGTCAACCCGACGAGCAGCTCCATCAACGGCCAGCGCAGCTCGTCCACGAACTACACGCGCGACGGCCTCAACGTGCAGGACAACTTCATCCGCACCGGCGGCTTCGTGCAGGATCGTCCGACGGTTGACGACACGGGCGAATTCACCGCCACCTTGCAGAACGCGAGCGCGGAGTTCGGCGGCTCGCAGGTCGTGCAGCTCGTGACGCCGCGCGGCGAATCCAAGTTCCACGGCGCGGTCTACGAGTTCAACCGCAACTCCTATTTCGGCGCTAACAGTTTCTTCAACAATTTCAACAACCTGCCGCGCCCCTTCCTGAACCGCAACCAGTTCGGGGCCACGGTCAGCGGCCCGGCCATCCTGCCGCACTTCGGCGAGGGCGGACACTCCTTCCTCAGAAAGCACGCCTTCTTCTTCGCCAACTACGAAGGCTTCCGGCAGGCCTCGCAGGCTTCGGCCTCGGGCACGACCCTGCTGGCCGCCGCGCGCAACGGCACCTTCAGCTACGTTGACAGCGGCGGCGTCACCCGCACCGTGAACGTTTTGACCGGGTCGGGGCTGAACCTGGGGACGGCGGCGAACGCGACCACGTTCAATAACGCGGGTGGCGTGCTCTCGGTTGACCCCCTGATCCAGAGCCGCATCCTGAGTCAGTTGCCGCCCGCCGGCAACGGCATCACCAACGGCGTCAACTTCACGCAGGTCGTGAACTTCAACATCTCCACCCCGGTGACCCGCAACGCGGTCACGGGACGCTTCGACGTTCAGGTCAACGAACGCAACGCCTTCAACTTCATCTACAAGCGCAACAACGAAAGCAACGCCCGCAACGACCTCGCGTTCGGCTTCCAGACCCTCCCTTTCGTCTTTCAGGGTGGGCCGACCAAGCTCTACATCGGGGCCTACAACTGGACGCCGACGGCCCGCTTCTCCAACGAGCTTCGCGGCGGCTACCAGCGCAGCGAGCCGTTCTTCGCCGAGGGCGGTGTGCCGTCTGACTTCGTCTTCAGTAATGCGCAGACCCAGTCCGCGAATACCCTGGCGGGGATCATCACCAACCCGGAGGGCAGCTTCCGCAGCCAGGGCCGCAACACCGACTACTGGAACCTCCAGGACAACGCCAACTACACCTGGGGCAATCACTCGCTCCGCTTCGGCGGTCAGCTACAGGCCTACAAGACCGTCGCCCTGAACTTCTTCGGCGTGACGCCGCTCTTCACGATCAGCTCGACCAGTAACCCCAACACCCCCGGCTTCTCGTCGGGCCTCTTCCCCGGCGGCATCAACACGACCGACCTGGCGCGCGCCAACAACCTGCGCTACCTGCTGGGCGGCATCATCGGCAGCGCGGGCGTGACGGCCAACCTCGTCAACATCCAGACCGGCTTCCAGCGCGGAGCGCCGACGAGCTTCGACCTGCGCTACCAGAACTACTCGTTCTACGGCCAGGATCAATGGCGCATCTCGCCGCGCCTGACGCTGAACCTGGGCCTGCGCTATGAGCTGTTCACCCCGCTCAAGAACCCCGACCGGATTTATCTCGAAGCGGCTGTCCTCAACGGCGAGACCGCGCAACAGGCGGCCCTCGACCCGAACGGCGTCTATCAGATCGTCGGCGGCAACGCCGGCAATCCGGGTGCCTTCTTTAAGACGGACAAGAACAACTTCGGGCCGACCGTCAGCTTAGCCTGGTCGCCGACCTTTAAGAACAAGTTCCTCGGCAGCGCCTTCCCCGGCGAGGGGAAGACCGTGATCCGCGGCGGCTACCGCATCAGCTACAACTCGGACGAGTACGAGCGCGCGCCCGACAACGCTCTACAGAATCACACCGGGTTAGGCTCGCAGACGGTCAACGCGACCCTCAACGGGACGACTTCGCTCCGCTCGGTCCTGACCCCCCGCGCGGACGCGCCGAGCTTCGCCGCCGTGCCGGGTAACTTCCCGACGCCGACGGTGCCGACGACGCCTTTCCCGTACACGGTCAATAACACGGGGGCGTTCAACTTCTTCGGAACCGTCTTTGTGATTGATCCGAAGCTTCAGGTGCCGCTCACGCACGAGTACAACTTCGGCATCCAGCGCGAGATCGGCTGGCAGTCGGCCATCGAGATTCGCTACGTCGGCGCGCGCAGCCACCAGCTCGTGCGAACGATTGACTTCAACCAGGTGGACATCCGCAACAACGGGTTCCTCGCCGACTTCAACCGCGCGCGCAGCAACCTCACCACCTTCGGCAGTGCGGGCTGCACCGCGGCGCAGGCGGCGGCCACGGGCTGCCAGCAGTTGACGGTCTTCCCCAATCTGGCTGCCGGTGGCTTGCTTACCAACTCGACCATCCTGACGCAAATACAGAACGGCGTCCCGGCTGACCTGGCGATTATTTACGTCCAGAACGGCTTGGCCGGCAACGTTCGGTTCCTGGCTAACCCGAGCACGGGCGTCGCCAACGTCCTCGGAAACGGCGGCCAGTTCAACTACAACGCGCTTCAGGTGGAGATTCGCCGTCGCCCCGCGCAGGGCCTCTCCTACCAGGTCAACTACACCTTCCAGAAGACCCTGGCCGACTCGACGCAAGAGTCCCAGACCAACGTTGATCCGTTCCTGGACAACGCCAACCTGAGGCTCAACTACTCGCGGCCTAACTACGACCGCACCCACACGATCAACGCCAACCTGAACCTCGAGCTGCCGTTCGGGCACGGGCGTCGTTGGTTGAGCGACGGCTGGGCCAGCAAGGTCTTCGGCGGGTTCCAGCTCACGTCCATCGTGAACATCAGCTCGGGCGAGCCGACCTCGATCCGCGACCCAAGAGGCACGCTCAACCGCGCCGGTCGTTCCGCCCTCCAGCCGGCGACCTCCAGCCTGACCCCCGATCAGATCAAGAAGCTGATCGGCATCTTCCGGACGCCGAACGGGGTCTTCTTTATTGACCCCAGCGTGCTGCAAGCCACCGCGACCAACGGGACGGTGACGCAGATCGTTGACCTGCGCCAGCAACTGCCCGCCGGATTCCGCATCACCGCCATCCGCGGCGCGAGTCCGGTCGGCACGGCGCCGTTCCCCGGACAGGTCTTCTTCCCGAACGCTCCGGGATCGACGGGCAACCTGCCCCTTAACTTCATCAACGGCCCGTGGTACTTCAACTGGAACGGCGGGTTCTACCGAAACTTCAAGTTCGGCGAGGGAGGTAAGCAGCTCCAACTCCGTATGGAGGCGTTCAACGTTCTCAACAACACGGACTTCTTCATCGGCGAGAGCAGCAACATCTTCAACGTCGGAAGCACCACCTTCGGTCGCATCACCTCAAGCTACTCGGGGCGCATCATCCAGTTCGGCGCGCGCTTCGACTTCTAATCTTCCGGTCTGACTCCGTCAGGCTCATTAGCAATCGGGCGGTGCTTCTTCCGAGGAAGAAGCACCGCCCGAAATTTTTCTGGAAGGCCCCTCGTCGGCCCCGCCCCGGATGTTAGCCGCCTTTGCTGAAGAACTGTGCTGCGGTCTCCCCGCCCGATTGCTTACGGCGGCCTTCACGCGAGTGCGCCTCCGGCGTGCGGGCGCAGTCGAACGAGTGACATTATTGATTTGCGTTCACGTTGAACGAACCGGATGTAATCGGCTGGTTGAAAGCAAATTGGGTCAGAGTTAATTCCCAATCGCCTATGAACGTCCCTGCTCGGGTGTCCAGCTCCAGCTCGATTTTATAGGCGTGCGGCAGAGTCAACCCGCTCTCCTTTCTGAAGTCGGAGAAGTCTTCTGTCATCTTGTAGCGCGTCGCCCTCTGGCTCCCGGAGGCGTCAACGTTAGCGCCTATCCCGGCGGGGATGAAGCGCGTGTATTCGGTGCGCACGTGCTGGAAGGTTTCCGTATCGAAGAAGAGGCTGATTTGTATATCAGAACCGCCGCGCGGGAGATACCTGAGTTCGTATGCCGCCTTGCCGCCAATTTTCCTAGTGCCGCCGTACTCAAGCTTCACACTTTTTTCTGGCAGGCTCAGCAGGGGCCACGCGTTGGAGAGTGTGCCGCCGAGGAGTCCGGACTTTAAAATATCCTTGTGGGTCAGGATAAAGTCGCTCAAGTTCGAGCGGAGTCCCGGATTCGCGTAGCCGACCGTCACGTTCTCGCCGTCAAACCCGAACTTCTCCTGCGAGTATTTGGCGTTTTCAAAACCCATGCCGATCATGTTCTTGTCGCCTTCGGAAGCCATGACAGCCCGCCCGCTGAACTGGGCGGTGCCCGGCGCTTTTAGGGTGGCAACAACCGTCCCGGCGATGATGCGGCTGCGGATAGACGAGCGCGCCTCCGCCGCTCCGATAGACTCCAGGTGCTTAGCCACCACCTCTTCGGGCCGCAACTTTTCTAAGGCTGCCGCGTCCGAGGGAAGGGCGAAGGCCGCCACCGCCAATATCAGAAGCCAGGCGGCTGCACCCCGGCTGTAGGTGCCCACGCGTTTATTCTTCATTTGATTCTCCTTCACGTCTTGTGTAATCGGGGGTGGGTCAGGTCGTCAACGACGAAGGCGACGCGCACGTCCGCGCCTGTCCCTTGTAGAGCGCTGCGGGATTATAGAACAGCGACGCCCGAAATCCGAGGGGGAGACCGGCGCTAAAAAAAGTTGGTCGGCCCTGCCCCGACGGAGCGGGCCGATTGGAGGGGAGTGCGGCTGGCCGGGAACTCTTTTCGAGTTTTCCGCCCCGCGCCCGACGGGATTGGAAGAAGAAGCGGCGGAACCCGAAGTGGGGCTGCCGGCACGTGACGTTTGTTCGCCGGTAGTTGGGAACGGGGTTATTAAAGCCGCGCGCCGCCGCGCCGTGACCCCGGAGGACGTGAGTTCGGCGGGTGTTGTCGGCGGCTATGACCTGCCGCGCAGCTTCTCGATGGTGGCGCGGGTCTGCTCAGCGTCCGGCGCTTTGGGCGACTGCTTGAGGTACAACTCAAGCTCTTCCGCCGCCTTCTTGTACTCGCGCCTCGACCAGTAGATGCCGCCCAGGTAGTAGTGCGCGCGGCCCGCGGGGTCGCCGCCCAGCTTGACGGCCTGCTGAAACTCCCGCTCGGCCTCGTCAACGTTCTTCTGCCCTAACAGAGCGATGCCCAGGTAGGTGTGCAACTGCGCGCTCTGGCCCATCCTCTTGGCCGCGCGGCGGAACTGCTTCTCGGCCTCGGCGTAGTCCTTCTTCTCCAGGAGCGCGAGGCCGTTGTTGAACTGAACCTGCGGGTCGTCGGGCAGCGCCTTCTCCGCCGCCCTGAACTCCTCGACGGCCTTGTCCACTTGGCCCGACTTGAGATAGAGCATGCCCAGCTCGCTGTGGGCGAGGCCGAACTGCGGGTACTGCGCGACGGCCTCGCCCAACAGCGCCGCGGCCTTGGCGTTGTCACCTTTGCGCTCGGCCTCGTGCGCCTTGTTGTAAAGCTCCAGCGCGGGCTTCGGCACGCCGGCGAGCGCCGCGTTGACGACTCCCGCCTTCGCGTCGTCGTCGCCGTCGCGCCTCTTCGGCTGGAGGTAAACCTGGAGCGTGTAGGGCCGAGAGACCGGCGGCCCCGTGACCCCGCGCACCATGCTGTTGATGTCCGGCTCGATGTAGATGGACTCCCTGGTCGTCTCGAAGTCGTCACCGCCTTCGATGATGACCGTGTAGGAGCCGGCTTCGAGCGAGCGGAAGCTGAAAGCGCCGTTCGAGTCCGTATAGACCGAAAGCTCGCCCGACTGGCTGCTCTGGAGCCTGACCTTCAGGCGCGTGTCGGCGCGCCGGCCCGAAGGGAAGACGACGCGCCCCTGTATGGTGTGCCTGCCGCCCGTCCCAGTGTCTTCGTTGCCGCTCTGCGCGCGCGCGACACCGCCGCAGCAGAGGGCCGAGAGCAGCGCGGCGCACAGCGAGAGGCAGGCGCGTCTGTGGAAGAAGGAGGGGAAAAGGGCACGACCCGCGCGGAGAAACATCACGACCGACTCCTTTCGAAAATTAGGGACGACGGGAATTCAAAGCTGTAACGGTTGGAGAAAAGGTAGCACAAAAAAGAACGGGGAGGGGCATGTGAAGTCCACGCCCCTCCCCAGGAACCTTTCACGCGGCGCGCCGCGTGAAAGCATCCAGCTTAGAACTGGAACTTCACGCCGAGGCGCAAAGCCGACGGGAACTGGAAGATCGTTCCCGTGCCGAAGAACGGGTTGTTGACCGGCGGGATGCCGGACGCGCCGCTGTTGATCTGGAAGGTCGTATCCTGACGGATGGCCCTCTGGTTGTTGGTGACGTTGAACCAGTCCATCTGCAAACGGAGTTGGCGGTTCTCGCCGATCTGAATCGGGTAGTACGCGCCGAGGTCAATGTTCCAGGTCGTCGGCGTGCGGTTGCTGCCCGTGATGGGGTTGATCGCCGTGCCGCGCGGCACCGCGAAGCCCTCGTTGTTGCCGTAAACCGGGTGCGGGATCAACTGGTCGAACGGGATACCCGACTGGGCGCGGAACGAGAGGCTCGTTAAGAGCTTGAACGGCCACTTGTAAGTGCCGTCAACCTTGAGCTGGTGCGGGCGGTCGTTCGGCAGATGCCCGTAGGTGTTCTTGAGCAGGCTGACGAGGTCGAACAACGAGGTGATGTTCGGGTCAGACTGCCCGTTGTCGTTGCGGAACAGGCCCTCGTAGTTGCCGGTCAGGCTGGAGAAGACGTAGGACGAGATGAGCTGCCAGTTTTCGCTGAAGCGCTTCGTCGCCGTGAACTCCAGCGCGCGGTAGTAGCGGCGCGCGTGGCCGAAGCAGCCGATTGTAGGATCGCTGCACGCCTTGTCTTCCGTCGTCTCGCCGTTGCCGCGGCGACCGGGGTTGAAGATGAAGTAGGTGGTGCCATCGTCGAACGAGCCGTCCTCGATGACGTTGACCTGGTTACGGTAGATGCCGCGGACGCCCAGCGCCAAGTCCTTCAGCGGCGAGTACTCCAAGCCGGCAGTCCACTCGTTGACCGTCTGCGGCTTGAGGCCGGGGTCAATCGGGGTGCGGTCGCCGCCCAGGTTGCCAAAGTCGGTGATGGTCGTCGAGCCGGCGGGCGCGTTCAGTTGATTGACGCGGATGTTGAAGTCAATCTGCTGGTCGTTGCCGCCGGCGCGGACGTTCAGGTCGAGCGGGATCGGCGTCTCAACGTAGCGCGCGAAGTTGGCGAAGACCTTGCCGCGGCCCTCTCCGGTGAAGTCCCAGATGAAGCCGAGGCGCGGCTGGAAGTTGTCCTTGAAGCTGTTCAGCTTGAAGTACGCGGTCTGAGAGCCGTAGGTCTGCTGGTAGTCCCAGCGACCACCCAGGTTGAGCTGGAAGTTCTTCGTGACTTTGAAGTCGTCCTGCGCGTAGAAGCTCTGGGTGTTCGAGCGCGAGAAACCGCCGTGCGTCGTGAGACGGAAGTCGCGGACGCTGACGGTGCTGAGAATCAGAATCGGGTTGACGAGCGACCCCAGCGAGACCGTGCCGGTCGAGGCCGTCGTGTACTGCGTGCCGAACTGACCGCCCGCGATTAGCTGAGTGGCGCGCGTCGTAAAGGTCGAGCTCGGGCAGAGGATGTTGTGGGCCGTCGGGTCGCCCTGGCAGACGCCCCAGTTGTTGGTCACGCGGAAGCCGTTGAAGACGCCGCTCGTGGGCGCGCCGAAGTCGCGCGTCGGGCCGGTCGAGTGGGTGTCTATCTGGTAGCGGTTCGTGTTGAACTCGACGCCGTACTTGAACGTGTGCTTACCCCAGATGTTCTGGAGCCTGGCCGCGGCCTCGTAGCGGTTGCGCTTCTGGTTCGAGACTAGGCCGAAGCCCTGGCGGACGAAGCTGCGCTGGATCGAGCCGCCCGTGCCGTTGACGAAGGCCAGGAACAGGCCGTTGCTGGCCGGGATGGTGGTGTTAACGTCCGGGAGAACCGCGCCGCCGCTCAGGACGGCGAAGGCGTCGGTCACGAGGTTCGTGCTGGCGACGCTCGGGTCGGGTATGGTGTTGGCGCGCTGGAAGTGCAGGCCCGCCGAGAACTCGCCGATGAAGTTCGGGGTAAAGGTCGAGTTGAGCCGGAAGGCGTAGTTGTGGCCGCCCGTCTGCGTCTCGCCGCGGAAGCTGTTCGGGTCTGCGCCGAAGCCGGTGTTGCCGAAGAGGAAACCCTGCTGCTTCGTGAAGTCGCCGAAGGTCGAGAAGTTGAACGTGTGGTTGATCGAAGGCCCCCACGTGATCTTGCCCGCGTAGAACGGGGTCGTGACCTTGTTGTTGACGTTGCTGAGGAAGGTCTGCGTCAGGAAGAAGTTCTTGCGCTGCTGCGGGTTGAACGCGCCGAAGAACCAGAGCTTGTCCTTCTTGATCGGGCCGCCGATGTCGAAGCCGGCGTCCACCTCGGAGAAGCCGTTCGGGGCCGAGCCGGTGAACGGGATGGCCGAGGACTTCACGGCGCGGACGAGGCCCGTCGGCGTGAAATAGACGAAGGCGTCGCCGCGGATGGCGTTCGAGCCGCTCTTGGTGATGACGTTGAAGATGCCGCCCGTGGAGTGTCCGAGGTCAGCGCCGTAAGCGCCGGTCTGCACCTGGACTTCCTGGACGAACTCGAACGGCAGGTTCGCGCCCGATCCGCCGAAGGCCGGGTCGGTGACGCTCACGCCGTCGAGGATGTAGTTGTTCTCAGGCCCCGAAGAGCCGGCCACCGACGGGTCGCGGTCGCGGCCCGAAGCGTCGCGCAGGCCAGAGCGCGCGGCGGTCGGCGCGATGGTGTAGAGCGACTGCACGGTGCGCTGCGTCGGGAAGTTGGAGAACTGCTCGGTCGAGACGTTCGTCCCCGTGGTGTTGGTGTTCACGTCAATGGCCGCGCCGGAGCTGGCCGTCACGTTGACGACCTCGGTCGCGCCCTGCGGGCGGAGCTGGACGGCGACGGTCGAGGCCTTATCCAGGTTGACCCCCACGTCGGTCTGCTCGAACTTGGCGAAGCCTTTCGCGGACTCGACGGTCACCGTGTAGATGCCCGGCGGGATGTTCTGGATGTGGTAGAGGCCTTCGGCGTTGCTCGTCGCCGACTGCGCGCGGATCAGGTTCGGGCCGCTGACGGTCACCGTCACGCCCGGAACCGCCGCGCCGTTCACGTCAACGACCGTCCCCTCTATTGATCCCGTCGTGGATGTCTGCGCCGACGCGCTCACCGTAAAGAGTGAGAGCGCGAGGGCGAGCATCATAATCACGAATCTTACGGAAGTTCTCATGCTAACCATTCCTTTCGTTGTGTCTAAGTACCTCAAAGGCACCCTTTCTGTGTGTGACGCTTGGCTTAAAGAATTGCCGGGGCTGCATCAGGCAACTCAAAGGCCATCTCCGCGCGCCGTCCCGATTGTTGGAAGGTAAGTCGCAAGAATTGAATAGTTTAACTGCTGAAATGAAACTCCCTTTCTGACGCGCGAACAGGCTCAAATTTAGGCTTGGGAAACGAATTTTTGAAGCCAACTTCAAAATTTTGAATAATCATTTCGGCCACCCGGTGGCCCGACCCTGGGGCGGAGGAAGGACTCTCGTTAGTTCTCATTTCCGTCCCGGCCCGCTGCCGAAGCGCCGGCTCGCTCTCTCGCTTCGGCCCCGCAGGGCGGCAGAGCGTCCCTTCAGCGTGTGCTACAATCCCTCCGCCTCCCGCGCAAGGCTGAAATCCTCCGGCCCCGACGGACGCAGAAATCTTGGCGACGCTCGCTGTCAAACAATTGCAACTGGCACCGCTCGGCGCGGGCGACCTCATTGACCGCACGGTGCGGCTCTACCGCCGACACTTCATGGCGCTCATACGCGCCAGCGCGCCGCCCGTCGTCGTCTCGGCGGCGGGCACGGTTCTGTGGTCGGTGAGCGTCCGCGCCATCGCGGCCACGGGGAGCGAGGGACGGCTGGCGCTCTACTCCCTGCTCGCGTTCTTCGGGGTGCTCATCTGGTTTCTGGGGCTGCTCGCGCAGTTGATCGTGATGGGCGGCGCGTCGCGCAACCTCGTGATGCACCTGCTCTGGGGCGAGGCCGTCACGGCGCGGCTCATCTACCGGAGCGTGCGCTCGCGCTTCTGGGGGCTGCTCGCGGCGACGCTGGCGGTCGTCCTCTGGCTGCTGATCTCTCTGGCGGCGTCGTTCGTCGTGTTCGGCCTCGCGCTGTTTCTGCTCTTCGTCGCGGTCTTGGTTTCGACCGTCGCGGGGCTGCCGTGGTTGACCGGCGTGCTCGCCGTCGTGCTCTACCTCGCGGCGCTGCTGCTGATGCTCTACGTCTTCTTCCTCGTCGCGGGGCGCGTGGCCTACGTGCCGCAGGTGTTGATGGTTGAGGGGCGCGGCGTAGCCGAGTCCGTCAGCCGGAGCGTGGAGTTGGCGCGCGGCAACGTCCGCCGCCTGATGGGGATGTTCCTGTTCACGAGCTTCGCGACCTACTCGACGATAATTCTGCTGCTCGTCCCGCTCGGCTGGTTCGCGTACCTGAACGGCGTCAGCCCGTTCCAGTTGGATGCGACGCGCCTGCCCGCCTGGTACACGGTGACCTACGAGGTCGTCGTGCAGTTCAGCACGATCCTGATCGCGCCCGTCTGGATGCTGGGGATGTCTCTGCTCTACGTGGACGAGCGCGTGCGGCACGAGGGCTACGACATCGAATTGATGGCGGCGCAGCGCTTCGGCGAGATGCCAGCGCTGCCCGCGGGCGCGCGCGTGCCCCTCGCCCCGGCGCTGGCCGCGCCGCAAGCTAAGCCGGCGCGAACGCGCGAGGAGGAAAAGTTCCCCGGATCAGTCCTGGGACTTTGAAGGCCGCCCCGGCGACGCACCTTGAGCTAGTCGCGTCGCGTCGCAAGTTCACCGGGCGTCGCGCCGTAAGTTGATGAGCACTTCGCCGAACAGAGCCTCGCCCCGCGCGCCGCTCCTCGCGCTGCTCCCGCTGCTTCTCCTGCCGGCGAGCGCCGCGCGGGCGCAGAAGGCCGCGCCGAAGTCAGCGCCCCCGTCGGCGGCGCGCGCCGCCGCGCCGCTGGCGTTCGCGCAGTACCATGCGCGCGTGGGCGACTGCGCGGCGACGCTCGAAGAGCTGGCCGCGTTCTGCGAACAGTTGAGCAAAAACGAGAAGCCCGAAGTCTGGACGAGGGAGGGCTTCGACCCCGACGTAGCGCTCCAACTGCCGAAGAGGGAGCGGGCGACGTTTGAGAGGGTGCGCGGCCTTCTGCCGCCGAAAGAAAAAGTCGAGCGGGCGGGCGGCGCGGTTGAGGTTGACAACTCCTGGCTCTACGCGGCGCTCGAAGAGTACAAACACGTGTCGAACAACGACAAGCGCGCGCAGTCGCTTCGCTCGACAGCCGCCCGCCTACGCGCGCTCGAAGGGCAGCTCGCCGACACGCCCCCGCAGGACAAGGACGCCGAGCGCGGTCGCCTGAACGCGATTCTGCGCGACCCGGAATTCAACCGGAACGTGCAGCGCGGGGGCGCACTCCAGCGCCTCGTCAGAGACATCCTCGACTGGATTGCCAGACACCTGCCGAGCGGGCCGGGGATCGAGCCGGGCACGAACCCGCGCGCCTCGCAGCTCGCCCAACTCATCGTCCTCGCGCTCTGCCTCGCCGTCCTCTCATACGTCGGGTGGCGCGTCTGGTCGCGCCGCGCGCGGGGGCTGAGGACGCTCCGGCTCAAGCGCGGGCCGCGCGTCGTCCTCGGCGAGCGGCTCGAAGCCGACCAGACTCCGGCAGACCTCCTCGACGCCGCCGAGCGGCTCGCGCGCGCGGGCGACCTGCGCGGCGCGATACGCAAGTCCTACATCGCCCTGCTCTGCGAACTCGGCGACCGCGGCGTCGTCAGGCTGGCGCAGCACAGGACGAACCGCGACTACCTCGACGCCGTCCGCCGCAGCGCCGCGCCGCGCCTCTACACCGAGATGATGCCGCTCACCTTCGACTTCGAGCTGCATTGGTACGGCTTCCGTGACGCGAGCGACGCGGACTGGGACGACTTCCGCACGCGCTGCCGGCAGGCGCTGAAGGCGTTATAAGTTCAAAGTTTCAAGTTCAAGGTTCAAAGTTAAATGCTTTGGCCTCGAACTTTGAACCTTGAACTTGAAACTTTGAACTCTAATGCGTGGTCGTCTCCTAATCTTCCTGAGCGTCGTCTTGATGCTCGTCCTGCTCGTGGCGCTCAACGCCGCGTCTTACGTGCGCGTCGAGCAGGAGGGCGACACGGAGTTGCAGCCCGACCGCTCGACGCTGAACGCGGGCGGCACGGGCACGCTCGCGCTCTTCGAGTACCTGCAACAGAGTGGCGTGGACGTTGTGCGCTGGCGGCAGCCGATGTCCGCGCTGCTGGACGAAGGCGAGGGCGGGGTGGCGAGCCTCGTCGTCGTCGGCAAGCTGCGCCACGCGTTCGAGAGGCGCGAAGCGGAAGCCGTCCTGCGCTGGGTCGAGCGCGGCGGGCGGCTCGTCCTCGTTGACCGCAGCCCCGACCCGAAGCTTCTGCCGACGGCGGCGGGGCACTGGCGCGTCGGCTCGGAGCAGTTCGAGTACCCCGGAGCGGAAGTTCGCACCGACGACGTGGAGGTGATGACGCGCGGCGTGCCCCTGCTCGCGCCCGCGCAGCCGACCGCGCTCACGCGCGACGTGGCCGAGGTCGCGCGCTCGCGCTTCGCCGGTCGCCTGCACGTCTATCAGACGGACGCGAACGCGCCCGCCGCGGGCGGCGCTAACCGGCGCGGCCCGCGCGTCATCAACACGCCCACGCCCACGCCGACGCCCGAAGAGGACGAGGGGTTGTTCGGCGGGGAGGAGTCCGAACCGACGCCGCCCGCGCCCGCCGCGACGCCGCAGGCCGGCGCGGGCGACTCGACCGAAGAGACGGGCGCGCCGGTCGTTCACGTCAAGGACGGGCGCGAGGGCGAGGGCGCGCTGCTCGTTGACTACGCCTACGGTCGCGGTCGCGTGGTCGTCCTGAGCGACCCATACATCGTCTCGAACGGCGGCATCAACCGCGCCGACAATCTGTTCCTCGCCGCGGGCGTCGTCACCGACGGGCAGCGCGGCGGTCGCGTCGCCTTCGACGAGTTCCACCAGGGCTACGGCGCGACCGAGAACCAGTTCTTCGCGTACTTCCGCGGCACGCCCGTTCTGTGGCTCTTCGCGCAGACCGGACTGCTCGTCGCCGCGCTCGTCTGGACGCGAGGCCGACGCTTCGCGCGCCCGCTGCCGGCCCCGCGCGCCGACCGCCGCTCCAAGCTCGAATTCGTCGCCTCGATGGCCGAGCTTCAGCAGCGCGCGCGCGCCTACGACCTCGCCGTCGAGAACATCTACCAGCGCACGCGCCGGGCGCTGGCGCGCTACGGCGGGGTCGGCGCTAGCGCCCCGCTCGAACAGGTCGCCGCGCGCGTCGCCGCGCGCTCAGGCCGCGACCCGCGCAGGCTCGAAGCGCTGCTGCGCGAGTGCGAGGACTCAATTGCCGGCGCGCCGCTCACGGCCCGCCGCGCCCTCTCGCTCGCCCGCGAGCTTCGCGAACTCGAACGCGACCTCGGCATCCTCATGCGCGCGCGCGAGATTCGCCAAGCGCGTTGAAGAGGAGACTGCGGAAGAAGTTCTGTGATAAGTTCCTGCGCTGTCCGGCAAGACTATGCTCTGCGATTCTTGAAAGGACTTTCGCGGCGGTGAGATGACAACCCGGCGACGGCTTCAACTCGTCACTTGTCACGCTTCACCCGTCACTGCTTCTAAATGCTTCAACACGTCCCCACAACCGTCGAGCACATACGCGCGGAGCTGGGCAAGGTCATCGTCGGGCAGGATGAGGTCGTCGAGCAGGTCTTGGTGGCGCTCCTGGCCGAGGGGCACGCGCTCCTTGAGGGCGTGCCGGGCACGGCGAAGACGCTTCTGGTGAAGACGCTGGCGCGCATCGTCGGCGCGGACTTCAGCCGCATCCAGTTCACGCCCGACCTGATGCCCTCGGACATTACGGGCACGAACGTCTTCAATACCGCTACTGCCAGCTTCTCTTTGCGCCGCGGCCCCGTCTTCACAGACGTTTTGCTCGCCGACGAGATCAACCGCACGCCGCCGAAGACGCAGGCCGCGCTTCTGGAAGCGATGGAGGAGAGGCAGGTGACGATTGACGGCGAGCTGTACCGCCTCTCCCCGCTCTTCACAGTCTTCGCCACGGAGAACCCCATCGAGTACGAGGGCACGTACCCTCTGCCCGAAGCGCAGCTCGACCGCTTCCTCCTCAAGATTCTCGTCGGCTACCCGACAGCCGACGAGGAGGCGCGCGTCGTCGGCAACTGGGACTCAGGCTTCAACGCGCGGCGGCTCGAACAGGTGGACATACGCCCGCTCGCCGAGCCGGACGCCCTCGTGCACTGCCGCGCGGAAATTCAGAGCGCGCGCATGGAGCCGGGAGTGCAGAAATACCTGGTCGAGGTCGTGCGGCGCACGCGCGAGCACCCGTCGGTCGCCTACGGCGCAAGCCCGCGCGCCTCGGTCGCACTCCTCCTCTGCTCGAAGGCGCTCGCGGCGATGCGGGGCCGCGACTTCGCCACGCCCGACGACGTGCGCGACATCGCCCGCGCGGCCCTGCGCCACCGCATCAACCTTCGCGCCGAGGCCGAACTCGACGGCGCGACCACCGACGCCGTCATCACCGACATCCTGAACATGGTCGAAGTCCCTCGCTAGTTTTTTTGTGCGGCCCGCGGCGCGGCGCAGGCCGCGCGGAGGAAAGACGATGAGCGAAACAAAACCCGTCCCCGTAATAGGACTCGACAACCTGATACCTCCCTACGAGACTTACAAGTTCTTCGCCGACGGCGACGAGAAACGGCTGCGCGTTGACGACGCGCGCCACGGCTTCAATCGCAAGGCCGGCGGCGCGGCCAGCCCCTTCGACCGCGAGGCGAAGGACTTCAGGATGGTGAACGCGTGGTGGCTGGCCGACGCCTCCACGCTGGTTTACGACGACCCGCCCCGCGTCAGAGACGAGTTCTTAGCCGCAGGCTTTACGCGGGTGGAGTTCACCGGCTCGGCCCTCGAAAACCGGCTCGGCAAGGACGACACGCAGTGCTTCGTCGCCAGCAACGACGACCTCGCCGTCGTCGCCTTCAGGGGGACGGAGAGCGGCCTGCGCCCCACAGAGCGTGCCGCGGGCCGCCCCGACTTCACGCACATCTTCAACGACATCGTGACCGACGCACGCTTCAAGCTGGTCTTGTTCGACGACGCGGACGCGAGCAAGGGGCGTGTGCACGAAGGCTTCAAGAGGGCTTTGGACGACGTATGGGACGAGTTGTCGTCGCACCTGCGAGAACTCAACGACGGCAGGCGCGCGTTCTGGATCACGGGTCACAGCCTCGGCGCGGCGCTCGCCGTGCTCGCCGCCGCCAAGTGCGACTCGCTCCCCGACTTCGACATGCACGGCCTCTACACCTACGGCAACCCGCTCACGGGCGACAAAGATTTCGTGAGCCACCTCGGCGGCGTGCTGGCAAAGCACGGCATGGGCTATTTCCGCTTCGTCAACAACCGGGACATCGTGACGGTCGTCCCGCCGGAATCCTTCGGCTTCCGGCACGCGGGCACTCTGAAGTTCATCAACAGCGACGGCGAGATCGGCGACGGCGTGGGGCCGCTCAAGAGCGTCGTGAATTTCGCGGGCGGGGTGCTCAGGCGCTCGTTCGACGTGTTCGGCACGATCAACTCGCTCGTGGCGAGGCTCATCCCGGAGCAGTTGAAGGATCACGTCCCGACGCTCTACGCCACGCACATCTGGAACGCGCACCTGAAATGACGCGGGCCGGGGAATCTTTCGAGGGATAGGCGGCGTGCGATGAACGACTTCGTCCCGCGAGACACAGAGTACGAGGCGCGCGTGCGCGCCAGCTTCGCCCGCCAGCGCGTGATGGCGACAATCGGCGCGGCACTGGCGCGCGTCGTGCCGGGCGAGGTGGAAATTGAATTGCTGTTCCGCGAAGACCTGACGCAGCAGCACGGCTACCTGCACGCGGGGGTGGTCGCGGCGGTCGTTGACTCGGCGTGCGGCTACGCGGCCCTGACGCTCGCGCCCGCGGGCGCGGAGGTCGTCTCCGTCGAGTTCAAGCTCAACCTCCTCGCGCCCGCCGTGGGCGAGCGCTTTGTCGCGCGGGCGCGGGTCAAGCGGGCGGGGCGCAGCATCACTGTCTGCGCGGGCGACCTCTTCGCCGCCGCGGGCGGCGCGGAGAAGGCGGTCGCGACCATGCTCGCCACGATGATGACGGTCGCGGCGTGAGCGACGAATCGGAGAGAGAAAAACGGCGTTGAGTCCCTCGGCGGCGTCCGACGAGTTGAGAACCGAATGCCGGCGGATTAAGAACTGAACGCGCCCGCGTGTCTGTCCTCGCGAGTTTCCTGGCTCTGTCGTCGCGAGTTTCTTAGCGATGCGCTTCGTCTTCACCAGACTCTTCTACGCGCTCCTGGCGCTCGGCCTTGTGCCGCTCTCGCTGTCTTGGGGGCGGCCCGGTTTGCGCTGGCTGACGCTCGCATTTGACGCCGGCCTGCTCGCCGCCGCCTTTCTGGACAGCCGCGCGAGCCGTCTGCCCGAAGGCTTCGAGATCGTGCGCGAGTTCGGCGGACGCTTCCACATCGGCGCGGAGACGGAGGTGCTCGTCCGCGTCAGCAACCACACGCCGCGCGCCTTCAAACTGAAAATCAAGGACGAGTACCCGCCGGAGATGACGCTGCTCTCGCCGCGCGAGGCGGAGTTGAGCCTGGGGCCGCAAGAGTCGCAGACCCTCGTTTACGTTTTGAGGCCGCCGCGGCGGGGGCGCTTCGAGTTCGGGCGCGTGGCCGTCCGTTACGTGTCGCGGCTCGGCCTCGTGTGGCGCGAGGAGCGAGCGGGCGAAGCAAGCGCGGTGAAGGTCTATCCGAACATCAGGCGCGCGCGCGAGGCGGAGCTGAAGGCCCTGGGCGCTCGCTCGCTCGTCGCGGCGCAGAGGCGCGCGGCGTGGCGCGGCGAGGGGCGCGACTTCGAATCCCTGCGCGAGTACGTGCCGGGCGACGAGTTGCGCCACGTCTCCTGGAGCGCGACGGCGCGGCGCGGTCGCCTGACGACCCGGCAGTACCAGATCGAGCGCGACCAGACCGTCGTCGTCGCGCTCGACGCGGGGCGTTTGATGACGGCGCGCATCGAGGACGAGTCGAAGTTCGACACGGCCATCCACGCGGCGCTCGCGCTGATGAGCGCGGCCCGGCGCGCGGGCGACCACGCGGGACTCATCGTCTTCGGTCGGCGCGTCCGGGCCTTCGTCCCGCCCTCGAAGGGGCGCGAGCAGGTGGACGCCGTGCTCGAAGCCCTGCACGCCGTCGAGCCGGAGTTGATTGAACCATCCTACACGCGCGCCTTCGAGTTCATCGCCGCCAACTGCAAGCGCCGCTCCTTCGTCGTCGTCCTCACAGACCTCGTGGACGAGGAAGGCTCACGCGAGCTTCTGACCTCGCTCCGCATACTCCGCCCGCGCCACCTCCCGCTCGTCGTCACCATCGCCGACCGCGACCTGCGCGCCTCCGTGCGCGACGCGCCCGCAAGCCTCCACGAGTTGTTCGCGCAATCGGTCGCCGAAGAGATCATGTTCCAGCGCGAGTCGGCGCTCCGCCTCGTCGAAGCGCAGGGCGGCCTCGCCCTCGACGTGACGACCGCCGCGCTCGTGCCCGCGCTTCTGGAAACTTACATCAGAGTTAAAGAGCGGGGACTGCTGTGATGGGGGAAAAGGGTAAGAGGGGAAAAGGGGAAATGGAAAGAAGAAAGATTGAGAGTTTCGAGGATTTGTTGGTTTGGCAGAAGGGAATCGAATTAGTCAAGCACATTTACGTCGCTTGTGGCGACGGCGACCTGAAGAAAGATTTCGGGCTGCGCGATCAGTTAAGGCGCGCCGCTGTTTCAATCCCGACGAACATAGCGGAAGGATTCGAGCGAGCGTCCCGCAAGGAATATTTGTTGTTCCTGAATATTGCTAAAGGCTCTGCCGGTGAAGTCTGAAGTCTCCTTCGCGTAGCTTTAGAAGTTGGTTATCTCACTCCGCCTAAGTATGATCAACTCCGTAACGAAGTCTTGACACTGAGCCGATACCTCTCTAATCAAGTTAGAGCATTGAAGGCAAAGAATAAACCCTTTTACCCTCTTCCCCATTTACCCTTTTCCCCATCTTCACCCCGCCCGGCGAGCAGCAGGTACGAGTAGAGCGCGACGCCGGTGACGGCGGCGATTGAGAACTTGATGGCGGGCGGGATGGCGGCGGGAGAGATGAAGCCCTCGATTGTGCCCGCGACGGCGAGCAGCGGGACGCAGCCGACGATGAGCTGCGCGGCCTCGCGGCCCCGGAGCCGGAGGTTGTCGAAGCGCGGAATGTCGCCGGGGAACAGGAGCGCCGTGCCGAAGAGGAGGCCGGCCCCGCCCGCGATGAAGATGCAGGTCAGTTCGATGACACCATGCCCCGCCATGAACGTGAGCAGCTCGTTGGCGTAGCCGGCGCGGAACGTAAGCGCCAGTACGGTGCCGATGCTCGCGCCGTTGAAGGCCATGTAGAAGAGCGTGCCGACGCCGAAGAGCGCGCCGAAGGCGAAGGCGTTGAAGGTGACTTGTATGTTGTGCGTGGCGATGCCGGTGGCCGCGATCTGGTTCGCCGCGTTGATCTCCTTCCACCAGCGCGGCTTCTGCTCCAGAATCCGCTCGCGCGCGTAGGCCGGAACCCCCGCCAGGTCGGAGAACTCCGGGTCGCGCCACGTCGCCAGAAAGCTCAGCGCGGCGAAGAGCGCGCAGACGGCGAAGGCCAGCGCCGTGTAGCGCCACGTGCGCCGGAACGTGCGGGGGAAGTCGCGCGCGAAAAAGTTGCGGACGCGCCGCCGCCCTTCAGCCGGGTCGGCGCGGTAGATGCGACCGTGCGCGCGTATGACGAGGCTGTTGAGGTAGTTCACCAGCCGCGGGTCTCGACTCTCGGCGCGCGCAATCGCGAGGTCTGAGGCCGTGCGCCGGTAGATGCGCCCCAGCTCGCGCACCTCCTCGCGGTGCAGGCGGCGAAGGCTTGAGCGGTCGAGCAGCGTCAGCAAATCTTCCAGGCGCTGCCACGCGCCCTTGCGCTCTTTGATGAAACGGTCGGAAGGCATAGCTCAGAAGGGGCAAGAGGTGAAAAGGGGAAACGGACAAAGAGTAGGGCCGCGCCGCGTAAGAGCGCGCCCTCCTCTTTCCCTTTTAACCATTTCCCCTTTTACCCTTATCATGGCCGCGTGGATCGCATCGTCGAGTGTGAACCTCTCGCGCCTCTAACACTCTATCCCACTTCATAACATTAACCAACATTTGACGCGCGATACAGCCACACTACACGTGCGAGCCGGCGCAGTTCATACAAGCCCATTCAAGATATTTCGGGCACGTTTTGGTCACACTGAGAAAAACAGCTTGATTGACGTGGTCATGCCCGAACGGATCGCAGGCTCTTCGAGAAGATCATGCGACTCAATGAGAGAAGAAAGTTTAGGGGAAAACTCAGAGCGCGTGGGGTTATGACGACCAGAGAAAGCCCAGCACCAGCTTTACCATTCACATAAACCGCATAAACAAACGGGTCGCTTACGTGTTAGCCAGCGTGTGGCTGTATCAGATTTGCTTTCTCGCTGAGTACCGCGCGGGCAAACCGCTAGCGCATATCAAAGAGCATCTCAATTGCGCCCGTTGGCTCATCCCAAGTGATTGATTACATGCAACTTTAATTTGCACAGGCTTCGCTTAATTGCGTTAATATTTACGACGAGGTCGCGCACGCACCCGCCAGCGAATGCGCGGCCTCGCGGCACAGCCCGCTCTCTTGCGGGCGTGCGGCAGTAGCACGGCTGCCCTTCTGTACTACCGCTCAACTAGCTCCTTGACCGTCCCGACCAACCGCCCCAAGTCTTGCGGCTTCCTGAGAAAGGCATCCGCGCCCGCCCTGCGTGCTTCTGCTTCAACTTCGCCCGCGGAGAAGAGGACGACGGGTGTTCCCTGGCGATGAGGAAGCGAACGCGCCCGCCGCGTTAACTCGATTCCGTCAACGCCCGGCAAATCGTTGTCGAAGATCAAGAGGGCATAGCTCGCCTCGCCTTCCAGCCGTGAGAGCGCTATCAGTCCATTGGTACAGGCTTCAACATGCCAGCCCTCACGCTCAAGCGTCTCCTGTACGGCCAGCCGCACTGTCGCGTGGTCTTCTGCATAAAGGATGGTGAGGGGCATCTGTGATATATTCCGCCCGTTCGAGTCTTTGAAAATCCGGCAACGGCTAATGCGAGCCTCAACCTCAAGGGAGTGATGAGCGTCGCCGTTGAGCATGAAAGGTTCATACTCACGGCGAATGGGTTGAGGAAAGGCATAATATCGCCACTTGGCGATAAAGGCAAGAATCGAGCGCCAGCCGTTTCATCAGGGGGCCGCGCCTGATGGGAACGAAGCCACGCTCAAGGCCGGAGCGACTTGCCGGGAAGCTGTTACAGATACGGAACGCGCTCGGCCTCTCTCAGACCGAGATGCTCAAGCGGCTCGGAGTCGAAGACCTGATCTCTTACAAGCAAATCTCGAAGTATGAGACGGGAGTCCGCGAGCCGACGCTAATAATCCTCTTACGCTACGCCCGCGTGGCGGGCGTGCAGATGGAGGTGCTTGCCGATGATGAACTAGACCTCCCCGACAAGTTGCCCGCTAGGCCGAAGCACAGGCCCTAATAAAAGTTGTAAGCTTACTCGGTTCTCCGGCTTTCTGGCTTACTGGATCTCCAGAACTCACACAATAAAAATCTTGTTGTAAATAGTATCAGAGTGTGATGCTGCTACCTCGTGAGCAAGAAGCATCGAAAGACGCTGGAGGCGATTTTCGAGAATCCCGTCAGGTCAAACGTCGCCTGGATCGATGTTGAGAAGATGCTTCAGGCTCTGGGTGCTGAACTGAGCGAGGGCAGTGGCTCACGAGTCAGGATCGCGCTCAGAGGCGTGCGCGCCGTCTTCCACAGACCGCACCCGCAGTAAGGAGACGGACAAGGGAGCGCTGATGTCCATGAGGCGCTTTCTAACGGAGGCCGGGGTGACGCCGGAGGGGGAAGATTTATTATGAAGTACAAAGGCTATGAGGCGGTTGTCCAGTTTGACGAGGACGCTAACATCTTTCATGGCGAGGTCATTAATACCCGCGACGTGATCACCTTCCAGGGAACCTCGGTGAAGGAATTGAAGAAGGCTTTCGAGGAATCGGTCGAGGACTACCTTGCCTTCTGCGAGGAGCGGGGGGAGGAGCCGGACAAGCCCTTCTCGGGGAACTTCGTCGTGAGGATTCGGCCCGACCTGCATCGGCGGCTTTACGCCCAAGCCAAGAAAGCCGGCAAGAGCCTAAACGCCTTCATCGAAGAGCGCCTTTCCCAATAGCCGGAAACATCCTTGAGAGGAAGGGAAGCAGCGTGAAGGACGATCTGGTAGAGCGCGGCCAAGCGTTCTACGACGAATAGCTGAAAGAGAAGCTTAAGCCGGAGCACGCGGGGCGCTACGTCGCCATCGAGCTGGATTCGGGCAGGTACTCTTGGCCTAATCCAGCACGGATGCACGCAAGGCGGCGCTCGCGGAGATGCCCGGCGGCCTCTTCTACCTGGCGGGCGTCAGCTACCGGACGGCGGACACTCTCGGCGGCTATGCCTCACGAATCGGGTAACGACAACGCCTCGCTGAAGGCCCGAATCCTCGTCAAGCTGGCGAGCGGTGCCGGCATCAGGTGTCTGGTGGACACCGGGTTTACGGGTGCGCGCGGCGGCACACCTTCGGGCGGATGATCGCCGACGAGACCGGCTCGCTCGGCGAAGTGCAGGAGGCGGCTGGGCCACCGCAACCGCTAAACGACGCGCGTGTACCTGCAGCGCATCCCCCGCAAACGTGATAAGCATAGCGGACGAATATCAGAACGGATCCGGAAGACCGCGTGAAAAGATCGGGCTTGGCTGTCACTCTATGATACTCAGGGTGATTATCTAAGATAGCTAGGTTGGTGCCCAACCACCTGCGTCAAGTAGATAATCACCCAGGTTATTACGTCGCTCATCACCCGAACAGATAACCGGCGGCGACGGCGAACACCGTAATCGCGCCGAAGCCGAGTTCGCGGAGGCCGACCCGCTTGGCCGTGATGGGCCGGCGCTCCGTAAAACCGAACGCGGCACGCAGGAGGAGGACGAGCGAAGCGGCGACTGCGGGCATCGGGACGAGGCGCATCCGGACGAGGGCAAGCACGACGGCTGTGGCCGCAGAGTGGGCGAGGATGACCGAAGCCATGCACGCCGCGTGTCCGCGTAATAATCGCAGGCGCGCGCGGACGAAAAGAATCGTCGGAACAATGCGCGCGGCCAGTACGAGCCACAGGCTGAAGGCCAGAGGGCGCGACCACCCGCCCGCGAGCGCTAGACTCGCAGCGACCGACGCCATCGCGATTGAACCGGCCACTTCCGGCAGCAGTTCGCGGCTGCGCCCCTTCGTGTCGTAGATCAATTGAATCGAGGCAAGCGGCGCAGCCAAGACGAGCGGCAGGAGGAACTCGCCGCTCGCAGCCGTCTTGAACGCGGCCACGAGTCCGAGCGTGGCGATGCCGCCGTAAAGAATCACGAAGCGCTCGGCGATTGGCGTGCGCGGGAAGCGCCGCCCGCGTCGCCTGTCGCCCGCGACTATCTTGAGCGGGTGGCGCGCGAGAAAGGCCCCCAACGTCGCGAGCGACAGAAAGAGTCCCGGCCACGACGGCGCGACGAGCAATCCGAGCACGACCGGCTCAAGCGACAACCCCCAACCGCCGTGCTCGACCGGAAGCGCGACGGTCTTCACGCGCACGCGCGCCGCGGGCGAGGCGGAGTCAGCGGCAGCGTTCTTCCGAAGTTGATTTCCGAACTGAGCGACCTGACTCATACTTGGCAGACCTCTAACCTCCCGCGTATCGCGCTCACGACGTTTTGTGCAAGCGGCAGACCGCGCCGGTGAAACCTCGAAGCCAAGAGAAAGTCGCCGGGCCGAACGGCCCCGGACAAGATCGGGTGCGGAATCTCTCGCAGTTCGGGCGAGAGTTTGGGGAATTTCTCGCGCGGGCCTGAAAGGGCGCGGGTGATTTTGGAGTAAGGGCCGGACTTGACGCGTGGGAATAGGAATTGCCCTTTGATATTTCCCGCTTCCTTCATGTCTCGCAGGGCGCGCGGCGCGCGAAACGCTTGAGACTTGGCTATTGCTTATGGGCGAGCACGCGGTTAATCGGGAATCGGACGACCGACGCCACAGGGCCTTCATGAAGGCGTTGCTCGAAGACCTGCGCGCGTTGGAGCAGATGCTCGACGCGGGCCTCATCGAGAGCGGCGTGCGAAGGGTGGGCGCGGAGCAGGAGATGTTCCTCGTTGACCGCGGGATGCGACCCGCGCCAGTGGCCGTCGAAGTCCTGAAGCGCGTTGGCGACCCGCGGCTCACGACCGAGATCGCGCGCTTCAACCTCGAAGCCAACCTCACGCCGCGCCTCCTCGGCGGCGACTGCTTCCGGCGTTTGGAGCAGGAGATTAAGGAAGTAATCGGGCTGGTGCGCGAAGGCGCTCGCGCCTGCGAGGCGGACGTTCTGCTCGCGGGGATTCTCCCGACGCTCCAAAGGTCTGACCTCACGCTTGAGAGCATCACGCCCAACCCTCGCTACCTGCAATTGAACGACGCGGTCATGCGTCTGCGCGGCGGCTCGATCTCGGCGCACATCAAAGGCGTTGACGAGGTGAACGTCGCGTCCGACAACATCATGCTTCTGTCGTCGAACACGAGCTTTCAGGTTCACTTGCAGGTCGGCCCCGGCGAGTTCGCCGCGCTCTACAACATGGCGCAGGCCGCGACCGCGCCCGTGCTCGCGGCGGCGGTCAACTCGCCGCTCTGGCTCGGCAACCGACTGTGGCAGGAGACGCGGCTCGCGCTGTTCCAGCACTCGGCGGACGCGCGCTCAAGGCCGGAGCAGGCGCGCGGCTTCCCGACGCGCGTCGGCTTCGGCGAGGGCTGGCTGAAGCGGTCTGTCATCGAAATCTTCCGCGAAGACATCGCGCGCTTCCGCGTCATCCTGACGAACGAGGCGGACGAAGACCCGCTCGAAGTTCTCGCGCGCGGCGGCGTCCCACGACTGAAGGCTCTGACTCTTCACAACGGGACAGTGTGGTGGTGGAACCGCCCGTGCTACGGCGTCTCCGATGGACGCGCGCACCTCCGAATCGAGAACCGCGTACTTCCTTCGGGGCCGACCGCGCTGGACGAGGTTGCGAACGCGGCCTTCTTCGTCGGGCTGATGTCGTCGCTGCCCGCGGAGTACGGCGAGATAGACCGGCTGATGACGTTCGACGACTGCAAGGCGAACTTCTTCGCCGCCGCGCGCCACG
>QHXN01000034.1 GCA_003222975.1 Acidobacteriota bacterium | reverse complement strand
CCCCGCTCACGAGCCTCAACGTCTATAAGGTCGGGCGCAAAGAATCCGTCAACACGCTCTGGATGAGTTCGTGGAACCCGACGATCTAAATGATGAATGCGGAATAATGAATGATGAATGAAAGCATTCGAGCTGTCTTTAATTCATCATTCCGCATTCATCATTTCTCTTCAGTCCTCGTCGTGCTCCTCGCCGTTGTAATGGAGGCGGACGGGTTCGTCGTCAACGACCGTTTCGAGGTGGACGGGGCGGCCCCAGAGCGTGTGGACGTGTTCGAGGACGCGGCGGGCGTAAGCGGTGTCCAGCTCCGCGCCCTCGTACTGGTGCTTGAGGTAGAGTTCGCGGTTGCCGTCGTAGTCGCCGTCGGCGACGACGACGTAGGGGAAGCCGAAGTTCGTCATGTTCGCGACGAGCTGGTCGCGCACCCTCTCCCAGCGCTTCTCCGTCACCGTCCACTCCTCCTCATCAACCAGCTCGTAAACGAACAGGTCTAGCTCCTCGCACAGCTCTTCGGTCAGGTAGTTGCGCAGGAACGACACGTCGTTCTCCGTCTCGCGAACCTCGAAGAGCTTCGCGCGCCCCCCGCCGCCCTCGCGCCCGAACTTCTCGCGCTCCTCCGGGGTGGGTTCGTCCCAGCGCCGCTCGATGTCTTCGAGGATTTTGTAGCCGAGGTAGTACGGGTTCAGTTGGCCCTTGTGGGGCGAGACGACGCCAGAGTGCAGCTCGGCGAACTCGACGTGCTCCTCGTCCGAGAGGTCAAGCTCACGCATGATGCGCGCGTGCCAGAAGGACGCCCAACCTTCGTTGAGCGTCTTCGTCTGCATCTGCGGAACGAAGTATTCCATCTCCTCGTGAACCATCGCCATCACGTCGCGCTGCCAGTCCTTGAGCGAGGGCGAGTTGCGGGAGATGTAATAGACGAGGTCTTTTTCGGGGAGGCGGTCGCCGCGCGGGCGCTCGTCCTCCTCGGCGGCGGCGTCCTGCTCGTCCGGCTTCTGGCCGATGTTCCAGAGGTCGTCGTAGCGCCCGACCTTCGGCGCGGCCTTCTTCCGCTCGGCCTCCCGGCGCGGGTCTTCGCGGCGGATGAAGAAGTTCGGGTCTATGTGCTCTTCAACCGAGAGCACGGCGTCGAGGAAGCGCTCGACCGTCTTGTGCCCGTAGCGGAACTCGTACTCACTCATCCGGCCCGCGTGGGTGGAGACGGTCTCGACCATGCGGCGGTTCGTGCGCGAGAAGTAGGCGTTATTCTTGAAGAAGTCCACGTGGCCGAGCACGTGCGCCATGACGAGCTTGTTCTGGACGGGGCTGTTGGTTTCGAGGAGGAAGCCGTAAGAGGGGTTGGTGTTGATGACGACCTCGTAGATTTTCGACAGCCCGAAGTCGTACATCGTCTTCATCCGGTGGTAGGCCTTGCCGAACGTCCAGTGCGAGTAGCGACCGGGCAGGGCGTAGGAGCCGATCTCGTACATGACCGTGGCGGGCACGACCTCGAAGCGCACGGGGTACGGGTCGAGTCCGAACTTGCGCGCCACGTCCCAGATTTGTTCGAGCGCCTTTTCGAGTTCCCTGATCTCGCGGTCTTCCATGCCCCAATCGTAAACCGTAAACCGTGAACCGTAAACCGTGACGAGAGAAAGTCCGTGACGAAAAACGCCGCGACGTTCCGGCGACGCTTCGAGTCTCGTCACGGTTTACGGTTCACGGTTTACGGCTTTCTGTCCTTCGCCTTCTTTTTCAGCTTCTCGATGGCGGCGCGGACGGCGTCCGCTTGCGGCGAGCCGGGGTTCTCTTTGAGGTAGGCTTCGAGCTGCGCGACGGCCTTCGCCGGCTCGCCGGTCTGCTCGTAGGTGTTGGCGAGGTAGATGTGCGCGAGCGCGGGCCTGCCGAGTTCGAGGGCGCGCAGGAGGTGTCCTTCCGCCGAGTGGTAATCGCCCGTCATCATCTCGGCGTAGCCGAGCGAGAGGTAGGGCGCGGGCAAGTCCTTGTCCACCTCGACGACGCCGCGGAGCATCTTTATCCCTTCGTCGTAGCGCTTCTGGCTGACGAGCGTGACGCCGACGCCGACGTAAGGCTCGGCGCGGTCGGGTTTGAGTTCGCCGGCCCGACGGTAGGCGGCGAGCGCCTCGTCGTAGCGCTGGAGCTTGGAGAGCTGTCCGGCGAGCGCGAGGTCGGCGGCATAGAAGCGCTCGTGCGCGCCCAAGGCTTCCTGAAGGAGCTTGACCGCCTGTTCCGTCTTGCCCGCGGCGGCGCTCTTCAGGCCCTGCCGGTACTTCTCCTTCGCGGCTTCGGGCACGTCTGGGTCAATCTCCTCGGCGGACACGCTCGCGGCGGGCGGCACGCTCGCCCCGGCCTTCGGCCTGAGTTGTATGTTCTGCGTGAAGGTCTGCGCGCCGCCGAAGGCCCCGATGTCGAACGTGACGCTCGTCGTCTCGAAGGTCTGGCCGTCGCCCTCGGCGGTGAGCTGGTAGGTTCCGGCGCGCAGGCCCGAAAAGTTGAAGCGCCCGCTCAGGTCTGTGAAGGTCTCGTAGATGGGCCTGCCCGACTGCGTGAGCGTGACGCGGACGCTCTGCGCGGGCTGCATGCCGGAAGGGAGCACGACGCGGCCTTCGAGCGCGTTCGGCCCCTGCGCGCGCACCGAGGCGGACGCCGAAAGAAGCGCCAGGCACGCGAAAATGAGTCGAGCCGGAAGTCTCCTGTTCGTCATGGCCGTCTCCCCGCCCTCAGCCCGTCTATAACAGAAGACGGCAGCCGCGTTCAAGTACGACGCGCAAAAAGAGGCCGGGCGCTCGTTCGCAGGAGCGAGCGCCCGGCCAAGCGGAAGGTGGCGCGGGCTTCAGAACTGGAAGCGCGCGCCGAGCTGCGCCTGGAACGGGATGCCGAGCGGCTCGGAGAAGCCCGTGGCCCCGAAGAAGTTGAGCGGCTTGCCGAAGTCTGCGGCCCCCGTGACGTTCTGGAACTCGCGACCGAAGTTCGCCGTGTTGAAGACGTTGAAGGCCTCGAAGAAGAGGCCGAGCTTGCGCTGCTCACCCCAAGAGAAGAACTTCGAGACGCGGACGTTTAGTTGCGAGAAGCTGTCGCCGCGGATCGGGTTTAGCGGCAGGTGATGCTGGTCGTCAACGCCGGGGTTGACCGACTCGCGGTCAACGGTGACGCCGTCGCGGTTGATGTCGCAGCCGCAGGACGGGAAGATGCTGTAGGCTCGGGGCGAGGACGCCTGGAAGATGGGCGCGACCTGGAAGCCCCACTTCAGGTCGAAGATGCCGGAGGCGACGAAGCGGTGGCGCTCGTCCGTGTCCGTCGGCCCGAAGTTCTCCGCCGGGTTCCACGGGTCGAAGATGTTCTGCGGCTGGTTGCCGAAGTCGCCCGCCTGGCCGTACCACGCCCGCGCCTTCGAGAACGTGTAGTGCGCGTTCAGTTGGAACTTGTTCGCGTAGCGGCGGCGGAACGAAACCGTGAAGGCGTCGTAGCGCGAGCGCCCCACGGACTGCGCCGCCGTGATGCGCGCGAACGGGTTGGGCACGCCGAAGGCCGCGGTCAGCTCCGCGGCGTGGGCGGCGAAGAGCGGCGCGAGCACGCGCGGGAAGGCGCTGGCCGGCTGGCTGCGGTTGGCGTTGTGCAGCGGCCCGGTGCGCGGGTTGATGTCGAGCGAGCTGAACTCGTGCAGGCCGAGGATGTGGACGTAGTCGAACTCCAGGGCCATGTTCCGGCCCAGCTCCTGCGCGAACCCCATGTTCCACTGCTGCGAGTACGGCGCGACGAAGTCGGGGTCAATGATGCGACCGCGCGAGCCGGGCAGCGGATTCGAGAGCGGGCGCGGCACCGCGGGCGGCGGCGAGTCAATCGCCAGGTTATCGCCGTCGTTCAGGAACGAGGCGTAGATTTCCGGGTTCGCCTGCTGCACCGCGAAGAGAGGCACGTTCAGGAACGACTGGTCGAAGTAGATGCCGTAGCCGCCGCGCAGGACGGAGCGGGCGTTGCCGCGCAAGTCCCAGGCGAAGCCGACGCGCGGGCTGAAGTTGTTCTTGTCGTCCTTCGCCACGCGCCCGTAGGGGCTGCCGATGATCTGGAGGGCGCGGATGGCGCGGTTGCCCGCCTGGCGGGTGCTGTCGAGGAAGCCGATGTCCACGTCGTAGCGGACGCCGACGTTGAGCGTGAATCGCGGCGTCACCTTCCAGTCGTCCTGCACATACCACGCGAACTGCTTTGCGCCGTCGCGCAGGTTGAACGAGGGGTCGCCGCCCGCGAGCACGATGTCGGCGACGACACCTGCGCCGGCGAGGTCAGCCGCCGTGCAGGTCGAGGTGCCGACGATGTTCGAGCAGGTGATGGGGCCGGGCAGAACTTGGTGGGTGCGGAACCCTTGCGGGAACTGCCCCGGATTGTTGGCGATGTCGGCGGGGTCGAACTGGAAGTCGTATTCCGGCGCGGAAGTGAAGGCGAAGATGCCGCCCAGGGTCGGCTCATAGACGAAGTCAGCGCCAAACTTGAAGCCGTGATTGCCGCGGTTGTAGGTCAGGTCGTCGCGGAACTGGTGCTTCTTCTGGATGGTCTCCTGCGGGACGTTGCCGTTGCGGCCCACGGCGATGCCGCTCGGGAACGTCAGGTTATTCAGCTCCGTGGTCGCCAGAATCTGGTTATCGAAGGTCGAGTACTGGTAGATGAACTGGTTGACCGTGCGCGTGTTCACCACCCAGGTCTCGTTGGCGAGGAAGCTGTAGAGCGTGTTGAGGGTCTTGTTGCCGCCCGACAGGTCTGTGCGGACGACGAGGAAGCCGGCCTGGTCGTTCAGTCCGTTGTTGTTCTGGCCGGCGAAGCGCGTGACGAGCGTGTGCTTACTGTTGAGCTTGAAGTCGCCCTTGATCGTGTACTGCGTGTCGTTGAACGGCTGCGGCAGGAAGCGCACGGCCTTGTAGCCGAACGGCTCAAGGAAGGTGATCTGCGCCTGGTCGGTACTCGACACGATGGAGTTGCCGCGCTCGCGCGTGCGCTCGACCGTGCCGAAGAAGAAGGCCTTGTCATGCTTGATCGGGCCGCCGACCGAGCCGCCGAACTGCTGCCGGCTGAAGGGCGGCTTGACGGCGTCGCCCGCGGCGAACAGCGTCGTGTTGGCCTTGGCTAAGAGCGCCGGCGCGTTGGCGTTCAGCTTGTCGTCGCGGAAGAAGCCGAAGAGCGAGCCGTGGAACTGGTTCGTGCCCGACTTCGAGACGACCGACAGGAGCGCGCCGCCCGAACGCCCGTTGGCCGCCGAGAAGCGCTGGGTGGAGAGCGCGAACTCCTGTATGCCCTCCATCGAGAAGTTCTGGAGGATGCCGCCGACGGCGTTGTCCTTGTTGTCGCCGCCGTCAACCGTGATGTTCAGGTTGCGGCCCGTGGAGCCGCCGATTGAGAAGGTGCCGACGCGCGCCTTCGTCGGGTCGAAGGAGGGCGCGAGCGTCGCGCCCGGAATCAGGATGGCGAGCGAGGCGAACGAGCGCCCGTTGACGGGCAGGTTCTCTATCCGCCTTTGGTCAACGACGCCGGAGACGTCCGTCTTCGTCGTCTCGACGAGCGGTTGGTTCTCCGCCGTGACGTTGACGGTCTCGGTGACCGCGCCGACCTTCAACGTCGGATTAATGGTCGTGCGCTGGAGCACGTTGACCGCGACGTTGTCCTGCACGGACTTGGAGAAGCCCTGCGCCTCGACCTCGACGCGGTAGGTGCCGGGCGCGAGCTGCGTGATTTCGTAAACGCCTTCGCCGCTGGCCTTGACCTCGCGCGTGGCGTTCGTGCCCGTGTTGACCGCCCTGACGGTCGCGTTGGCGACCACCTCTCCCTTCTCGTTCTGCACGACGCCGGTGATGACGCCCGTGCTCGCCGTCTGCGCCAGCGCGGACGTGGGTAGGATCGCGGTGGCCGTCAGCAGGACGGCTGCGAGGACGGAAGAGACCGCCCTTTTAATTTTTCCGCTACTCATCAGAAGACCTCCTCCCAAAGGGGTTGTCAAATGGATGGCCGCACGGCGACACGGAAGGCCCGGCGCGCGTGAACTGCCGCCCTGTGGGTTCGGAGCGCGAGGCGGAGTCTGTAAACGAACTGCCGCCGCTCGCCTCGTGCACAGCCAGGCCGGGTCAGGAGTCGCGCCGCGAGGTGCTTGACCGGGCCGCGGGCCGTTCGACTGCTTGATCGAAGAACGCTGTGGAGTCTGCCTGCGGTGCTTTAGACGGCACCGGCACGACTGCCTCGGACTCGCCGAAAAGTCGGGACGATGAAAACCGTAGCCCGCGAAGCTTGCATGCGATTGCGGGAAGCAAGCCTTATTCCATCTGCCGCGCGCGGCCACGCACACGCGAGGTAACTTCTGAAATGCTTGAGCTTCACAACCCGGCCCCGCCCTGCGTCCCCGCATTTAAATCCATATTGTAAGTGAATTTATTTGAATTTAATCCATTTTTTTGAAGAGGCGTGCCGGACTCCCTCTTGAAGAGTCGCGTGAGGCCCGGCCACGCGCGGCCCGCCGCGGCTTCCATAGCGAAGGGCGCGAAAGAGGCACGGGGCGCGAAGGTATGAACTTTTGCGCGCCCCCGTCTGCTCCCTGTGATTAGAGACCTCTCGCCGGACGCGCGCCGTGCAGACAGGCGGGCGCGACTTTCGCCTATGCCTTCAGGCCTCGACGCCGCGCCGCCCGAAGAACTGCTTCAAGGCGGGGTACACGTCCTCCTTGTCGTCTATGCGGACGCCGATGAAGCGCTCGTTATTCTTCAGGCGGTCGTTGAAGATGGAGAGCAGCGCGCCCGAAGAGCGGCGGTAGCCGCCGCCCCCCTCCTCGCCGATCTCGCCGTAGCCGAATAGGTTGCACGTCTGAATGAGTTCGTCGGCGAGGCGGACGGCCTCCTCGTTGTCCGAGTAGTAGTTGTCGCCGTCCGAGAAGTGGAACGGGTAGATGTTCCAGTCCTGGGGTCGGAAGCGGGCGCTGATGATGTCGAGCGCGAGCTGGTAGGCCGAGGAAACGACCGTGCCGCCCGACTCGCCCTGCGTGAAGAACTGCTCTTCGGAGACCTCTTTGGCTTCGGTGTGGTGCGAGATGAAGACGATCTCCACGTTGTCGTACTTGGTGTGCAGGAAGCGAACCATCCAGAAGAAGAAGGAGCGCGCGATGTACTTCTTGAACTCGCCCATCGAGCCGGAAACGTCCATCAGCGCCAACACCACTGCGTTCGACTCGTAGCGCTTGTCCTCCTCCCAGGTCTTGAACCGCAGGTCTTCCTTGCGGACGCCCCCGAAGCGCGCCTCGCCGCCCTCGCGTGCGTTGCGCTTGATGTTCTCTAAGATCATGCGGCGCTTGTCGAGGTTGGAGAAGACGCCCGTGCGGCGGATTTCGTTAAAGCGGGTGGTCTTGGCGGGCACGGCCTTCTTGGCCTTGTCTTCGAGGAAGGGCAGTTGCAGGTCTTCAAAAATCAGCGCGGCCAGCTCGTCAATGTCCACCTCGGCCTCGTAGTAGTCCGCGCCGGGGTCTTGCCCCGCCGGGCCTGCGCCGCGCCCCGGCCCCTGACCGGGCTGGCCCTCGCGCGCGATCACGTCGCCGACGCGGGTCTTCCCATCGCCCGTGCCCACGTGCTTTTTCTTCCGGTGGTCGAAGCGGAACTTGTACTCGTCGAGCGAGCGGATGGGAACTTTCACGGTGCGCTTGCCGTCCGAAAGAATGATCGCCTCGTTCGAGACAATCGAGCCGAGGTTCTTGCGGATTGCTTCACGCACGCGCTCCTTGTGCCGCTCCTGGTCAATGATGCCCTTGCGCTGCAAAGACCAGTCGTTGCGCTGGATCGTCCCCGAAATCTGCGGATCGTCAATCATAACCATTGCTCACTTCAAACGCTTGCTTCCGCGTTAAGCAGAACGCCCGCGCCTCAGTTCTCGAAGCGCGGGCGAAATTGTTAACTGCCTCTTCCTCGTCGGATCGGCACGTGCGCCCGCGCACGGTCAGCGCGAGAGCAGCGTGCCGACGTAGGTCAGAAGCTCGTTGGCGCAGACGGGGCAGTAGCCGCCGTCTTTCACCAAGCGGTCAACGACCTCGTTGATGCGGCGGAGCTGGTCGGGGTCGGGCGTCTTCACCGAGGTCGTGATCTTCACCACGTCTTTGAGGTCGGCGAAGATTTTCTTTTCAATCGCCTCCTTCAGGCGCTCATGCGACGTGTACTCGAACTGCTTGCCCTTGCGCGCGTAGGAAGAGATGCGGATGAGAATCTCCTGGCGGAAAGTGTTCTTGGCGTTCTCGCTGATTCCGATCTGCTCCTCGATGGAGCGCATCAGTTGCTCGTCCGGCTCCATCTCCTCCTCGGTGATCGGGTCTTTCATCTTCTCCTTGTTGCAGTAGGCCTCGACGTTGTCGAGGTAGTTGTTGCACATCGTCCGCGCCATCTCCTCGAACGAATAGACGAAGGCGCGCTGCACCTCGGTCTTCGCCATCTCGTCGTACTCCTTGCGGGCCGAAGAGATGAGGTTCAGGTAGCGCTCGCGCTGGTCGAGCGTAATCCCCGTGTGCTGCTCAAACCCGCTCTTGATCGTGCGCAGGGCGTCAATCGGGTTGATACAGGTGATGCCGTCGCGCACGAGCGCCGAAGACAGGCGGTTGATGATGTAGCGCGGGCTGATGCCGTCCATCCCCTCGCGCACGGCCTCCTCTTTCAGCTCGCGCACGTCCTTCGACTTGTAGCCTTCAACGTCCTCGCCGTCGTAGAGCTTCATCTTCTTGACGATGTCCACGTTCGCCCGCTTCGGCTCTTCCAGACGAGTCATGACGGCGAACATCGCGGCGACCTTCAGGGTGTTCGGCGCGATGTGGACGTTGCGGAGGACTTCGGACTGGTTCAGGAGCTTGTAATAGATGCGCTCCTCCTGCGAGACGCGCAGGTTGTAGGGGACTCTGACGAGGATGATGCGGTCTTGCAGCGCCTCCGACTTCTTGTTGCCCGCGAACGAGACATACTCGTTCTCGTTCGTGTGCGACATGATGACCTCGTCGGCGTAGATCATCGCGAAGCGGCCCGTCTTGATGTTCTGCTCCTGCGAGAGCGTGAGCAGGGAGTAGAGGAACTTCTCGTCAACTTTGAGCATCTCGACGAACTCCATGATGCCGCGGTTGGCGATGTTCAGTTCGCCGTCGAAGCGGTAGGCGCGCGGGTCACTCTCCACCCCGACCTCGCCGATGGTCGAGAGGTCAATCGAGCCGGTCAGCTCCGTGATGTCCTGCGACTTCGGGTCTGAAGGGGCGAAGGTTCCGATGCCGATGCGCTGCTTCTCGGAGAAGATGATGCGGTGGACTCTCACGTCCTCGTGGCGTCCGCCGTAGGTGTGCTCCAGCGCGTAGCGGCACTGCGGGCAGAGGTCGCCCTCGATGTAGATGCCGTAGTGCTTCTCCACGTCGCGGCGCAGCTCCGCCGGGATGAGGTGCAGCGGCTCCTCGTGCATCGGGCAGTCCTTGATGGCGTAGACCGCGCCCTCGTCACGCGTCCATTCCTCAAGCCCGCGCTTGAGCATCGTGACGATTGTTGACTTGCCGCCGCCCACCGGCCCCATCAAAAGGAGGATGCGCTTGCGGACTTCCAGGCGCTGCGCCGCCGACTTGAAGTATTCGACGATGCGCGCAATCGGCTCCTCGATGCCGAACAGCTCCCCGCTGAAGAACTTGTAGCGCGTAACCTCGTCGCGCGTTGCCTCGTTCAGCTTCTCGAGGCCCGCGGCGTGGATCATGTCGTTGATGCGCGCGTGCGAAAGCTCCGCCAGCCGCGGGTTCTGCGTGACCAGCTCGAAGTAGTCGCGGAAGGAGCCTTCCCAGGCGAGCGCCGCGTGGTCGCGCCGCAGCTCTTCGAGCCGCGCCGAAATGTCGAACTTATTGCTTCCGTCCTGCTCTTGCATAGCCTTTATGTAAACCTCTTGCCGGCTTCGCGCGTTTAGGACGGCGTGTGGAGTCACGCCCTCAATAAAATCTTAACGACCGCGAGCCGCCGCAGCGCAGCCTGGCCCGGTCGCCTTGAGGAACGGCCTCGATGCGTGTGCAGGGCGCTCGCGCGTGTCGCGCTCGCCGCGCCGTCGAGACTCTTCCAACTCTCCGACGAACGATTTTTCAAAACGGGAAAGGTGGCGACCGGTCAGCTTCCGCCCGCCCGGGCCGAGACGTTTTCGGCGACCCATTGTTGCCTTCAAGTATAACACAGCACTCGCCCGCGTCAGTCAACACTTATTTTCAGACCGCGAGCATGACGCGCGGCTGCAACAGCCCGCGCGCCGCGTCGTAAACTCCGACCGCGAGCAGGCGGCCCCGCACGTCGAGCATCAGGACGTGGCCGCCGTCTTCCCACTCGCGCGGGCCTTCCGCGCGTATGCCAGCGCCGTGGCGCACCCTACGCGCCTCATCATTCGTTAGATGCGCCGTGGGCAAGTGAGGGAGCGCCGCTTCCAACGGGATCAGAATGTCGCCCGCGCCGCCGCCTTCGACAAGCCTTTGTAACTCGTCCGGCGTGACGGCTTCGTTGACGCGGAACAGGCCGGCGCGCGTGCGCCTGAGCGCCGCGAGGTGCGCGCCCGTGCCCAGGCGCTCGCCTAAACTTTCGGCCAGCGCGCGCACGTAAGTCCCCGCCGAGCAGACGACGCGGGCGCGCACGTCGCACGTCCCGTCCTCGTTGCGCTTTAAAAAAGTGCCGCCCTCTTCGGCGACGACCTCGAACTCGACGACGCGGACGCGCACGGCCTCGCGCTCGATCTCCTCGCCGCGCCGGGCCAGCTCGTAGAGTTTTTTCCCGCCGACCTTCTTCGCCGAGTACATCGGCGGAACCTGCTCGATCTCGCCGCGCAAAGATGCGAGCGCCGCCTCGACCTGCTCTCGTCCGAGGGCCGCGCAGACGCCCGCGCCCGCGTTCATTCCCTCGGCGTCGTTCACGCCCTCGCGCCGCGCGCCCGTCAGGTCGCCCGTGGTCGTGGCGTAGCCGAGGCGCACCGTCGCCTCGTACTCCTTCTCCGCGCCCGCGAGGAACTGCGCGAGCCGCGTCGCGCGACCGACGAGCAACACGAGCACGCCCGTCGCGAAAGGGTCGAGCGTGCCCGTGTGCCCGACGCGCTTCTCTTTCAAGAGGCGGCGGGCGCGCGCGACAACGTCGTGCGAAGTCCAGCCGGCGGGCTTGTCAATGATTAAGAGTCCATCCATGAAAAGTTCGCCCGTAACTTTGAAGCCGCGTGTTTTGCCTGAAGAAAAGATTAACCGCAAAGGGTGCGAAGGAGGAAACGCAAAGGCCGCAAAGTTTTTCTCTGCGTCCTTTGAGGATTCTTCACGCCCTTCGCGTTTAAGAATTTGCCCGCCGCGAGACGGGCGCGTTAGAGTATCTTCGAGCGATGCGAAGAGCGAGACAACGTAAGTTCAAAGAGAGGCGCGAGGGCGAAGAGGAGCGACCGCGACGCCCGCTCGACCCTGAGAAGGCGCGCGAGCGGACTCTGCAACGCGCCGTCAAGCTGCTCGCCGCGAAGCCGCGCTCGGTCGCGGAGCTGCGCGAGCGCCTGCTCGAAAAGGAGTGGGCGGACGAGGCGGCGGCGGACTACGCCCTTGCGAAGCTCAAGGAGTACGGCTATCTCGACGACGAGCGCTTCGCCTTCGGCTTCGCCTCCTACCGCGTGCGCCAGAAGCCGGTGGGACGCCAGCGGCTCGCGCGCGACCTCAAGACGAAGAAGGTCTCGAAGGAGACTGCCGACGCCGCGCTCGAACTCGTCTATCAGGAGACGCCCGAAGAGGAACTCATCGCGCGCGCCATCGAGAAGCGCGTGCGCCTGCGCGGTCGGCCCGCGACGCGGCGGGAGACGAAGAGTCTCTACGACCACCTGCTCCGCCTCGGCTTCTCCTACGACCTCATCATACGCAAGGTGCGCGAGGCGTCAGCCGCCGACGCTGACGAAGACGAGTAAGCCCCCGCGCGTTCGTCGTGTCTGCTTCGCCCGCCCGTCTCCCGCGTGCTAAACTTTCTATGAGCTATCAGTAGTCAGCCGTCAGCAGTCAGCTTAAACTGTCCGGCGGCTCTTTTTGCTGATAGCCGAATGCTGACTGCTGAGTGCTATTTATGACAGGCAACGAAATCCGCGAAAAGTTTCTGAGCTACTTCGAGAAGCAGGGCCACCGCCGCGTGCCCTCCAGCCCGCTGCTGCCCTCAAACGACCCGACTCTTCTGTTCGCCAACGCGGGCATGAACCAGTTCAAGGACGTTTTTCTGGGCGTGGAGAAGCGCGACTACGCCCGCGCCACCTCTTCGCAGAAGTGCCTGCGCGCTGGCGGCAAGCACAACGACCTCGACGACGTGGGCGACGCCACGCACCACACCTTCTTCGAGATGCTCGGCAACTTCTCCTTCGGCGACTACTTCAAGCGCGACGCCATCCGCTATGCGCTCGAACTGCTGCTCGGAGAGTACAAGATTCCGCTCGAACGCCTCTGGTTCACTGTCTTCGAGACCGACGACGAGGCCGCGGAACTGTGGGTCGAGGCCGGCGTGCCGCGCGAGCGCGTGCTCCGCTTCGGCGCGAAGGACAACTTCTGGCAGATGGGCGACACAGGCCCCTGCGGCCCTTGCAGCGAGATTCACTACTACGGCGGCGAGAACCCCGAAGACCCGGAGTACAACCGCCCCGAATACGTGAACAGGGACGGCAGCCCGACGGTCGAAATCTGGAATCTCGTCTTCATGCAGTACGACCGCGACGCCGAAGGCAACCTCACGCCACTCCCCAAACCCTCGGTTGACACGGGCGCGGGACTCGAACGCGTGACGGCTGCGCTGCAACACGCGCCGAACAACTATGAGACTGACCTGCTCCGTCCCATCGTTGACTTCGTCGCGCAACTCGCCGACTGCCACTACGAGCCTGACACCAAAGAGGGCCACGCCATGCGCGTCATCACCGACCACGCGCGCGCCACGGCCTTCGCAATCGCCGACAACATCCTCCCCGGCAACGAAGGGCGCAACTACGTCATTCGGAAGATCATGCGCCGCGCCATCTACCACGGTCGCAACGCGCTTCAACTTGATGACCTGTTCTTCCACAAAGTCACAGGCTTCGTCGTTAACCTGATGCGCGAAGCTTACCCCGAACTCGAAGCCTCGCGCGACTTCATCGAGCGCATGGTCAGACTCGAAGAGGAGCGCTTCGGCTCGACGCTCACCACGGGCCTGCAAAAGCTCGAAGCCCTCTTCGCCTCGACGCCCGAAGGCGCGATGCCAAACTACAAAGAACTCGCACGCCTCTACGACACCTACGGCACGCCGCGCGACCTCATCCGCGTCGGCCTCGAAGAGCGCGGCTTCAAAATTGATGAGGCGGAGTTCAACGAACAATTCGACGCGGCGCTGCGCGAGATTCAGGTTGTGGCCTCTGCACGCGGTAACGCTACAGTCAGCGCCAAAGTTATAAAAGGCCGTTACTCAACCATCGCAGAGCGCGTCGGGCCGACGGAGTTCACCGGCTACGAAGAGACGCGCACGGATGACGCGCGCATCATGGCACTCGTGCGCGGTGACGAGGAAGTGGATGAATTGCGCGAGGGCGAGGAGGGCGAGGTCGTCTTCGACCGCACGCCCTTCTACGCCGAGTCCGGCGGTCAGGTCGGCGACACCGGCGTGCTCATCACGGGCGCGGCGCATGCCGTCGTCCTCGACACGCCGCCCGCGCCCGTCGGCGGCCTCGTCGTTCACCGCGTGAAAGTTGACCGCGGAAACCTGCGCGTGTTCGACCCCGTGAGCGCGATAGTTGACGTTGAGAAGCGCGACGCGACGCGGCGCAACCACACGGCGACGCACCTGATGCACGCGGCGCTGCGCGAAGTCCTCGGCTCGCACGTCAAGCAGGGCGGATCGGTCGTCGCGCCGAACTATTTGCGCTTCGACTTCACGCACTACCAGCCGCTGACACGCGAGGAGATCGCCGAGATCGAGCGGCTGGTTAACTACCACATCCTTCGGAACGAGCGCGTGCAGACCGACATCCTCTCGCTCGACGAGGCGATGCAGACGGGCGCGATGGCGCTCTTCGGCGAGAAGTACGCCGAGCGCGTGCGCGTCTTGAGCGTGCCCGGCGCGGAGGGCGTCTTCTCGAAAGAGCTGTGCGGCGGCACGCACGTCCGCGCCACCGGCGACATCGGGCTGTTTAAGATCACGAGCGACGAGTCCATCGCTTCGGGCACGCGACGCATCCGCGCCGTCACGGGCCGCGACGCCTTCCTGCGCTTCCAGGAGACCGAGGCGCTCGTTGATCAGATTTCCGGCGAGCTTCGCGCGACGCGCGGCGACATCCCCGCCGCCGTCTTAAAGCTTCAGGAGGAGTTGAAGAAGGCTCGGCGCGAGGCCGACGAGCTGCGTCTGAAGCTCGCGCTCGGCGCGGGCGCGGAGGCTGTGGGCGGCGTGGAGACGCGTGAGGTCGCCGGCGGCGTCCGCGTGCTCGCGCGCGAGGCGAGCGACCTGGACGCCCAGGCGCTCCGGCAACTCTCGGACACTCTGCTCGCGCAGATCAAGTCGGGCGTCGTCATCCTGGGCCGCCGCGCCGACGGCAAGGCTTCGCTCATTGTCCGCACCTCGACCGATTTGGCGAAGCGCGTTCCCGCGGGCCAAGTCATCAAACAGCTCGCGCCCATCATCGGCGGTCGCGGCGGCGGCAAGCCGGACATGGCCGAAGGCGGCGGCCCAGAGCCGCAGAAACTGAGTGAGGCTTTGGAGGCGAGCTACCAGGTCGTCGAACGCCTGCTCACGGAGCAGGGCGCGTCGGCCTGAAGTTTAAAAGGCCGCGAAAGGACGAAAGGAGCGCGGAGTCGTCATAGACTCCGCGCTCCTTTCGCTCTTTCTCAGAGGATTTATCAGCTAACGCTGACCGGAGGAATTCCCCGCGTCCTCTAGCCGTGTGCCGCGACCCAAGCCTTCTGGTTGTCGGTCAGCGCGATGCTCATCTTCTGCAAGGTCGCGGCGTTGAGCGTGCCCGTGACCTTAATGCCTTCGGCCCCCTGGTACTTCTTCAGCCCGTCGCGCGTCGGCTGATCTAACTTGCCCGTGGCATCACCTGAGTAGAGACCCCGCTGCTTCAGAATCGTCTGCGCCTGCTTGATCTGATCCTTGGTGGCGCGGAAGACCGGCCCGCGCTTCTTCTGGGCGTTCGCGTTGCCGTTCCTGGCTGTAGTGAATGTGTTGGCGTTCTGCGCGGCTGCCGAGACTGAGAGAGCGAGCAGTGCCGCGAGCGTCACGATGAGCAGTTTTTTCATTGCGTTCTCCTGTTTCGTGAGTTGCACCGGCGGGTGGTGGCGGCGCACGAGTTAATCCGTTGACAGTGAAGCTTCCCTCTGAAAGAGTCTCTATCATACACGCCCTGTCAATTCACCTGACGGATGCACCGGATTTGTCATCCACCCATCTCACGGTAAGGTAAACTCCCAAATAATTGTGGTTAAACAATTGTGTAAATGTCGTTGAACACACCGGGCCGCTGTGTTATTCTGGTTTAGCGCTCGACCGGGCGCGTTTGAAACCGGCTGGATGCCACGCCCTCAATCGAACTTTTTCGAGCACGCCCACCGGCTCATTGAGAACGCACGGACGCACGCGCACGCCGCGCGAACCGTGCCGGCAACCGACATGAAAAAAATCCCCCTGCTCTTCGCCCTCTTCGTCTTCATTTCGCTCGACGCCTCCGCGCAGGAGAGCTACCGCTTCGACAACTTCGACACGCGCGATGGCGTGCGCGTCCAGACGCCCGCCAAGGCTAAGCCCGCCGCCCAGAACAGGAAGCTGAAGCTGACCGCGCGCATCGTCGAGGCGTCTGCCCCGTCCGGCACCCAGCCTTTCTCCGGCAGCCTCATCGCCAACATCACTCCGCCTGCGCCCGCGGCGTCTGCGGCGACAGCCAAGTCGCTCGGCGGCTTTTCGACGGGCGACGCGGCGATTGACTCGTACATCGCCGAGTCGGGGACGCGCAACGGCGTTGACCCGCTGCTGCTCTACTCGATCATGCACCGCGAGTCTTCGTTCAGGCGCATGGCCGTCTCGCCCAAGGGCGCGCGCGGCCTGATGCAATTGATGCCGGGCACCGCCGCGCGCTTCGGCGTCTCGAACATCTTCGACCCGCGGCAGAACATCGAGGGCGGCGCGCGCTACGTGCGCTTCCTGCTCGACACGTTCGGCGGCGATGTGCGGCTCGCGCTCGCGGGCTACAACGCGGGCGAGGGCGCGGTGATGCGGTACGGCAACCGCGTGCCGCCTTACAGCGAGACGCAGGAGTACGTGCGCCGCATCTCCGAGCGCTACGAGTTGATGCGCGACCCCTCGACGGCGCGCACGGCCCCGCGCGTGTCGCGCACGCAGATCGCCAGGCTGAAGGCCGCCGAGCCGCCGCCGCTCGTTTACGAGCGGAGCGTCTTCGCCGTGCGCACGCCCGACGGCAAGCTGCACCTCGTCAGCCAGTGACCTAAGCTGTGAAACCAGGAACAGTGTGACGGGACGGACTCCGAGCCGTCCCGTTCTTCTTTTGGGCCGCGCCCTCCGCTGTTGGCAACGCGCGCTGTCGCGGTATGATTGAGACGGAGGACGAGTCGCGCGCCCGGTGTGGATGTCCGTCGCGCCCGTTCGTCCGCACGACGAAGACATCAGAGATGCACGACGAGGCACGGTCGAAGATGACTGAACCCGCCGCCGACGAACATTCGACGCCTGACGAACGTCCGACGCCCGATGACCGCCGGGCCGACGCGCGCCGCGCCCTGCTCGTCGCCGACGACGGGGCGAACGCTGAGGTGTTGCGAGAAAGTCTCGCGGCCATCGGCTTCGAGGTCGAGCGCGCGGGCGTCGAAGAGGCGTCGCGTCGCGTCGAAGAGAACGCGCCGTCCGTCATCCTCATAGCCTTCGGCTCGCGCGGAGGCGAGGGCCGCCTGGTCACGCTCGCGCGTCGCCTGCGAACTGCGCCCGCGGCTTTCGCGCTGCCCGTCGTCTTCCTCTTCCGCACGGACGAGCGGACGCTGCGCAGCGTGGCCCTGCGCGTCGGCGCGGACGACTACTTCGCCGAGGACGCGCCGCGCGAGGAGATTCGCGCGCGCCTCGAAGCGCTCTTCTGGCGCGTCGAGGCGGGCCGCCGCAGCGCGCCCGCCCGGCCTGAGCAGCGCGACGAGATAGACAACTTCATCTTCCTCCTCGACGCCGTCGCCGCCGACGCGCGGCAAGGACTGACGGGCACGCTGGCACTCGTCGAGGCGCGCGGCGGCGCGGACTCCGCCGATGGCGGACGCACTCAGTCCGACACAAACGCCGGACGGACTCTCGCAGCCGCGCACGGCTTCCTGAAACTCAACCTGCGCAGAGTTGACGCGGTGGCCTTCTACGGGCCGGCGACGCTGCTCGTCTATCTGCCCGGCGCGGACTCGGAGGCCGCGCGCTCGGCGCTCGCGAGCCTGCGCGAAGAGTTCCTGTCGGCAATCCCCGGCGGCGATCTCTTCGTCGGCCTCTCGTCCTTCCCCTCGGATGCCGCAGAGGTCGAGCAACTCGTCGAGCAGGCCGAGGCCGCGCTCGAACGCGGGCGCGGGGAGAACTCAAACGAGCGCCTCTTCGTTTACGGTGTCGAAGGCGCGCGCCCCCCGTCGCCTTCGCGCACGGGACGACTGGCGGCGTCGGAGACGGCCCGCAGGACGGCGAGGGCTGCGCGCGTCGAATCAAGGGAACGCAGGAAGGAGTCGCCGTTAAGCTCAGACGTGACCGGCATGAGTGAGTCGAAGACTGAGGCGCAGGCGGGAGACGGGAGGGGCGCGACGGCGATGCCCGACGCCGCAACGCTGGCGGGCGGGAGGCGCGCGGGAGGCAAGTTGCGACGGCTGATGCTCGTCGTCTCGGACGCGGCGCGCATGGCGCAGGTCAATCTTCTGCTGCGCTCGGAAGGCTTCGAGGTGCGCGCAGCCTTCGACGGCCACCACGCGCTGAACCTCCTGCGCATTGACCGGCCCGACCTGCTGCTCGTTGACTACGAGCTGCACGGCATGGACGGCGCGGAGATGCTCCGGCGACTCGCCAAGCAGTCGGGCGCGAGCGCGTCGCCGCCCGCGCTGATGCTCTTGCCCGCCGGGCGCGAAGACCTCCGGCGCGAGGCGCAGGAGGTGGGCGCGCGCCGCACTGTGGACTCGCCCTACGACCCCGTTGAGTTGCTCGACGCGCTCCGCAACTTCGGCGAGGGCGGAGTGAAGACTGAGTAAGACGGAGTGAAGACCCGGATGGACAACTGTTACAACTGCGGCGGGCGGCTGACACCCTCGGCGCGCTTCTGCGCCTCGTGCGGCGCGCCCGCGGACTCCGAGCAGACGCGCGTCTCTCAGGAGACGACGCGCGTCGCGTCCGAAGAGACGCGCGTCGCGGGGCCACGCCCGCAGCCGGTTCAGCCGCTCCCCGTCCGCACGCCCTCGCCCGTACCGGAGCGCCGCCCCGACGAACGCGGCGGTGAGGAACAGGTCGTCTTCACCGTCCGACCGACGCTCCTCTTCATCAAGCTTGGCTACGCGTTGGCCGCGCTCGGCGGAGTCGCGCTGATCGCGCTCCTCGCGTTCTTAAAAGTCCCGCTCCTCATCGCTATCCCGCTCGCGCTCGCGCTGCTGCTCGTCCCGGCCTACAAGCACCTCCGGCGCAACACCGTGCGTTACACGCTCACCGACTCGAAGATCGAAATTGACCAGGGACTCGTCTCGCGGACGACGCGCAACATTCCCCTGCGAAACATCCAGGACGTGACCGTCAGCGCGAACGTCTTCCAGCGCCTGCTCCGCTTCGGTAACCTGGTCATAGACAACGCGAGCGAGACCGGCGGCACCACCGCGCTCAGAAACATCCCCGACCCGCGCCGCCACGCAGACCTCCTCCTGCGCGAACTCCGCCGCTGGCGCTGACATGAACGCCGGCCTTATCATTAACGCGGCGGAACCAACACAACGGCGCTGTTGTCTAATTCATCCAAACGTTTTGCCGCCGCAGCGCCGCGGCCCGCGCGGGCGCTCCTGTGTTGGCCGGGAAGGTTTCAAAGTGCACGCATCGAAGTTGATGAGATTCCTGTTCGCCTTCGCGCTCCTCGCCCTCCCCTTTGGCGTGGCGTCGGCACAGTCTCCGGCGAACGGCGCGAGGCTCGCACCTGAGAAGACGGGCGATGTTCCCGTTCTCGTCATGCACCTGCCGGACTGGGAGAAGAAGGTCAACGAAGGTGTCGGCTACGCTGTGAGCCTGCCCGCGCTGCAACAGGCCGCCGGGAATAGGCCCGCGCTCGACGCCGTCAGCTTCGACGGGGGAACCGAGGCCGTCACCGCAAAGTACGAAGGCGGGCGGCTCGTCATCGTTGAGTTCACCACGCCTCAGTACGCCGCCGACAACGACGCGCGAATCTACGAGCGCATCGCGCAGCTCCGCGCGGCGGGACAGCCCGTGCCGTCCGCCTACAAACGCGTCGGCAACTACTCGGTCTTCGTCTTCGACACGCCGGACGCGGCGGCGGCGGACAAGCTCGTCTCCGGCGTGAAGTACGAGAAGGACGTGCGCTGGTTAGGCCGTAACCCGCACGCCGAAGAGATCGCGACGAAGTATTACACCTCGACGATGGGCAGCGTCATCGTCACGACGCTCATCACCACCGGCCTCGCCATCCTCCTCTGCCTCGGCGTCGGCGGCGCAATCGGCGGCGCGGTCTTCCTCTACCGGCGCGCCAGAAACACCGCGCAGGAAATCTACTCGGACGCGGGCGGCATGCTGCGCCTCGACATCGAAGACCTGAACGCGCCCCGTGCCACGACGAAGCTTGTCGGTCGCGGCAAAGAGTGACGCCCGCCGAAACGTTCCGTAGGCCGGAGAGGCTTTCCCCTGAGCAGAAAAAAAGCGCCGTGAGCTAAACACTCACGGCGCTTTTTTGTTAATAGAGCACCCGGCCAAAAATATGCGGGTTACTGATCTTACTGCGGGGCTCCCCCAAACCCCTACAGAAACGGAATCAGTAACCCGCTAAACGATGCCCTTCGACTGCTATGCTGACAACCACTCCGTTCCCCCAAAGAGTTGTCGCCCGCTTGAAGTGAGAGAAAACCTCCCCCAAAGCTTTCACTCACTAGCCGTCTCCGAGCCTGACCCGATAACTCTATTTACACCCTACAATTTTATCTGTGTTCTGCCTGAGCAACGTGCATGCCAGTAGTCCCTCCTCATTCGACTGAGGAAACCGCTTCGGCACTTTTCTCCAATAAAAGCCGCCTAAATTTTATCCGCCGCGGTTACGTTTGAGATCAACCAACCGACGACTTCGGTCATCGGACTTGTACCCAATCAATACTTCTTGCCGTGAGTTCGAACGCTTACGTTACACGGAGGAATTCAGCTTGAGTGCCGGAGCGTACATTCACGACCGCTTGAGTTCAAAATATGGTTTGATTTCTCCCACAATGTCGCCTCTGTGATTCTTGACGGGGAAGCGGGAGTAGGGCGTGAGGGCTTCGCGCGCGTTCTCATCCAATACACCGAGCTGTCGCAGAGACTCGATGGCAATAGTTGATCTGGCGCGGCGGTCTTCACCGTCCTCGATCTTGAAGGCCAGACCCAACCCGCGCGGCCAAGCCTCGCAAGCGAGCACGCCCGCCGTGTAAACGCCCTCCGCGCCAATCTTCGAGACGACGCGCCCGCGCGCCGCGCGCATGACCTCCGTGTCGAAGCGCTCGGTCGTTCCGCCGACCATCTCCGGGTGCGCGGTCATCGCCGCGACTATACGCTGGCACGCACGACGCGTCGTCTCGTCAAAATCCGGCGGCGGCGCGACCAGGCGCGCGTACATGAGCGCCATCGCGCGCACGGGCACGCCGAAGACGGGGACGCCGCAGCCGTCCGTGCCGACGGTTACGTCTTCGACCGCGACGCCGGAGAGCCGGGAGACGGCGAGCAGGATTGCCTGCTGGACGGGGCCATCGGGGTCATCGTAAGTTTCGGGCGGCGCGCCGAGATGCAGGGCGAGCGCGAGCATGCCTGTGTGCTTGCCGGAGCAGTTGTTGCGAAGCACCGTGGGCCGCTCGCCGCGCGCGCGCAGCCGCTCGGCAGTCTCGCGGTCGAAAGGCTCGTGGACTCCGCACTTCAGAAAACTTTCGTCCAGGCCGATCTTTTTGAGCATCCCTGCGACCGTCTCGGCGTGCAAGTCCTCGCCGCTGTGCGAGCCGCAGGCGACGGCCAACTCGATTTCGTTAAAGCCGAAGCGGTCGGCTGCCCCGCTCGTGGAGAGGGGCAGCGCCTGGAACGGTTTGGCGGACGAGCGGAGGTAGGTGACGGCTTTAGGCTGGCCGAGGCTGGCGACGAGATGGCCTTCGCCGCCTACGGCGGCGACGTGCCCGCGGTGGCGCGACTCGACGATAGGCCCGCGCCGGACTTCGACGAGCGGCGCGGCCTGCGGGATGCTCTGATCCTGTTCTCTATCCATTGGCAAATTGTTCTAAATTTCGAGGCCGCCGTTCAAAAAAGACGGCGGCCTCGGCGTTTCAGCGTTGAATGCTGAATGAGTTAATCCAGTTGTTACCTGCGGCCCTGCTGACTTGCCGTCCGCTGACGTGTGCGCGTCAGGACGGTGAGACGGACGGGACGCCGCCCGAAGCGCATAGCCTCGCCCGTGTTCGGAACCCAGATGTCAATCTTGCGCCCGCGCACCGCGCCGCCCGTGTCGGCGACGACGTACTCGCCGCTGTACTGGCCGGCATCGAGCCGCACGCGCGTCCCGATGGGCAGGAGCCTCCGGTCTGCGGCAATGACGCCGCGGCTGACCGCCCTGCCGCTCGCGGTGCGCCCGCGAAGACTGTAGGCCGTGGCCGTGAAGGACAGTGCCGGGGCCGGCGCTTCCGTCTCTTCTTTCAATTCCGACGCGGCGCTCACGGCCAGTGCCGCGAGCCTCCCCGCGTCCTTCTCGGTCGTGTTCGGTTTTTCCGCGTCGCTTGCGGCGACGCCCGTTTCGGCGGCGTCCGTCGTCGGTGACAAGTCCGCGCCGGGGGCTTTTATCGTCTGGACTCCGCCTTTTTGTTGAATCTCCTGCGAGGCTGCTGCGAGGGTTTCTGCGACCGAAGGTTGCGCGTAAAAGAGCAACGAAGCGGAGAGAAGCGCGACCGCCGCCGCACTCCCCCCCAAAAGGGGTTTACTCATTCGGTTCTCCTCCCGATAGTTTGGGGTCTTTCGGCGGCGCGCGAGTAGGTTAGTTGCCTCCCGTCCTCGACCCCCGGCTCTAGGAGTGAAGTTGAGTCAGCCGGAGTGGGGAACCACGTCCTTGATGCGGAGCGCCGAAAAAACACCGGAAAAAAGAATGACAAGCGAACTGTCGTCCGCTTGTCACGCGACAGAGGCTACCACAAGCCCTCAATTTTTGTCCAGCAGCGTACCGAAAGGACAACCAGGAGGCAGACGGCAGGGGCAGGAAGCAGGGGCTTCGCGTCGTCGGCCTTGACGCTTTACCTCAGCCGCTTCTCAAAAGTTTTTACTGCCTCCTGCCCCTGCCGTCTGCCTCCTGTTCTTTCAGCCATTCGCCGCGGTAGATGACCTCCGCCGTGCCCGTTAGCAAGACTTCACCGTCGTCGCGCCAGAGGACTTCGAGTGTGCCGCCGGGCATACGCACGCTGACGTGTCGCTCGGTGTGGCCGCCGACAATCGAGGCGACCGCCGCCGCGCAAGCGCCCGTGCCGGAGGAGAGTGTCTCGCCCGCGCCGCGCTCCCAGACGCGCGCCTCTATGTTCCGACGGTCAACCACGCGGACGAATTCGACGTTCGTGCGTTCGGGAAAGGCGTCGTGCGACTCTATCGTGCGACCGAGGCGACGCCAGTCCGCGCGCCCGAAGTCCTCGACGAAGACGCAGCAGTTCGGATTGCACATCTGTAGGGCCGTGACCGTGACCGTCTCGCCGTCGGCGAGGGCGAGCGGGTAGTCGCGCACCTCCGAGAGCGGTTCGAGCGTGAGCATTGGGATCGAGGCGCTGTCGAAGCGCGGCTGCCCGATCTCGGCCTCGAAGCGGAAACTGCCGCCGCCCGTGCGTTCGCGCAGGCGGAAGCGCTTGACGCCGGCCCGCGTCCGAAAGCGCAGCTCCTCGTTCGCCCAGAGGCCGCCGAAGTAAAGGTACGCGGCGGCGCAGCGCGAGCCGTTGCCGGACATCGCGGCCTCGCTGCCGTTGGGGTTGAAGATGCGCAGGACGAAATCCGCGTAGCCGCCCCCGGTCAGACGCTCGACGACGGCGACGCCGTCCGCGCCCGCCCCGAAGTGGCGGTCGCAGACGCGCCGCACGAAATCGCCCAGCGGGTTCGACTCGCTGACGGACTCGAAGCCGATTCGCCAGCCGACGGGCGCGAGCTGCTCCGCCTCGAAGACGAGGTAGTCGTTGCCGTAGCCGTGGAGTTTGGTGAACTGCATACGAGTTCAAAGTTTAAAGTTCAAAGTTCAAAGTTCAAAGTTCAAAGCCGTAATGTGACCGGTCGCTCCTGGCACGCTAACTTTGAACTTTGAACCTTGAACTTTGAACTATTTCTTATGACCGCCCCGCGAACGAGGCGAGCAGCACGGCGACGGCGTCGTTGAAGGCGACGTGCGCGTCCAGGTCTCGCGGCGGGTTGTTGACCATCAGGGAGAAGACGAGGCGCTCGCCTGCGGCGCTGAGGACGTAGCCGGAGAGCGAGTTGGCCGTGCCGAGCGTGCCCGTCTTGGCGCGGACGTTCCCTTGGGCGGGCGTGCCCTTCATGTGGTTGCGCAGCGTGCCGTCCACGCCCGCGATTGGCAAAGCCTCGCGGAAGACCGCGCCGGCGGGGTGTCGGTTCATGTACGTCAGGAGTTGAAGCGTCGCGTCGGCGGTGACGAGGTCGGCGCGCGAGAGGCCGGAGCCGTCGAGCATACTGACGCGCTCGTCAACCCCGGCCTTCGCCAGAAACTTCCTGACGGCCTCGACGCCGGCGTCCGCAGTCGCCTGCCGCGGGTCGGTCGCCGCGGCCTTGCCGAGCGCGCGCAGGATGAGTTCGGCGTAGAGGTTCTGGCTCGGCTTCAAGGTCTTCGCAGCGATGACCGAGAGCGGCGGCGACTGGCGCGTGGCGATCTCGACGAGCGAGGAGACTTGAAGAGGCTGGTTGTTGTCGGCCCTACTTTGCGCGTCAACCGTTCGCGTCTGCCCCGTGAAGGCGACGCCCTGGCGTTCGAGGGCCGCGCGCAGCATCGTCGTGAACATGAGCGCCGGGTGCGAGACGGCGACGCTCTCCGAGAGGCCGCGGTCGTCGAGCGGAAGCGTGCCGCGCACCTCGATTGTGTTCTGGCCGAGCGCGCGGTGGACGCTCACGTCGCGCCGCGTGCCGCGCTCGGCGGTGGTCGTGCGGTCAACGACGGTGACGAAGGGCATCGAGGGGCCGACCGTGATGACGCACGGGTCGCCGACGCGCGCGCCGGGCTTGACCGAGAGGTCAACCGAGTTGTCGTTGACGGTGAGCGCGCTCACCTCCGCGCCGTACCACCACTGAAGGTCGTCCCACTCCCAGCCGGGCGCGAGCGACGGGCCGCTGAAGTAACTCTCGTCGCCGACCAAGTCGCCCTCGACGCGGCGCACGCCCGCCTTGACGACGTTTGCGGCCAGCTCGTTGATGGCGCGGTAGTAGTCCGTGTCGCCTGCGGGGTTGAAGCGCGTCGCGTAACTGGGATCGCCGCGACCGTAGATGACGAGGTCGCCGCGCACAGTGCCCGACGTGTCGGGGCGCGCGGGCGCATAGACCGAGGTGACGAAGCGGAAGTCGGGCGTGAGCCGGTCGAGCGCGGCGGCCACCGTGTAGAGCTTCATGTTCGACGCGGGCTGCATCCACTTCCCTGCGTCCTGCTCGAAGAGCACGCGCCCCGTGTCGAGCGAGGCGACCTTGACGGCGAGGCGCGACGAAGCGAACTCCGGCCTCGCAATTATCTCGCGCAGGCGCGCGCGCAACTCTTCGAGCGTCTGCGGCGCGCTCGCCTGCCGCGCGGGCGTCGTCGCCGAAGGCGTGGGCGTCTGCGTCGCGGCGGGCGTCGTCGCGGGTGTCGGCGTCGGGCGCGCGGGAGTTTGCGCGGGCGCGGGCGTCGTCGCGGACGACGCCTGCCGCGTGGTCGCGCGCCGCTCGCGCGACTGCGTCTGCGCCGCGCGCGCGGGCCGCGGCGCGAGGCCCAGGAGCAGCGCGGGGAGAAGAACGAGGGAGAGCGAATGTTTAAAAACGAGAGGGAGCGAAGGGTTAAGAATAAGGGCGAGGAGAGTTGAGTCGCCCCCGCGCCCCGCCCACGAACCTTTTCTGGCTGGCATGTGTTTGAAGTCTTCCGGTGTGCTGGAAAATTTTCCGCCCGCCACGGCTTCAGGCCCGGCGGTCGGCGTCCGACTTGATCGAGGCGAGCAACTCTTCGGCGTCGGCTGTTGCCGTGCCGACCTTGCCGACGACTATCCCCGCGGCGTGGTTGGCGAGCATCGCCGCCTCGACGAGCGTCGCACCCGCAGCGAGCGAGGCGGCGAGCGTCGCGATCACCGTGTCGCCCGCGCCCGTCACGTCATAGACCTCGCGCGCGGCGGTCGGGACGTAAACCGGCTCGCCGTCCGCTTCGAGAAGCATCATGCCGCGCTCGCCGCGCGTGATGAGAACGTAACGACAACCGAGCCGTTCGCGTATGGCACGAGCGGCGCGGGCCATGCCCTCGTCTGTGTCGTCCTCGCTGTTCGTCAGGCGCAGCGCCTCATGGTGGTTCGGTGTGACGAGCGTGGCCGGGCGGTAGGAGTTGAAGTTGCGAATCTTCGGGTCAACGAGCACGGGCACGCCCGCCACCTCCGCGAGCGGCAGGACTTCGTCGAGCGCGCCCGACGTGACCGCGCCCTTGTCGTAGTCGGAGACGACGAGCGCGTCCGCCCCGCGCAAAAGTTTCCTGAGCGCCGCGACGACGCGCTCCTCCGTGGGGCCGTCCAAGGGCGCGCGCCGCTCGCGGTCTGCGCGCACGACCGTCTGGCTGTGCGCGATGATGCGCGTCTTGAGCGTGGTCGGTCGGCTCACGTCAACGATTATGTTCTCGTCGGCGTCGAGCGCGCCCGCCTCGCGCAGCTCCGCGCGCACGCGCTCGCCCGCGCGGTCGTTCCCCACCACGCCGACGACCGCCGCCCGCGCGCCGAGCGAGCGCAGGTTCGCCAGCACGTTCGCCGCGCCGCCCAGATGCACCGACTCGCGCCTAATATCCACGACCGGCACGGGCGCTTCCGGCGAGATGCGCGTCACGTCGCCCCACACGAACTCGTCGAGCATCACGTCGCCGAAGACGACGACCGTCCTGTCTCTCATCGCGGCGACGATCTCGCCCGCGCGTTCTGCTGTCAGTTGACTCATACGAGAGCAGTGGCAAGTGAGAAGCGACGGGTGACGAATGACAAGCGACGAGTCGAGAACTGAAAGCGTGCTCTCGTAACTTGCCTTAGTTCGGCACTCGTCATCTGTCACTCGTCACTGCTTTTGAAAGTACACGCTCGATTGCCGCGGTCACGCGCTCTATGGGAACGCGGCGGATGCATTCGGGCGCGTCGAACTCCGCGCAAGTATAGCCGGGGCACGGCGCGCAGGGCATCTCCTCGCGGACGACCTCCGAAGGCGCTTGCGCCCAAGGTCGCCAGTGCGCGACGTTCGACGAGCCGAAGACGACGACCTGCGGTACACGCACGGCGGCGGCGATGTGTGCCACTCCGCTGTCGTTGCCGACGAAGAGCGCCGAGCGCGCGGCGAGCGCCGTCAACTCCGGGAGCGAGAGGTCTGTGAACGAGACGAGCGGCGCGCGCGAGTGTGCGCGCACGTCTTCTATAATTCGTGATTCGCCCGGCGCGGCGACGGCGACCGCGCCGATGCCGCGCGCGGCGAGGTGTTCGACGACGCGCGCGAAGTTCTCCGCCGCCCAGGTCTTCGTGTCGAAGGCCGCCGCCGGGTGGACGAGCGCGAAGGCGTCGCCGTCGTCAACGCCTGCGTCGTGGAGCCGTTGCGCGACGCGCGACGCGGCTCCGGGCGTGACGGCGAGGCGCGTCGCGGGTCTGTCCGTGACGGGCACGCCCGTCCAACCCAAGAGCGCGAGCTGCTGCTCGGCGGAGTGAGTCTGCTCGCGCCCCCAGAGTTCCGAAGAGGGCGGCGCGGCGTGGTTGTGCAGAGACGCGTAGGCGTAGTCGCTGTAGCCGACGCGGTGGGGCGCTCCGGTCGCGCGCGCGAGCAGCGCGGCGGTGCTGCCGCCGTGGAGGTTGTAAACAACGTCGTAATTCTCGGCGCGAAGTTGTCGCGCAACCTGCAAGCGCGAAGACTTGCTCTTGCGGCGGACGGCGACGGTGCGGTCAACTTCCGCGAAGCCTTCGAGGAGCGGCGCGACCCAGTCTTCGAGAAGCACGTCTATGCGCGCGGCGGGCAGGAAGCGGCGCAGCGCGTGAAGCGAGGGCGTCGCGAGAACCGTGTCGCCCACCGAGCGCAGGCGCACGACGAGCACGCGGCGCACCGCCGTCCAGTCCCAGCGCGCGGGCGCGAGCGGTCGCGGCTCGCCCTCGCCGACGGCGATTGCGGCAGTCGTCGGCGCGAACGCGTGTGCGTGAGTTTGCGTCCGCGACTCAGCCTGTCTTCTGAGGCTCTTCATCCTCGATTGTCGCCTCTTCGACGATCATCGCCGGGATGTCGTTGCGGACTGGATAGACGCGCCGGCACTCAAGACACTTGATGCCGCTCCCGTCCTCCTTCAACACGACCTTGCCCTTGCAGGCCGGGCAGATGACCTTGAACGTCTCGATGAACTCCTGCGTGACGGCCAACTCTTAGCTCCTCCTCGTTGTAAAAGGCGGTTAAGCTTAACAGGAAAGAGCCGTGAACCGTGAACCGTGAACCGTGACGAGATTCAAGCCTTCCAGTCACGGTTTACGGTTCACGGTTCACGGCTTTTCAGCCTCACCAACACGCCACCCTTGCCCGGTCGGAGCGTGATGCGGGGCTGCGGCTCGACCGCGTGGCCGGGTGCGAGGCGCATCGCCCAGCGGCGCGCGAGCGCGGCCAGGAGGAGCACGCCCTCCGTCCACGCGAAGCCCTCGCCGATGCAGCGGCGCACCCCGCCGCCGAAGGGGAAGTAGGAGAACTGCGGGCGCGCTTCTTTCGCTTCGGGCGTCCAGCGTTCGGGGCGGAAGCGTTCGGGGTCTGGGAAGAAGCGCGGGTCGCGGTGCATGACGTACTGGCTGACGAGGACGAGCGAGCCGCGCGGGATGAGATAGCCGCCGGCCTCGTGGTCTTCAATCGCCAAACGACCGATGGCCCACGCGGGCGGGTAGAGACGCATCGTCTCGGCGACGACCATCTCCGCGTAGCGAAGGGCCGGCAGGTCTTCGACGGTCGGCAGCCTCCCGCCTTCAAGCACGCGGTCGAGTTCCGCGTGCAGCTTCTTTTCGGCCTCCGGGTTCTGCGCGAGCAAGTACCAGGCCCAGGTGAGCGCGTTGGCTGTCGTCTCGTGGCCGGCGAGGAAGATGGTCATCACTTCGTCGCGCAGTTGCTCGTCGCTCATCCGGCTGCGGTCGCCCTCCTCGTCCACGGCGAAGAGGAGCATCGAGAGGAGGTCGCCGCGGTCACGGCCTCCGCGGCGGCGCTCCTCGATGATGCGGTAGATGATGCGGTCGAGCCGCGCACGCGCCCGCCGGAAGCGGCGCTGAGGCGGGAGCGGGAGTTTCTCCAGAAGCTCGGAGAACGGAAGCATCAGATAGTTGAAGAGGTTCATCACTTCGGTGAGCGCCGCGCCGACCTCGTCGGCGTCCCGCCCAACGTCGGCGTCGAAGAGCGTCTTGCCGACGATTGAAAGCGTGAGCCGCGACATCTCTTCCGAGATGTCGAGCGTCTGTTGGTCGCGCCAGCGCGCAGAAGTCTCCGACGCGAACTCCGTCATCACGCGCGCGTAAGAGTTAACGCGCTGCCGGTGGAAGGCGGGCTGCGCCAGACGCCTCTGGCGGCGGTGGAACTCGCCCTCGCTCGTCAAAAGCCCCGTGCCGAGGAGCCGCTTTGCGCGTTGCAGGGCGCGCCCCTTGTGGAATCGCCCGTGGTGCGTGACGAGGAGGTCGCGGACGTAGTCGGGATGGTTGAGGAGGAAGACGCGCTGCGGCCCGGCCCTGAACTGCACCACGTCGCCGTACTCGCGCGCGAGCCGCGTGAAGAACTTGAGCGGGTCGCGGCGGAAGTAGAACAGGTGGCCGCCCGGCCAGAAGGTCTTCGGGCCGGGGACTTCGAGCGCGGCTGCCATCTCCTTCGACTCCACGGAAACTTCACACGCCTGCGAGCTTCGTCCGATTCGACTCGCCGCCGGTGACGGCGGGCGAGTTTTTCGGTCAATTTCGCCGCGCGCGCAAGGTAGTTGATGCTTCGCCTCTGGACTCTGTTATTATAAACGTCGGCAGGGCCGGAGCACGCCCCTCAATCGTCGCGCTCCGGCTCGGCCACACACGAACCGGACGGGAGAAGAGTTTGTCTTTAGAGTTCGCCATCGAATACCCCTGTACGTTGCGCGCGCGCTACGACGAAGAACACCTGCGCGCGTGGGGCCGCTTGGGGAGCCTGCACACACGCCTGACGACGGGCGAGCACCTCGCGCCTTCGGAGGAGAAGGTGCGCTTCGTCGAGCGCGCGGCAGACGAGATCGAGCACATGAAAGAGGAGACGGTCGTCTGTGCGAAGTGCCCCGCGCGCCTGCCCTACGAGGCCGCGGGCGAGGGCGAACCCGTCGGCTGCCTGGGGCGCATCACCTACCCCATGGAGGCGCAGTTCGAGAAGTTCCTGGCCGACCGCGTGCAGCTCACGCTCGACACCGTGGACGAGCAGGACTGGCCGCGCCTCCTGCGCGTTCTGCTCGACGCCGACTCGCCTTTCGACGGCGAGGGCACGAAGTCTCTGCGCGCCGTGACGACCTCGAACGGCCTGCGCTTCTTCGAGCTGCGCCTGCCGATCAAGCTCGCGCGCCAGGGCGCGCACCTGACGACCGACAACCTCTTCGACGCCTTCGCCGGCTTCACCTCCGAGGACGCCGAGCGCACGACCTACACGCGCGAGCTGCCGCTCGCCGCCACCGCCGACTACCGCGACTTCCTCGACCTCATCCTCCGCCAGGACATCTCCGACGACGAGCGCCAGCGCGTCCGCGCCCGCAGCCGCAACTACCAGCAGTTCCTCCGCCTGCTCGCCGCCCTCGAAGTCGCCGAGTCCCTGCGCACGCGCGTGCTGATGGACTGAAAACCAGTAGGCAGACGGCAGGGGCAGGAGGCATGTGTCTTCGCGTTGTCGGCGTTGCCGCCTTACCTCAGCCGCTCAGTTCAGAAGTCTTACTGCCTCCTGCCCCTGCCGTCTGCCTACTGGTTTTCCTGCTTCTCCTCGTCCAACTGCCGCAGCGTGTCGAGGATGAGGTTGGTGTTGCTGAGGGCCTGAATGCGGACGACGAACTCGCTGGGGGCCTTCTCGAAGTCGAACGCGCCGGCGGTGACCTCGACGATGAGGCGGAAGGCCGGCGTGCCCTGCGCCTCGCCGCACTCCGCGTCAACAATGCGCCCGTCGTTGAAGAGCACGCGCCCCTGCCGCCCGGCGCTCTCGATTGCGAGCGCGCCGGTGAGGCGCGAGTTCTCGATGACCTGAAAGGCGTCGAAGATGCTGACCGTTGAGAGGTCGCCGGCGAAGGTGACGTGGCGGCTGGCGACCGCCGCGGGCGGCGCGGGCTGTGCCGCGTGCTGTTGCAGGTCGGGCCGCCGCGCGCGGCGTATGGCTTCGAATCCGGGCGCGATGTTGATGCGCGGGTCTATGTGCTTGGCTTCGAGCAGGCGCTCGTGCGCCGACTCGAAGTTCTCGCGCGAGATGTAGAGGTTGACGAGCGTGAGGCACTGGCGCGCGGCCTCGTCCCCGCGCCCGTAGGAGACGGCGATCTCGCGCAGCTTCTCGCGCAGGACTATCGAGCGCGGGTGGTGCGCGACGGCCTCCTGAAGCCGCTCGATGGCTCGCTGCGGAGCCTGGTACTTGACGAACAGGTCGGCGTCAATCAACGCCGCCTCGACGCTCTCCTCCAGGCTCTTCGGCTTCTCGCGGTCGCTCATCCGCCACGTCGCTCCGAGTTCAGAGTCTATCACAGTCGTAGTGAGAGCCTTCGTCCGGTTCGCCTTGCGAGCTTGCTGCGCCGCGCCCGCTTGTAGGCTTGCGCGCGCCGCCGGCAGACGACCGCGACGATCCCGCGCGGGTCGGGCACGATATCGTGTGCGATTCGCAACGCGCCCACGCAGAATGCGGCACGGCGGCACAAGGCCGCGCTCGCCGCGCGAGCCCGAAAACTTCATCCCGTGTCTTAACTCCTCGCCCCTAAATTCTCCTTTTTCGTCTCCCGCGCGCCCCCTTTCTCGCACGCATGTGTGCCGCGCGTAGCTGGCGCGAAACGCGTGTTGCACGCGGGAAACATGGCACGTCAAATGCACATTAAAAGTGCGTCCGCAGTTCCCCTTTAAAGAGCTTGGCGGTCGCCTCCACAGGCGAGCGTGCGGGCGCGACCGAAGACGACCGACTTGAACGGATGGATTGCCGTCCGAGTCCGAGGAGTTGCCGATGCAAGACGAGTTGTCGCTGGAGATTTTGACGCCGACGGTTCGGCTGGTGAACGACAGTTGGGCCGGGCACCTGCAACGCGCCTGCGCGGCGTTGAAGGCGGCGGGCGCGAGCCGGCGTGAGGACGGCTTCCGCGCTCTCGTCGGTCGCCTGCGGCGCACGCGCCCCTCAACCTATCAACACTGCGTCCGCGTCGCGCGCCACTCGCACCGCATCGGGCGCGCGCTCGGCTTCGACGACGCGCGCCTGCGCCAGCTCTCCTCGACGGCGATGATGCACGACATCGGCAAGGTTCTCGTGCCCGAGTTCATCCTCAGCCGCCCGCGCCGCCCGACGCGCTTCGAGCGCTTCGTCCTGAACCTGCACCCGGACTTCGGCGCGCTCCTGGCCTCCTACTTCGACCTCCCCGCGGAGCTGCGCATACGCACGCAGCACCACCACGAGCGCTGGGACGGTCGCGGCTACCCGCACCGGCTCGGCGGCGAAGACATCCCCTTGATGGCGCGCGTCGTCCAGGTGGCCGACTCCTTCGACGCGATGGTCACGCGCCGCGCCTACAACTCGCCGCGCGACCGCGAGGACGCGCTCATGGAGCTACGCCGCGAGGCGGGCGGGCAATTTGATCCTCGCATGATTGAAGCTTTCCTCGACACTTTCTCGGAAGGCTGGTGAGTTTTATGAACATGTGGATGCGACGCCGCATCGAGCGCTCCCGCGCGCGCTGCGAGAAGGCCGCGACGAACTACAAATCCCACAAGACGCGGGAAGCGAAAACAGAGTCGAACGGACAGGCCGGGCCGTCACAAGCCGCCCCTCGCTAGCGCTGCGAAGGAAGCGAGGGCGACCCGCGCGCACGCTTATCAGAACCGCGAGGGGTAGGAGCGGGTGTATGTTTCGGGACGAGGTTTGTATCTCGAAGCTAGTACCCGCTCTCTACCGCTCGCGGTTCTGTCCGCGCTCAAGCGGGCAAGATGCCCCCAGTTCCTTTTTACCTCCGGCCTCGCCAGCTCTTCAAAAATCAAAACGCACGCCGACGCGCATCGTCCGCGGCCTCAGCGTGTGCGTGGGCACGAGGAAGGTGTCGGCGAAGGTCTGCTTCTGCTCGTCGGTCGCGTCGGGGCGGAGCGCGTTGAAATTTATAAATTCAGCGCCGAAGGTGAAGACGGTCTTGTTGAGCACGTTGTCAATCTCGACGGTGGGCCGCAGGCGCGCGTGTTCGGTTAGACGGAACTCGCGCGCGAGGTTGAGGTCGAAGGTGAAGAAGGCGGGGCCGCGCCCGGCGTTGCGCGGCAGGTCGCCGGTCTGGCCGATGAGCGGGAGGCGGAGTGATGCGAGCAGGCGCGGGTCGAGCGCGTCGCCTGGCCGACGCCACCTGAGAAGCTTGGTGTCGCCCGCGAAGGACGGGCGGTCGTTGCTCACGTCGTCGAGGTTGCGGTCAACGCCGCCGACGCTCAGGTTGAAGGGCGCGCCCGACGCGAGGCGCAGGACGGAGGCGAGGCGCAGACGCCCGAAGGCGCGCGGCGCGTCGAGCGTTGTGGAGAGGACGAAGCGTTGGCGACGGTCGAGGAGGCTACGCGCGCGCTCGGAGCGGAAGTCGCCGACGCGCAGGGCGCTCGAAGTGTTCACGACGCCGTCGTCAATCAGGCGCGAGAGCGTGTAGGCCGCGCGCAACGATCCGCCGAAGCCGCTCTTCCCGCGCGCGAAGCCGCGCCGCGCCTCGACGGTCAGCCCGTGGTAGAAGCTGTTGCCGACGGACGCGAGCTGCTCGACCTGCACGCGCGAAGGGTCGGGCCGCAGGGGCTGTAGCGCGGCCAGCGCCGCGTCGAGCGTGGTGGTCGAGTTGACACTCGCCAAATTAAAAACGGAGACGGGGACTCCGAATTCGACGACGCGGGTGATTGAATCAGATGCGGGCGGCGCGACGTTGAAGCGGACGAGTTCGCCCGCGGCGCTCGCGTTGTAGACGGGGCGCGCGCCCGACGCGTCGCGGAAGTTTGCGAAGTCGCTGGAGAGAAGGTACTCGCTGAAGTCCTTGAAACCCTGCGGCAGGCGCGGCGCGTTCGAGTTGAACTCACGCCAGAGGTGTACGGCGCGGTTGAAGGTGTAGTTCGCCTCAAAGACGAGGCCGCGCCCGACCTCGCGCTCGAAGCCAATGTTGAACTGATAAGACTCCGGGATGCGCAAGTGTGGGTCGAGGCGGCGCGTGAAGCTCGTCTGCCGCGCGCCGAACTCCCGGACGAGCGGCGAGTCGGCGGCAAGCATGTTCGGGAAGCGAAGGTTCGCGGCGATGAAGGCGCGGCGCTCCGAAGGCGGAAGATTGTCTGTGTCGAACTCGATCACGTTCTGGCCGAGCGTGAAGTCGTCAACTGTGCGGAGCAGCACACGGTTGTAGAAGACGCCAGCGCCGGCGCGCAGAACGGTCTTGCCCGTGCCGAAGGGGTCGAAGGCGAGCGCGAGGCGCGGGCCGAAGTTGTTGCGGTCGCGTATGACGCTCTCGTTTTCGTAGCGCAGGCCCGCCGCGAGCGTGAGGTTCGGTCGGGCGCGCCACTCGTCCTGGACGAACAGCCCCGCGTAAAAATTCCTCTGCACGGACTCGGTGTTGAAGCGCTGGCGGAAGCGCGAGGGCGCGGCGGCGAGGAAGTCGCCCGCGCTCGTGAAGCTGAAAGTGCCGGTCGCGTCCGTCAGGTCGTTGAAGGTGGAGCGGACGCGCTGGAAGTCGCCGCCGAGCTTCAGAGAATGCGAGCCGCGGACGGCGGTCAGCGTGTCTTGGATTTGAAAGCGCGACTCGGTGCGTGAGGTCGCGCCGCTGGTCGAGGAGCCGGCGACGAGTGTGCCGGAGCGGTCGGACGGGTCGCCCGCGACGAGCGGGTCGTTGATCGTGATGAGCACGACGGGGCCGCCCGTCGGCGCGCGGAGCGCGGGCCGGAGGCGCGAGACTTGCGCGCGCAGTTGGTTGACGAGGGTGGGCGAGAAGACGAAGTTGTCGGAGTAGGCCAAGGCGTCGGTGTTTCGCTCGCGCCCTTGCAGGCTTTCGGCGAGACGCAGGCCGCCGCCGAACTGGCGGAGGTTCTTCGAGCGTCCGAGTTGAAAGAGGAAGGTGGCGTTGTGCGTGTCCGTGTAGTTGTGATCGAGGCGCGCGGTGAAGGTGTGCGTGCGCAGCGGCGTGGAGACGCGCTCGACGAAGGGCGCGAGTTCGGCGGGCGCGTTGGGCGGCGTGGCCGCAGGCTCGAAGCGGCGACCGGCGAGCGTCGTCGGGCGCGGCAGCGGGAACGCTTCGCTCTGCCCGACGGGCACGAGCGCGTCAATCAGGGTCGAGTCGAGGACGGAGTCGTGCTCGTATGCGACGAAGAAGAAAGTCCTGCCGTGGCCGTCGTAGCCGAACGGCCCGAAGAAACTCTTTGGCATAAAGAGCGGCCCGCCGAGTGTGAAGCCGGGGTTGTTCTCCTGGAGCGGCAGTCGCTTGAGGCCGAGCCGTTTGTTGTTCCGGGTGTTCGCGTTCAGGCTCTCGTCCTTGAAGAAGTAGAAGAGGCGACCGCGCAGCGCGTCCGTGCCGCCGCGCGTGCGCAGGTTGACGCGACCGCCGGAGGCGCGACCGTACTCGGCGGAGAACTGGTTCGTGATGACCTGCACCTCGGCGACGGCTTCGACCGATGGCTGGAAGCGCTCGCGCGCCGCGCGGTCGTCGTTGTCGTCGAGGCCGTCAATCGTGATGTTGTTTGAGTAGGCCGCGCCGCCCGCGAGCGCGAATACGCCGGCCTCTTCCGGCGTCGTCGCCGACGACTGGATGGAGACGCGCCCGCGCGGGTCGCGGTCTTCCGCCACGTCGCGCGTTGACAGAGGTTCTTCCGTCACGCCGCCGAGCGTGAAGACGAAGTCGAGCGGCGAGCGCGTGGCGACGGGCAGGCGCTCCAACTCCTCGCGCGTGACCGTGCCGCCGACGACCGTGCGCGTCGTGTCCACGGGCGGCGCTTGCGAGCCGCTCACGACCGTCTGCTCGGCCACGAGCGCGGCGGGCCGCAGCGTGAAGTCGAGCCGCACGCTCTGCCCCGCGACGGTCACGATTCCCTTCCTCTCCTCGGCGGCGAAGCCGGGGCAGGCGACACGCACGGCGTACTCGCCCGGCGGGAGTTTGACCAGGCGGTAGCGCCCCTCGCCGTCGGTCACGACCGCGCGCACCGACTTCGTTTCGAGCAGCGCCGCGGTCACGCTCGCGCCGGGGACGACCGCGCCGTTCTGGTCTGAGACTGTGCCGCCGAACGAAACGGCGTCGAGGTCTTGCGCGCGCAAGGCGGCGCGGCAAGCGAAGAAGGCGAGCACGAGAGAGACGCTGAAGAGGACGAGAGGCTGCGCGCGGAAGCGCGAGGCGAGACGGTTCATTTGGATTGTCTCCTGAGGGCGCTGGGTGGCGCGCCGGCGAGCGCAGGTACGGCCAGGGTGGGAAGCCGCAGCGCGGAAGAAGTCCGAGGGTGCCGCTCCGTCTAACTCATTCGAGTCCGGGTTAACGAAAGGGACGCCCTCGGCGATGTAAAACGAGCGAATAATTCTTGTGGGTGGGTGGGCGCGGACTTTATCACCGGCGACCGGGCGGGCGCAAGAGATTTTTCGGCGGGGCCTGTGCCCGCCGCGCGGCGCGGCTCAGCCTTCAGCCGTCATGCGCTCGACTTCGAGCGTCATCCGGAGGCGCGTGAAGGCTTCGAGCGCCTCGCGCCAGAGTTCCTGGCCGCGGGCCGGGTCGCCGTGCGCGAGTTCGTGGCGCGCCCAGTCGCGCAGCGTGCGCGCTCGCTCGGCCTCCATCTGGATGCGCGCGAAGATTTCGAGGCTCTGGTTGAAGCAGGCGGCGGCGTCGCGCGGCTCGCCGTCGATGACGACGGGCGCTTTGAGTCGCGAGGCGACGAGGCCGAGGACTCGCCAGGCTTCGGCGATGTGCTCCTGGTTCTCGATCTCGCGACCGAGTTCGAGCGCGCGCAGCGCCGCCTCGCGCGCCTCTTCGAGCCTCCCCTGTCCGAGCAGCGCCTCGGCCAGGAAGCGATAGTTCTCGGAGATGCCGACGTAACCCGCGGCGGTCGCCAGCTCGATTGTCTGGCGGAGGTCTGCCTCGGCGTCGTCGTACTCGCCTAAGCCCACCCGCGCGCCGCCGAGGTTGCTGAGGTAGAGAATCTCGCCGTTGCGGTTGCCGATCTCGCGCGCGATTGAGAGCGCCTCCCGGTAGGCGGCGAAGGCCGCCGCGTAGTCGCCGCGCAGCCGCGCCGTCTCGCCGAGGCTGTTGAGGAGGTTGCCGACCGAGCGCCGGTCGCCCAGCTCGCGGTAGGTAGAAAGCGCCTGCTCCTTGAACTCCTCGGCCTGCTCGAAGCGACCGAGCGCGTGGTAGGCCATGCCGAGCGACTTCAAGCTGTCGGCGCGCACGCGGCGCCCCTCGTCGCCCAGCTCGTCCGAGAGCGTGAGTGCGCGGTCGGCCAGCATCAGCGCGGCCCGCACGTCGCCGAGGCGCGTGCTGGCTTGGCTCTGCAAGTTGAGGGCGCGCGCCAGCTCCGTCAGCGCGGCCACGCCGCGTCCGGCAGGGCGCGCGAGCTGTTCGGCGCGGCGCGCGCTGTCGAGCGCCGCGCGGTTGTCGCCCTGGCCGCTCTGCGCGAGCGCGATCTCGTTCCAGGCGCGCGCCTGCGCCGCCGCGTGCCCCAATTCCTCCGCCGCCCGGCGCATCGCCTGGTAGGCTTTGACGGCGTCGGCGTAGCGCGCCTGCACCCGCAGGACTTCGCCCAGGCCCTCGCACCACTCGGCGCGCAGCGCCCGCCGGGCGAGTGCGTCCGACTCGTCTTCGGCCACGGGCGCGCGGGTGAGGAAGTCGAGCGCCTTGCGGTAGTACTTGATCGCCGTCTCCGGCGCGTAGGTCTCGCGCGCCTGCCGTCCCGCACGCCCGTACCACTCCGCCGCCGGCTCGAACTCCTGCGCGCGCTCGTAGTGCTCGGCGACCAGTCCCGCGCACTCGCCCGCGCGCCCGCCGCTCTGCCACGCCAGCCACTCGGCGGCGCGGCGGTGGTACTCGCGCCGCTCGCGCTTCAGCACGCTCTCGTAGGTCACGTCGCGCAGGAGCGCGTGCTTGAAGATGTACTCGCGCGCGCCGGCAAACGCCGAGGCTTCGCGCCTGTAGATCAACTCCTTGCGGCGGTGCGATTCGAGCGCCTCGCCGACTGCCGCGCCGCCGCCCGCGGGTACGCCCGTCGCGACGAAACGTTCGACGGAGGTGTCGCGGCGGATCGCGCCCGTCGTGCGCGCGCCGAGGTGCTCGACCGCGCCGTCCCAGAATATGCGCCCGATGATCGAGGCGCGCTGTAAGACCGACTTCTCCTCCGGCGTCAGACGGTCGAGCCGGGCCTGGAGGACGCCCGTCAGCGTCGCGGGGACGCTGACCTCGCCGAGTCGGCTCGCGTCAACGCTCCACACCTCCGCGCCCGTCACGATGACCTTCTGGTCAATGAACATCTTGATGAGTTCTTCGACGTAGAAAGGGTTGCCCTCGGCCCCGGAGACGACCACGTCGCGCAGGCCCGCGGGCACGTCGCGCGCGCGGCGCAGTATCTCCTCGACGAGCTGGCGGCTCTCCTTCTTCGAGAGCGGCTGCAACGTGAGGCGCGCGTGGCGCTCGCGCCCCTCGCCCCATGCGGGGCGGCGCTCGAGCAGACCGGGGCGCGCCAGGCAGAGGATCATCATCGGCACGGGCGCGCACTCGCGCGCGAGGTAGTCGATGAAGTCGAGCGAGCCGTCGTCGGCCCAGTGTATGTCGTCGAGGTAGAGGACGATGGGGTAGTCGCGCGAGATGTCGGCGAAGAACTGCCCGGCGTAGCGGAAGGCGCGGTCGCGCATCTGGCGCGCGTCGTCGCGGATGCCCGAAAGATATCGGCTCGCGGAGTAGTCGAAGCCGATGAGCTGGCCGATGAAGTGCGCGCGCATCCGCACTTCTTCGGCGGGCGTGTCCCTGCACATGGCGAGCATGCCGCGCTCCAGCTTCTCGCGCGCCAGCTCCGGCGGGTCGCTGTCCTGTATCTCGAAGCGGAAGGAGAACACATCGCGCACCAGCGCGTAAGGCAGCCCCTCGGTCGCCTCGCCCGCCCGCCCGTTGAAGACGTACCAGGTGTCGGGCAGAAGCTCGACCCAGTTGCTGAACTCGTAAAGCAGCCGCGACTTGCCCAGGCCCGCATCGGCCACGACGGTGACGGCGTGCAGCTCGCGCTCCTCGAAGACCGTCTCCAACGTGTCGGTCAGGCGGCGCAGCTCGCCCTTGCGGCCCACCATGTGCGTCTCGACGCCCTCGACGCCGCGCGTCTGCACGCGGAAGGCGCGCGCCTTGGCGCGCTTGACGCGGTAGAACTGCACCGGCCCGGCGCGCCCGCCCGCGTCGAGAGTTTCCGGCGGGTGGACGTTGAAGACGCCGCGCACGTGCCGGTAGGTGTCGTGCGAGACGAGGACTGCGCCGACCGGCGCGGCGTGCAGCAGCCGGCTCGCCAGCCGCACAGGGTCGCCGTTGACGGTGAACTCGCCCGTCGCGCCGACCTCGCCGAGCAGTACGAGGCCCGTGCTCATGCCGACGCGCATGAGCAGCGCCGCGCCGGCGTCCTCGACGCGGGCAGGTTCGCCGTGGCCGTCCGACGGCGGCTCGGCGCGCGCGCCCGTTGAAACTTCGCCGCGCCCGCCCACCGCATCGTGAGCGCCGCGCGCCCTCACGCCGAGGGCGCGCGGCGCGTTCTCGGCGACGAAGGCGGCGACCTCCGACTGCATCGCGAGCGCCGCGCGCACGGCGCGTTCGGGGTCGTCCTCGTGCGCCTCGCGCGCGCCCCACAGCGCGACGAGCGTGTCGCCGACGTGCTTGTCCACCACGCCGCCGTGCCCGACGACGACGCCATCAACGAGCGGCCACAGAGCGCCCATCAGCTCGCCCACGTCCTCTGCGTCGGCGTCTTCGGTGAGCGTCGCGAGGCCCGCGAAGTCCGCGAAGAGGACGGTCAACTGCCTCCGCTGCGAGGTCGTCGTCTGCTGCTTTGGCGGGCGGGACGTGGGGCGGCGCGGCGGCGGCGGCGCGGCGGCACGCACGGAGTCGCGGGCGTCGCGCTCGGCGGCGGGGCCGCTCCGCCCGTCGCGGATCGTCTCCGCGTTGAAGTCCAACTGCCGACGGAGACGGCGGAGGTCGTCGCGCAACTCTTTGGCCGAGGGGTAGCGCTCGTCCCTCTTCTTCGCGAGCGCGAGGCCGAGGACGCGCGTGAGTTCTTCCGAGGACTCGACGGCGAAGTCGGAGAGCGGCGGCGGCTCGTCGTGGAGTATCGAGACGATGAGGTCGCCGTAGGTCTGCGCCTCGAACGGCGCGCGGCCCGCGACCATCTCGTAGAGCACGACGCCGAGCGACCAGATGTCCGTGCGCGCGTCCAGTTCGAGGCCGCGCACCTGTTCGGGCGACATGTAGGTGGAGGTGCCGAGGACGACCCCGGCGGCGGTGTTTACCTGCGCGCTCGTCGGCGCTTCCGTGTCTATCGAGGGGGCGGGCGCGAGCCGTTTGGCGATGCCGAAGTCGAGCACCTTCACGTGCCCCTCTTCGTCCACCATGACGTTTTCGGGCTTGATGTCGCGGTGGACAATGCCTGCGTCGTGCGCCTTCGCCAGCGCGCCCGCGACCTGCGCGCAGATGTCGAGCGCGTCGCCCACGTCGAAGCGCCCCTCGCCCAGGCGCTCGCGCAGCGTGCGCCCCTCGACGAACTCCGTGACGATGAAGCGTCGCCCTTCGGATTCGCCGATCTCGTGGACGGTGATGATGTTCGGGTGGTTGAGGACGGAGGCGGCGCGCGCCTCCTGCTCGAAGCGGCGCACGAGTTCCGCGTCGCGCGCGAAGTGTTCGGGCAGGAGCTTCAGAGCGACGCGCCGACCGAGCCGCGCGTCCCTCGCCAGATAGACCGTGCCCATCCCGCCCGCGCCGAGCTTTTCGAGGATGCGGTACGAGCCGAGCGTCGTGCGACCGGGCACGACCTCGCCCCGCCCCGCCCCGCCCCGTCGCCCGGCGACCTCCTCGCCGCCCGCGCCCGACCCGGCGGACTCTCCGGCCTCGGACTGCGCGCGGCGGGCGATGAGCGCCTCGACTTCGACGCGGAGCGCCGCATCGCCCGCGCACGTCTCGTCGAGGTAGGCAGACCTCTCGGCGGGCGCTCGCTCAATCGTCGCCTCGAAGATTCTGCTGATCTGTTTACGTCGCTCAGGCGTCATCGCCCTTGCCCCACCCGGAGAGTTGTCGTCAGTTCAAAGTCGCTTGGGCTGCGGGAGTCCGGCCAGCTTCAAAGTCCCTGCGGGCCGCGCACGTCAGCCGGACAGGCCCGACGGCGGAGCGCGCATTGTAACACTCAAACGCGGCGCGCGGCCCAGCAATCTCGGATGGAAAAATGTTTGCAACGCGCGGCGTCGCGCGCCTCGTTGCTTGCCGCGAGCAGACGCCTCGATTAAGTCGGAATGCCGTGCCGGCGTTCAGTGCTGTCGCGTGGTGCGGCGGCGCAGGAGTGTCGCGGCGCTCGAAGTGGGGACGAGCGCGCCCGCTTCGGGCGGCGGCTCGGTCAGGTGCGAGAACTCTTCGGCGTGCGATTGCAGGTAGGAGAAGAAGCGCTCGAACTCGTGCCGCATGGCGTCCATCTTCTCGCGCATGTTGAGGATGATCTCGACGCCCGCGAGGTTCACGCCCAGGTCGCGCGTGAGACTGAGGATGACTTCGAGACGTTCGAGGTCTGCGTCCGTGTAAAGGCGCGTGTTCCCCTCCGAGCGCGAAGGCTTCAGAAGCCCCTCGCGCTCGTACAGGCGCAGCGTCTGCGGGTGAATCTCGTACTGCGCCGCCACCGCGCTGATCGTGTACGTGCCGCCTTTACGTCGCTTCATAACGAGCTGTTAGCTGTTAGCTGTTAGCTGTTAGCTGTTAGCCAGAAGCTCATGGCTTTTCGGTTTGGCTAACAAGCTAATGGCTAATCGCTAACAGCTTTTCATTCCAGTCCCATCGCCACGCGGGGGTTCTCCGGATTGAGCTGCGCGTAGCGCTTCAAGAGTTCCTTGGTCTCCTCCGAGATCACCTTCGGGAGCGTGACCTGCACGTCAACGAACTGGTCGCCGCGCGCCTGCGGGTTGCGCAGAGAGGGGACGCCGCGCTCGCGCAGGCGGAAGCGCTGGCCCGACTGCGTGCCGGGCGGGATGCGCAACTGCGCCTTGCCCTCGACCGTCGGCACTTCGATGCGCGCGCCGAGCGCGGCCTCCGAAACCGTGATCGGCACGGTCACGTAGATGTTGTCGCCCTTGCGCGTGAAGTGCTGGTGCTTGCCGACGTTCGTGATGATGTAGAGGTCGCCCGCGGGAGCGCCCATCCTCCCGCCCTCGCCCTTGCCGGGAACCCTCACGCGCGAGCCTGTGTCAACGCCCGCCGGAATCCTGACCTTCACCTGCTCGGTCTTCGGCACCACTCCCTTGCCGTTGCACAAGGCGCACGGCGGACGCCGTTTCCCTGCGCCGCCGCAGTCGGGGCACTCCTGCGCGAAGCGCATGCGCCCTCCCGCGCGCTGCACTTGGCCTGAGCCGTGGCAGGTCGGGCAGACGACCGGGTTGCCGCCCGTGTCGCCCGCGCCGTTGCAGCGCGGGCACTGCTCGGAGCGGTTGACCGTGATGTTCGTCGTCAGCCCCGTCACGGCCTCCTCGAACGAGAGTGCGAGCGGCATCTCGATGTCGTCGCCCTTCCTAGGCATGGGCCGGGGCGGCTCCTTTTCCTGGCGGCCCCCGCCGAAGAGTTCGGAGAAGATGTCGCGGAAGCTGGAGCCGCCGCCCGTCGAAGACGAGGCGGAGGTGTTGACGTTGCTCCAGTCGAAGCCGGCGAAGTCGAAGGGCACGCCGCGCCCTGCGCCTTCGCCGCCCGCCGTGCCGCGCGCCGCCGCGTCGGCCAACTGGTCGGAATACTGGCCGAAGCGGTCGTAAACTTTCCGCTTTTTCGGGTCGGAGAGAACCTCGTGCGCCTCGGTGATCCGCTTGAAGCGCTCCTCGGCGGCCTTGTCGCCCGGATTCACGTCCGGGTGGTGCTTGCGCGCCAGCCTGCGGTAAGCCTTCTTGATCTCCTCCGGCTTCGCGTCCCGCTTGACGCCCAGGATTTGGTAGAAGTCTTCTTTCGCCATTTGCCCTGAGACGGGGAGACAAGGAGACGGGGAGGCAGGGCGTCAGACCTAAGCCGCCGTCACCCCGTCTCCCCGTCGCCCTGTCATCCCGTCACTTGTTCTCGTCAACGTCAACGTACTCGGCGTCTATGACGTTGTCTTCACCGCCCGACGTGGTCGAGCCGCCGGTCGGGCCGGTGGAAGCGCCCGCGGCGCTGGCCTGCTCGCCGCCCGAAGCGCCCGCCGAACCCGTGCCCTGGTAGAGCGATTCGGCGAGCTTGTGCGAAGCGGTCTGGAGGTTCTCGAAGGCGCTGTCCATGCGTTCGACGCCGCCCTCTTCCAGCGCCTTCTTCGCGTCGGCGATGGCCGTCTCGATCTGCGAAGTGGTCGCGCCGTCGAGCTTCTCCTTGTTCTCCGAGAAGGTCTTCTCGATCTGATAGACGAGGCCGTCGAGGCGGTTGCGCGACTCTATCTCTCCGCGCTTCTTGGCGTCTTCGCCCGCGTGCGACTCGGCCTCGCGCATCATCCGGTCAATCTCGTCCTTCGACAGGCCCGAAGACGAAGTGATCGTGATCTTCTGCTCACGGCCCGTGCCCATGTCTTTGGCCGAGACGTTGACGATGCCGTTGGCGTCAATGTCGAACGTCACTTCGACCTGCGGGATGCCGCGCGGCGCAGGGGGAATGCCGACGAGGTGGAACTTACCCAACGTGCGGTTGTCCGAGGCCAGAGGCCGCTCGCCCTGGAGCACGTGCACCTCTACGCTCGTCTGGTTGTCCGAGGCGGTCGAGAATATCTCCGACTTGCGCGTCGGGATCGTCGTGTTGCGCGGGATGAGTATGGTGTTCACCCCGCCGAGCGTCTCTATTCCGAGGCTCAGGGGCGTCACGTCGAGCAGGAGGATGTCGGTCTTCTCGCCGGAGAGGACGCCCGCCTGCACCGCCGCGCCGATGGCGACGACCTCGTCCGGGTTCACGCTCTTGTTCGGCTCCTTGCCGAAGAAGCCCTTGACCATCTCCTGCACCTTCGGAATGCGGGTCGAGCCGCCGACAAGGACGACCTCGTCAATCTTCGACGCGTCGAGGCCGGCGTCCTTGATGGCCTGCTCGACGGGCGGCATCAGGCGCTTGAGGATCGGCTCGATCAACTGCTCGAAGCGCGCGCGCGTGAGCTTCATCACGAGGTGCTTCGGGCCGGACTGGTCGGCGGTGATGAAGGGCAGGTTGATCTCGGTCTCCATCGTCGAGGAGAGTTCGATCTTCGCCTTCTCCGCCGACTCCTTCAGGCGCTGCAAGGCCATCTTGTCGTTCGACAGGTCAATGCCCTGATCCTTCTTAAACTCCTCGATGATCCACTTGATGAGCGCCTCGTCTATGTCGTCGCCGCCGAGGTGCGTGTCGCCGTTCGTGGATTTCACCTCGACGACGCCCTCGCCGACTTCGAGGATGGAGATGTCGAAGGTGCCGCCGCCGAAGTCGAAGACCGCGATGGTCTCATCCTTCTTCTTGTCGAGGCCGTAGGCGAGCGCAGCGGCGGTCGGCTCGTTGACGATGCGCGCCACTTCGAGGCCGGCGATGCGCCCCGCGTCTTTCGTCGCTTGGCGCTGCGCGTCATTGAAGTAAGCCGGCACCGTGATGACGGCCTTGTCCACCTTCTGGCCGAGGTAGTCCTCAGCCGCCTGCTTCAGCTTCTGGAGGATCATCGCGGAAATCTCCGGCGGCGACCACTCCTTGCCGCCCGCCTCGACCCTCACGTCGTTGCCGGCGGACTTCACCTTGTACGGAACCTGCTTCTTCTCCTCCGAGACCTCGTCGAAGCGCCGGCCCATGAAGCGCTTGATCGAGTAGACTGTGTTTTCGGGGTTGGTGACGGCCTGGCGCTTGGCGACCTGGCCGACTAGGCGGTTGCCGTCCTTCGCGAAGGCAACGACCGAAGGCGTCGTGCGACCGCCCTCGGAGTTGGTGATAACCGTCGGCTCGCCGCCTTCCATCACGGCCACAACGGAGTTGGTTGTGCCCAGGTCAATACCGATAATCTTGCTCATTGCTTTCTGCCTCTCCCAGATTTAAGTATCCGCCGCGCCGTATCCCGTACAGACCCGAAGCGAGGGCGGCGGTGCCGCAGTTCGTTGCCTACCGTCGCCGGCCCGCCGTGCGGCCCGAAGGGTGAGCGCGCGCGGGCCGATAACTTGAATGCGTCGCTAATATAATACTTGAGTCTTCCCTTGTCAACTTTTAGTAGCAGAACGCCCCGCCTGCGTTGCCCGCCTCAAGCTCATGTAAGTCAAAGGCTTAGCTGGCTCACTGGGCCGTCTCGCGGTGCTGGCGGTCTTCATTCAGGAGCTTGGAGGCCCAGAAGACGTAGTGTATGCCGGAGACGACGGCGAAAGAGAAGACGGTGGTATAGACGGTCGGGAGATAGCCGCGCAAGGGGGGGAAGCTGGCGGCGATAAGGATGAGCACGACGGCCAGAATCTGCACGGTCGTGTTCGCCTTGCCGAGCCAGGACGGGCGGAAGCCCCGAAAGCCCGTGACGACGTTGATGGTGACCGCGCCGACGACGATGAAGATGTCGCGGCTGATGACCGCCGCCGTGACCCAGAAGGGCACGGGCAGATGTCGCGGGTAGGGCTGGACGAGCGCCGACTGAGTCATGATCGAGGGCATCGAAAGGGTTATGAAGGAGGTGACGAGCAGGAGCTTGTCGGCGACGGGGTCGAGAATCTGGCCGAGCTGCGAGTACTGGTTGAAGCGTCGTGCGAAGAGGCCGTCGAGGCCGTCGGTGATGCCTGCGGCGACGAATACGGCCAAAGCCCAGCCGAACCTCTGGTAGTAGAGCGCGCCCACGAAGACCGGGATCAGCGCCATGCGAATCACGGTCAGGACGTTCGGGAGCGTGACGACGCGGGAAGCCATAAAAAAAGTTCAAAGTTCAAAGTTTAAAGTTCAAAGTTGAAGGCGAGGTTCTGAACTTTGAACCTTGAACTTGGAACTTTGAACTTAGTCCGCGCAGTGCAGTGTGAGCAGCGTCACTTCCGGCAGGCAGCCGTAGCGCACCGGGAGGACGACCGTGCCGAGGCCGCGTGTGACGTAGATTTGCGTTTCGCCGCGGCGGGCGAGGCCGCGCAGGATGCGGCGGCGGACGCGTCCGGAGGCGGAGCGCTCGTTGCGCCAGGTGACCTGCCCTCCGTGCGTGTGGCCTGAAAGCACGAGGTCAACGCCGGCGCGCGCGGCCCGGCGCAGGATGACGGGGTTGTGCGCCAGGAGCAGTTTCATCTCGTCGTCGCGCGATCCGGCGAGCGCGAGCGGCAAATCTTCCAGTCCAACCATCGTGTCGTCCACGCCCGCGAGCCAGAACGACGCGCCGCGATCCTCGAAGCGCAGGCCCTCGTTCACGAGCACGCGGATGCCTTCGGCGCGGAAGAGGTCTGTGACGAGTGCGGCGTCAACCCAGTTGTCGTGGTTGCCCAGCACCGCATAGACACCGCAGCGCGCGCGCAGGCGTCCGAGCATCTCGGCGCACGGCTGTACGTAGCCGCGCTCGTGCGAGATGTAGTCGCCCGTGAGCGCGACGATGTCGGGCTGGAGGCTGTTCGCCGCCTCGACGGCGCGCTCGACCTGCCTGCGGCTCGTTAAAGGCCCGTGGTGTATGTCCGAGAGTTGGACGACCTTCAGCCCGTCCAACTCGCGCGGCAGGCGCTTTAACCCGACGGCGTGGCGCTCGACGGCGAGCTGGTAAGGCTCTGCGAAGGCCGCGCGCGCGATCTGAGCCAGGCCGGAAGCTATCGTGCGAAGGGGAGTCGCGCGCCTCTGGGCGACACGTCGCTGTTCTCTCCAACCGTTGATCGTAGCCATCTTTTTCGCTTTATGAATGAGTGCCCGAAAATTTCGCGAGGCCGCCCGTGTCCCTTCCGGCCCCGCTTTTCAAAGCGCGCGCATTATATTGGCCTGGGACTCCGGGCGCAAGGCCGTAGTCCCATCTTTCGCCAACACTTTGAAGACATTTGGATTGCGCCCGCCGCAACGTCAGCGTCTTGAGCTTAACTTCAAGGTTGACGTTCAATCGAACAGCATTTGCTCGACGACAGTCGAAGCCTTCGCCGCGCCCTTCGTCCCCTTCTGCTGCGACGGGTGCTGCGCGAGGTGTTCGGCGTTGAGGCCGAGGTCGCGCAAATGGGCGGCGAACTTCTTCGCGCCGTGCATGGTGATGATTCTCTGCGCGCCGCTCTCGCGGGCGAGGCGGACGAGGTCGTCGAAGTCCGCGTGGTCGGAGAGCGGGAGCAAGAGGTCAGCGCCGCGGTACATGTAGGGCGCGCTGCGGCTCACGGCCCAGCCCGTGAGCATGACCGTGTAGCGGCGCTCGATGTTGCGGATCATCGGCTGCTTGCGGCAGCCGGGCGGCGCGATCAGCACGCGCCCCTTCAGATGCTCGCGGTCGTAGCGCTCATACTCGCCGGAAAATTTCACGCCGCACTCGCGGTAAATCTCCGAGATGTTCCAGACGGAGCCGTGCAAGCTGACGCGGTAGCCGCGCCGCAGCAGAAGCTCAAGCGCCTCCTGGCTCTTGCCGAGCGCGTAAGCGAGTACGACCGGCACGCGGTCGTCCGATAGGGCGCGGTCACATGCGGCGTAGAGGCGGTCGTAAGTCGCAACGTCGGGCGGGAAGCGGTAGGCGGGATCGCCGAAGGTTGACTCCATGACGAGCGTGTCGCAGGGGACGACGACGGCTGCTTCGGCGGCGACGTTCGGCCTGAGCTTCACGTCGCCCGTGTAAACCAGTCGCTCGCCGCCCGACTCGACGAGCACCTGCGCCGAGCCGAGGCAGTGGCCCGCCGGGTACATCGTCAGCGCGTAGTGCCCGAAGTCGCGCCGCTCGCCGTAGCGCAAAGGCTCGACCTCGGCCTGGCCGCGCCGGTGTCGGAAGAGCCGCGCCGTTTCGGGCGTGGCGACGATTGTGTGGTGCTCGGCGATGTGGTCGGAGTGGGCGTGCGAGATGACGCAGCGCTCGCGCGGCCCGTCGGCGTCGAACCACAAATCCAGGTCGGGCAGGTACAGCCCGTCTCTGTACTCGACTCTCAGCAACTCTGCACTCCCTTCCCGCGCGGGCCGCCATCAATCTCTCAGGTGCGCCGCCATCAAGCGCCGCCGCCTTGCCCCGCGCCCTCGGCTCGTTTATGTTCGGGAGTAACCGGGATGATTATAACAGCTACTGGCAGCGAGCGCGGGTCTCGCCAGCGTCGGCGCGAGTCGCGCAGGCTCTTGCGCGCGGAGGTGTTCTACGCGGCGGCGCTGGCGGCCTTCGCCCTGCTCGCCGTGCTCGCGCACGCATACGCGTACTTCGCCTGGGACTTGCGCCTGGCGCGCGCCATCCAATCGGTTGACTCGCCCGCCTGGGCCGCCTTCATGGACTGGGTCTCGGTCTTCGGCAACCGCTGGACGCCGGACGCCATCGCGGTCTTGACGGCACTCGCCCTCTTCGCGTGGCGGCGGCGCAGCGAGGCCGCGGGACTCCTTTTGAGCACGGGCGGCGGCGCGCTACTCAGCCACGCGTTTAAAGCACTCGTCGCGCGCCCGCGCCCTTCAGCCGAGTTGGTGGGCTTCGCTTATAAAAGCAGCGAGGCGAGCTTCCCTTCAGGCCACGTCATCTTCTACGTCTGCTACTTCGGCTTCCTCTTCTTCGCGGCTTACGCGCTGCTGCCGCGCGACACGCCCGCGCGCCGCGCCGCGCTCGCGCTCTCCGCGCTGCCCGTCCTACTCGTCGGACTCTCGCGCGTCTATCTGCGCGCGCACTGGCCGAGCGACGTGCTGGGCGCGTACCTCGTGGCCGGCGTCTGGCTCGCCTTCTCGCTCGCGGTGTACCGACGCTGGAAGCGGCGCGCGACTTTCCATTCGGAAGAGGCCGCCGCGGAAGTTGATTCGCGGCGGGAGGTTGATTAAGGCGGCGCGAGTCCTGACCGCCGAGGTAATAGAAATGCTGCAAGTCATCGCCGCGGTCTTCGCCGTCGCCGTCGTCTTCGTCGTCCTGTGGGACGCCTTCGAGGCCATCGTGCTCCCGCGCCGCGTCACGCGGCGTCTGCGCCTGACGAGCGTCTTCTACCGCATGACGTGGGCGCCCGTCGCGGGCCTCGCGCGGCGTCTGCCGCCGAGCAAGAAGCGCGACCGCTACCTGAGTTTCTACGGCCCGCTCTCTTTGCTGCTGCTCCTGACGGTGTGGGCGGTCGGGCTGATACTCGCCTTCGCCCTCCTGCAATGGTCGGCGGGGGCGCGGCTCTTCACGCCTGAGTCGCGCGTGGACTTCCGCTCTTACCTCTACCTGAGCGGCGTCACCTTCTTCACGCTCGGCTACGGCGACGTGTACCCGCTCGACACCATGGGGCGCGCGCTGGCGGTCGTCGAGGCGGGGACGGGCTTCGGCTTCCTCGCCATCGTCATCGGCTACCTGCCCGTGCTCTACCAGTCATTCTCGCGCCGCGAGGTCAGCATCTCGATGCTCGACGCGCGCGCCGGCACGCCGCCCACGGCCATCGAGCTTCTGCGCCGACACGCGCACGCAGGGAAGTTGGAGAGCCTGAGCGCGCTTCTACAAGACTGGGAGCGCTGGGCCGCCGACCTCCTCGAAAGTCACCTCTCATACCCCGTGCTCTGCTACTACCGCTCGCAACACGACAACCAGTCGTGGCTCGCGTCCCTGGTCTGCGTGCTCGACACGTGCGCGCTCGTCATGGTCGGCATAGACGGCGCGCACGAGTGGCAGGCGCGGCTCACCTTCGCGATGGCCCGCCACGCCCTCGTGGACATCTCGCAAATCTTCAACACGCGCCCCGTCGCGTTCGCGGGCGAGCGCCTGCCCGACGAAGACCTCGCGCGCCTGCGCTCGGCGCTCGCGCGCTCCGGCCTACTTTTGCGCGACGGCGCGGAAGCGGACGAAAAGCTGCGACTGCTCCGACGCATGTACGAGCCTTACGTCAACGGCCTCGCCTGCCACCTGCTCATCCCGCTCCCGCCGTGGCTGCACGCACGCGAGCACGCCGACAACTGGCAGACCAGCGCCTTCGAGCGCGGCGCGCAGACCGCGCCCGCCGCCGCGCCGGTCGAGGGCAAGCATTTTTAGGATGAAGCTGGCTTTACCAACAAAGTAGGCGAGATGCCTGTTAAGTCGCAGGTAACGTCGAGGCCGCGCACGCGCCCACCCAAGCACGCGCGGCCTCTCGCCCCGGCTCGCGAACCGGGGCAGCGGCACAGTCTTTCCCCAAGAGACGTGCCAGCACTAATCGCAAACAAGAATGCCTTTATCCATGAATCTCCTGTGATATATTTCGGCGCGTTCCAGTCTTTGAAAATAAGGCAACGGTCGGATGCGTAGCTCACCCTTAGCCTCAAGCAAGTGATGAGCATCGCCGTTGAGCATGAGAGGTTCATACTCATGGCGAATCAGTTACGCGAAGACATTCTATTGGAAGATTCCAATAGATGCAAGCATCTCGCGCTGACCCTGTTAGGGGGTAACTTCTAATGGGGAGGGGGCCGCGCGAGAAGCCGAAGCGTCTGACTGAAAAGCTCCTTGCGATTCGGCAAACGCTCGGTTTGTCTCAGTCTGAAATGCTCAAGCGTCTAGGGGCTGAAGGTAGGATGGCGTATCACAGGATTTCGGAGTTTGAATCGGGGAAAGGAGAGCCGTCGCTGATAGTCCTGCTTGAGTATGCGCGGGTGGCTGGCGTCTGCGTTGACACGCTGATTGACGACAAGCTCGATCTGCCCGCCAAGCTGCCTGCCAAGCCGAAACACATCCGCTGACGAGAGCTTCTGTCTCGACTCCAGACTTCAGACTCCAGACTTCCGCTGCGTCTCGCCGAGGGCCGCGTCCTGCGCGCGCCCGGCCTCGGCGGTCACGTCGCGCAGGGAGAGGCCGCGGGCGGCGAGGAGCAAGACGCCGACGGCCATCCAGACGAGCGTGCGCGCCTTGCGCACGATGGCGAGCGTGACGCCCGCCGCCTCGCCGAACGCGAGCAGGCGCGCGAGCTGCCCCGTGCCCAGCTCGTCAACGCCCGCGCGCAGCGGGATGAACTTGAAGACCACCGTGATGACGCGATTGACCGACTCGAAGAGGAAGGCCGAAAAGAGCGTCGGGGCGACCGGGCTGATGAGCGCAATCGTCAGGTAGCCCTCGGCCACGCCGAGCAGGTGGAACGCCATCTCGCACAGGAATATCGGCAGGAAGCGCGAGCGGCGGCGCTCGTAGAAGCCGTAGAGGCGATCCTCGAAGGCGGCGACACGCTCGCGGCGGCGTGCGTGCGAGCGCCGCCCCAGCCCGCGCGCTGCCGCACGGTCGAGCGCCGCGCTCAAAAACCTCCACTGCCGCCGGAGCGCGTAGGCCGCGAGCGTCGCCATCAGAAGCGTGCCCGCGATGACGCCGTAGCTCGAAAGGCGCACGGCCTCCGACAGGGGGAACGCGGTCAGAAGCCCCGCCGCGCCGCAAGAGACGAAGAGCGCGACCGAGAGCATGTAGAAGATGTTCTCGACCGCGATGGCCGACGCGCCCGCGACGAGCGGCACGCGGTCGCGCACCAGCGCCACCTTCGTCGGCTCGCTGACGACGATGCCGAGCGGCACGACGTTGCCCGCCGAGTCGCCGATGAGGTAGGCGCTGAAGGCGTGGCGGAACTTGAGGCGGTAGGGCGGCTCGAAGCAGAGCGTCCAGGCGAGCGCGCGCACGATGAAGCGCAGGCCGCCTAAGCCGAGGATGGCGGCGAAGCCCCAGCCGATCTTCGAGACGTTCGACCAGATTTCGCCGGGGCCGGCCCGCCACACGAAGTACGCGAACAGCCCCAGCCCCAGCAGCGCGAAGGCCGCACCCGCCGGAGCAAACCTGCCCGACCCGCCTCCTGCTTTAACCTCCCGTGTCATCGGCAAACGTGCACGGCCCGCTCGACTTCTAACGTGCGCGGCCCGCTCGACCCCTCTCATTTTTTGCGACTCGCCGTAGCAAGATACGCTATCGCCGTCCCCCGTCACAATGCCCGTGCCACGCCGCGGGCGCAAGCTTTCCGTCGCCGGGGTCGCGTGCGCGGCGCGCGAGGCGTTGAGACGTTTAATGCGTTAGAAAGATGATTGCTGCACGCGGATTATCTTCGCGACGCAAACGCGCGCCTTTGTGTTAAGCTTCGGCGCGCCGCCGATTTTCAGAACGCGTGCGCGGACGCGGCGCTCCTCAAAGCTACGGCGCGGGCGCGCGGACTAGGGCACGGACGAGGGAGGACGGCCTTTCGATGCGACGACGTGAAGGTGACGGCTGCCCCGTGTGGGGCGCTCTGCAAGTCGTGGGCGACAAGTGGACGATGCTCATCGTGCGCGACCTCGCGCGCGGCGCGCGCCGCACGACCGACATCCTGACGAGACTCCACCCGATCAGCAGCCGCACGCTGGCCGACCGACTGCGCGACATGGTGCGCGACTCGCTCATCGAGCGCCGCGATTTGGGCGGCAGCCCCCCGCACGTCGAGTACGTGCTCACCGAGCGCGGGCGACGCCTCATGCCGCTCTTAGAAGCGCTGCGCGCGACGGGCGAGGCGCTCGACTGTAACGCCTGCGACGACCGCCTCGCGCGCCAAGGCTCCTACTGCGACTTCTGCCCGCGCCGCGAGCGCCCCGCACACGCCCCGCCGCCGCGCCGCGCCGCGACCGACGACTCAATCGTGCTGCTCTAAGCCGCGCCGTCGGCACGCGGGCGGGTGGCGAAAGACTCAAGAGATGAATACAGGGGAGCGCAATCGCCGCGTTCCGTCTTCGAGCGCGTTTCGGCGCGGCGGCGCGTGGAGAGACGCGTTGCGGAAGGCCGGGCCGGGCCTCTCCGTCGTCGCGTTGCTGGCGGCGACGGCGCTAGAACTTCACCGGCAGGGGCGGCTCTGGATGTGTTCCTGCGGACACTTCACCCTCTGGGTCGGCGGCGCGTGGAGTCCCGACACCTCGCAACAACTGTTCGACCCTTACAGCTTCACGCACATCCTCCACGGGCTAATCTTCGGCGGGCTGCTGGCGTGGACTCTGCCGCGCGTGTCCTGGTCTTGGCGGTTCTGTCTCGCGGTCGCGTGCGAGGCCCTCTGGGAGTTGATCGAGAACACGAACTTCGTCATCGAGCGCTACCGCGAGGCGACCGCCGCGCTCGGCTACAAGGGCGACACGGTCGTCAACTCGCTCGGCGACATCGCGGCCTGCGCCGTCGGCTTCGTGCTCGCCCGACGCCTCGGCCTGCTCCGCTCCGTCCTCCTGTTCGCCGCGACGGAAGCGTTGCTCCTCGTCTGGATCAGGGACAGCTTCCTGCTGAACGTCCTGATGCTGTTCTTCCATTCCGAGAAGTTGAGGGCATGGCAGGCGGGTCACTAGAGCAAGTACGCACGACTGAAAGCCGTGAGCGCGAAGGCGCGGAGAAGTTCAGAGTTCAAGCTTCAGCTTGTCTGTTTCGAGAGGACGCGAGCGAAGGCTTGAACTCTGAATCCTAAACTCTGAACTTCTGAACTCCAAGCTCCGATCAGTCGCCGCCGACCGACGCCTCTTCCGACTCGGACGCCGGCCTGTTCGACACGACCTCGCCGTCGGGCATGGTGACTGACTCATGGTCGGCGCTGACGCGCTCGCCCTCGATGGTGACCTCCTCGCCACCCGCCATTGCGACGGGCAGGGAGTCGAGGTAGCGCTCGGCGTCAATGGCGGCCATACAGCCCGTCCCGGCGGCGGTGACGGCCTGGCGGTAGAAGCTGTCCTGCGCGTCGCCGCAGGCGAAGACGCCGGGGATATTGGTCGCCATCGAGAGGCCGGCGGTCTTGATGTAGCCGACCTCGTCCATGTCGAGCCAGCCCTTGAACACGTCCGTGTTCGGCTTGTGGCCGATGGCGATGAAGACGCCCTCGCACGCGAAGTCCGTTTCCTCGCCCGTCCGGTTGTCGTAGAGCCTGACGCCCGTCACGCCCGTCTCCGGCGTGCCGGTTATCTCGCGCACGTCCGCGTTCCAGATGAAGTCAATCTTCGGGTTCTTGAACGCCTTGTCCTGCATGATCTTCGACGCGCGCAACTGATCGCGCCGGTGAACGACCGTGACGCGCGAGGCGTAGCGCGTCAGGAAAGTTGCCTCCTCCATCGCCGTGTCTCCGCCGCCGACGACGACGAGGGGCTTGCCCTTGAAGAAGAAGCCATCGCAGGTGGCGCAGGCCGAGACGCCGAGGCCGCCCAAGCCCTGCGGCGCGGGCGCTTCGCCCGGAATGCCGAGCCACTTCGCCGAAGCGCCGGAGGCGACGATTAAAGTCTCCGCCTTGATCTCGTGCCCCTCTTCAGTCCAGACGGTGAACGGGCGGGAGCTTAAGTCAACCTTGTTGACGTAGGTGACGAGGAACTCCGTGCCGAAGCGCTTGGCCTGCTCCTCGAACTGCTGCATCAGCTCCGGCCCTTGAATGCCTTCGGCGAAGCCCGGATAGTTCTCGACCTCCGTGGTGATGGTCAGTTGTCCGCCGGGCTGCGGGCCGTGGATGACGAGCGGGTGGAGTTCGGCGCGCGCGGCGTAGATGGCGGCGGTCAGCCCGGCGGGGCCGGAGCCGACGATGACGACTTCGCGGTGCAGTGTCTCTTTCATCATGCCTCTGGTTTTAAGTCACCTCCGGGGATGCGGTCTGTAAGCGCGCTTACAAACGAGGGACGGGCGCGCCCTCTCGCGGTAGCCTTTTTCTTCGGGCGTGTAGTATAACTGCTCGCGCAAACGGAGTCGAATTTGACCGCGCGAAGGGCCGGGCGCGGAACTCTTCCTAAAACCTTCGGGCGTCGAAGACCACTTGAGCACGCCGCAAGACGACAACACGCAGGGCCGGGCCGCGGGCGAGTGGGCCGCAGGCTCACCCGTCGAGACCGTCGCCGTGCTCGGCGCGGGCACGATGGGCCACGGCATCGCGCAGGTGGCCGCCGCCTGCGGCTTCAAAGTCGTCCTCCGAGACATCAGCGACGAACTCGTCTCGAAGGGGATGCGCGCAATCGAGTCGAACCTCGCCAAAGGCTTCGAGCGCGGCAAGGTGACGGAAGAGGAGCGCGAACGCTCTCTCTCGAACATCCGCACGACGACGCGACTCGAAGACACCACGGGCGCAGACCTCTACGTCGAGGCCGTGCCCGAACGGCTCGAACTCAAGCGGGAGACCCTGCGCGCCGTCGAGGGGCTGAACTCAAAGCCTTTCATCTTCGCCACCAACACCTCGTCGCTCTCCATCACGGAAATCGCCGAAGGCTCGCGCTGTCCCGCGCGCGTCGTCGGCCTCCACTTCTTCAACCCCGTCCACATCATGCGCCTGGTCGAGGTCGTCGTCGGTCGCGCGACCGTGCCGGAAGTGGTCGAGGCCGCGCGCGCCGTCGCCGTGCGGATGAAGAAGGAGCCGATAGTGGTGCGGGACGTGCCGGGCTTCGCCTCGTCGCGTCTGGGCGTGGCGCTGGGGCTGGAGGCGATGCGGATGGTGGAGGAGGGCGTCGCCGACGCGAAAAGTATAGATACGGCGATGGAACTCGGTTACAATCACCCTATGGGGCCGCTCCGCCTGACCGATCTCGTCGGCCTTGACGTGCGCCTCCACATCGCCGAGTACCTGCACGACAGGCTCGGCACCGAGCGCTTCAGCCCGCCCGACATCCTGCGGCGCTTGGTCGCCGAAGGGAAGCTCGGCAGGAAGACGGGCGAAGGCTTCTACAAGTGGGACGAAAGACAGTAGCCAGTAGTCGGTAGCCAGTAGCCAGTAGAAAAACATCTCCGCATCTTCAGCGGCCTGCTGACAACCGACACCCGACTGACCGGAAAGGCGTCTCCTACTGGCTACTGACTACCGGCTACTGACTACTGTCACTTATGAGTAGGCCGACGAACGAAGAGAGACGATTCGCGCTGAGGATGGCGCTGCGCCTGCCGATTGTCGTGTCGGGGCGGGCGGAGGACGGCTCGGCCTGGAGCGAGCCGACCGAGACCGACGACATCTCGACGCTGGGCGCGCTCTTCCACCTCAACCAGCGGGTGTCGCGCGGCGACCAGCTATATTTGCGCGCGCACCGCCCCGACGGCTCGCCCATCGAGGCCACCGCGCGCGTCATCCGCATCGCCCCCGCCATCTACGGCACGGCGCGCGTCGGCGTGCAGATCATGGAGCCGGAGGACAACTGGCTCCGCCTCTTCGTCTCCTGGGTCGCCGACGAGCAGGCTTCTCCTTCGTCCGAAGGCGAAGAAGAGTAGTGAAGTCGTAAATCGTGAATCGTAAATCGTGAATGGCGACCGGGCGTTCCCGGCCCGTGAAGTCAAAGCCCGAAGCGGCTCGACTCTCAAACACGATTTACGATTCACGATTTAACATTTACGAGGAGAGAAATGGCATCATACGAGACCCTTCTGCTTGAGCGGCGCGGTCGCGTTGCCCTCATCACCATCAACCGCCCCGCAAAGCTGAACGCGCTCAACATCCAGACGAGGGCCGAGGGCGCGGCGGCCCTGGACGAACTGCGCGAGGACGAAGGCGTTCGCGTCGTCGTCATCACGGGCGCGGGCGAGAAGGCGTTCGTCGCGGGCGCGGACATCAGTGAGTTCGAGGGCCGCACCGCCGTCACGCAGCGCGACGTGATGACGGCGCGTTCGCTCTTCACAGCCGTTGACACCTTCCCCAAGCCCGTCGTCGCGATGGTCAACGGCTTCTGTCTGGGCGGCGGCTGCGAGCTGGCGCTCGCCTGCGACCTGAGAGTGGCGAGCGAGGCGGCGCGCTTCGGCCAGCCTGAAATCAACCTCGGCATCATCCCCGGAGGCGGCGGAACCCAGCGACTCACGCGCCTCGTCGGCGAGGGCAAGGCGATGGAGATGATCCTGACGGGCGAGATGATTGACGCGCACACGGCCTACAACCTCGGCCTCGTCAACATGGTCGTCCCCGCCGCAGACCTCGAAGCGAAGACGTTGGAGCTGGCGAACCGCATCGCCGAGAAAAGCCCCGTCGCCCTGCGTATGGCTAAAGAGGCCGTCAAGACCGCCTCGCGCTCAAGCCTCGACGAGGGTCTGCGCCGCGAGGTTGACCTGTTCGCGCTCTGCTTTTCGAGCGAGGACAAGGACGAGGGCGTCCGCGCCTTTTTAGAGAAGCGCAAGCCGGAATTCAAAGGGAGGTGAGGCCGAGTTGGTGAAATCGAGGGCGGGGCACTTGGTCGTGCTGGGCGCGTTCGTGGCGGCGCTGGGCGTCGTCTTCGTCCTCGACGCGTTACGTTGGCTGCTGCCGATGGTCACGCCCGACTCTGCCGGCATCGGCGCAGTCGCGGGCGGCGGGATGTTGACGGGGTTGGCGAGCGCGCTCGTGCTGCTACTCGTCGGCGCGGGCCTCTTGCTCTTCGCGGCGCTGCGCGGCGGGCGGCTCAAGTGAGGATCGTTGTCGTCCTTCTCGGCGTCTTCGTCGCGGCGGCGGGCGGCGTCATTGCCTACCGCGCCCTCTTCGTCGAGCCGCACGCGGCGGTCGTCGTCACCGACAGGAGCGTGCGCGAAGTGCCTGACGTGGCGCGCGCCGCGGGCGGGCTGGCGCTGCTCGCCGCGGGCGCTGGCGCGGCCCTTTTTGCCGCTCTGCGCCGACGCTGACGCCGACGCGCCGCCCGCCGAAACACGTGTTTGCGTTTTGCTATTCGGACTGCTATTTTATCTTTCCGTCTTGAGCGGGCGAATCGCACACCGCCGCGCCGCCCCGAACTCAAGTACACACCGGGGCCGTAGCTCAGCTGGGAGAGCGCTTGAATGGCATTCAAGAGGTCAGCGGTTCGATCCCGCTCGGCTCCATTAATTACTAAATTAAGGACTTATAGCTTTCAAGCCGAATCGAAAGAGGAGGTTTGAGCGCATGAGTCCTCGATGTGGGCGCGGATAAGCGCCTCCGTCTTCTTGATCTGCTCGGCGAGGTGCGCCAGCAACTCCTCGACGGACTCGCCGACGGCCTCGACCGAGATGCCGGAGGAGAGGCGGTTCTCCTCCATCGTGCGCATCTCCGTTAAGGACTCCAGGCGGCGCACAAGCGCTTGCAGTTCCTGCACTTCACGCTCAGGCGGGCGTCAGGCCGGGGCCTGCGTTCGCCGCAGAAGCCGGCGATCAGCGCGGCCTCTACGCGGTCGGTCTTCGTGCGCGAGAGGTGGCTCTGCGCGTAGGCTTTAATGGCCGCCGGGTTGACGACACTCACGAGATGATCCTGCTCGTGCAGGTAAGTGGCGAGCGAGTCGCCATAAGTGCCTGTGGCCTCCATGCAGGCGTGCACCTGCTTGACCCCTTGCTTCTTTAGCCAGTCGGAGAGTTGCGAGAAGCCTTCGGGGTTGTTAGGGAAGATCTTGTGGCGGAGCTTGCCGCCTGCGCGCACGAGGCAGGCGTTGAACTTCAGCTTCGCGGGGTCGAGTCCGAGCGGCGGTAGGTTCATGATCTTGCTCCCGGTGGTTGCGGCGCCCGGCCAGCCTTGCCCATGCAGGCTCTGCTCTCGGATGAGCGGCCATGAGATACTGTCCGGCCTGTGTGGCACGCGCTTCAGTGGAGGCGCCGGGGGCTTAATCTCACCCTCGGGCTCAGGTGGCCGGATGCCGGGCACAGTCTCACCGGCGCCTCTTGGTGCGGCTGCAAGCTTGTCGCTTCAGCCGACATCAGTCAACATACAATGCCGGACGTTCGGCTGCTTCACGGTAATTTTAGCGATATGAGAGAACTTGTCTTTACAATCTTACTGGCTTTGATAGCCACTCTCACTTTTTCTTGCTCCTTCTTCGATCGTCACGTAACGAGCGGAGCCAATCTTCCTGCGGATGATCCGCCTGCTTTCGTGCAATTGAAGCAAAGACCTCTAACTTTGCCGGTAATTCGCGCCGGGGATCGCTGCCCGGTCACGCAGGGCAGCAGTGAGTCTGTTCCGCGCGAACCGTACATCTTTTGTGCTGGGTGCCTCTGGTTTGGTCGAGGGCCGGTGTACTTTGCATGGAGCTTTCGGGTCAATCACGTTGAGGATGCGATGTTCAGTCTTGACGGCGTTCCGCATGAGAATACTGCTTATCGGGCAAAGACACCATGGGTAAGCAAACCCGACTACGAGGGACCAATCCTGATCAGAGGCCGGCGGCTCGATGGAAAGGGCACGCTTCGTTTTAACGTCGCCAGCCCAAAGCCGGAGGAGAATTTGAAACTTAACGCGCCGAGCAGAACCGACCCAACTCACTGGTCGTTCTGGCCCTCAAGCATGTACGTGCCAGGCCCCGGTTGCTACGGCGTACAAGTTGACACGCTGCGGGGAACGGACATCGTGATCTTCAGCGCTACGACAGGTAATTAAACGGGGGACCTGTCAAGCATGATGTTTTTGTCAGTTAGTCACGCACATAACAAGCGCTTGCAGCGGACTCGCCGGGAGCGGGCCTCTTTGGAAAGGTGAGTGGGCGAGCCGCTGAAGCGCGGCGTTAGACGGCCGGTTGAATGTTATGAGCCGGGAAGAAAATATCCTTCGGCGAAAAGCGGATGCGCCGGGCGGCTTCCGCGTGTAACTCCTCCCAAGTGGCGAACTCGCTCGCGCCCGGCGTGGCTTCTTTAATGGACGACTCCGGCGGCTGCCTGTACACGGGCGCGAATGCCGCACGCATATCTTCGAGCGTGTAGCGGTGCTCCGGCGCGAACTCGACAAGCGCCACCCGCTTGTAAGACAGCGCGGCGCTCTCTTTGTCATAAGTGGACGTGATTGAAGAAAGGCAGCCGCATCACGCGCGACGGATTCTTAATCGAGGCGTCGCCGTCGAAATGGGCGATGAGCCTATCCTGTATATCGCGCCAACCATCAACGTCACACGCTCCCCGATAAGCCAATAAACCAAACTTGAAACAATTGCTATACTTGAAACAAAAGCAAGCGGGTTGAGTCTTTATTGAGTATTCGCCTACAATCGGCAGCGATAGGCTGGAAATCCTCTCTGCTGCCGGAATAACCACACGGAAGCAAGCATCTCGAAAGGTTATCAAAGCATAGCAAATGGCGATTAAGAAATCTGGCCTCTATTCGTCGCTCTGGGCTTCCTGCGACGAACTGCGCGGCGGCATGGACGCCAGCCAGTACAAGGACTATGTCCTGTTCATGCTGTTCATCAAGTACGTCTCCGACAAGTACGCTGACAGCGACGACTTCGCCCCGCCGGTCGTCATCCCGCCGGGCGCGAGCTTCAAGGACATGGTCGCCCTCAAGGGCAAGAGCGACATCGGAGAAAAGATCAACACTCAGGTCATCCAGCCGCTCATCAACGAGAACAGCCGCCTTGCTCGCAGCGACTTCCCCGACTTCAACGACCCCAATAAGCTCGGCGAAGGCGATGCGCTGGTGCAACGCCTCACCAACCTCGTCGGCATCTTCCAGAAGCCCGAACTCGATTTCTCGAAGAACCGCGCCGAGCACGACGACATCCTCGGCGACGCCTACGAATACCTGATGCGGCACTTCGCCACCGAAAGCGGCAAGAGCAAGGGACAGTTCTACACGCCGTCCGAAGTCAGCCGCATCATCGCCAAGGTCATCGGCATCTCGCCTGCGAACACTGTGGCCGCGACGACCGCCTACGACCCGACGTGCGGCTCCGGCTCGCTGCTGCTGAAGGTCGCCGCCGAGGCGGGCAAGCACATCACGCTCGAAGGGCAGGAGAAGGACGTGACCACCGCCGGCCTCGCCCGCATGAACATGATCCTGCACGATTTCCCGACCGCCAACATCCTCAACGGCAACACGCTTGCCGCGCCCAAGTTCAAGGACGGCGAGCGGCTGCGCACTTACGATTACGTCGTCGCCAATCCACCGTTTTCTGACAAGACTTGGAGCACTGGCATCATCCCTGAGAAAGACCCTTTTCAACGCTTCGAGTGGGGCGCGCCGCCCGCGCGGCAGGGCGATTACGCATACCTGCTGCACATCATCCGCTCGATGAAGGGCAGCGGCAAAGCGGCCTGCATCCTGCCGCACGGCGTCCTGTTTCGCGGCAACGCCGAGGCGGTCATACGCGAAAAGCTCGTCCGCTCCGGCTATCTGAAGGGCATCATCGGGCTGCCGGCCAATCTGTTCTACGGCACGGGCATCCCGGCGTGCATCCTCGTGCTCGACAAGGAGAACGCCGCCGCGCGCAAGGGCATCTTTATGATTGATGCCAGCAAGGGCTTCATCAAGGACGGCAACAAGAACCGTCTGCGCGAGCAGGACATTCACCGCATCGTGGACACCTTCGCGCGGCTGGCCGGCGTGCCGCGCTATTCGCGGCTCGTGCCGCTGGACGAGATCGCCGACCCGAAGAACGCTTACAACCTGAACCTGCCGCGCTACATTGACAGCACCGAGCCGGAGGACGTGCAGGACATTGAAGGCCACCTGCGCGGCGGCATTCCCGCGCGCGACCTCGACGCGCTCGCTCCGTATTGGCAGGTCATCCCCGGCGTCCGCGCGGCGCTGTTTCAGCCGTTGCGCCCCGGCTACTTTCAACTCTCAACTCTCCACTCTCAACTCAAACAGACCATCTTCGGTCACGCCGAGTTCACCGCCTTCAACGAGAGGGCGACGCGACTCTTCGCCGAGTGGCGCGAGGCCAACACGCCGCGACTGAAGGGCTTCGACAAAGGCGGACACCCGAAGGCGCTCATCGAGACAATCGCCGAGGATTTGCTCGCCGCCTTCAAGCGCGCGCCGCTGCTCGACGCATACGACGTGTACCAGCACTTGTTGGACTACTGGGCCGAGACGATGCAGGACGATTGTTATCTGATCGCCGCCGACGGCTGGAAGGCGGGCGCACAGCCGCGCGAGATTCGTCAGATCAAAGACAAAAACAACAAGCTGGTCTGGCCGGAGCCGCACGATTACCTGAAGGGAAAGCGGCGATTCAAATCAGACCTCATTCCTGCGCCGATCCTTGTCGCCAGGTATTTTACCGCCGAGCGTGACGCCATCGAATCCATCGAGGGCGAGCTTGATACCATCGAGCAGCGGCTTGAAGAGACGCGTGAGGAACAGAGCGGCGAGGAGGGGCTGCTCACGGAAGTCATCGAGGGCGAGGGCGAGAAGCAGAAGATAACCGCCAAGGCCGTGAAGGCACGGCTCAGGGAAATCGGGGATGACCCGAACTTCGACGATGAACGCAAGGCGTTGGAGGATTATGCCGCCCTGCTCGACGAGCAAACGAAGACAAAAGCTCGGCTCAAAGCCGCGCAGGAAGATTTAGACGCCAGGATTGATGCCAAATACCCTGCGCTGACCGAGGACGAGATCAAGCGGCTGGTGGTGGATGACAAGTGGCTGGCCGCGCTCCACGCCGCCGTGCAGGGCGAACTGGATCGCGTCTCGCAGACCCTGACCGGACGCACACGCCAACTGGCCGAACGCTACGCCACGCCGCTGCCGCAACTGACCGAAGAAGTCGGAGCTTTCGCCGCCCGCGTGGACGAGCACCTCAAAAAAATGGAGAGTGGAAAGTTGAGAGTTGAGAGTGCAGGGTTGAGAATGGAGAGTGGAAAATGAGCGATACACCTAACTCTCAACTCTCAACTCTCAACTCTCAACTGGTTCCGCCCGGCTACAAGCAGACCGAGGTGGGCGTGATCGCAGAGGAGTGGGACGTGAAGCCACTGGGTGAATTTGCCACTGTAACTGCTGGCGGCACGCCGAGCCGCGCGAACGCTTAGTATTGGGATGGAGATATTCCATGGATCACCACATCAGAAATCGATTTCTACACGATCAGCCACGCTGAACAGTTCATCACGAAGGAAGGGATAAGTAACTCAGCCGCGAAGCTACTGCCTCGCGGGACGCTCTTGATGGCGCTCTACGGTCAGGGAAAGACACGCGGGAAGGTCGGCATTCTTGGGATTGACGCCGCAACGAATCAAGCATGTGCGGC
>QHXN01000033.1 GCA_003222975.1 Acidobacteriota bacterium | reverse complement strand
TCCCGAAGAAGTATGTCGGTTAAGCTCACCACCAGTCTCTCGCAGCGGCTCGTCCTGACGCCACAGTTGCGCCAGCGCATCGAAATGCTGCAAATGACCTCGCTCGAGCTGAGCGAGCTGATCCAGCAGCAGCTCCTCGAAAACCCCATCCTCGAAGAGGTGCAGACGCAGGACGAGCAGCGCGAGATCGAGAAAGACATCCTCGACCAGCTCGCCGGCACGCCCGAGGACGCGACGCCCTTCGAGGCCGCCCCGCCCGAATCCGCCAACGGCAACGCGCCGTCGGCCAACGGCACGGGCGACGCCCAGGCGGTCGAGCCTGCGCCCGCGCCCGAAGCGTTCGAGGGCGAAGAGGCGGCGCGCGCCGAGGACTTCGCCGAGGAATCTGACACGCCAGAGCAGCCGCGCGACGCGTTCGACGAGATTGATTTCGGGCGCGAGTTCCAGGACTACCTTGACCCCGGCTACAAGACGCAGGAGTTCGAGTACAAGGAGGACGCGCCGACCTTCGAGCAATTCCTCACGCGCCAGCCCTCGCTCGCCGAGCACCTGAGTTGGCAGCTCCACATGACGAACGTTGCGGAGGAGATTGTGCCGATCTGCGAGTGCGTCATCGGCAACCTCGACGGCGACGGCAGGCTCAACGCGACGAACGAGGAGATCGCGGGGCCGGGCGACTGGACGGTCGAGCAGGTCGAGCAGGCGCGGCAGATCGTCCTGCGCCTCGACCCCTTGGGCTGCGGCGCGCGCGATGCCCGCGAGTGTCTGCTCACGCAGCTCGCCGCCGAAGGCTGCGAGGATTGCCCGCGCGGGGCGGAGAATTGTATGGCCGCGCCGCTCATCGGCGAGCACCCGCTCGCGGAATTGCAGCAGCACAAGCTGCCGAACCTCGCTAAGCAGCTCGGCGTGGAAGTGAGGGAGTTGGTCGAAGAACTCCAGCACATACGCAAGCTCGACCCTTACCCGGGCCGCCGCTACTCTTCGGAAGAGCCGATCCTCATCGCGCCCGAAGTCTTCATCGAGAAGGTTGACGACGAGTACGAGATTTACTTCGCCGACGACGGCGGCCCGCGCCTGCGTATCAGCCAGAGCTACTCGAAGATGCTCGGTCGGCAGGAGACCTCGAAGGAGACGCGCGATTTCATCAAGGACAAGATGCGCTCGGCGGTTGACCTCCTTAGAAACATCGAGCACCGGCGGCAGACGATCTACCGCGTCGTCGAGTGCATCGTCCGCCGCCAGCGAGAGTTTTTGGACAAGGGCGTGCAGTTCATCAAGCCGATGATGCTCAAGGACGTGGCTGAGGACACGGGGATGCACCTTTCGACCATCTCGCGCGTCGTCAACCGCAAGTACGCGCACACGCCGCAGGGCGTCATCGAGCTAAGGCGCTTCTTCACCGAGGGCATGTTGAACGAGGAGGGCGAGGAGGTCTCGACCCGCATCATCAAGCTCCGCATCAAGAAGCTCATCGAGGAGGAGGACTCGCACAACCCCATTACGGACGACCAGGTCGTCAAGATTCTCGCCAGGGAAGGCATCAAGCTGTCGCGCCGCACGGTCGCGAAGTACCGCGACCAGATGCAGATTCCCGGCTCGCGCGAACGCAAGGCGGTCGTTTGAGAGGGCAAAAGGGGAAACGGTGAAAAGGGGAAAGGGCTGAAGCAATAAACCTTTTACCCGCTTGCCCGTTTCCCCTTTTCCCCCACCGCGCGCTGAAAAAGTTTCGGTCGTAAACAATCCAGCTTCAGCCGGTGCGGTCGGGAGCACTGCCTTTCCCCCGTCCGCCTCTGGCCTGAGACACCGGCGGAAAGGTCACCTATGGACTTCGAGTACACGGGGCGTCACGTTGATGTCACGCCTTCGCTACGCGCGCACGTCGAGGAGCACTTCGGCAAGGTCGAACACCTCTTCCCTAACTCCACCACGGCCCGCGCCCACGTCATCATTGATGTCGTCAAGAACCGACACATCGCGGAAATCCTGCTCCACTGGCGCGACCACACCCTGACCGCGAAGGACACGAACGCGGACATGTACCAAGCGCTGACGCGCTGCATTGACAAGATCGAGAAGCAGGCCGTCAAGCTCAAGAAGAAGATCATCGAGCGCAAGCAGACGGCGACGCCGCTCTCGGCCATCGCGCCCGTCGAGGCGGGCGCGGCGGCGAAGGCGGAGAACGTGCCGCCTCCAGCGGGGCGCATCATCGCCGCGCGCCGCTACCGCGTCAAGCCGATGACGCCGGAGGAGGCCGCCATGACGCTCGCCGAGGACTCGAACCAGTTCGTCGTCTTCCGCGACTCAGACACCTCCCGCCTGAGCGTGCTCTACAAGCGCAGGGACGGGAACTTCGGCCTGATCCAACCCTGACGGATCTGAACTGCGACTCGCTTCCGACGCGGCGAACCATTCATCCGCCTGTCGCGGTGGATTTATAATCGCCGCGTCTTTTCTTTCGACGCCGCCCGGCGGCCAGCGCGAGGACGCGCCCCTCGATGCAGACGACTTCCCAGAACGCGGTCGAGAACCCGACGATCACCGTCGGCGCTTTCGTCGCGGGCGCGCCGCCCTCGCTCCCCTTGAGCTTCCTCGCGGGCGCGCGCGGCGCGGAGTCGCGCGTGCTCCGCACGCCGCGCATCCAGAAGCTCGGACTCGCGCTCGCCGGCTTCCCCCACTACGTCCACGAGGGGCGTGTGCAGATCGTCGGCCAGAGCGAGCTACAGTTCCTCGGCCAACTCTCGCCCGCCGAGCGGCGCGAGGCGGTCGCCAAGCTCGAACTGGAAAAAATATCCTGCGTCCTCGTCACGAAGGGCCTTACGCCGCCCGCCGAGCTGGTCGAGGCCGCGGAGCGCGCGTCGCTCCCGCTCATCCAGACGCCGCTCGTCAGCTCGGTCGCCATAGTCGCCGTCACCGAGTACCTGGAGGAGGCGCTCGCGCCGCGCGAGTTACGCCACGGCGTCCTGCTCGACCTCTACGGCCTCGGCGTTCTGATCGAGGGCAAGTCCGGGGTGGGGAAGTCCGAGTGCGCGCTTGACCTGATAATGCGCGGCCACCAGCTCGTCGCCGATGACCTCGTCGAAGTGCGCCGCACGCGGCCCGGCCAACTGACGGGCAGCCCGCCCGACCTCCTTCGCGAGCACATGGAGATTCGCGGCCTTGGCATCGTCAACGTCCGCGAGTTGTTCGGCGCGTCGGCCATCAGCGGCCCCAAGCAGATTGACCTCGACATCATGCTCCAACGCTGGGAGGAGGCGACCGAGGTCGAGCGTCTCGGACTCGACGCGCGCACCGTCCAGATACTCGGCGTCGCCGTGCCGCACTTCGTCCTGCCCGTCAGTCCGGGCCGGAACCTCGCGACGCTCGTCGAGACCGCCGTGCGCGTTCACCTCATGCGCCTGCGCGGTTACAATGCCGCGCAGGGGCTTGTCGCGCGCCACCGCGAGATTCTCGGCGAGCGAAAGACGCCGCGCGGGGCGGCGGACGCCGGGGTGGCTCAGGCAGGCGACGACGGGGACGGGGATGGCCGATAAAAGAGAAGCGGGAAAGAGCAGGGCCGAGGCCGGAGCGCCGGACGTGGTCATCATCACGGGCCTGAGCGGGTCGGGGATGAGTTCGGCCACGAACGCGTTTGAAGACCTCGGCTACTTCTGCGTGGACAACCTGCCGCTCACACTGCTGCCGACGTTTGCGCGGCTCGTTCGGCCCGAAGACCACAACCGCCCGCACATCGAGCGCGCCGCCCTCGTCATAGACATCCGCGAGGGGCGCTTCCTGCGCGAGTTCCCGGCGCGGCTCAGGGAGCTGCGCGCGTCAGGGTTGCGCGCCTTCGTCCTCTTCTTCGAGGCGTCGGACGAGGCGCTCGTGCGCCGCTTCAGCGAGACGCGGCGGCCTCACCCCTTCGACGCGGGCGACGGCCTGCTCCAATCAATCCGCAAGGAGCGCGAGGCGATGTCGGACTTGCGCGCGCACGCCGACCAGGTCATTGACACCTCCGGGCACACGGTTCACACCCTGCGCCGCCTGCTCGTCGAGCGCTTCGGCCCCGGCCCCGACGGCGCGCAGATGCGCGTGCAGGTTTACAGCTTCGGCTACAAGCACGGCAGCCCGCACGACGTTGATCTCCTCTTCGACGTGCGCCACCTGCCGAACCCACACTTCGTCCCCGAACTGCGCGACCTTTCGGGCCACGACCGCCGCGTCGTCGAGTTCTTGAACGCGAGCAGCGAAGTGAAGGAAACGATCCGGCGCTTCACAGAGCTGATTGACTACCTGCTCCCGCTCTACAAGCGCGAGGGCAAGTCCTACGTGACCATCGGCATCGGCTGCACGGGCGGCCGCCACCGCTCCGTGATGGTCGCCAACCAGATCGCGCGCCACCTGCGCCGCGCCGGCTACGACGCCTCGGCAGTCCACCGCGACGTGGGCAAGACGAGAAGGCTGAGGGCGGAAGGCGGAAGGCGGAAGGCAGTCAAGAAGTAAGTTGGTTGAGAGTAACCTATGGCTGATAACCCGAAGGGCGAAGAGAAGCAGGCTGCACGGCGCGTGGCCGGGGTGATCGTCTCACACGGGCAGGTGGCGAACGAGCTTTTGTCGGCGGCGGAGACCATCATCGGGCACGTCGGGCACGTCGCCGCCGTCTCCATCGGCTGGCACGACGACGTGGAGGCGGCCAGCAACGAGGTGCGCCGCGCCGTCGAGCGCGTCAACGAGGGCGGCGGCGTACTCCTCCTGACCGACATGTTCGGCGGGACGCCGACCAACATCGCCTCGATGTTTTTGAGCGCGGGCGAGGTCGAGATGGTGACGGGCGTCAACCTCCCGATGGTCATCAAGCTGGCGAGCCAGCAGGGCGGCGAGTCGCTCGAAGAGGTCGCGCGGCTGGTGCGCGATCAAGGCCGTCAGGGAATCTACCTCGCGGGCGAACTGCTCGCGGGCGGGGGGCGAAAAGCTTAAGTGGTCGAGTGCCGCGTCCAGATAGTCAACCGCCTGGGCCTGCACGCGCGGGCCGCGGCGAAACTCGTCCGCACGGCCAACGAGTTCAAGTGTGCGCTGCGCCTTGAGCGCGCCGACCGCAGCTCTTCGGCTGACGCCAAATCAATCCTGAGCGTCCTGATGCTCGCGGCCTCGCGCGGGACGGAGTTAATCATCACCGCCGACGGCGACGACGAGCGTCCCGCGCTCGACGCGCTCTGCCGTCTGATTTCGAGCGGGTTCGAGGAAGGGGAAGAGTGAGCAGGAAGAGGGAGAGGCGGGAGCAGCGTTGGCAGGGCGTCGCGGCCTCGGACGGCCTGGCCGCGGGGCGCGTGCTGAGAGTCCACTCCGGCGCGCGCCAGAGCATCTACCGCATCAAGCTCGAAGCGAACGAAGTCGAGCGCGAAGTCCGACGCTACCGCGCTGCCGTCCGTCTGTCGCGCCGCCAGCTCCTCGCTCTGAAGAAGCGCGCCGAGCGCGCGCTCGGCGACGAGCACGCCTACATCTTCGACGCGCACCTTTTGATGCTCGAAGACCGAAAGCTCAACGAGGACGTGGAGGCCGTCATACGCTCGGAGCGCGTCGGGAGCGAGTGGGCCGTCAAGGTCGTCACCGACCGCCTGCTCGCCGTCTATGAGGAGATCAAGGACGACTACCTGCGCGAGCGCAGCTCCGACATCGAGGACGTGACGCGGCGGCTCCTCATCGCGCTCTCCGGCGAGAGCATGCACGGGCGACATTTGACCGAGGACGCCGTCATCGTCGCCGAGGAGCTGATGCCCTCGACCATCGCCGAGCTGGACTTCAAGCACATCAAGGCGGTCGCCACGGACGTGGGCGGCTGGACTTCGCATACGGCCATCATCGCGCGCGGCCTCGGCATTCCGGCGGTCGTCGGCCTGCGCGACTTCTATCGCGCCGCTCGCACAGGCGACACCATAATCATTGACGCGCGCACCGGAGAAGTAGTCCTCCACCCCGCGCCCGCAACCTTCGAGCACTACAGCGCCGAGAGGCCGACGGGGGCTGAGGCCTCAGCGCGGGCGACCGCTTCGGAAGATTTACGCAAGCCCCTGCGGACGCGCGACGGCGTCGAGGTGACTTTGCGCGCGAACGTCGAGCTGCCGGTCGAGTACGAGTGGGTGAACCGCTACGGCGCGCGCGGCATCGGCCTGTTCCGCTCGGAGTTCCTGCTCTCGCACCGCGGCGCGCTGCCCGATGAGGAGGAGCAGTGCGCGGCCTACGAAGAATTGGCGCGCATCGCGGGCCACGAAGGCGTCGCCGTGCGCGTCTTCGACCTCGGCGGCGACAAGGCGACGGCCACGCGGCTCGACGCGGGCGAGGAGCGAAACCCGGCGCTCGGCCTGCGCGCGATACGCTTCTGCCTGCAACGCGAGGACGTGCTGCGCCCGCAGGTGCGCGCCGTGCTGCGCGCCGCCGCGCGCGGGCGCGTTGACCTCGTGCTGCCGATGATCTCCGACATCACCGACGTGCGGCGCGCGCGCCGAGTCGTCGAAGAAGAGCGTGCGCGGCTGAAGGAGGAGGGGCGCGAGGTCGGGCGCGTGCGCGTCGGCGCGATGATCGAAGTGCCCTCGGCTGTGCTGGTCGCGGAGAAGCTCGCGCGCGAGGTTGACTTCTTCAGCCTCGGCACGAACGACCTCGTGCAGTACACGCTCGCGGTTGACCGCGGCAACGACGAGGTGGCCGGGTGGTTCCGCTCGCTCCACCCTGCGGTCTTGCAGAGCGTCCGCCGTGCGCTCGACGCCGCTCGCGGCGCAGGCATCCCGGCCATAGTCTGCGGTGAGATGGCCGCCTCGCCGGCTTACGCCGCGGTGCTGGTCGGACTCGGCGCGCGCGAGCTGAGCATGGCCCCGACCTCCATCCCGCGCGTCCGCCGGACAATCGCGGGGCTGGAGGAGAAGGAGGTCGCCGGTCTCGCGCGGGAGTGTCTCGACTGCGCGACCGCCGACGACGTTGAAGAGATCGTGCGCGTGCGGCTCGGCGGGCGGTGGCCGAACCTTTTCCCCCCGGAAACCTTGCCTCCGCCGAAAAGCAGAGGGTAGAATCGAAGTGCTGGCCCGGCGGCGGCCTGCCAGCTTCTTTGACCTGTTCCAGCCCTGCTCCAGACGTTCGGGACAAACGCTCACGGCAAACAGCTTCGACAATCGAAACGGCCAGGCCGCCGCGAGCTTCGTCCGTTCAGGGTAGTCGCAACCGCTGAGGCGCAGTTTCGGGCGCTGGTCTCTGAGAATCGAGAGCGATTCGCCGTTTAAAAGTAACTGAGGGTGAGTGGGTCAGTACCGCAAGTTCTTTTACGCGAAGGCCCACGCGCCGACGCCGACCGGCGAAAGCCGGCGAGGGCGGCGGATGAACAAAGGGGATTGTCTTTTGCGAGGCCGCTTCAGGCCGCCATGCCCGGCGGTCGGCTTTGCGGGAGACAAGCAAGGAAGAGTGCTCGTATGAAGAAGTTCTTTTTTGCCGCCGCCGTCGCGCTCGCCTTCTGCGGGGCGGGCGCGCGCGCGGCGGGCTTTCAGGCAGAGGGTGTCCGCGTCGGCCCGCTCGCGGAGGAGAAGGCCGCGGAGGGCGACACAACGTCCGCGCCGAAGAAGGACGATAAAAGCGCGCGACCCTCCGGCGACGCGAAGGCCGAGCGCAAAGGCGACGCCGCGAGTAAGACCGCCGACCGCCGCGACGACAAGCCGAAGGGCGAGCGCGTCTCGGAAAAGTCTCAGACGCCTTCGACGCTCTCGACCGCCGCGGCCTCGACCGCGGGCACGGTCGGCGGCGGCACGCCATCCACGACGAGCGACGCGCCTTCAAAGCCGGGCGCGAACGCACCCGCCCCCGTCAACACGCCCGTCAATTCGTCGCCAGCCGACGCCAGCGCCGCTGGCGTTAATCGAGACCCCTCGGCAGCCGCGCCGTCGAACACTTCGAGTAACAGCGCGAACCCCGCGAGCGCGACGGCTTCCGAGCCGCTCACGTCCGTCTATCGCATCGGCACGGGCGACGTGCTCGACATACGCCTTCTCAACGACAAAGACCCGCGGCAGTCCACGCTCTACACGGTGCTCGCGGGCGGTGCGCTCGACTACCCTCTGCTGCACGACCCCGTCACGGTCGCAGGGATGACGACCGACGAGCTTGCCGCGCAGCTCATCGCCGAGTTCCGCCACCGCGGCATATTCCAGCATCCGCAGGTGAGAGTCAGCGTGCGCGAGTACGCGAGCCACGCCGTTCTGGTGAGCGGCCTCGCCGGCGACCCCGGCACGAAGATTCTGCGGCGCGAGGCCATCCCGCTCTACGTCGTCGTCGCCGAGGCGCAGCCCAAGCCCGAAGCGGGCCGCGCCGTCGTCGTCTCGCACGCGACGGGCAAGATCACGAACGTTGACCTGAACGACGCGGCGGCGCTGAACACGCTCGTGCAGGCCGGCGACGTGGTCAACCTCGTGGTGCGACCGCCGGAGTTCTTCTACGTCGGCGGCGAGATCGGCTCGCCGGGGCAGAAAGATTTTCACACCGGGATGACACTGACGCAGGCCCTTCTCGCTTCGGGCGGCGTGACGGCCCTCGCGGGCGGGCGGGTTAAAGTCTCGCGCGCCGGGGCCGACGGGCGGCTCGTCTCGACCGAGTACGACCTGCGCCAGATCGAGGGCGGGGCAGTGCCCGACCCCTTGCTTCAGGCGGGCGACCGGGTCGAAGTCCCGCGCAAAGGCCGCAAGTAAAATCCGCGATAAAAGGCGCTCGCACGCTCTCCCCTTCGAGCGCCTTGTCCGACGCGCCCGCGAAGCTGTATTATCCAGCGCGGCTGAACCAAAGTTTCACACGAGGTCGCCGGACGCCTGCGACCGTTAAGGATCGGACAACCCGTTAAGACTCGCACCTGCCTGTCGGAGGAAAAAACTTTGAGCACGTGGAATCGAATCGGCGCAGCCGCGCTCGCCGCCGCGCTCGTCTTCGCCCCCTTCACCGCCGCCGTCCGCGCGGCCTCGACCGCGCGCGCGCCGCAGCAGGACGACACGCCCTCGCAGGCCGAGCAGGACGTTTTCAACCGCGGGCGGGCGCTCTTCGCCAAGGGGCAGTACGACCAGGCGGCCACGGTCTTCCGCGACTTCCTCAAAGACCACCCCAACAGCTTCATCGCCGACCTGATGCTCTTGTGGCTCGGTCGCTCTTACATCGAGCTGGGTAAGTTCCAGGACGCCGACCAGGTTGCGCAGCGCCTGCGCACGATCAAGGACACGCCCTTCGTGGACATCTACGAGAGCGAGCTTCAGCAGGCGAAGAACGAGCGCCCCGCCACCGCGACGCCGCGCACACAGGCAACGCCGACCGAGATAGCGCGCGCGACACCGACGCCCGCGCGGCCCGCGCCGACGCCGCGACCGACGCCGGTTCAGATCGCACGCAGCACTTCCAGCACGCCAACACTCACGCTCCGCGGCAACGGTGAAGAGGTTCGCCCGCGCACGACGGGCGGGCGACGCAACCCTCGCGCAAACAGCTTGAACCCGAAGACTACGACGCCCGCCACGTCGCCGACGCCGCAGCCCGCGACGCCTGCGAGAATCGAGCGCAGGGATACGACAGTCGCCTCCAACCGTGGCTCTGTCTCATCTCCTGTGCCGACCCCCGCGCTGACGACTGCGCCCGTCCGCACCGTCGAGCCGTCAACGCCTCCTTCAACCGCGCCGGCGGCGAGCGCGAGCGAGGCGCAGGGCGGATTCAGTATGACGGTGCGCCAAGTGCCCGACCTCCAGCTCGCCCTGAGGCGTGCGGCCATCGCGGCGCAGCCCGGCCAGGCCATCCAACTGCCGCTCCTGATTACGAACGCGGGCAACAAGGAGGATCAGTTCCGGCTTGAGACAGACCTGCCCGCCGAATATCAGCCGACCTTCAGCCAGAGCGGCAACGACACAGGGATGCCCATCTTCGTCACGCCCGCGATGCAGCGCGGCGCGAGCGTCGAGGTCATGCTGAACGCGCGTGTGCCTGAGAACACGCCCGACAACCAGCAGCAGCGCTTCTTAGTCCGCGCCGCCTCGCAGGCCGATTCGACGGTGACGCGCGTCGCCGACGCCTCGCTCACCGTGGTCGCCGCCGCGCTCGCGGCCTCTTCGAGCGCGCTCCAGGAGAACGTGCAGCCCGGCGACACCTTCACGCAGCGCATCAGCGTCAGTAACCGTGGGAGCGCCGCCGCCAAGACGACGCGCGCCGACTTCGTCTTCAACCCCGACTTCGAGTTGGTGAGCGCCACGCCCGCGCCCATCTCCTACGACCGCCCCTCGCGTACCGCCATCTGGTCGCTCGGCGACTTGGAGTCGCGCGACAACCGCGAGATCACCGTGACCTTGCGCGCCGTCTCCGAAGCGCTCGCGGGCGCGAACAAGCCCGTGGGCCGCGGCACGATGCGCACGCAGAGCCTCTTCATTCCGTCGAACTTCGACGGCCCCGTGATCTCCGTCGGCCACGTCTCAGGCGCGCGCGTTGACGCCGTCTCGAAGGGCTTGACGGCGACGCCCGGCGACACCGTCTATGTCCCGTTCATCGTCCGAAACCCCTCGAACTACCCTGAGAGCTTCGAGCTTCGCATCGTCGCGCCCGGCGCGCCGCAGGCGACCGTCTATGCGGACACCAATGGCGACGGTCGGCATCAGGAGGGCGAGCCGGCGGTGACGCAGACGCCGGCGCTCGACCCACGCGGCGGACAGTTCCCTGTGCTTCTGCGCGTTGACATCCCGCGCAACACGCCCGACCGCACGCAGTTCGCATACAACCTCGTGACGCGCGCCCTGAATGCCAGCGGGCGCATCGCCAGCGAGGACTCGACCGTGCTCACCGTCGCCACGCCGCGCGTGCGCGTGCGGGCGGAACTTCCGAACTCGGAGGTCAAGCCGGGCGACACAATTTTCTACCGCCTCGTGCTCGTCAACGACAGCGGCGGCCTTGCCAAGAACCTGAACGTTACGGAGTTCCTGCCCGACTCGCTGGAGTTCGTCTCGTCGTCGCCTGAGCTGAGCCTGACGGACATGCCGGGCGGGGGCCGCGGCTTCGTCTGGCGCGTGGCCGAACTCGCGCCGGGCGATACGCAGGTCTTACAGGTGACCGTGCGGCTGAGGCCCAATCTTGCTGCGGACGCCGTCATCACGCCGCGCCACACGCTCACCTACCAGGACGCGAACTCGAACGCCTACCGCGGGCAATGAGGGACGCCGTCGCGCTTGAAGAGACTGACACGGAGACCGATGGCCGCGCGCCCGGTCTCCGTGTTCCTTTTCCCGCGCACGCGGCGGCGCTCTCGCACGCGGCGCGCAGGCGTCTGACGACGCTCCTCTTCGCGAAGCTCGCGCTCGACCTGATCTTCGTCGCTGCGCTCGCCGTCTATACGCACGCCGTCGCCTTCCACCCGCTATTCAGCGGCGCGCTCGACCATGCCGACGGCACGAGCGTGCGCGGCTGGGTCGTTGACCGCGCGCGGCCCGACGAGGCGGTCGAGGTACAGCTCTACGTTGACGGCAAGTTCGTCTCGGATGCGCTCGCCGACCAGCCGCGTCCCGACGTTTCCGCGAAAGGCTTCGCGCCGGATGAGCGCCACGGCTTCGTCTTCATGCTCGACCCGCCGCTCGGCGGCGAGCACGAGGCGCGCGTCTATGCCGTCCACGCGAGCCGCGCCGGCGCGCGGCGCACGCTTCAACAGATAGGAAGCCCGTTCCGCTTCACGGCGAGGTGAGCCATGAAGATTGCGGATTGCGGAGTTAATGAGAAATGTGCTGTCTTCAAATCTTGACTTCATCACGGGACGGGTGATGTGAAACAGGCGTCTTTCAATCCGCAATCCGAAATCCGCATCCCGCAATCGGAAGACCGCACGCTGGCGGCGTGGGAAATCGCGTCGGTCGTCGCGTCCGTTTTGATCGGCGAGTGGGTCGTCTTCGCGCTCGCGGGCGACGGCGCGACGGGGCTGCTGTTTCCGGTCGCGACCGTCTTCGTCTTCATGTTCCTCTCGCACCGCGCGCGGGGCGAGTCGGCGCGCGACGTGGGCTGGCGTCTCGACAACTTCGGGCGCGCGGCGCGTCTGCTCGCGCTGCCGATGCTCGCCATCTTCGCCGTCTTCGTCGGCGTCGGCTGGTACACGTCGAACTTAGACTTCCTGCGCTGGAAGGGAGGGGCGTCAATCTTCGGCACGCCCGCGCTCGGCCTGCTCTGGGGGCCTTTGCAGCAGTACGCGCTGCAAGGCTTCATCAACCGACGGGCGCAAGTGGTCTGGGGCCGCGGGTGGGCGAGCGTCCTCTTGGTCGCGCTCATCTTCGCCGCGCTCCACCTGCCGAACCCCTGGCTGACTGTTGTGACCTTCGCGGGCGGCCTGCTCTGGGCTTACGTCTATCAGCGCGCGCCGAACCTCCTGGCCGTCGGAATCTCGCACAGTCTGATGACCTGGGCGCTCGTCTCCTCCATCCCTCCGTCAGCACTCCACAACTTGCGCGTCGGCTTCAAATACTTCGGGCAGTAGCCGATGATCCGTCGGAGTAAATAACCGCCAGGGCAATTCATAAAAGTTTGAACAGCAGACATCTTTGGGCTGTACGTGTTCAACGATGCTTTGCTATAATCCGCGCGCCGCGCATTGAGGGCAGGTCGGGCGGTCGCCGCCGCGCACGAGAGTGTGCGGGGGAGGAAAGTCCGAACACCGAAGGGCAGCGAGCCAGCTAACGGCTGGGCGCGCGGCGAGCCGGAGGCTGCGAGAGCAGACGCTTCGGCTTGCCGCGTGACGACAAGTGCAACAGAGAACAGACCAGCCAGCGGGCCTCTCTCCTTCGGGAGGAGGCAGCGGGTGATGGGTGAAACGGTGCGGCCCTCGCGGGCTTAAAGTAAGAGCGCACCGGCGCGCGTGGTAACACGCGCGGCCAGGCAAACTCCTCGTGGTGCAAGACCAAATAGGGAGGTCGTCAGACAGGGCTGCCCGCCCGAAGTCGCGCCGACAGGCGCGCTACGCCTCCGGGTAGGTCGCTTGAGCCGTCCGGCGACGGACGGCCTAGAGGAATGATCGCCGCCCCGAAACCGTGCGCGGATTTCGGGGGACAGAATTCGGCTTACAGACCTGTTCTCAAATGCGCGGCAACCTAAGCTCTATCATCTCGAAAGCTCCCCGGCCTCACGAGATGTCCACGTCCTACCGCACCAGGAGAACCTGAGAATGGCGAACCGTAAAGGCGTCTTCATCGGGGCCTACGTGCCCGCCGACCTGAAGCGCGCGCTCCAGCAGCGCGCCACGAGCGAACACCGCACGCTCTCGCAGGAGATCACGCGCATCCTCGAAGAGGCCGTCAAAGGGCCGCGTCTGCCGCCGAACTTCGTCGAGCGCCGCGCGCCTGGACAGCGCCCGCGCCGCCGCGACTCAGACCCTCTGCCGCGCCGCCGCAGGGACGACCTCCCCTTCAGCGGCACCGGCAAGTCCGGCGAGGAGTGAGGCGTCCGTCCCGACCGCCGGACGACGCCGAAGCGCACGAACGAATCAGCGCCTCCGCCCTTGAGTCTGGCGTCCGCGAGCGACGCCGGCTCAAGGGTATTTGTCTTTGGAACGGGCGGGCAAATGCGCGCGTGCTCATGGGTCGGCGTCGCCTTTTAAAATCCTTTTTGTTACACTCTCCGGCGAACAAAAGTCTTTCGACCGATGACCGACAAATCACCCGCCAACACTAAGATCGTTCTCATCTTTCTGGCCGGAACACTCCTCGGCTTCGTCGTCGGCTTCGCGCTGGCGAACGGCATCAACCGGCAGGAGCAGGACAAGCTTCGCGCGCAGGTCGCGCAGACGCGCGCAGGCGGCGACGCGAAGCAGGCGGGCGCGAATGACAAGTCGCAGGGCGGGCCGCAGAGCGCATCGGGCGACGACTCCATCCCGACGCTCACCGACGAGCAGTTGAGGAACGGAATTTCGAGGGCCGACGCCAGCCCCGGCGACCTCGACTTGCAGCGCAAGACAGGTCAGGGCCTCTTCTACTACGTGATGAAGACGGGCAACACCTCCGTCCTGCCCGATGTGGCGCGCATACTCAAGCGCGTCCACGACGCCGACCCGAAGGACTACCAGAGCACTGTGCTCGCGGGCAACGCGCACTTCCTGGTCGCGCGCGGGGGCGGCGACGCGCGCATGCTCGGCGAGGCGAGGAAGCTCTACGAGGCAGCGCTCGCCGACAAACCGGACGACGTGATCGTGCGGACGAGCCTGGGGCTAACATACTTCTACGACAAGCCCCCGGACACTCCGCGCGCGATCCGCGAATTCCGCCGCGCTTTGCAGGTTGACCCGCGCCAGGAGATGCCGCTTCAGAGCCTCGCCGCCGCGCTCGTCGAGACGGGCGACTTCGACGAGGCGGGGAAGCGCCTGGACGAGCTTGAACGGGTGAACCCGCACAACCCGGAACTCGCGAACCTGCGCGCGCAGCTCGAACAGAAACGGAACGCCGCGAAGGAGAAGAAGTGAAGTACCTTTTCGTCCTGGCCCTGTTCGCCGTCGCGGCCTTCATGCTCTACTGGCGCATGCGCCCGTACATACGCGGCGTGCGCCGCTTCCTCGGCGTCGTGCGCGAGGTGAACCGCATGAGCGCGGGCGCGCGGCGGCAAGACCTGCCGCGCCGCGAGCAGAAGAGCGCGCCGGGCGAAAAGCTCGTCCGCTGCGCTGCCTGCGGCACGTGGATGCCTGCCTCGCGCGCCGTCAAGCTGCGCGCGACGAACGCGACCTACTGCTCACACTCCTGCCTCGAACGCTCCGCCGCCGCGCCGCACAAAGCACGCAAGTCCGCCTCCTGAAAATCAATCAGCCTTCGATAGCTCGGCGAGGTCTCTTCTGAAGGCGCGCGCCCACGAAAAAGAGCGTGGTCGAGACGGCGAGCGCGGCGGGGGCGAGGAGGAGGGCCGTCGTCAGATGCTGGCGTCCGGCGTCAATCCCTATCGCCCGCGCGAACGACGCGAGCGCGGCGAATTGTCCCTGCTTCAGAGAGTCGGAGAGGACGCCGACCGTGGCGCGCGAGATGGCATCGCCGCAGGCGTGGATGATGACGATGTTGAGCGCGACGGCCATCGCGCGCACGCGCACGGGGACGCTTTCGAGAAGGATCGCGTGGAACGGCGCGTTGCTCGTGAAGAGGAGCGTCACGGCGAGGAAAGTGCAGGGGAGATAGATTCTTGCGTCGTCGGCGACGAGCACGCCGAGTGTGGGGACGATGCCGGCGAGCGTGCTGACGGCGCAGACCAGGAAGTAAGCGTTGTGCCTGCGTGCGGCGACGCGGTCGGCGAGCCAGCCGCCGCCGAAAGTCCCCGTAGCGCCTGCGAGCAGAGTTATCACTCCGAGCGTTATGTTGGCGCTCGTCTCGTCCATCCCCTTGTCGCGCACGAGGACGACTATGGCCCAGGTCGCGAAGGCTCCGAGCGCGGCGGTCAGGGCGGTGTAGCCCGCGGTCGAGACGAGCCAGTCGCGTGTGCTCAGGATTCGCCAGACGGTTCGCAGCGTTGATTCGTTCGCGCCGCCGGAGTCGGGTGAGCGCGGGGCTTCGGCAGGTGCGGCGGCGACCTCTTCGAGCGAGCTGGCGTGGGCTTCCGTCTCGGTCGCGCCGCGCGCAGGCTCGCGCAGCCGCCACACGAGCACGGCAGTCAACAAACCCGGCACGCCGACCAGCATGAAGGCGACGCGCCAGCCGAAGAAGTGCGCCAGCACGCCGCCGATGACGAAGCCGAGCGCGAAGCCCATCGGGATCGCGGCCTGGAAGACGCCGAGCGCGGTGGCGCGGCGGTGCGGCGGGAAGAAGTCGGCGATAAGGCTCGGCGTGATGGTCGAGTAAGCCGACTCGCCGACGCCGACGCACGCGCGCACGGCGCAGAGCGCCAGTGCCACGCCCGAAATCGCCAGCGTGATATTGATAACGGGAAGGTGCAAGTTGAGCGAGGGCATGAAGGAGAAGCGGTCGGCCAGGCCCGTCAAGGCGGTTGCGAAACTCCAGATGACGGCGGCTGAGGCCATCAGCTTCGCACGCGGGTGGCGGTCGCCCAGCCGTCCGAACAGAGGCGCGAGGACGGTGAACGAGAGCAACAGCGACGCCTCCATGTAGCCGATGTCTGCGTCTGTGAGTTTGAGCGCCGGGTCGTTGAGCATGGAGTTGGCGACCGCGGGCAGGACTTGCCGGTCAATGTAGTTGAGGAAGTTGACCAGCGAGAGCACGGCCAGCGCGTAGTAAGAGTAGCGCGGGACGGCGGGATTGGAGTGGCGCGGGACGGCGGGCGGGTGCCGGCCTTGGCCCGCCGTCGCTTCGACGTTGGTCGCTGGCTTGTCGTGTCGGCTCATGCTGTCGCTTCCGCAGAGGTAAGTAGCTCCACGATGACGGGCGTGATGTCGGCGAGCGTGCGGACGCGCCGCGCGACCGAGTAGCGGCCCGGCCCCCAGGCGAGCGTCGGGACGGGGTTGAGCGTGTGGTTGCGCGTGGAGAGGTCTTCGACGTTGCCGTGGTCGCTCGTGAGCATGACGGTCGTGCGCGCGAGGTCAACGCGTGTGAGAACCGCGCGGACGAAGCGCGCGAGGTTGCGGAGCACTTCGAGCGCGCCCTCCCGGTTCTGCTCGTGGCCCATGCGGTCTGTGAGGAAGTGCTCGTAGAGCGTGAAGCGGTGCTCGCCCGCGACGCGCGCGAGGATACCGGCGGCCTCTTCGGGCGTGCGTAGGGGGGCGACTTCCCCGCGCTCTGGGAGCGCGCGGTTGGTGAAGTCGTGGAAGACGGCGCGGCCCGCGCGCAAGTCCTCGACGGTGCGGAAGGGAAGCGCGGCGGCTTCGACGGCGACCGTCGTGGCGGAGACCCAGCGCGGGCGTGCGTCGAAGAAGCGCCGGGTGTAAGTGTTGGCGAAAACGTTGGGGCCTATTCCTGCGCGCTTGAGCTGGAGGAAGACGGAGTGCTCACGGATGATTGCGCGCATCTCCTCGTTGGGGAAGCCCTGCTTGTGGTAGCCGAGGCGCGCGGGCGCGTTGACTCCGGTGAGGATGGTTGTCTGCCCGGAAGCGCTCTGCGGTCGCCCCTCGACGCCGAGCGTCGCGTCAGTCCGCACGAGCACGCCGTCGAACGAGAGGCGCGGCTCTTCGCCCTGGAAGACGGCGAGCGGTGACCCCTCCTCGCCGAGCAGGTCGAGCGGGTTGTGCGCGCCGCGTGTGCCGATGCCGAGGCCGTCCACGAAGATGAGAAGCACGGACATCGCGAGGATAAGTAGCATCCGCGGCGCGGGCGACGCAAGCCGGGCCGACGATATTTCATCGCCCCCGAAGTCTTTGCTATATTGTTCACAGGTTTGAAATCTACGCGTCTCTCTTTTCGGATTTCCGCTAAAATTTTCGGAGGAAGAATGTCCATCGTTAAGAATCTCCTCGCGTGCATGGTCGCCGCCGTGCTGCTCGTCTCCGGCTTGAGCGTCTCGGCGGCGCGTGCGCAGGAGGCTGCGCGACAGGCAGAGCCGCGCCCGTACTTTTACGAGCCGGCGATCTCGCCCGACAGGAAGGAGATCGCTTTCATATCGGGCGGCGACATCTGGACTGTGCCCGCGGAGGGCGGCGAGGCCCGCCTGCTCGTCTCGCACCCGGCGACCGAGTCGCGCCCGCTCTACTCGCCCGACGGCCATCGCCTCGCCTTCATCTCGACGCGCACCGGCAACGGCGACATCTACGTGCTCGACTTCGCTTCGGGCGAATTGAAGCGGCTCACGTTCGACGACGGCTTCGAGCAGCTCGACTCCTGGTCTTACGACGGACGGTGGATTTACTTCTCCTCGACGGCGCGCGACATCGCCGGAAGCAGCGACATCTACCGCGTGAGCGCCGCCGGCGGCACGCCGATGCTCGTCTCCGCCGACCGCTACGCGAACGAGTGGAGCGCCGCGCCTTCGCCGGACGGCGCGGATATGGCCTTCGTCGGTCGCGGCCTGTCGCAGTGGTGGCGTCACGGCCACGCGCACATTGACGAGTCGGTGATAACGCTGATGCGCGACCACTCGACCAACTCCTACAAGCCCCTGACGCGAGGGGGCGCGAAAGAGGTCTGGCCGATGTGGGGCGACGCGGGACGAAGCATCTACTTCATGTCCGACCGCAGCGGCGCGGAGAACATCTGGAAGCTCGCGCCCGGCGGCGAGCCGCGGCAGGTGACGAAGTTCACGGACGGGCGCTTGCTCTGGCCGAGCATCTCTTACGACGGGCGCGCAATCGTCTTCGAGCGCGGCTTCGGAATCTGGGAGCTGGACACGGAGTCGGGCCGCGCGGGCGAAGTCCGCGTCGAGCGGCGCGGCGTGCCCGCCGGGCCTGCGGTGGATCGTGTGAGGCAGACGGATCAGTTTCAAGACCTGGCGCTCTCGCCCGACGGCAAGAAGGTCGCCTTCGTCGCGCGCGGCGAAATCTTCGCGGCCTCGGCGACGGACGGCGGCGACGCCGTGCGCGTCACGAACAGCCCTGCCCCGGAGTCGCAGCCCACGTGGGCACCCGACAGCCGCCGCCTCGCATACGTCTCCCGTCGCAACGGCGCGGGACAAATCTTCCTCTACGACTTCGCGACGAACGCGGAGACGCGGTTGACGACGGGCGGCGAGGGCGACGACACGCCGCGCTTCTCGCCCGACGGCAAGTGGCTGGCGTTCGAGCGCGCGGGGCGCGAGATTCACGCGCTCAACCTTGAGGCGAAGCGGGAGCGCGTGGTCGCGACGGGCGGGCTGGAGCGACCGCCACTCAGCGCCGACCGCCCGTTCGTCTGGTCGCCCGACAGCCGCTGGATAGCCTTCATGCCCATCGGCCAGAAGCTTTTCCGCAACGTCTTCGTCGCGCGGATAGACGGCGACGGCAAGGCGGAGCCCGTCAGCTTCCTCGCCAACGGCGGCAGCGACACGGTCTCCTGGAGTCCCGACGGCACGTTCATCCTCTTCGACACGGGGCAGCGAACCGAGCAGGGGCAACTCGCGCGCGTTGACCTCATCGAGCGCACGCCGAAGTTTCGCGAAGACCAGTTCCGCGACCTCTTCAAAGAGGAGACGCCGAAGAACGTCTCGCCCACGCTCCGGCGACAGGAGAACAACCCGCAGAGTCCCGTGCCGCCGACTGAGGCCCCGCCCAACGCGCCGACGCCGACGCCGACGCCGACGCCGCCGGAGACGCCCACAACACAGACGCCGGGTCAGACGCCGACTCCGACGCCTGCTCCGGTGCGGCAAGGTGGGCCGGGTAATGCGGCAACGCCGGGCGGCGAGAAGAAGGAGAAGCCTGTGGAGATCGTCTTCGACGGAATCAGGCGGCGTCTGAGTCTTCTGCCCGTCGGTGTGGACGTGCTCTATCAGACGGTCAGCCCGGACGGAAAGAACGTTCTGATGATCGCCAGCGCCGTCAACCAGACGAACCTCTACGTCTTCCCGCTCGAAGAGCTACAGCGTGAGCCGACGGTCACGCGGCAGTTGACTTCGACGCCCGGCTTCAAAACGGACGCGCAGTTCTCGTCCGACGGCAGAGAGGTCTTCTACCTTGAGAATGGTCGCATACAGGTCGCGCCGCTCGACCCGCGCCAGCCGCCGCACCCGCTCGCGGTCGCGGCGGAAATGGACGTTGACTTCGCGCGCGAGAAGCTGGAAGTTTTTGAGCAGGGCTGGGAGTACATGCGCGACAACTTCTTCGACCCGAAGTACAACGGCGCGGACTGGCAGGCCGTGCGCCGCGAGTTCCTGCCCTACGTCGCGGGCGCGGGCACGCCCGACGAGGTGAGGCGTCTGATGCGCCTGATGGTCGGCGAGCTGAACGCCTCGCATCTCGGCGTGTCCGGCCCCTTCGGCTCGCAGCAGACGACGACGGGCCGCCTCGGACTCGACTTCGACCGCGACGAGTACGAGCGCAGCGGTCGCTTGCGCGTCTCTGCCGTCATCCCACTCGGCCCCGCCGCGCTCGCGCGCGACTCGGCCTCGCCGGAGCGGACGCGGCCCGTCAAAGTCGGCGAGTACATACTCGCGGTTGACGGAAAGCAGTTGGACGCGCGCACGAACCTCGACGAGCTTTTGAACTACAAGATCGGTCGTCGCTTGGTCGTCACCGTCGCGTCGTCGGCGGGCGGCGCGGAGAGGAAGGACTTGGATATCAGGCCCGTCAACCTCGCGACGGAGAAGGGGCTGCGCTACCGCGAGTGGGTCGAGGGGAAGCGCGCCTACGTCGAGCGCGTGAGCGGGGGACGGCTCGGCTACGTGCACATGCCCGACATGTCTTCGGCCTCGCTCGCGCAGCTCTACGTTGACCTCGACGCCGAGAACCAGTCGAAGGAGGGCGTCGTCGTTGACATACGTCACAACGACGGCGGCTTTGTCAACGTCTATGCCATTGACGTATTCGCGCGCCGCAGCTACCTGCGGATGACGCCGCGCGGCCTGACGACCTCGCCCGCGCGCACGGCCCTCGGACAACGCGCGCTTGAGCTTCCCACCGCGCTCGTCACGGATCAGTATTCGCTCTCGGACGCCGAGGACTTCGCGGAAGGGTATCGAAGCCTGCGCCTCGGCAGGGTCGTGGGCGAGCCGACCGCGGGCTGGATCATCTACACCTCTAACGTCTCGCTCATTGACGGGACGGTCTTCCGCCTCCCCTTCATACGCATCGAGACTGCCGATGGCGTCCTTATGGAGCGCAACCCCCGGCCCGTTGACGTGACCGTCACGCGCCCAATCGGGGAGAGCTACACGGGCCACGACTCACAGCTCGACGCGGCGATGCGAGAGTTGTTGAAGGAGAAGTGAGGGGGAAAGACCTCGCCTGACCGACTAGGACAGAACCGCGAGCGGGGAAAGAGCAAGGATGAAGGCGGAAGGATGAAATGAAGGCAGAGGCACGACAGACGCGCTTTCATCCTTCATCCTTCCGCCTTCATCCTTGCTCCCCGCTCGCGGTTCTGTTCCCGCGTGCATGTTCCGCCGTCAGAACTCGTCGCGGTCTCGGTTTCTCGTCGCCGCGGGCGAGGGCTGGGAAGAGGGCCGCTGGCCGACCTTCTCCCAGTCCTCGCGCATGAGCGCCTTCAGCGGCTCAAGCTTCTTCTTCGCGAGTTCGGAGTTCAGCCCCGACAGCTCTTTCGACGCCCAGTCGTCGAAGTCCTTCACAACGTCGGCCAGCTCGCGTGCGAGCGCGTCGGCGCGCTCCTCCTGCGTCTGCGACGGGCGGCCCTCGTAGAAGTTTACGTCGCCGTAGAGGTTTGTGAGGAACTCGCGCAGGCGCTCCTCGCCGGTAATCGCGCCGCCCTCCTTCGTGGCGACGATCTTCTTGCGCAGAACGTCAACCTGCGCCGAGGCGTCTTCGAGGCGCTTGCGAAGCAGGTCTTCGCCCGCGAGTTTCGACGCGCGCTCGTCGAGGGCGAGGCGCATCTGGTTGATCTTGTCCACGTCGAACGACATCTCGCCGAGGAGTTTATGCAGCTTCAAGGCGAGGTCGAACTGCGCCCTGCGATCCTCGGCGGTGTGAGTCGAGCGTGGGTCGGGGTTGACCTGAAGCTGCGTCGTATAGACCTGCTTATCCTTGGTCATCTTGACGGTGTATGTGCCGGGCAGCACGCGCGGGCCGTAGGCCGCGCCGAAGGCCGCGCTCGCCGCGGGCGGCACGTGCGGCGCGGGGAGGCGCATTGACCAGGTCGTGCGGCTCAAGCCCCGCCGCTTGCTGCTCGGAATCGTGCCGAGGAGCTTGCCCGCAGGGTCGAAGACTTCGATCTTGAGGTCGCCGAAGATGTGCCGACGGCGCTGGTAGTAGGTGACGACGGCCTCGTCGGTCGGGTTGTCGCCGACGAACTCGGCGTCGCCGTTCGCCCAGCCGCCGCCGCCCGAAATGCTCTGCACGGCGGGCCTGGCCTGTATGAAGAAGGCTTCTTTCGTGAGCGTTTCGGGGTTGAGCGCGCGCAAAGGGGTGATGTCGTCAACGATCCAGATGCCGCGCCCGTGCGTGGCGATGACGAGGTCGTGGTCGCGCGGGTGGATGGCGAGGTCGCGCACGGCCACCGAAGGCAGGTCGCCGCCCTTGTACTGCGCCCACTGACGGCCTCCGTCGAGCGAGACCCACAGGCCGAACTCCGTGCCGACGAACAGGAGGTCGCGGTTTACCAAATCCTCCTTGACGACGTGCGCGTAGCCGCGCATGGGCGAGCCTTCACTGATGAGCGGCGTCCACGTCTGCCCGTAGTCGGTCGTCTTATAGACGTAAGGGCGCATGTCGCCGAAGGTGTGCAGGTCGAAGGTGACGTAGGCCGTGCCCTCGTCGAAGTGGCCGGCGTCAATGTAAGAGACCCAGGCGCTTTTCGGCAGACCTTGGACGTTGCCGACGACGTTCTTCCAGGTCTTGCCGGCGTCGCGCGTGATTTGCAGGTTGCCGTCGTCCGTGCCGGCCCAGACGAGGTCGGGGTTCTTCGGCGACTCGCAGATGGAATAGATCGTCGTGTGCATCTCGGCGGCTGAGTTGTCAACGGTGACGCCGCCGGACTCCTCCTGCTTCTGCTTTTCGGGGTCGTTCGTCGTCAGGTCGGGCGAGATGCGCTCCCACGTCTGGCCGTGGTCGCGCGAGCGGAAGAGGAACTGCGCGCCGATGTAGATGGTTCCTTTCTGCGTGGGACTCATGTGAATCGGCGTGTTCCAGTTGTAGCGGAGCTTGCCCTCCTTGTAGTGCGGGAGCGGTTGGATGGCGGGCGACTCGTGGGTCTTGCGGTTGACGCGACCGATGTAGCCCCCTTGCGACTCGGTGTAGATGTAGTCCGGGTCTGAAGGGTCAACGAACGTCCAGAAGCCGTCGCCGCCGTAGATGTTCTCCCAGCGGCTGTTCGTGATGCCGCCCGGATACTGCGAGTCGCCGATCCAGTCGCTGTTGTCCTGAAGGCCGCCGTAAACGTGATAGGGCGTGTCCATGTCAAGGCTCACATGGTAGAACTGCGAGATGGGGAGGTTCTGCGCCTTCCACCACTTGTTGCCGCCGTCGTAAGAATACCAGAGGCCACCGTCGTCGCCCGTGATGAGATGGTCGGTGTTGTTCGGGTCAACCCAAACGTCGTGGAAGTCGCCGTGCGCGCCGCCGGAGATGTTGCTGAAGCTCTGGCCGCCGTCGTTGCTGACGATCAGCGAGAGGTCGGGCTTGTAAATTTTGTTCTCGTCCTTCGGGTCAACGATGAGGTTGGCGAAGTAGAAGGGACGCCAGATCATGTTCTGGCTGCGGTCGAGCGCCGCCCACGTCTGCCCCCCGTCGTCCGAACGGTAAAGCCCGTCCTTCGGCGCGACGGCCTGGACGAACGCATAGACGACGTTCGGCTTCGACGGCGCGACGCTGACGGCCACGCGCCCCCAGGGCTTCGCAGGCAGACCCTTCGTGCTCTGATCATTGAGTTCAGTCCAAGTCGCGCCGCCGTCCATTGACTTGAAGAGGCCGCTCCCGCTCGGCGCGTTCTCGTTCTCCCCGCCGGAGCGAAACGTCCAGCCCTTGCGACGGAAGTCCCACATCCCCGCGTAGATGGTCTTCGGGTTCTGCCTGTCCAACGAGAGCATCGAGCAGCCCGTAGAGGCGTTCGCGCCCTTCAGGACTTTCGCCCACGTCTTGCCGCCGTCGGTCGTCTTATAGACGCCGCGCTCGTCCGAGTCGCTCCAGAGCTTCCCCGTGGCGCAGGCGTAAACCGTGTCGGTGTTCGACGGGTCAACCAGAATCTTCGCGATGTGCTCCGAGTCTTTCAGCCCCGTGTGCGTCCAGTTGTCGCCGCCGTCCGTGGACTTATAAACGCCGTCGCCCACGGAGACGCTGTTGCGCGTCCACGCCTCGCCCGTGCCGACCCAGACGGTCTTCGGGTTCTTCGGGTCAACGGCGACCGCGCCGATTGACTGGACGGGCTGCTTGTCGAAGACGGGCTTGTAGGTCGTGCCGCCGTTGACCGACTTCCACACTCCGCCCGACGCCGCGCCGACATAGACGGTGAGACGCTGACCCTCGCGCACGGCGTCAATGGCCGCGACGCGGCCACTCATCGCGGCGGAGCCGACGTTGCGCGCGCCGAGGCCGGAGAAAGTTTGGGAATCAACCTTGACGGGGCCGGACGCCTGTGGGTTTGCGGGCTGCGGCGTCTGCGCCTGCGCCGCGACGCCCGCGGCGAGCGCGAAGCTCAGGAATGATGACGATAAACGGCGCGTCAGTTTTGTATTCATCTCTCTCGGAATCCTTCTCTCGTGGCTGAGTCAGTTCTTGTTCGCTTCCGTCTCCGCGGGCGGCTTCTGGCCGCTCGGCGGCTTCTCGCCCGGCTTCTTCGTGGCCGGCTTCTCGCCTTCGGGCTGTTTCGGCGGCGTGGTCGAGGCGTCGGGCGCGCTCGCGGGCTGCGACTTCGCGGCGGGCTGGCGGAAGCGGCTGTCGTCAAAAGGCACGTTGGTCTCGATCTTCTCGTATGTGACTTTGGACTTGAACTGGCTGCCCTTCGGCCCGCTCTCGACGGAGAAGGGCAAGTACCAGCCGTCAACCTCCTTGTAGTCGCCGAGGATGGTCTCGTACTCGCGCTCCGCGCCGCGCACCGTGCGCTTGGTGTCAATCTTGATGGGCACGAAGTAGTCCGTGTCCATGTAGTAGTAGCGCACGTCGCCGCCCTTGAGCGTCACCTTGAGCTTGTAAACGTCGGTGCCCTCGAACTCGTCCGTGCCGACGTACTCGACGCTGACGCCCTTCTGCCGGTAGTTGACGAGCGGGCCGTCGAGGTCTGAGTCCTCGACGATCTCCTTCAACTCCTCCTCGCCCAGAGGCTCGGCGTCCTTCTTGCCGTTCCACGGCTCGATCTTCCAGCCGGTCTTGCCGTCGAAAGCCGTGACGCCGGTCATGCCTTGAATCTGAAACTCCTGTCGCACGAGGTTCGGGCGCTTGTTCTCCTCGACGACGACGGCCTCGAAGCCGCCACCGCCGTTGTACTTGCCCGTGCGACGCAGGGACTTGACAGACTGAATCCGCTCCATGCCGCCGACGGTCTTGACGAACTTGGCGACGATCTCGTCGGCGGTCTGCGCCGACGCGGGCGCGGCTAAAACGGCCAGCCCGGCCAGTGCCAGCAGAAATCTACGCATAGTCTTCTCCTCGTTGGGAATTGCGGAAGTGAGAACTACCACGAGCGAACGCGAACGAAGGGCTATGGTAGTGGAACGGCGGTAGAAAGTCACCGACTTTCTGCCGGCCTTGCGGCGACGCGCGATTTTTCTGTCCGTTTCGTCACGTGTTTGAGCCGACTGGTAACAAAACCCGGCGGGCGTGGACGAAGCTCCGGCGACTACGCGAGGAAAGAGTCAGCCGGGATCGTCCAGCCGGGCAGGGCAGGCTCGGCTTCGGCGTTGTCGCCGGTTCTATACTCCGCCGGGTTGTTGGGGTCGTCGGCGCGATACACCCTCACGACTTTTTCCCTAAGCACGTCAACGTCCCACACGACGAGCGTACCGGCGGCGAAATAATCCGCGCGCTTCGCGGCCAGGGCTTGCTCCGCCGCCGCGCCGTAATCGCCCTCGCTACGGACTTCGACGGCGAAAACAGGAGCGCCGTTCAGGAACTTGCCCCCGGTCGGCTCTCCTTTGTAGAAAGCCGCGTCGGGGCTGAATGAGCGGCGGTGTGGTAAATCTACGATGAAGCCGGCGTTGTCGCCGATGGCATATCCGCCGCCGTGACGCTGCTCGTACTCGTACAAGCTCATCGTGATTTTGAGTCCCGCGCGGTGAGGTAAGAATCCGGTCGGCGGCATAATCAACAGCTCTCCGTCCACAAGTTCAGCCTTACCGTCTTCGGGCACACGGTAAAGGCTCTCAACTGTCGCCTCGGTGGACGTGCTCATAAATCACCTCTCGACTGACGGCACATTATACTTTCGTCGTCTCGACGGATACCAGCATTCGCAGTCGTAGCTGAACCGTCGCCTGTCACTCACAAAAATTTCCCCTGCAACTATTCGCCGCCCGGCAGAAGTCCCTGCTCGCGATAATGACGAAGCTTGTTGTGGAGCGTCTTGAGGCTGATTTGCAGCAACTCGGCGGCGCGCGTCTTGTTGTTGTCGGTCTTCTGGAGCGTGCGCAGGATCATGCGGCGCTCGACCTCCTCGATGGGCGTGCCGACGGGCAGCGTGATCGTGTCTTCGCCGCGCGAGCGGGCGCGCTGCTCTAACGGGTAGGGCGCGAGGTGGTGGCGCTCGATGCCCTCGCCGGAGCAGATGATGACGGCGCGCTCGATGACGTTGCGCAGCTCGCGCACGTTGCCGGGCCAGGAGTGCGACTGCAAGGCGTCAATGGCCGCGGGGCTGAGGAAGCGCGCGGGGCGGCTGTGGCGCTCGGCGAGCTGCGCGACGAGGTGCTGCGCGAGCAGCGGGATGTCCTCCTTGCGCCGCCTGAGCGGCGGGAGGTCAATCGTGATGACGTTGAGGCGGTAGAGGAGGTCTTCGCGGAACGTGGCCTGCCTGACCGCTTCAGCCGGGTCTCGGTTCGTCGCCGCGAGCACGCGCACGTCAACGGGAATCTCGTGCGAGCCGCCGAGTCGCCGAATCCTGCGGTCTTCGAGCACGCGCAAAAGCTTCGCCTGGAGCGAGAAGGGCATCTCGGAGATTTCGTCGAGGAGGAGCGTGCCGCCGTTCGCCAGCTCGAAGCAACCCATCCGGCGCGAGGCCGCGCCGGTGAAAGCGCCGCGCTCGTGGCCGAACAGCTCCGACTCCATCAGCGTTTCGGGGATGGCCGAGCAGTTGATGGCGACGAAGGAAGTGTTCCGGCGCGGGCTGAGGTTGTGAATCGTGCGCGCGACGAGTTCCTTGCCCGTGCCCGACTCGCCCGTGATGAGCACGGAGGCCGAGGAGGGCGCGACCTGCTCGATGAGCGCGTAAATCTGGCGCATCGGCTCGCTCACGCCGACGAGTTCGCCGAAAGCGCCGCGGTCGCGCAGTTGCCGCCGGAGCGAGACGTTCTCGCGCCGCGCCTCGGCGTACTCGACCGCGCGCTCGACGACGAGCCGCAGCTTCGAGAAGTCAATCGGCTTCTCGAAGTAGTGGAACGCGCCCTCCTCCTGGATCGCACGCATCGCCATCTCGACCGACCCCTGGCCCGTGAGCAGAATGACGGCGGTGTCCGGGTGCAGCTCGCGCACTTCGCGGAGGAGTCCGAAGCCGTCGAGCCGCGGCATGTAAACGTCCGAGACCACGACCGACGGGAGGAACTCTTCGACCGCGGCGAGTCCCGCCGCGCCGTCCGAGGCGACAGCCGTCTCGTAGCCCCAGCCCTGAAGCATCTCGTCCAGCGACTCGGCTATCGCGGGTTCGTCGTCAACAATGAGGATGCGTCCTTTCGGCATGATTCGAGTTTAGCAAGAGAAGGCAAAAGGAAAAAGGAAAAGTGCAAAGGCCGGAGGGCAAAAGGTAAAGCCCCGGAGCAGCTCGCGTTCTAACTTTCAAATTATCCCGCGCGTTGTGAGTAGAACTCCGCGACGGCGCGCGCGAGGGCGGGGGCGGTGAATTCAGTCGGTTGAATGTCCGTGCGCAGCCCGTACTCGGCGGCGGTCTGCGCGGTGACCTCGCCGATGCAGGCGACGCGGACGCCGGTGAGCATGCCGCGCAGGTCTCGCGTGTCGAAGAGCTGCGCGAAGTTGTGAACCGTGGAGGAGCTTGTGAAAGTGATGCAGTCAACGCCGCCGCCGACTAAGAGCGCCTCGACACGCGCGCGGTCGGTCGTCTCCGGGCGGACGGTTCGGTAAGCCGGGACGACATCAACGCGCGCGCCCGCGCCTTCGAGCGCGCGCGGCAGGAAGTCGCGGGCGACCGCCGCGCGCGGCAGCAGGAAGTTCAGCTTCTCGAAGTGCTCGCGCCCGCCGAGGTAAGTTTCGAGCGCGGCGAAGACGCCCTCGGCCTGAAACTTCTGCGGGATAACGTCAACGTGTATGTGCGCCGCGACGAGGCGCTCGGAAGTGGCCTCGCCGACGGCGCAGACGCGCAAGGAATCCAACTCGCTCACGTCCTTGCCACGCGCTTCGAGCCTGCGCAGGAAATGTTCGACGGCGTTCGTGCTCGTGAAGACGAGCCAGTCGTAGCCGAAGAGATTTTCAATCGCCTCGTCGAGCGGCGCGTAAGTGTCGGGCGCGACGATCTCGATGGTCGGGCAGGCGACGACGCGCGCGCCGAAGCCTTCGAGCGCGGCGGCGAACTCCGCGGCCTGCGCGCGCGCGCGCGTAATCATCACGGTGCGCCCGCTCAAAGGCGACTCGGACGCTGTGGCGGGATTCTCAGACCACTCCTGTCTCTGTTCGGCCATCTTCGGCCCCCGTGTTTCAAGATTCGCGAATCTGCGTGGGCATGCCGGCGAGGATCGTCGCCGCGCCGCGACCGAGCATGCGCACGGCCAACGCCTCTCCGACCGCCGCGGCATCCCGTGCGTCGCCCTCGAACCGGTCGCGCATGACCTCGCCGCCGTCGAGCGAGGCGACGAGGCCGTCCAAGCGCAGGCGCTCGCCTTCAAGGGTCGCGTGTGCGGCGATGGGAACCTGGCAGCCGCCGCCGAGACTTCGGAGCAGCGCGCGCTCTGCGAGCACCGCGGCGCGCGTCGGCGCGTGGTCGAGGCGCGAGACGAGCGCGTTGGTCTGCGCGTCGTCGGTGCGCGTCTCGACGCCGAGCGCACCCTGGCTGACGGCGGGTAGCATCTCGTCCGTCTCTATGGCAGCGCCGATGCGCGCCGCGAAGCCGAGGCGTCGAAGGCCGGCGGAGGCGAGTATCACGGCGTCGAACTCACCCGCGTCGAGCTTGCGCAGGCGCGTGTCCACGTTCCCGCGCAGGTCTTTAATTTGGATGTTGGGGCGCAGGTGCTTGAGCTGTGCGATGCGGCGCAGGCTGGACGTGCCCACGACCGCGCCTGGAGGCAGATTTCTTAACGACGCGTTCGAGGCGTCCGTGCTCGCGCGCAGGACGAGTGCGTCGCGCGGGTCTTCGCGCTCCGGCGTCGCCGCAATCGAGAGACCTTCGGGGATGACGGTCGGCAGGTCTTTGAGCGAGTGGACAGCGATGTCCACGCGACGGTCGAGGAGCGCCAACTCAATCTCCTTCGTGAACGCGCCCTGCCCGCCGATTGCCGACAGCGGCACGTCGCGCATCACGTCGCCCGACGTTTTGATAACCTCGACGCGGACGGAGACCTTCGGGTCGAGCGCTTCGAGCCGCGCCTTCACCCACTCCGACTGCCACAGCGCGAGCTTCGAGCCGCGCGAGCCGATGACGAGTTCCATAAGAGCCGTAAACCGTGAACCGTGAACCGTGACAAGAAAAAGCCGTTGGCCGGAAACCTTGAGCCGTGACATGACGCATGCCGTCTTGTCACGGTTGACGGTTGACGGTTTACGGCTCTTCTTCCTCCAGGCCGAAGATGTCGCGCCACGCCTGCACGTCGCCGTCCTCACCTTTGTCGTAGGAGCGGCGCATGCGGTGTATGACGGGGTGCGAAATCTTGTTGACGGCGGACATGAGCATCGCCTCGATGGCTCGCTCCTGTTCGGGGGAGAGCGGGCCGAGGCGGCTGCGCTGGCGCTCGAACTCCTCGTGCGCGATTCGTTGGAGCTTGCCTTTGAGCGCGCCGACCGCAGGGCCGATGTCGAGGTTGCGGAGCGCCTGCTGGAACTGCATCACTTCGGACTCGACGATCAACTCGGCGCGCTCGGCCTCGCGCTCGCGCTCGCGTATGTTCGAGGCGACGACCGCCTCAAGGTCGTCCACGTCGAAGACGAAGAGGTTGCCGAGCTTGCCGACCGCCGGGTCAACGTTGCGTGGCACGCTGATGTCTATGAAGAAGGCCGGTCGGTTGCGGCGCGAGGCGCGCGCCCGCTCGGCCATTTCCGGCGTGATGACGTAGTCTTGCGCCCCCGTCGAGCAGATGACGATGTCGGCCTCGGCGAGGGTTTGTTCGAGCGCGTCGAACTCGACGGCCTCGCCGCCGAACTTAACGGCCAGTTCCTGCGCGGTCTCGTATGTGCGGTTGGCGACGAGGACGCGCGTTGCGCCCGCGCCCGCGAGGTGCTGCGCGGCGAGTTCGGCCATCTCGCCCGCGCCGATCACGAGGACGGTCGCACCCTGGAGCGACCCGAAAATCTTTCGGCCCAGCTCGACCGCCGTGAAGCTGACGGAGACGGCGGAGGCGGCGATGCCGGTCTCGTTGCGGACGCGCTTGGCGACGTGCAGCGCGTGGTGGACGAGCTTGTGCAGAACGCGCCCGGCGGTGCCGGCCTCGACGGCGATGGAGTAGGAGTGGCGCACTTGTCCGAGCACCTGCGGCTCGCCGACGACGAGCGAGTCGAGCGAGGAGGCAACGCGGAAGACGTGGCGCACGGCGGCCTCGTCGGCGTGCGTGTAGAGGTGTCCGCTGAACAACTCGACGGGCACTTCGCGTGCGCGGCTCAGGAAGTCGCTCAGACGCCCTGCGGCCTCCGCCCCGTGATTGCCCGCCGACGCCGCCAGAATCTCCACGCGGTTGCACGTCGAGACGATCAACCCCTCGCGCACGATCTCGCCGTCAACGAGCGCGCGCAAACTGTCGGCGCACGCCTCGTCCGTGAAGGCGAGCCGCTCGCGCACCTCCACGGGGGCTGTCTTGTGGTTGAGTCCGACGAGTACGATGGACATGGCGAAAAAGTAGTCAGTAGCCAGTAGCCAGTAGCCAGTAGGTCGATTGTGTCATCCTCATGTCTCGCATAACGATGTACGGTGGAAGCCTTCCTGCGGATTTGAACCGCGTTCGCATTCGGCACCGCGTTGTCAAAGTAGTTCTACCGGCTACTGACTACTGGCTACTGGCTACTATCCAAACACGTGGAAGCCGCCGAGCACGACAGCGCCGGCGAAGGTGCAGAGGACGAGCGTGAAGCCGGCGACGCCGAGCCACGCGGCCTTGCGCCCGCGCCACTGCACGCGGTAGTGAAGCAGGGTCAGGTAGAGAACCCACGTGAGCAGCGCGAAGAACTCGATGGGGTCGTTGTGGAACATTCGACCGCTGCGCGCGTGCGACCAGATGACTCCGGTCAGGATGCCGACCGTGAGGAGCGTGAAGCCGACGCTGGCGGCGGTCGCGCCGATGTCGTCCACGGTCGTCAGGGAAGGTAGGCGGTGGAAGACCGCGCTGAACTTCTTCAGACGCAGCTCGCGCTCCTGCCACAGGTACATCACGCTGGCGGAGAAGGCCACGAAGAAGGAGGCGTAGGCGAAGAAGAGGAGCGTCGTGTGGACGGGGAAGAGCCAGGAAGCGCCGCCGTCGGTCACGCGGCTGGCGACCATGTTCGCGTTGCCGCGCACCACCTGCGACGCGAAGACGAGCAGGGAGACCACGGGGAGCAGCAAAGCGCCGAGCGCACGCACGCGGTAGCGGTACATGACCACGCCGAAGGCGACGACGAGCGTCCAGGCGAGGAACGAGATGGTCTCCGGCAGTTGGAAGAGCGGGTAGTGTCCGTCGCGCGCCCAGTCGAAGATGAGCGCCCCGGTGTGCGCCGCGAACCCGAAGATCACCGAGTAGAAGGCGATCCGCTCGGCGGCGCGGCGCTTGTTGACGAAGGCCAGGACGGCGTGGACGGCGGCGATGACGTAACCCGCCAGGGCTGCGTAGAGAAGAGGTTTCATCGCGAAAACAACGGCGCAGTAGGACGCACGCGAGCATTGTAATTGAAGGCCATGTGCGCGGCAAGCTGCCTTCCCCTACACGCCAAGTTGACACACCCTTGAGTCTCTAAGAAAGATTTTAACCACGGAGGCACAGAGAACACAGAGGCTACACGGAGGAATATAAATCTCTGTGCCCCCTCCGTGCCCTCTGTGCCTCTGTGGTTAACTCTGATTTGTGCCGCAATCGGCCAAGTGTTGAAAGCCCCGCGCCCGGCGTGAGAAACTAGCGAACGGTACAAAGACACGGCCTTTGAGAAGGGAGCCGGGGGACTCATGCCGACCCGCGAAGAAGCGTGGGAACTGCTCTGCGAGTACACGAAGGGTAAGAGCTTGCGCCAGCACGCGCTCGCCGTCGAGACGGCGATGCGCGCCGCGGCCCCGCACTACGGCGGCCCCGGAGAGGAGGTTGACGAGTGGGGCATCACGGGGATGCTGCACGACTTCGACTACGAGATGTTCCCCACGCCCGAAGAGCACCCTTACAAGGGCGCGAATATACTCTGCGGTCGCGGCTACTCAGACCGAATCATCCGCGCCATCATGGGCCACGCGACCTACACGGGAGTGCCGCGCGACACGCAACTCGCCCGCGCCCTCTTCGCCACGGACGAGCTGTGCGGCTTCCTCGTCGCCTGCGCGCTCGTGCGGCCCACGAAGAGTTTGGACGACCTCGAAGTCTCGTCGGTCAAGAAGAAGCTCCGCGACAAGGCGTTCGCCCGCTCGGTCAACCGCGAAGACATCAGGCAGGGCGTCGCCGAACTCGGCGTCGAGCTCGACGAGCACATACGCTTCTGCATCGAGGCGCTCAAGCCCGTGCAGGAGAAGATAGGGCTGAAAGGGAATGATGAATGATGAATGCGGAATGATGAATTAAAGCAGGCTTGCTGCGTTCAATTCATCATTCATCATTCCGCATTCATCATTGTCTTTTCGCTTGCGCTCGCGTCCGTGTGTTTCTTATGCTGAGTTGAATCAGTTCAGGGAGATTTGGCGGAGGGCGCGGTCGAGGGGAGGAGTTCGCGCGTCGGCCTTCTCGCGAGGAGCGTGCCGAGGAGGAGTGCCGTCAGTGTGAGCAGCGCGGCCAGGAGCGCGGTGGCCGCCGCCTGGAGCGCGCGCCGCCGCGCCGTGTGCCGATAGACGAAGACGCTTGCGAACGTGATCGCGGCCAGGGGAATGATTAAAGTCGCGGCGACCACCCAGCCGGTTTGAGCAGTGCCCGGCGTCGTGCCGGGCAGAAAGCGCGCGGCGGCGAAGCACGCGCCAGCGCCGACGAGCGCGGCGAGCAGTGATGCGACGATGAGAAGCTTCCAGCGCAAGCGGCGAGCGCTCTCCTGTAAGAGTTATTTCTACGAGGCGTGAGGCTAAAACGCGGCCAAGCATACCACAGGCCGCGCCGGCCCGGCTTTAATTCGCGCGGCGGTTATCCGACAAAAGGGACTGACGTACAAGACGATGGTTGCCAGAAGCACACTGCTTTTCCTCTCGCGCCAGGAGGGCCTGAAGGACTTCGCCACGCGGTTCAAGCCCTTCAAGAAGATGACCACGCGCTTCGTCGCGGGCGAGGACATCGAGACGACCGTCCGCGCCATACGCGACCTCAACGCCATCGGCTGCACGGCGACCTTCGACCACCTCAACGAGGCGGTCACCAGCGTCGCCGAGACCGAGAACGAAGTGCGCGAGTACAAGCAGATACTCACGCGCATTGATGAGACCGGCATCCGCTCGAACGTCTCGATCAAGCTCACGCAGTTCGGCCTCTCGATTGACCCCGAACTCGCCTACCGCAACGCGCGCGCCGTCGTCGAGGAGGCCGCGCGCCGCCGGAATTTCGTCCGGGTGGACATGGAGGACTCGGCGGTCACCCAGGTCACGCTCGACATCTTCAAGCGCCTGCGCGCCGAGTTCGACCTCGACACCGTCGGCATCGTCCTGCAATCCTACCTGCGCCGCACACACGACGACGTGCAGGACATCCTGAAAATCCCCGCGCGCATACGTCTCTGCAAGGGCGCTTACAACGAGCCGCCGGGGGTCGCCTTCCCCGACAAAAGGGACGTTGACGAAAACTACGTGCGCTGCATGAAACTTCTACTCTCAAGCGGCGTCTATCACGGCATCGCCACGCACGACGAGCGCATGATCGAGGCCACGAAGGATTACGCGCGGCAGCAAGCGATAGGCAAAGACAAGTTCGAGTTCCAGATGCTCTACGGCGTGCGGCGCGACCTTCAGGAAAAACTCGCGCGCGAGGGCTACGGCGTGCGCGTCTATGTGCCCTACGGGAAGACCTGGTATCCCTACTTCATGCGCCGCTTGGCCGAGCGGCCCGCGAACGTCTGGTTCGTTCTGAAGAATCTATTCAAGGGTTAGCACGTGGCGAGAGCCGGTGCGACGCATGCGGCTGGCATAAAGCGGATGGAAAACATCACCTGGATTCTGTGGACGATCCTCGGCGTGATACTCATCATCGCCGAAGTCTTCACGCCCGGCTTCGTGCTGCTCTGGTTCGGCGTCGGCGCTCTGGCCGCCGCGCTCTCAAGCTTCCTCGGCGCGGGGCTGCCCTTCCAGTTCCTCGTCTTCATCGCGCTCTCAATTATCCTCACCGCGCTCTCGCGCACGATCTTCGCCAACTATTTCACGCGCCGCGACGAACCCGCGGGCTTCAAGACGGGCGCGGCCACCCTGCCCGGCAAGGTCGGCACGGTCGTCACTTCAAGCCGCGGCGCTCTGAACGAGGGCGCGGTCAAAGTCTTCGGCTCG
>QHXN01000032.1 GCA_003222975.1 Acidobacteriota bacterium | reverse complement strand
CGGCGAGGCGGTAGAGGTCTATGTGATAGAGCAAGTGCCGGCCTTCAGCGTGTCGGTTGACGAGTGTGAAGGACGGGCTTGAGACCTCCGCCGGATCGAGGCCGAGTCCGGCGGCGAGTCCCTTGACGAAGACGGTCTTGCCCGCGCCGAGCGCGCCGCTCAGGAGTAGTATCTCGCCGCCCTTGAGGCGACAGCCCATGCGCCGGCCCGCCTCGAATGTCTCTTCGGGGCTGCGCGAAGTCCACTCGCCCGTCGTACCCATGTTGTTCGGCGCGGCGGCTTTCAAGGCCTCTCTCCTTCGGGGTCGAGCGCGCGCAAAGCGGCGCTCAAATACTTTCTGAGGTCGGAGGCGACCAACGCGCGCATGCCGAGTTCGCGCGCGGCCAGGTCGCCCGCCAGCGCGCAGACGTAAACGGCGGCGACGGTGGCTGCGAACGCGTCGGCCCCGTCCTTCAAAGTGGCGAAGGCTTGCGAGAGGAAGCCCGTGATGATTCCGGTGAGCGTGTCGCCCGACCCGGCGGTGCCGAGTCCGGCGTTGCCCGTCGGGTTGACGTGGACGCTTCCGTCGGGCGCGGCGACGAGCATGCGCGTGCCCTTGAGGACGACGACGAGTCGGTGTCGTTCAGCAAACTCGGCCAGGACGCCCACGCGGTCGCTCAGCGCCGAGCGGTCTTGCGCGCCGAGCAGTCTCAACATCTCGCCTTCGTGCGGCGTGAGTATGACGGGGGCTTCGCGCGTGCCGCGAAGTTCCGGGGGCCACGGGGCGAGCGCGTTGAGGCCGTCGGCGTCTATGACGACGGGCGTCGTGCGCCCCTCGACCGCTTCGCGCACGAAGCGGCGCGTGCTCTCCGACTCGCGCGAGAGGCCGCAGCCGACGGCGACGACGGTCGCGCGCTCCGTCAGTCTCTTCAACTGCGCGCCCGCCTCGGCGCTGATGCTGCCCGACTCGGTTTCCGAAAGCGCGGCTGTCATCACTTCGGGCATGAGACGCGCGGCGACGCTCGGAAGCGCGGACGAGGGCGTGGCGACGGTGACGAGGCCCGCGCCCGCGCACATCGCCGCGTCGGCGCAGAGAACGGCGGCCCCCGTCATGTCGCGCGAGCCGGCGACGACGAGCGCGTGGCCGTGCGTGTTCTTGTAGGAGTCGGGCGCGTAGCGCGTAGCTTCGAGAAAGGCGCGCGCATCTTCGGCCTCGGTCAGAAAAAGTTTTGACGGCGCGGACTCGACGAGCGAGGGCGGCGAGCCGATACGTGCGACGACGAGCTGGCCGCCGAAGTGCGAGGCGGGCGGGATGACGTTCGCGGGCTTCGGCGCGGTGAAGGTGACGGTCAGGTCTGCGCGGACGGCGGGGCCGATTGTGCTGTGCGAGTCGGCGTTCAGGCCGGAAGGGAGGTCGAGCGAGACGAAGAGCGGGCGTTCGTGTCCGGCGTGTTCGCGCGCGGCCCGGAGCAGTTCGAGGTGCGCGACCGCCTTGGCGTAGACGCCTTCGAGCGGGCGCGTCAGCCCCGTGCCGAAGAGAGCGTCCACTACAAGGTCGTAGTTGTGGCGCGCGCTGGCTATCTCCTCCCACGCCGCGATGTCCTGGCATTCGACGAAGGTCAGGGGGGAAGGGCGCGCGCCCGACCCGGCCTTGAAGCCTGCGAGCCGGCGCACGATGTCAAAGTTAGTGCGCGCATCGCCCTTCGCCTCGTCGGCGCGACCAAAGAGGACGACATCAACGCGCGCCCCCATCGTCCAGAGCACGCGCGCGAGCGCCGCGCCGTCGCCGCCGTTGTTGCCGCGCCCGCACAAGACCTGCACGGCCCTGCGCGCGAGGTCGTGCGAGAAGTGCGAGGCGACGGCGCGGGCCGAGGCGTTGGCCGCGGCCTCCATCAGCAGCAGCGAGGGGACGGCGTAGCGCTCCGTCGTCCGCGCGTCTATCTCGCGCATCTCCGCCGCCGTCACGATCTTTCTCACGCGCGGGATGATAGCACGGACGTGTGGGGATGAAGAGTAGTGCTGAGGCGGAGACCCAGGAAGAAGGATGACGGGGGGCGGGCCGCCCGCCCGCGCACGTCAAAGGGTAGTTCCGAGCCGTCTAGGGATGAAAATAAAAAAGGCGCCTACCGCGCCTCCGAACCGCTACGCCTGCCGCCTCGCCGAGCACCCGTTCGTTTGTAAGCACTCAGACATATTCAATGGAGTTGTTCCTCCAGAAAAATTTTTCCGCGGGGCTGAATTTTTTGTCAGAACAACGCGCGCGGCATTTCTGAAATGAAAGGGCCGGGTCGAGCACGTGCTCGACCCGGCCCTTTCAGGAATTTTGTTGTCCTCTCGGAGGCCGCGCGCCCGTTCTACTTCCCGGCTGATTTGCGGCGGCGCATGCCCGCGGCGATGCCCGTCAGCCCCGTTCCGAGCAGTAGGAGCGTGGCCGGTTCCGGGACGGTGCTGCTCTGGCGCCCGGTTATCCCGGCGGTCAAATTAGCGGAACGGCCCGACTGGACGAACACGTCGGCCAGCGTCAGCGTGAAGGAGCCGCTGGTACTGCCGTTGCTGAACGTGAAGGTCTGAGTCGGGTTAGCGAAGTGGATGTTCACCCCGCCTTGGTTTACGTTTGGCGAGACGCTGCCCGTAATGGTCGCCGTGTAAGTGGTGTTCGAGCCTCCGTTGATACCCGCCGGCGCGGTGAACGTGACGTTTAGACTGAACGACCCGGCGACCGCCTGCAACGTGCCCGTTTGCAGGGTGAACGTCCCCAGGCGATTAACGCCGCTCAAGGAGCCGACGCCCAGCGCGGTCGTCCCGGTAAACGTGTTGCCGGCAAATGTTAACTGGGGGACTCCGGTGACAGTCCCTGTAGTAGAGCCGGATATAGTCACCTCGTCGGCCCGTGCCTCGCCTTGGGCGAGGGTAAAGAGGGCGATGGCAAAGATACTGAGTGCGAGCGGCTTCACCATCGAGAGAATTCGGTTCGTCATGATTTTGCTTTCCTCCGGTGTTCTTTCCGAGACCTTGTTCGAGTGCACTCCCTAATTCTTTCCGGGTGTGGCGCAGGAGCGGGGCATGCTCACTGCTTTCGCTTTCAAGCGCATGCGGTAAACCGCACTTTGCCGCCGTCGCTCGCTTTAAAGACCGTTTCAAAAGGGACTTAAAAGTTTCCGACCGACGGGCGGGGCAAACGCCGAGCAGCCGAAAACTTCAAACTTGCTGGACTCCGATAACGACAGTAAAAGCCTAATTCTTCGGCAGTTTCAGAAAAGTGGAAGGAAATTTACCGGGTTCCAGAAAAAATGTAAAGGAAAATCTTTGGCGCGGCGGGCCGACGACCAGTAACTGGGGAGGGTCTTCCCGAATTTGAATCACAAAAGCGAAAGGCCGGGATGAACGATTCACCCCGGCCTCGCTTTGCTTTCCGGCGACTCGCCCGGTCGCAACAGCTTAAATCCTTTGTGGCGTCAGGCTTTCACTTTGCGTCGGCGGCGCACCTTCGCCGCCACGCCGGCCAGCCCCGTTCCGAGCAAGAGCATCGTGGCCGGTTCGGGCACCGCAGCGGGCGCCGAGCCGATGAAGAAGCTTTCGGGGCCGCCCTGCGCGCTGGAGATGTTCGCGCTCAGCCCGAGCAGCAGGTCGGGGTGCGCGTTGATGGCAGCCTGAAGCCGGGCCGCAGCCGCCGAGTCCAGCGTGAAGACGTAGTCGGAGTGGCCCTGCCCGTTGCCGAGTTGCGTGAGCGTCTGCGGCGCGCCGAGGAACGAGGCGCTGAAGATATTGTTGCCGGCAGTGTCGAACGCGTTCAGCACCAGCGAGTTGAGCTGCACGGTGTTAACATTCCCGCCGTTCGGCTCGTTGATGTCGAAGTAGATTTGGATATTACCGGCGTTGGTCGTGCCGATCTGCGAGAGCGAGACGGTCTGCGTGTTGCTCCCCCTCTGCCAGTCGCCGGTGCGCACGTCACCCGTCGAAGAGGTCGAGCGCCCGACCGAGCCGATCTCCGTGGGGTGATTTTGCAGCGTCAGGACGTGCGGGGCGCGGTCGGAGCCGCAGCCGCGTCCGACGCCCGCCGGGAAGCACGGGTCTGGGCCGGAGAACACGATGCCGTCGGCGTAGGCACTGCCGGCGCTCAAGCCGATGAACAGCAAGGCGGCCAGGGAGAAGATGGATTTAGTCACGAATCGGCTCATGTAGGTAGTCACCCCGTTTTCTTTGTTTAGCTGAGTAAAGGGCGAAAGCTTGTTATCTTCCAGCGCCCGCGTAAAAGATCGCTCTTTTTGTAAAACTTAGGACGCCACTGATGCCCTCTAACTCCCAGCGAGAGGAGATAAGCAATGTCGAGGCTTTTCCAGAAATTTGGGTGAGAGAGATTAGACAGCAAATCGGCCTATGAGGTCAACGACAAAATTTCAAGCCCCTTGCCGGAGAACGATTTAAGACCTGCCCGGCCTCAGCATCCGCAAGACCCGCCCGACGAGTGCGCGCGACTCCGCCAGCCCGAACGCGGAGGTGAGCGTGAAGAAGAGCAGGCCGTAGGGCGTGAGCACGAGGGCGGCCAGGAGGATCGGGTGAACGGGGCCGAACGCGAGCTTGAGGCCCCAGGCCGCGGCGGCGCTCAACGCGGCTGACAGCCAGAGCTTCGAGACGTAAGAGAGCGGCAGCCCCGTCCACCCGATGCGGCGGTTAAGGCTGCGGCGGAGCAGGACGAACTCGACCCACCCGGCCAGGCCCGCCGAGGCAGTGAGTCCGACCGCGCCCCACTGCCGCGGGACTCCGAGCGCGTCGGGCAGCGGGATCGAGAAGAGGTAGCCGAGGAGCGTCGTCAAAGAGACGCGGACGATGGCGAAGCGCAGCGGCGTGCGCGTGTCGTGCAGCGCGTAGTAGGTCGAGGCGTAGAGCCTGCCCAGGGTCGAGGCCAGAAGGCCGACCGCCGAGCCTGCGAGGATGGCCCAGACGTAAACGGTGTCAGAGCGCCCGAACTTGCCGTTCTGATAAAGCGCGCCGGCCATCACGTCGCCCAGGGCGAGCAGGCCCATCGAGGAGGGCACGATGAAGAGCGCGATCTGCCGCAGGCCGGCGTCCAAACGCGCGCGCAGCTTCTCGGCGACCACCGACTGCTCGCCGACGGCGCTCGACATCTCCGGCAACTCCGCCGCCGAGACCGAGATGCCGAACAGACTGACGGGCAGCGTGTAGAGGCTCTGCGCGTAGCCGAGCGCGGCGACCGCGCCCGTGCCCAGCCAGCTCGCCAGCCACGCGTCAACGAACGCGCTGATCTGCACGACGCCGCGGCTGAAGAAGACGGGCACGAAGTTCCTGAGCACCGTCCGCACGTGCACGTCCCTCGCGCCGAGCACCAGGCGCACGCGGCGGAGGAGCATCAACACCGTCGGCAACTGAACGCCGAACTGCAACGCACTCCCCACGACCGAACCCCACGCGGCGAACGCCGCGACGCGCCCCCACACGCCGAGGTCTGCGAGCGCGACGTGGCGGACGGGCCAGCCCGCATACGCGAGCGCGGCGATGAGCGTGACGTTCCAGACGACCGGCGCGGTGTAAGAGAGAAAGAATCGGCGGTGACTGTTGAGCACGCCGAGGCACCAGGCCGAGAGCACAAGCAGCCCAGCGCCGGGGAAGAAGATGCGGACGAGCTGGGTGGTGAGCGCGCGCTTCTCGCCCTCGAAGCCCTGGGCGATGAAAGGGATGATGAGCGGCGTCGCCAAGACTCCTATCAGGACGATCACCGAAACGACGAGGGCCAGCATCGAGAAGACCGACCACGCGACGCGGTCTGCTTCTTCCTCGTCATCAACGAGCAGCTTGGCATAGACGGGGATGAACGAGGCCGAGAGAGCGCCCTCGCCGAAGACGTTCTGGAGGAAGTTTGGGATGCGGAACGCCGCTTGGAAGGCGTCCATCGCGGCGGAGTTGCCGAGGAAGTAGGCGAAGACTCTCTGGCGGACGACGCCGACGATGCGGCTCAGCAGAATCCCCGCGCCGACTAGAAAAGCGCCCTTGCCGGTGCTCTGCGCCTTGCGCCGCTCCATTCTCTTCTCGGCAGGAAACTCGCCGGTCACCGTGCCGACGGGCACGTCCGTTTGCCCCGCAATCTGGTCGGCCTCGCCGCGCTCGCCATCCGTTGCTTGTTTCATCCGACGTCCGAACTCTCAGCGGCGCAGACGAAAATGATAAAAAACATCAATCCCTCCACACACGCGCTTTACAGGTTGTACTCCTTGATCTTGGTCAGGAGAGTCTTGTAACTGACGCTGAGTTCTTCGGCGGCGCGCGTCTTGTTGCCGTCGTGCGCGCGCAGGGCGTCGGCTATCTTGCGCCGCTCGACGGCGCGCGCGGCGCGCTCCGCGGCCTCCGAGAGCGTGCCGGAGATGTCGAAGTCGGCGAGGACTTCTTCGACTCTCTGGCCGAAGCCTTCGCGCGCGAGGCCGAGGTCGGCGGGCGTGAGCGACGCCGAGTCGGCGAGGATGCAGGCGCGCTCGATGGCGTTTTCAAGCTCGCGCACGTTGCCGGGCCAGCGGTGCGCCCTGAGCGCCGCCGTCGCCCCGTCGCTCAAGGTGGCTTCGCGTTTGCGCAGTTCACGGCCTAGCTGCGCGGCGAAGTGGCGCGCAAGCAGCATCACGTCGTCGCCGCGCTCGCGCAAAGGGGGAATCTCGATGGGGAAGACGGCGAGGCGGAAGTAGAGGTCGCGTCGGAACTCGCCCGCTTCCGTGGCCGCTTGCAGCTCGCGGTTCGTCGCCGCGACGACGCGCACGTCAACGGGGACGGGCGCGCGCCCGCCGACGCGGTCAACCACCTTCTCCTCAATCGCGCGCAGGAGTTTCCCCTGCGCGCTCAGGGGCAGGTCGCCGATCTCGTCGAGGAAGATCGTCCCGCCCGAAGCCAGTTCGAACTTGCCGGGCCGCCGCTCGGTCGCGCCCGTAAACGCGCCGCGCTCGTGGCCGAACAGCTCCGACTCGATGAGCGTTTCGGGGATGGCCGCGCAGTTGATGGCGACGAAGGGCTTCTCGCGGCGGGGCGAGAGGTGATGGATGGCGCGCGCGAACAACTCCTTGCCCGTGCCCGACTCGCCCAGGAGGAGCACGGTCGTGTCGGTCGTGGCGACGCGTTGGGTTTCGGCGACGGCGCGCTTGATCGAGTCCGACTCGCCGATGATGCGCGGGAAGCCGTAGCGGCGCGACCATTCCTCGCGCAGAAGGATGTTCTCCGTGCGCAGGCGCACCTGTTCGAGCGCGCGCTCGATCAAAAGCAGCAGGTGGTTCGAGTCAACGGGCTTTTGCAGGAAGTCGTGCGCGCCGTCCTTCATCGCCTGCACGGCCTCGTCAATCGAGCCGTAGGCGGTCATCAGGACGACGGGCGCGTCGGGGTTCGCCTCCTTCGAGGCGCGCAGCACGTCGAGGCCGGAGCCGTGCGGCATCCGGAGGTCTGTGAGCACGAGTCGGAAAGGCTCGCGCGCGACGGCCTGCGCGGCGGCTCGCGCGTCTTCTGCCTCCGCCACACTGTAGCCCGCGCTCTCCAGCGTCAGGCGCAGCACGCGCCGCAAACTCTCCTTGTCTTCGACCAGCAGGATGTCAGGCATCAAAGTTTGACGATGAATGCGGAATGCTGAGCGACGAATGACAGGCGGCGGGCCTCTCTTCATTCGGCACTCAGCATTCCGCATTCATCGTTGCCGATTGTGGCGACGGGCGCTCCGGCGTGTCAAGCCGGGGCTTCGGCAAAAACAGAGGGCGGGCGGCTGCTCACTTGCGAACAGCCGCCCGCCCTCCGGGGCCGGGCACTCGCGCCCTGCGTCCCTTAAAACTCCCTCATGCCGAGGAGTCGGCTGCCGAGCGCGTTCATCGCCTTGTTGACCTCCGAGGAGTCGTACTGCACGGTCGAAGCGCCGCCGCCGCTGGTGTCGAAGGTCGGCGCGAGGAAGGGGTGCGGCTGGCCGTTCTCGGAGGCGGGCCAGGTGCGCGCGAATTTGGCGACGACCATTGCGCCCAGGATGTCGCCGTTGCCGCCGCCGTTGCGCGTCATCGTCCCGCCGTCGCCGAGGACGAGGATGATGCCGCTGAAGCTGGCGTTGCCGCTCATGGTGAGCGTGCCCGTCACGACGAGCAGGCCGCCGCCGCTGCCCAGGGAGCAGTCGCCGTTAACGAAAGTGAATTCCGGGTTCGCGGCGCTGCCCAGGTCGGAGGGCGTGCCCGTGTAGTAGCGGCCCATGCTCTGGGCCTTCGCCTGAAGGTCGCTCAGCAGGGCGCGCGCGTTGTCGGCGGACTGGAGCCACGGCGAGAGGTCGGAGTTGGTGAGCTGCGCGACCTGGCCCTGCGGGTTGGTGGTGACGGTGTTCGGCTTGCTGTTGTTGACAGTGCTCGTCGCCTGCGTGGCGTTCCCCGCGCAGGTCGTGCCGAAGACGGGCAGCGCCGACTGCACCGGGACGCCCGCGTCGTTGCCGCTGTAGGTCTTGGCGTTGCTGTCGCCGATGTTGAAGCCGCTCATGTTTGAGCAGTCGTCGGCCCCGCGCATCAGCAGCGTCGCGTGCGGCGTGAAGTCGAAGTAGGTGCGGTTGACGAGCAGTTGCATCCGCTTGACCGCGCCCTTCGGGCCGTAACCGGTCGAGGTGATGAGGAGCGACTGCGGGGTGTAGGTGACGTTGGTGTCAATCTGCGTGTGATCCGCGTCTGCGGGGTCGTCAATGTGGACGCTGTAGGAGAGGCCGTTGTTCGGGTTGGCCGAGTCGAGCGGGACGCGCGAGTTGACGCCGTTGCCGACCGAGTAGTTGAGCCAGCCCGACAGACGCGAGTAGCCGTCGCGCGTGAGCGCGTTGCCGTCGGGGTCGTCGGCAGGGTCGGCGGGCAGGTTCGCCGTCGCGAGCAGGTTAGCCGTGCGGAAGTTGTTCCCGATCAGCGTCCCCGCCGGCAGGTTCAGCCCCGACCTCGCGGCGACGTTGCCGCGCAGCACGCTCAGCGCCGAGTGGATGCCCGCCTCGGCACAGTAGTAGGCCTGCGCCTCGGCGGTCGCGTCCACGGAGTTTGTGGCCGTCATGCCGGTCGTGACGAGCAGCGCACCGCCCGCCGCCAGCAGGAGCATCGAGACGAGCAGCGCCGTGATGAGTGCCGCGCCGCGCTCGCCCTCGCGCGCGGCCCTTGGGTTTTCAGCTTTGGTCTTCATCGTCACTTCACCTTTGGTCATTCAAGAGCTTCGGTCGTCGGCCCCGCGCGCCGCCTTCGTCACTGCTTCAGCAGGCTGTTGCGCAGCGTCGCCTGGGAGCTAAGCTGCATTCGGGTGGGCGGCTGGTAGCCGGTCGCGCCCGGCGTGCCGATTGCGGGCAGCGCGACCCAGACCGTGACCTTCACCTTGACCGCCGTGGCAGGCGACGTGGCCGCCGTGCCGTCGGCGTTCAGGAAGTCGAAATGGAGGCCGTCAATGCGGTTGGCGAGCTGGGAAATCTGCCCGGTGTTCACGTCCTGGCGTGTGACCAGTTGTTGGGGCGGGTTGACGGTCGAGTCGTTGATGAGCGAGTAAACCACGTCCTCGTCCTGCTGGGCCGTGTCGGGCGCGGCCTCGGTGAAGGCGTCGAGGTTCGAGCGGATGCGAATCTCGCCGTAGACCGCCTCGGCGGGGTTGTCGCAGGTGATGCCGTTGGTGCTCAGGCCGAGGCCCGCGTTGGTGATGTCGCGGGTCATCGCCTGGAGGGCGCGCTGCGCGTCGGCGATGGCCTCGGTGCGCTGGTTCTCGCGCGTGCGGACGTTCATCGTCATCGCCAGCATCCGGCCCGCGACCACCATGATGACCAGCGTGACGCCGAGCGCCACCATCAGCTCCAGGAGCGAGAAGCCCGCCGCGCCCTTCGCCTCGTTTTCGTGTGTCTGCATACTCTTTAACTCCGTGCCCTGCGGGCCGACTCAGTTAGTGCCCATTACGTTCTCGGAACGGTAGCAGCGCAACGTCACGCCGCCGCTCGTCCAGCGCCCCGCGTCCGCGGGCGTCACGGTCACGATGATGACCTTCTGGTGTGAGTTCTGGACGTTGGCGTCATCGGCCAGCGTGGTCGTGACGTTGAAGGTGCGCTGGTCGTTGTCGGGCGTGTTGGGGCTGCCGACGTTCTCCGAGGTGGGCATGGCGCTGACCACCGTGGAGAGGTTGGAGTAGTCCGTGCCGCGTAGAATCTCCATCCGCTGCTGTGCGAGGGCGAGGGCGCGCGCGCGGTCGGCGGCCCCGGAGTTGTAGTTCATCGAGAAAACGAAGAGGGAGACCGCGCCGAACCCGACGACCATCATGATGAGCAGCGCGACGACCGTCTCAAGGATGGTGAACCCCTCCTGGCGCGGAGCGCCGCCGCGCGCGGGCCTGTTGTTGTCTGTCCTCGAATCTTCCATAACTCCTCCCGCTCACTTGGCGACGCTGACGGTGATGTCCTGAGCCGACGACGAGCCGCAGTTCGTCGGGGTCACGCGGACTGTGAAGCTGCCGCGGTGGTTGCCGCCGCTCTGCGACGTGATGGTGATGATGTTGCCCACTCTTACGATTGTCAGGTCTGAGCCGTTGACTTGCGCCGCCGAGAAGGTCGCGCCCGCGCCGTTTGCGAAGCTGACCGTCACCGCGCCGCTTATGGGCGTGTTGCTGCCGAAGTTGTGCAGCGACAGCGAGGTCGTGCTGAGCGACATCGAGCAAGGCAGCGTCTGGCCGGTGGTCCCGGTCGTGCCAGTTGTCCCGGTCGTTCCCGTGGTTCCCGTGGTTCCGGTCGTGCCGGTCGTTCCGGTGGTTCCTGTGCCGGTCGTGCCGGTCGTCCCGGTTGTGCCAGTTGTCCCTGTAGTTCCAGTTGTCCCGGTCGTGCCAGTGGTTCCGGTCGTGCCGGTCGTCCCCGTAGTACTAGTGCCGGTCGTGCCGGTTGTGCCGGTTGTGCCCGTCGTTCCCGTCGAACCAGTGCCGGTGGTTCCGGTGCTGCCCGTGCCGGTTGTCCCCGTGCCGCCCGCGCCCGCGGGCGCGACGACGACGGTGTCGCCGCTCACCGGGTCGTAGATACCTGCGAGCAGTGTGACGCTGTTACGGTCGAGCGAGACCTCGCCTGAGTTAGAGACGCTGACGATGCTCGTGTGCTGGCGCGCGTTGGTGAAGGTGATGCGGACGGCGGTGTCGCTGCGACCGTGCCAGTCGAAGGTGACGGTGAAGGGGAGCGAGGCGTTGTTGACGACCGTGCCGTCGGGCTGCGTCACCTGAACGCTGGAGACCTGCACGCCGGCGGGCAGCGTGAAGTCGCGCGAGGTGGGCGAGCCGTTGTAGGCGTAGTCCATGGAGACCCGGTAGGTCGTCGCGGAGTTTACGGTGACGGTGGAGTTCCCCGTTCCGAAGTTCGCGCCGGCGACGCTCCCGTGACGCCGGATCGAGTCTATGCGTGCCTTCTCGGTGGTGACCGCGAACTCGCGCGCGGCGTTGACCAGACTCATCTGGTCGCGCGCCACAGCGATGCGCACCACCGCGAAGCCGATCACGATGGCCATCACGGCCAGCGTAACCACGATCTGCGTCATGGTGAAGCCAGCCTCGCCGCGTCCGGCGGCGGCGTGTGTCTTCTTTGCTCTCACTCGCACGGCCATTCTCAGCCTCCTCAAAACTTCCCTGCGGCGGACGCCGCGAATCGCGCCCAGCGCTCCGGCTCGCCCGTGTCATCGGCAAAGGCGATGCCACACTGTTTTTCCGCGGGAAATGAGGCGTCTGTCGGGCGGGAGTTGAGAAGCGTGGCGGCGGGGCGTCACCTTACGTGACAGAGTGAGAAGCGGGCTTCACAACCCGCGGCGTCGGCGTGAGGGCCTTGTGGAAATGAAGCGCGGCGTTTCCAGGAAAGCGCGCGCACGTTCTTCCAGCACGGACGCGAACACGAACCTGCGTTACACACCTTGTTACCGACCGAAACATCGCGCCGCCCCGTCTCTTCCCAGAGGCCGCACCGCGCGAGGCGCGTGCGACGGGCGCAAGTCGAGAAAGACACAGCGGGTTAGAGACGGCGCGGCGCGGCTCGCGCGGCGGCGGCGTGTGAATTGCTTTGACGTGCGACGCCCGCGCGCCCGGCGCGTCGTGCTCGCGCACGGCCAGCAAGCACGGACGGCGGCTCTTTGAAAGACGCTTTGGAAGGGTCGGTGCGGCGTGTCTCTCAGGTCTCCTTAACAAGGCGTCTTCTTCAAACACGCGAGAATCGCCTCCCGCCGCGCAGTCCGCACATTGCGCGTCGGGGGCGAGGAGCGCCCCGGTGGCCGCCGAGCCGCCGGGGCGCGAAACTTTTAGTGATGAATGCGGAATGATGAATGATGAATTGGAAGCTGTTTGAGTCTTTCAATTCATCATTCATCATTCCGCATTCATCATTTCATTGTTATGGTGCCGGCTCGTACTCGTCGAGGTTGGAGGAGCGGGCGCTGTCGAACTCGGAGGCGGAGAGGCGTATGGCGAGCGTCTGCGGCGTGTAGGCGAAGGGCGCGGGGCCGCCGCGCTCGTTCTGCACTTCGGCGACGAGCGCGTCCTGCCAGCGCCGGAAGCGCGTGACGTTGCCGCGCTGGTCGAGGACGACGAAGAGGAGGGTTTCGCCTCGGCGCGTGTGCATCTGGCCGACGAGGGCGCTTGCGCCGCCGTCGGTGCGCGGCAGCGTGCCGGTCTTCGCGATGACGCTGCCGCGTCCTGGGCTGTTGGCGTAGCGCTTCTGCAAAGTGCCCGGGTCAACGCCCGCGACGGGCAGGATGTCCGCGGCCTTCAGATTCTCGTCGTGCAGCACGTCGAGCAGCGCGCGGTAGATTTTCATCATGTGGCGCGGCGTGAGGCGGTTGACGCCGAGGCCGTTCGTCGTGGAGAGGCGGAACTCCGCGGGCCTGAAGCCGAGCTGCTCCGTCAGGAACCGCGAGACGCCCGGCGCGCCGCCGACCATGTCGCCGAGCCGCTCGGCCATGAAGTTGTTCGAGTAGCAGAGCAGGGCCTTGAGCACGTCGGCGAGCACGGGCGAGTAATAAGTCGAGATGGCGCGCGCCTCCTTCGGCACGGCGTCCACATAGACCGCGCCCATGACGGCGACGCTCGGCGTCGTGCGCAGCGCGTCGGCGTCGTGGAGCGCCATCCGCGACTCGTACCAAGCGCGCGTGGCCGCGGCGGGCCGCCGCGTCGCGTCGAGCGTGTCGTAGAGCCGCTCGCCGGAGCGCTGCGACGAGGGGCTGAAGTCCATCGTGAAGCGCGGGGCGACGACGAGGTCGCCCGTGACCGTCTTGATGCCGAGCTGATTCAGTTCGCGCGCGACCGAGACGGCGTGTTCGTCGTGGAACGAGGGGTCGCGCCCCGAAACGATGAGGTTGCCGCCCACCGTGCCCGTCGCTTTGTCGAACGCGCCCGTGATCCAGAAGGTGGTGGCGAAGCGGTGCTTGGCCCCGAACGTGCGCAGCGCGGCCAGCGCCGTCGCCAGCTTGACGGCGGAGGCGGGGTTGAACGCCCGATCCGCCGCCTGCTCGCGGACGATTTTGCCGTCGAGCGTCTCGACCAGCACGCCCTGATGATTTAAAAGGGCGGCCTGCTCTTCCGCCTTCGGAAGAACGTCCTCGCTCGCCGCCGCGCCCAAGTCCCCCGGCGCGACGGTCGCCGGGGTCTGCGGCACGACGATCGTCGGCGCAGAAGTCGCAGGCGTGCGCTGCTGCGCGTCCTGCGCGCGCGCGGGCGCGGGCGGCGCGAGGAGAATAACGAGAGCGAGAATGAAACGATAAGACTTCAACTCAACTCACTCCTTCCGGCTCATCCCGACGGCATGACATCGAACGACGCAGGCATCATAACATGACGCGGCTCTCTGTCCGGCGCGCGCGGATTGTTCGGGGGAGAAGCCCAGGGGCAAACGCTTGGATGCGAACACGCATCGTAGCCGATGTACGGACAGCCGTCGCGTCGTAAACGCGCAATGCGACCGTCATTGCTGAAGGGCGGTTCTGAGTTTTCAACTTCAACCTGCGCCGGCTTCCTGTTTCTAATTATCCGTCCCGTCCACAACTAACGTTGATGTCCCACGCGCCGCAGGGCCGCGGGCCTATCTCGTAAGCTGAGAACTGAAAACTCAAAACTGAAAACCATGAACTTTCTTTTGACAAGGCCGAAACCGCGCTCATAAAATTTCGGCCCGTTGCGCTTGCCTCGCGTTTGAAATAGAGTCAGGGCCGTGCGGCGAGACCGAGAACCCGTCACCGTCGAAAAAATTCGCGCCGCGCACCGCGCCCGGCGGCGCGAGATACAATCGCGCCTCGCGGAGTTCGAGGAGGTTGGCCGGAGCGCCGCGGACGAGCGCCTGTGGGAGGAGATGGTCTTCTGCATCTTCACCGCGGGCGCGTCGGCGCGCATGGGCCTCGGCTCAATCGAGGCCGTGCGAGACCTGCTCGCGCGCGGCACGCAGAACGAGCTGGCCGCGGCGCTCCGACGGAAGCACCGCTACCCGAACTCGCGCTCCGGCTACGTCGTGGTGACGCGCGAGTTCCTTGAAGGCGATTGCGGGATGCGTCTGCGCGAGCGGCTCGAAGGGTTCCGAGACCCCTTGGAGCGGCGCGACTGGCTGGTGCGCGAGCGGCGGATCAAGGGCCTGGGCTACAAGGAGTCGAGCCACTTCCTCCGCAACGTCGGCTACCGCGGCTACGCCATCCTCGACAAGCACATCCTGCACTGCCTCGCCGAGGTCGGCGTCATCGCTTCGCCGCAGCCGCCCTCAACTCGCGCGCGTTACCTCGCCGCCGAAGAGAGCCTGCGCGGCTTCGCCCGCGAGATGGATGTTGATTTCGACGAACTCGACCTCGTACTCTGGTCTATGAAAACTGGTGAAATTCTGAAATGATGTACGAAGCAGTAGTCAGTAGCCAGTAGCCAGCATGGAAGATGTTTTTCCTACTGGCTACTGGCTACTGCTTCATCATTCGCCTTATGGAGTTTGACGAGATGAAAAAGAAGTCACGCCTGCCGGTCGTCGTCGCGTCTGTCCTTCTCGCCGCAGTTTGCGTCGCGGGCGTCCGCACGGCTTCGGCTTCGGGGGGCAAGGAGCGAGACCGCGCCGAGCGCGCGCTCAAAGAGGGCGAGTTCGCGGAGGCGGAGAAGCTCTACCGCGAACTGGTCGTGAAGGACGCGCGCGACGAGCAGGCGCGGCTCGGCTTGGGCCTCGCGCTCCTCAAACAGCGCAAGAACCAGGACGCCTTCGACCAGGCGGCGCGCGTCATCGCCACCGACCCGACCTCGGCGCGCGCGCACGCGCTCCTCGGCGCGTCGCTCCTCGGCGCGGGCGACTTCCGCCTCTCGGTCGAGGAGTTCCGCACGGCCCTGAGCTTCCGTGAAGACGACGCGATGGCCGTCGCCGGACTCGCCATGATTGACTTCTACGAGAACCGCCTGGGGGCGAGCCTCGCCGGCCTGCGGCGCGCCGCCTACATTGACCCGAACGAGCCGGACTACGTCTTCAACCTCGGCCAGGTGGCCGCGCGCTACGAGCGCTACGCCGAGGCCGCCAACGCCTACGAGCAGTTCCTGCGCGTCGCGCCGCGCACCGACGAAGACCGGCGCGCGCGCATCCGCGGCCTCATAGACTTCCTGCGCTACCTCGGCACGCAGAGCAATCTCCTCAGCGTCGGCGGCCCCAACCGGGTCGAGATTCCGTTCGAACTGACGAACAACCGCCCCGTCATCCGCGTGCGCGTCAACGGGTCAAAGGAGGAGCTGCGCTTCGTCATAGACACGGGCGCGGGGATGTGCGTCGTCTCGACGAAGTCGGCGGAGAAGCTGGGTCTAAAGTCTGTGGCACGCGGCGGGCTGGCGCGCGCCGTCGGCGGCGTGGGGCGCTTCGAGATCGTTTACGGCTTCCTCCAGTCGCTCCACATCGGCGAGGCGAGGATTGAGCGCGTGCCCGTTTACATACGCGAGTTCTACAACGCGCAGGAGCCGGTTGACGGCTACATCGGCCTCGCCGTGCTCGGCAAGTTCCTCGCCACCGTGGACTACGGCGCGGGGACGATGACGCTTTTGCGCGAGGGCGAGCGCGAAAGGGAGGCGGCGAGCACGCCAGCGCCGAACGCCATCGAGATTCCCATCCGCACGACTTCGAGCGGCTTCTGGAGCGGCGAGGTCAACCTCGACGGCGTCGAGAAGCCGGCCAACTTCATCATTGACACGGGCGCGAGCATCTCGGTCGTCTCGGCGGCGCTGGCCTCGCGCGCCGGCCTCGAACGCTTCAGGCAGTCGGGGCGCATCAACGTTTACGGCGCGGCGGGGCTGGCCGAGAACATACAGATGCTTCTGCTCCCGCGCATCGTGCTCGGCTCGCACACGCGGCAGAACGTCTATGCGGCTGTCCTCGACATGGACCCGATCAACGAGACCGCGGGGTTCGAGCAGACGGGGATAGTCGGCGGCAACGTGCTCAGGTTCTACCGCGCGACGTTCGACTTCGGGCGCGGCGTCATCCGTCTGGAGCCGCTCGCGGGCGGCTCTCCCGCCGCCGACCCGAAGCAGAAGCAGCCGCCGGTCGTCACCAGCCAGTCATGAAGCAGAGCATCTACCTTGAGACCTCGGTCGTCGGCGCGTACCTCGACAACGGCGAGCCGTTCCGCCGCGACCTGACGATCCGCTGGTGGGAGCACGAGATGTCGGAGTACCGCCCCGTCGTCTCGCCGCTGGTCGTGCGCGAGCTGGAGAGAATCCCGGAGCCGCACCGCACCGGCTACCTCCGCTTGGTCGCGCCGCTCGAACAGGTGGAGTTGACGGAGGAGGCGGCCATCCTCGCCGAAGGCTACGTCGCGCGCGGCATCTTCCACCGCAAGTACCTGGGCGACGCCGTGCACGTCGCCCTTGCCTCCTTCCACAAAATTGATTATCTAGTCACCTGGAACTTCGGCCACCTGGCGAACGTCCGGCGGCAGGCGCGCATCCGCCTCTTCAACGCCGCCGCCGGCTTCTTCGTCCCGCAGATCGTGACGCCGGAGTTTCTTGTGTCGGAGATGACCGAAAAGCCGTAAATCGTGAATAGTAAATCGTGAGAAGCGACGTTCTCACGATTTACTATTCACGATTTACGATTTACGATTGACGAACGATGTACCGCAAACCGAGATTCCTCGAAGAGCTGCACGCGATCCGCGAGGAGATGTCGCGTGAGGCCGACTACGACGTGGAGCTGTTCGCGGAGATGGTGCGCTCCGGCGCGCTCCCGCAGCACGGCCCCGCGCGCAACATCCGCGGCTTCCGCAAGCGCGCCCCGCGCGCCGAGGAGCACGAGGCGAAGCCCGCGCAGAGAAAGCGGGCGTCGAGGTGACAGAAGCTTTCAGCACTCAGCACTCAGCTTTTCGAGTGCCGCTGCGGTTGGGATCTTCAAGTCGAGGAGAACGGTTTGGCTGAGTGCTGATAGCTGAACGCTGACAGCTTTATTATGGAACATAAGTTCGAGGCCATCGGGCTTGAAGTGCCGAGCGAGAAGGACTTCAACCACCTCGCGGAGCGCGCGGGCGATCAGGGCGAGCCGACGCAGCTCTGCCGCCGCGGGGCCGTGCTCCACGGTCGCTGCTGGAAGCTCGGCGAAGGTCTCGAAGTCTGGACGGTTCTTTACGAGTCGGGCACGGGCGATATTTTCTACGCCGACTGCCGACCGGGCTTCCGCGCACGCTACGCGCAGCGCATCAGCCCCTGGGCGCTGACGGAGTACGACGAGGACGGCGAGGCCATCGTCCACGGCTACTGCGACGGCACGGAAACGGAAGTCCTCTTCGAGCTACAGAATCTGACCGAGGTCGGCCCCGAAGGCTTCCGCGCGCACGAGCTTTACGTCGGGCTGTGTGGGCTGGCCTATCGCGCGCGCGTCTCGGCGGCCCCGCGGGGCGAGGGCGCGCTCTGGCAGCCGCTCGAAGAGGCCGCGCCCTCGCGCGCCGCGCACGAGAACGACTGGTCTCTGGCGGGCCGCGTCATCTCGTTCAAGCCCCTGCGCAACCCCCTGTCGGGGGGCGAACTGTACTGGGTCTATCTCGACCTCGGACGCCTGAAGCTCGAAGTCCTCATCAATCGGCGCGCGCTCCGAGGCGAGGGCCTCGCCATCGGCGCGACCCTCGCCGCAGAGGTCTGGCTGCAAGGCCACGTCCTCGACCGCCGCGCCCTCCTCTCGCGCTACGAGGGGCGCGACGCCGCAGTCCCGAAGTCGGAGCTTTGGTCGCACCTGAGAAGAAGGAACTGAGTGAAAGGTCAGACGATGACGCAAGAATTCACGGCGACCGTGTGGCAAGAAGGGGAATGGTTCATCGCTCAGTGCAGAGAGGTTGATGTCGCGAGCCAGGGCCTCACTGAAGAAGAGGCGTTAGAAAATCTAACGGAAGCCATCGAGCTTCACTTCGAGCCGCCTCGCGCGACTATTCTGCCGAGCATTCGCAAGATCGAGGTCGAGTTGGATGCCGCTTAGGCCGCTGTCGTTTCGCGAGGTAAAGCGGAAGCTTGAGGCCGCGGGCTTCGTCGAGGTGAGCAGCAAAGGCAGTCACATTAAATTCGCGAAAGAGACGGCAGACGGGACTTACACAACCATTGTCCCACACCATCGTGAAGTCCCCGTCGGCACGCTCCGCAGCATCTTACGGCAGGCCGGAATCAGCCCCGAAGAGTTTGAGAAATTATAGATTACCGCAAACCTGATGCCTGTTTTCAGACGATTTGCCTTCGCCGCGCTCATCCTCATCGCTCTACTTGCCGCCGGCCTCTACTTCTTCAACCGCTACTGGGTTCACCGCTACGACGCGCTCATCGCGCGCCAGGCCGCCGTCTATCGTCTCGACCCCGACCTGGTGTGGAGCATCATCTACGAGGAGACTTACTTCCGTCCGTGGAAGAAGGGCGACGCGGGCGAGGTCGGATTGATGCAGGTGACCCCGGTGGTCGCGCGCGAGTGGGCCGCCGAGACGGGCATGCGCGCGTTCGAGGAGCAGATGCGTCGAGACCCCGAAGGCGCGCTGCGCGCGCCCGAACGCAACATACAGGTCGGCTGCTGGTACTTGGAAAAAATCGCGAAGGACTACCGCGACACGCCCGGCTGGGAGGCGCGCGTCGTCGCCGCCTACAACGCTGGCCCCAGCCGCGCCGCCGACTGGAACCGCGTCGCGCCGGGCCAGCGCCCGCTCACCACCGCAGAGTTCATCGCCCGCATTGACATCCCCTCGACGCGCTCCTACGTCACAAACGTCCTCGGACGCTACCGGAAGAAGAAAGCGAGCGGCGAGCAGTGACCTACCGCCAGCTACTCGCGCGCAACGCCGACTTCCGACGGCTCTGGACGGGGCAGGTCGTCTCCGAGATCGGCGACTGGCTGAACAACATCGCCGTGCTCGCGCTCGCCATCCAGCTCGCGGGCGAGGGGCGTGTCGGGCTGGCGGTCGCCACCTACGCCATCGCGCGCCACCTGCCGCTCTTCCTCTTCGGCCCCATCGCGGGCGTCGTCGTTGACCGCGTGAACCGCCGCCGCGTGATGATCGCCGCAGACCTCACGCGCGCCGCCCTCGCGCTCGGCTTCATGCTGGCGGCCCGCCTCTCTTCGCTCGCGGTCATCTACGTCGTCGGCGCGTCGCTCTTCTCTGTCTCCTCCTTCTTCAACGCGGCCAAGCGCGCCTCGATCCCGAACCTCGTCCGTCACACGGAAGAACTGCTCGCCGCCAACTCCATCTCGGCCTCGACCACCGCCGCGACCATCGCCGTCGGCTCCGCGCTCGGAGGCGTCGTCGCCACCGTCCTGGGGCGCGACACTGTCTTCGTCCTCAACGCGCTCACCTTCGTCGCCTCGGCGGAGATGATCCGGCGCATCCGCGCGCGGACGAGCGGCGCGGGAACGGGGAGACGGGGAGAGGGGGAGACGGGGGGACTGAGAGACGTGGTGATTAGAACTGAAGAAGAGACGGGCGACCCTCACGCCGTATCTCTTTCTCCCCGTCCCCACGTCCCTCTGTCCCCCCGTCCTTCCATCTCCCTCTCTCCGCTGCGCCGCGTGGCGTTCGACTTCCGCGAGGGGCTGCGTTACGTGAGGCGCGACCCTTTGCTCGCGGCGGTGTTCGTGGTGGCCGGGGGCTGGGGCCTCGGCAATGGCGCGGCGCGCGCACTCTACAGCATCTTCGGCGCGAGGCTGGGCGAGCAGGCGGTGAGGGGCTGGGGCGCGGGCGTGCGCGCCATCGTCGAGCGCCCGACGGACTTCGGCATCTCCGTCCTGTTCGTAGCGATGGGCCTGGGCGGCGTGCTCGGCGCTCCGCTCGCGCGCCGCTTCAACCGCGGGGCGACCGAGGGCCTCGGCTCGCGCATGGGCCGCTCGCTCGTGCTCGACGGGTGCGGCCTCGCGCTCTTCAGTTTGATGCCGAGCCTCTGGGGCGCGGCCCTCGTCCTCGTCGCGCGCGAGATGAACTTCGCCATCTGGTGGACGGCGCAGCAGACGCTTTTGATGAAGCGCACCGAAGACCGCGTAGCCGGTCGCGTCTTCGCTTCCTACGAGACGCTGACGACTTTGACGATGGTCGGCTCGATACTCGTCTGCGGCGAAGTCGCCGACCACGTCGGCATCCGCCCCGTTGCGGCGGGCGGTGGGAGTGTGGTTATTCTTTCCGGGCTGCTCTGGTTCGTCTTGAGGCGGCGGGGTCGCGCGGCGACACGCACCGTCGCGGGCGGCGACCCGGCATGAAAGGCAAGGATGAAGGATGAAGGATGAAGTTAAGAGCAGAAGGTTGAGAGTCGCGCTTTCATCCTTCCGCCTTCATCCTTGCTCTTGTCCATCCATGTTTGATTTTGTCTTGAGCTAAAAGGCGCATGACGAAGATCTACAGCGCGCGGTGGGTTCTGCCTGTCATCTCCGAGCCGGTCGAGGGCGGCGCGGTGGCCGTCGAGGGCGCGCGCGTCGAGGGCGTCGGCGCGCGCGCCGAACTTACGGAGAGGTTCCCGTCCGCAGAGGTCTTGGATTTGGGCGAGGCCGCGATACTGCCCGGCTTCGTCAACTGCCATACGCACCTTGAGTTGACGGCGATGCGGGGCTTCCTCGAAGCGGAAGAGGGGAACTTCTTCGCGTGGCTGCGTAAAGTCACGGTCGCGCGCAGGGAGCGGATGACGCCGGAAGACCTCTACGTCTCAGCCGCGTGGGGCGCGGTCGAGGCGGCGCGCGCCGGCGTGACCTGCGTCGGCGACGCGAGCGACGCGGGGGCGACGACGATGCGCGCGCTCAATGAAGTGGGCTTGCGCGGGGTCGTCTTTCAGGAGGCGTTCGGCCCGGACGAGCGCGAGGCGCGGCAGCAGTTCGAGAAGGCGCGGGAGAAGACGGCGATGCTTCGCGGCGGCGAGACCCGGCTCGTCGCGCTCGGACTCTCGCCGCACTCGCCCTACACGGTCAGCCCGCCGCTCCTGGAGATGCTCGCCCGCCTCGCGCGCGACGAACGTCTGCCCCTGATGATGCACGCGGCGGAGTCGGAGGCAGAGCAACTGCTCATGCTCTACGGCAGCGGCCCCTTCGCCGAGAGCTTCGCCGCGCGCGGCTTCGCCTTCCGCTCGCCCGGCGTCTCGACCGTCCGACACCTCTCGCAGACCGGCATCCTCTCCGCGCGCCCGCTCCTCGCGCACTGCGTCCGCGTGGACGATGAGGACATCCGTTTAATCAAGGAGCACGGCGCTTCGGTCGCGCACTGCCCGAAGTCGAACGCGAAGCTCGGCCACGGTCGCGCGCCGCTCTCGGCGTTGCTGCGCGCGGGCGTGGCCGTGGGTCTGGGCAGCGACTCCGTCGCGAGCAACAACACCTGCGATCTCATGGAAGAGGCGCGCTTCGCCGTGCTCGCCTCGCGCGCCGTGGGCGACACGCTCGAAGGCGGGCGCATGCTCGGCCCCGCGGAAGCACTGCACATGATGACGCGCGGCGGGGCGCACGCACTCCGCCTCGAACACCAGACGGGCGCTCTCGCCGAAGGTCTCGAAGCCGACCTCGTCGCCGCGCGCCTCGACGCCGCGCACCAGCTACCCATTTACGATCCCGCGGCGGCGCTCGTCTTCGCCTCTTCGGGCTGCGACGTACTGCTTACGGTCGTCGCGGGCCGCGAGGTCTTCCGCGACGGGCGCGTGACGACCGTTGACGAAGGCGAGTTGCGCGCACGCGTCCGCGACGCCGCGCGACGCCTCGCCGGAGGGTGAGGACTTAGCGGGAGCACAACGGGCCTGAGCGTTGACATGGCCGTGAGTATCGCGTAGAAACAGAGTCGCTCCACGGAAACGCAGCCTCCGATTCGGAGAACCTTTTCGCGCAAGAATGACAAAATGATAAAGAGAAGCCTCATCCGCCTGGCACACACGCTCGTCGTCGTCCTGCTCATGTCCGCCGCCGCCGCGGGGCAGGAGTCTGCCGCGCGCCCGCAGACAAAGCTCGTCTTGCAGGTCGAATACTTGAAGGGTGCGTCGCCGGCCTACGAAACCGTGCCGGGCAGCACCTGGTACGGTCGCTTCGGGACTTTGAACGTGCAGCGTCCGGCGGCGGACACCGTCCTCGCCGTTGATATTAAGGCGAGCCTGGAAGGCGAGCGCGTGCGGATAAAGGTCGGGGTGCACGTCGGCGAGCGCCAGTTCGACCGCCTGGACGAGGTGGCGACTTACGACGCCGCCGCGGGCGACACGGTCGTGGCCCGCGAGTTGGAGCGGGTCGGCGTCGCCCCCTTCACCATCAGAGTCCTGCGCGTCAGCGAGACCTCGGCTGCGCCGCCGCTCGTCGTCAACAAGACGCGTTCAATCGAGGCTTTCATCAGCTCCTTCAACGCCACGCCGCTCCCGCGCGCCAAGATCACCCTGAGAAACCTCTCGTCCAAAGGCGTCCGCGCCGTCCAGTTGCGCGACATACTCGACGGCAGAGTTCGTCTGACGAGGTTCGTGGCTGAGAAGGAGGGGAAACTTCTGTTGGGGCCGGGCGAGACGTATGAGACCGCCGTCGCGAATACGACGGCGGGTCAATCGTCGGGCGACGGCTTCATACCGTCCGCGCCCGAAAGCGTGGTCGTCGCCGCCGTCGTGTTCGACGACTACACATACGAGGGGGATGCCGAGGTCGCCGCCATGAAGAAGTCTTTCGACGAGGGCGAGCGGGTACAACTCCCGCGCCTCATCGCGCTCGTGAGCGAGTCGCAGGCCGCCCCCGACGCGGAGACGCCGCAGGCCGTGGCCCGGCTCAAGGCCCAACTCTCCGCGCTCGACGATGCGAGTCAGTCGTCCGTTGACGACGTGCTGAAAAGCTACCCCGAACTGAAGCCCGCCGCGCGTGAGAGCGTCAGGTCATCCGTCGAGGTCTCGATGCACCGGCCCAGGCGCGAACTGCTAGACGACCTGGCGCAGTTCGAGGAGAAGTTCCGCAGCGCCCCCGCCGAGAACAGCTTCCGCGCCTGGCTGAAGGCGAAACGGGAGCGCTACGAGGTCTGGCTCGCGCGCCTCTAGCGCCCGCAGTTCTACGTTCAGCGCTGCGGACTCCTGCGTTTGTTGATTACGGCTGGCCGAAGCGCCGGCGGTACTCGTCGGAGGAGATGAAGGCCCTGACCATCTCGGCCTTCTGGAAGTTGCCGTTGAACTGGTTGAGCTTCGAGAGCCAGAAGTCGTAGCCCGTATAATCCGAGTCCTGCGCGTCGTTCGGGTTGCGTCTCAGGTAGCCGAAGAACTGCATCAGCACGAAGGCGCGGTTCGACTCGCTGGTCTTGAGCGCCGGGTGCTCGGCGATCTTCTTGAGCACGTCGGCGCGCAGTTGGGGCGAGTCGGGATTAGGCGTGAGTTCGTCAACGAGCGGCTGGCGCTCGCCCGCCGTGGGCTGGACGCCCGCGTTCGCGAACATCTCGTCAACGATTGCCGCCGCACCCTTGCCCGCGAACACATCCTTGAATCTCTGGCGCGAGACGAACTCAAGGGCGAAGGCGTTCTTGTTGTTCTCCAACTGCGTCTGCCAGTCGCTCACCCCGACGACCACGTTCTGCCCGATCCGCTGCGTGCCGGGCAAAAACTCGTTCAGGCGTATGACGGGCACAGAGAGCGTGTGCGTCTTGCCGGAGACCTCGCCGAGGGTCGAGACGCCGGTCGCGTCGCCGAAGGCGGTCTTGTAGATGCGCTCGACGAAGTAGCCGGTCTGCTGGAACTCTATCGAGAGGAAGAAGGCCGCCGACGTGTCAATCCTCTTCACGTCGTGGCAGCCCGCGTCCGCGCCGCAGGAGGTGATGTTGTTCGCCCAGAACTGGAAGCCCGCGGCATCAGGCTCTCGGTTGAGGAAGTCGTGGTAGTGCTGGCGCACGTAGAACTGAGAGTCGTCAACGGGGTTGCCCGCCGACTCCGGCGAGTCGTCCGTGATCTGTAGAGTCGCCGACGACTGCGGGCCGAGCACCGAGCCGCCGTCGGGGTTCGACAGCCGGAGCGAGAGCATCTCCGTCCCTTCGGCGTAGGAGTCGTCGTTGACGAGCACGACGAAGCTCTTCTCGGTGTCGCCCGCGGCGAAGTTGAGAGTGCCCGCCGCACGGGTGTAGTCGCAGCGCTCAAGGGCGAGGCCCGTCATCGAAGAGCAGGGGACAGCCACCGAGGGGATGCTGCCGTCGTCGGTGGCATAGTCAACGCTTGCGGCGCGGGTGATGTCTCCCGTGCGCCTGACTGTGATGAGGATCGGGCCGCCGCGCTCCGAGACCGTGTAGAGCGACTGCGAGAACTCGATGACGCCGCCCACTTGCTGCCCGCCCGCGAGCGCGCCCGTGGAGGCGTTGAAGTTCGAGTCGCCGAGGTAGTCGGCGGTGACGGCGTGCGTGCCGGCTGAGAGGCCGGAAGTCTGGAACGTGGCGACTCCACTCCCGCTCAATGTCACCGGCGCGATGCCGGAGATTGAGCCGTCCACCTTGAACTGAACAGTCCCGGTCGGCGTGCCCGGCGACGCGGACGAGACGGTCGCCGTGAAGGTCACGCTCTGGCCCACGCTCGACGGGTTGGCGGAAGAGAAGAGGGCTGTCGTCGTTGAAGCCTTCAACGGCGTCGGCGTGGGCGTTGGTGTCGGCGTCGGCGACGGGGTGGGCGTCGGCGTCGGTGACGGGGTGGGCGTAGGTGTGGGTGTGGGCGTTGGTGTCGGAGTGGGAGTAGGTGACGGCGTTGGCGTAGGAGTGGCGCAGGGCGACGGCACGAAGTTGTCGGGTGTGAGCAGGAAGGCGTGCGTCTGACCCGACTTGATGCCGTAGCCCACGATCTGCCCGCCGTCGTTGATCGAGCGCGCTTCCTGAAGCGTCCAACCCGGCGTCGTCGTCAGGGTGTTGAGGTCTTTCATCTCGCCGGGGTCTGACTGGCCGTTGCCGTTGTCGTCGTGCCAGAGAAAGGCGTGCTCGTCCCCGTTGGCAAGCTCGGAGTAGCCGACCACTTGAGCCGCCGCGTTGATGTCGTAGGCGATGGCGTGTGTGCCGCCGAGCGTGCCGAGGTCGAGCTTAGCGCCGGTCGAGGCGGAGTAGAGGAAGGGGTGGAAGGGCTTGTCGGCTGTGTTGGACGCGAACGTCGCGTAGCCGACCACCTGTCCGGCCTCGTTGACCTCGAAGGCGAAGCTGTTCGGGCCGCCGAACGTGCCGAGGTCGGTCAACGCGCCGCCGACCCCGCCGCTCAGCAAGTAGGCGTGCGAGCCGCCGGAGGTCGTCGCCGTGCCGACGATCTGGCCGGCGTTGTTGATGCCGTAGGCGGCGGTCGGCGTCAGTGCGCCGGAGGCCGGGACGGCCTGCATCCCCGCCGTCTTGTCCCAGACGAAACCGCGGTCAACGAGCGGGCCGATCTCCGACTGCCCGACGACCTGGCCGGCGTCGTTGATGTCGAAGGCCGCGGCGAACGCGCCGCCCGGCAGCGCACCCAGGTCTTTCAATTCGCCGGGGTCGGAGACGCCGTTGCCGTTGTCGTCGTGCCAGAGGAAGGCGTGCACTTCGCCCGTCGCGGTCGAGGCGTTGCCGACGGCGAAGCCGAAGCCGTTGAGGGCGGAGGCCGTGCCGCTGCCACCGCCGAACGTCCCCAGGTCGGTGGACTGCCCGTTGCTCCAGAAGAAGGGGTGGTTCGTGCCAGACCCCGCGGGCCAAGAGTCGCCGACGACCCCGCCGCAGTTGTCTATCCCGAAAGCCCTGCTCTGCGCGCCGCCGAGTGTGCCGAGGTCGGTGATCGTATAGCCGACCGCCCGAGCGCGAACGCGCGGCGCGGGGGCGACTGTGAGGAAGGCCAGGGCGACGAGGCACACGACCGCCGGCTGCCACCTTTTAAAGTAACGCACTGAGGACTCTCTCACGAACAGTTTGGCAAAGGGGTTAAGTCAGGAAACCGGGGCCGGCTCGGCTAATCGGGCGACGCTCGTCGGCCAACGCCGAGCCGGAGAGCGTTGGACTAACCCGAACTTTATAAGCGGGCGCGGATACAAGTCAAACGAAGGATGAAGAGACGGGGAGACTGAGAGACGGAGTGACGGGGAGACGGAGAGACTGAGAGACGGGGTGACTGAGCTTGGAATGTGACAAGACTCTCTATTGCCGCCCTCGGTCTCCGCTTCGCCCCGTCACTCAGTCTCTCCGTCTCCCCGTCATCCTTTAGCCGCGCTGATCGCCTCGTCGAAGATTTCCAGGGCCACGTCCGTCTGCTCGCGCGTGAGGATGAGCGGCGGCGACCAGCGGATTGTGTTGTAGCCCGCGCCGAGGATGATGAGGCCGCGGCGGTAGCACTCGACCTCGACGCGGTCGCGCAGTTCGGGCGCGGGCGCGAGCGTCGCCCGATCCGTGACGAACTCGACGCCGAGCATCATGCCGAAACCCCGCACGTCGCCGATGCAGTCGTGCTTCCGCGCGAGTCCGCGCAGTCCGTCTTTCAGGTACGCGCCGACCTCCGCGCTGTTGGCGACGAGTTCTCGTTCTAGCAACTCGATGGTCTTCAGGGCGGCGGCGATGGCGACGGGGTTGCCGCCGAAGGTCGAAGCGTGCGCGCCAGGCTTCCAGTCCATCAAATCGGCGCGCGCCACGCACGCGCCCATCGGCACCCCCGACGCGATGCCCTTCGCCAGCGTGATGATGTCCGGCTTCAGGTCGTAGTGCTCGCACGCGAACATCTTGCCCGTCCGGCCCATCCCCGACTGCACCTCGTCAACGATGAGCAGGATGCCGTGTTCGTCACAGATGCGTCGAAGCCCTTGCAGGAACTCGCGCGGCGCGGGCACGTAGCCGCCCTCGCCCTGCACCGCCTCGACGACAATGCCTGCGACCTCTTCGGGCGGAGTCGTCGTCTGGAACAGACGCTGCTCGATCCAGTCGAGGACGGCGGCAGAGGCCGTGGGGCCGTCGGTGCGCTCGCCCGTGAAGGGGTGGCGGAAGGTGTTCGGATAGGGGACGTGAACCACGTCGAGCAGTTGGCGTTTGAAGCCGCGGCGCTGCGCGACCTTCGACGAGGTGAGAGACAGAGAGCCGAGCGTGCGACCGTGGAAGCTGTTGAAGAAGGCGATGAACTTCTCGCGGCCCGTCGAGTGCATCGCCAGCTTCAGCGCGGTCTCGACCGCCTCCGTCCCGCTGTTGGCGAAGTGCGTCTTGGTGGGCGAGGGCACGGGCACGATGCGGTCGAGCACGCGCGCGAGGTCGGGCATGTGTCGGTAGTAGAAGTCTGTGCCGCACATGTGAATCAGGCGCGCGGCCTGCTCCTGAATCGCGCGGACGACTTCCGGGTGGCAGTGGCCCGTCGAGCAGACGGCGACCCCGGCGTTGCAGTCGAGGAACGTGTTGCCGTCAACGTCCTCGACCCAAACCCCTGCGGCGCGCTCGACGACGAGTTGAAACGAGGGGCGCGGGTACGAGGGCGTGACCCAGCGGGCGTCGGCCTCGACGATCTCTCTGCCAACGGGGCCGGGCAACTCCGTCCTGATCTCCGGCCTCTTCGTGGGAGCGGCTATTGACATAAACTCTTCTCCTTCGTTTTGTGCGAGGTCGTTGATTTTGTGTGTTTGGAAACGCGACCGTGGGAAGGGAAGAGCGGCTAGTCCGCGAAGAGGTCGGCGCGGGAGTCGAGCGGGCGCGTGTGCAATGGGCCAGACTGGCACATGGGTTTTCTAAAATATACTTACATCGCACCCGGACATCAATCCCCTGCGGGACGGAAGACGGGGAGCCGCCGTCAGGCGGCTCGCTGCGCCTTCAACAGTACGTTGGGCTTTAAGAAGCCCGCGTGCCCGTGTAGCGGATGGGCGGCGCGATGGGCAGCTTGACCTTGATGGTGCCGCTGATCGAATCGTCCTCGACCTGCCCCGTAATGTTCGCCGCGTAGGGCTTGCCCTGAAACTCCATCGAGACCGTCGCGTCGAAGCCGTCGTGTGTGACGGTCAGGCCTTCGAGCGGCGCGACGCCGAGGCGCGAGTCCATCTTGCCGCTCAGAGCGCCGCCCGCGGCGTCGAACGTGAGCGTCGCCGGGTGCTTGCCGAAGGGCGTCACCACTTCCAGATTCCATGTTCCTACCAGATTCACTTTCATTCCCCCTGTCAGTTTTCGATTCAAGCACTAGTGCGCGCCCGCCTTCGACTGTGCCGGGCCGTCGAAGTCTTCCAGCGCCTCGGCGAAGGGCGCGACCTGTTCCCGTATCTCCGCGGCGTCGCCAACGACGACGATGGCCGCGCGGTCGGGCGTGACGTACTCGACGGCGACGCGGCGCACGTCCTCTTGGGTGACGCGCTGGACGTTGTCGCGGTAGGTCTGTAGGTAGTCGGGCGCGAGGCCGTTCATCCTGATCTGCACGAGCTGCTCCACGAGACCCTCCTGCGTCTCCAAACGGATGGGGAAGGTGCCGGTCAGGTAGGTCTTCGCGTCGGTCAACTCCTTGTCGGACGCGTCCTCGGAGCGGATGCGTTCAAGCTCGTAGAAAATCTCTTTGAGCGACGCGCCGGTGACGGGCGTCCGCACCTCGGTCGTCGCGCGGAAACTTCCGGCGTAGCGGCGCGCGTCGAGCTGCGTGTACGCGCCGTAGGTGTAGCCCTTCTCTTCGCGCAGGTTCATGAAGAGCCGCGCCGAGGCCGTCCCGCCGAGTATTGTGTGCATGACGAGGAAGGGGAAGTAGTCGGGGTCTGTGCGCTTGATGGACGGGTTGGCGACGACGATGTTGGTCTGCGCCGAGCCGGGGCGGTTGACGACGTAGGCGGCGCGACGGGTGCGCACGGGCGGGGCGGGGAAGTCCGGCTCGACGACCTCGCCGGGCTGCCAGCCGCCGAAGAGTTCGGCGATGCGCGCGAGCACGTGTTCGCGCCGCACGTCGCCGACGGCGAAGAGGACGGCGTTGTTGGGGACGTACTTCGCACGGTGCTCGGCGAGCAGACGCTCGCACGTCGTCGCCTCGATTGACTCCGGCGTCGGCGAGACGATGGCGTAAGGGTGCTCGCCGAAGATGACGCGCGCGACCGCTTCGGAGGCGAGGAACGAGGGCTGCGCGCGCTGCGCGATCAGGTTCTGCTGCGCGTTGGTCTTGGCGAGCGCCAGCTCGTTTTCGGGGAACGAGGGGCGGAGCGACACGTCGGCGAGCAGTTCGAGCGCTTCGTCCGAGAAGGCCGCGAGCGAGGAGGCGGCGACCGTGGTGTAGTCGGCGGTCGCGCCCGCGTTGAGGGTCGCGCCGAGGCGCGCGACCTCCTCGGCGATCTGGCGGCTGGTGCGCGTCTCTGTGCCCTCGACGAGCATGCTCGTGAGCGTGTCGGTCAGGCCGGGCAGCCCCGGCGGGTCGAAGGCGTCGCCCGTGCGCAGCGCGAGCCGGAAGCTGACGAGGGGCAGACGCGCCTGCTCGACGACGACGACGCGAAGGCCGTTCGCGAGCGTCGTCTCTTCAGACAGCGGCAGGTTGAGCGCGCGCGGCGGCAGGGGCGCGGGCGGCTGGCGGCGGAAATCTTCGGTCTGAGTCAACATAGATTAGAAGTGATGAATGCGGAATGATGAATGATGAATGATGAGAAGGTCGCTGTTTTCAATTCATCATTCATCATTCCGCATTCATCATTAGTCCTTCAGTCGTTCGCTGACGAAATTTGTTCATGCTGCGCCGCCGAGTCGTCGCCGACGGGCGGCGGGGGTTCGGTCGGCGGCTGGGGGTCGGCGGGCGGCGGGGCCGGAACCTGCGGCGGGGGAGCGCCGGGCTGCGCCGGCTCGCCGGGCGTTTGCGGCTGCGCGGGGGCAGGCTCGGCTTCGGGCGCGGCCATGTGCGCCGGGACGACCTCCATGGCCGAGTGGTTGTCGGTGAGGAGGTGGCGGCTGGCGGCGCGCCTGATCTCGTCGGGCGTGACGGCGAGGTAGCGTTCCATCTCCGTGTTGAAGAGGCCGGGGTCGCCGTCGTAGAGCGCGTATTCGGCGAGTCGCTGCGCGCGGTAGAGCGTCGACTGGCGGCTGCGCACGGCGTCGTTCAGGAGCGTGTTGCGCAGCTTCTCCATCTCTTCGGGCGAAGGGCCTTCGGCGGCGAGTCGCTCGATCTCTTCTTGAATCGTCGCGCGAATATCTGCGGTTGTGTGGCCCGGCTTGGGGATGGCGAAGACGTACAGAGTGGAGGGGCCGCGGCGCTCGCCGACACTGCCCTGGATGGCGACGACCGACTCCTCGTCCTTGACGAGCCGCTGGTAGAGGCGCGAGCTGTCGCCGTCGAGCAGAAGGTCGCTGGCGAGCGAGAGCGCGTAGTAATCCTCGGTGCGGCGCGCGGGGACTTTCCAGCCGAGCATGATGGCGGGCAGTTGCGCGAAAGGGTCTGTGTAGGTCTCGCCGCGCGCGGCGACCTCCGGCTGCTCGCTCACGTCAACGGATGGCGGCGCGGGCTGCGGCGGTATCGAGGCGAAGTATTTTTCGACCAGAGAGCGCGCCTCCCCGGAGTCGAAGTCGCCGCAGACGGCGACGACGGCGTTGTTGGGCGCGTAGTAGATTCGGAAGAACTCGCGCACGTCCTCGATGGTCGCGTCGTCTAGGTCTTCCATCGAGCCGATGGTCGAGTGAGCGTTTCGGGAGTTGCGGTAGATGAGTTCGTTCAGGCGGAGGAAGGCGTTCGAGTAGGGGCGGTTGTCGTAGGTAAGACGCTTCTCCTCCTTGACGGCATCGCGCTGGTTGTCGAGGTTCTCCTGCGTGACCTTGAGCGAGCGCATGCGGTCGCTCTCCAGCCAGAGGGCGAGCGGGAGCTGGCTGGCCGGGAGCGTCTCGAAATAGTTGGTGCGCTCCGAGGATGTCGTCCCGTTCATCGTGCCGCCGTTGTTGAAGATGTACTGGAAGTGGCCGGCTTTGGGGACGTTCTCCGAGCCTTGAAACATCATGTGCTCGAAGAGGTGCGCGAAGCCCGTGCGCCCCTCGCGCTCGTTGCGCGAACCCACGTCGTAATAAACGGCGACGGAGACGACCGGGACGGAGTGGTCTTCGCTGAAGACGACGCGCAGGCCGTTTGCCAGCGCGAACTGCTCAATCGGAATCTGCGGCAGCGTGAAAGTTGAAGACAAGCGTTGACCTCAGTAAATGTAGAAAGCGTATTCGACCAGGACGCGCTGCGAGACCCAGCGGTCGTCCTTGATGGCCGGCGTGAACTTGATCTGCCGCGCGGCCTCGACCGCCGCCTCGCTGACGCCTTCGGGCAGACCTTTGAAGACCGTTACCTCCCCGACCTTGCCCGACGCGAGCAGCACGACGCCCACGCGCACCACGCCCTGAACCCTGTCCTCGCGCGCACGGCGCGGGTAGGCCGGCTGCGGGCGGCTGTTGATGACGGCCTTGCACGTCACCTCATTGCCCGCGTAAATCTTTTCGTCGGCCTCGCGCGTCGTGGGGCTGGGCGCGTTGCAGGGGCGGGACGGCGTGCTCCTGCCGGGGCCGTCCTGGGCCGACGCGCCGTTCGCGGAGACGACGGCGAGGCAGAGTGTGATGAGTAATAGACTTCGCAACGTGCCACCTCTGTCACTAAAGAACGGGCGCGGGGCGGGCGTGCCGCCTAGGGCTGCGTCGTGTTAATCATGCCGCGCAGCTCGGCGCGCAGGCGCTCGATCTCGGAGAGCTTCAGCGAGACGCGGTCGAAGAGTTCGTGCTGCGCCTTGATGCCCTCGTCAATGAGGAAGGCGGCGGCCTCGGCGCGGCTGCGGAAGACTCCGGCCTGCACGAGCTGTTCGAGCCTGTCCTGCGCCTCGTGCGAGAGCTTGACGGCGACGACGTAGTCGTCCTTCGCCGAGAGCGCGCGCTCGACCGTGCGGCTGATGTCGCGCCCGATGGAGGCGAGCGATTCGGGGATGCGCGAGGCGATGTCGCGCACCGAAGAGGAGACGCGCTCGCGCTCGTACCCCTGCTCGCCCTCGCCGTCGGTCAGCATCAGGTCGTCAATGGGGTCGAGAATTTCGGGGTCTTTCGGGTCGTTCGGGGTGCTCATCTGCTATCAACCTCCTCTGTGAAGTCAGCCCGTGGGACTTCCGTAGTCCCAAGGCTGGCTCCCGCGTCTGTCGGCGCGACCTTCTGTTCCTGCGAACTGCTTATCAGCATTCTAAGGGCGCGCGAGATGCGAGCGCAAGCGGGACGGCAGAGGATGAAGGATGAAGAAAACCGCTCAATGATGAGCCGAAGACTTTCATCCTTCATCCTTCATCCTTCACCCTTTCTTTGCAACCTTGCCGCTTCCGCTCTCATCCATTACACTACTCCGCACCTGCCTTATTTGGAACGAGGCGGATTCGACAATTTGGACGACCGAGCCGCCGCGCCTTCGCGGCGTCCTCTTCGGGTCTTGGGTTATAACTGAGGTTTTCCCTGTGAAAAAGAGAATTTCCACCGCGCCCGCGACGCTGCTCCTGCTCGCGCTCTCGCTGCCCGCGCTCGTCATCGCGCAGCAGAGCGGCTCACAACCGCCGATACTGCCGGCCCCCAATCGCCCGGTCACACGCCCCAACGTCGCCCCCGCGCCCGGCCCGCGCACGACGCGCCGCCCGCGCACGGAGGCGACCGAGGGCGTCGAGTCGGACGTGGCCGAGGCGCTGACCGTCATCCAGGACAACTACGTTGACGGCAACAAGCTCAACTACAACGACGTGTTCAAGTCCTCGATCATCGGCATGCTGCGCACGCTCGACCCGCACTCGAACTACTACGACGCGAAAGAGTTCGAGGATCAGCGCGCCGACTGGCGCTCGGAGTACTACGGCATCGGCGCGACCATCGGCGACCGCAAGATCGGCAAGGACACCGACACCTACATCCTCGCCACCTTCGAGGGCACGCCGGCCTTCCGCGCCGGCCTGCGGTTCGGCGACCGCATCGTCGCCATTGACGGCGAGACGGTGAAGGGCAAGGCTTCGGGCGACGTGCGCGACCGCCTGCGCGGGCCGCGCAACACGACCGTCAAGGTCACGGTCGAGCGCGCTTCAAATGGGCAGCAGGAGACGGTCGAAATCACGCGCGACGCCGTGGCGCAGCCGACCGTCCCGGACGCCTACTTCATCAAGCCCGGCGTCGGCTACATAGACATGACGCGCGGCTTCAACTACACGACCGCCGACGAGTTCGTCTCGGCGCTCGACTTCCTGCGCACGCACGGCATGACGGGACTCGTCGTTGACCTGCGCGGCAACGGCGGCGGCATACTCGACCAGGCCGTGCACGTCGCCGAGCAGTTTCTTGGCAACGGCCAGATCGTCCTGACGCAAAAAGGGCGCGGCATGCGCGGCACGGAGCACGAGTACAGGTCTGAGAATCGCACGCCCGACCCGACGCCGCTCGTCGTCTTGGTTAACCGCGGCACGGCCTCGGCCTCGGAGATCGTCGCGGGAGCCTGGCAGGATCACGACCGCGCGCTCATCGTCGGCGAGACCTCTTTCGGCAAGGGCCTCGTCCAGAGCATCATGCCGCTCGAATACGGCACGGCGCTGACGCTGACGACCTCGAAGTACTACACGCCTTCGGGCCGCCTGATTCAGCGCGACTACTCGAACCAAGGCTTCTACGACTACATCTACGGTCGCCTGAACGGGACGGTTGACGAGGCGCAGGCCGAGAAGCCCAAAGGCCCGGAGACGCACACAGACACGGGCCGACCCATCTACGGCGGCGGCGGCATCACGCCCGACGAGGCCGTCAAGGCGCGCACGCTCTCAGCCCAGCAGATTCGTTTGATTGACCCCGTCTTCGCCTTCGCGCGCGAGCTGGTGAACGGCAGAGTTTCGGCCTTGGGCGACTACAAGGTTCCGGGCATGCCCGACTTCGAGCACAACGTCGGGGCGTCGGACTTCGTCGTTGACGACAAGGTCTTCAAGGCGTTCAAGGAGTTCGTCGCCGCGCACAACAACGACTACAAGGTGACGGACGCCCAGCTCGAACGCAGCCGCGACTTCATCGCGCGCCAGATGCGCTACGACCTGACGACCGCCGCCTACGGCTCGGTCA
>QHXN01000011.1 GCA_003222975.1 Acidobacteriota bacterium | reverse complement strand
TTTTATACCTTTCTGGCTGTGGTCATGAAGTGAGTATTAAATAATTGTTTGCATTGCCGAGTTGAACGTTGAATCCTACCATGAAGCATCCTCCCTGCTACTTCGACAGCACATCTGATACCGGCAGTTATGCTAATCCGGCATACCGTTGCGGGCGTCCTTGCCAGTTGACGTAACAGTGGTTACACTTACTGGTACTGTTACCCTTTTATTATGAGACGTAGAGAGCCAGAGCAGAACTGGATTCTGCTCATTCATCAGCTTCCGCCCAAGCCGACGAACCTGCGCGTGCGCACGTGGCGCAAGCTGCAACGACTCGGCGCGGTGGCAATTAAAAACTCCGTTTACATGCTGCCGTTCAACGAAAAGACGCACGAGGACTTCCAGTGGCTCAAGCAGGAGATCGAGACGGCGGGCGGCGAGGCGACTGTGTTTCGCGCCGGAGCTGTAGAGGGCGCGACGGACGAAGAGATCATTACGGCTTTCAGCAAGCAGCGTGATGAAGACTACACACAACTTACCGCCGAATTAGAAGGACTCGTTGGAGCGATTCGCGAGCAGAAAAAAGGCGGCCACCTCTCCGCCGGACGTATCAGGCATTACGAGACCGAGCTTGAAAAGCTCCACACCGAACTAGAACGAATCATCGCCACCGATTTCTTCGGCGCACGTAATCGCGCCGCGGCAGTGGCTGCTTACGAACGTTGCCAGAAGGCTCTGCGGGCGGCGCTTGATCGTGGTGGTAGAAGCAGCAAGGCAGAAACCAAAGGCGGCACGCTCGACCCGGCACGGTATCAGGGAAGACGCTGGATCACACGGCGCAACCTGCATATTGACAGGCTGGCCTCGTCTTGGCTCATCAAGCGATTCATTGACGCGCGGCCACGCTTCTACTTCGTCGCCGAAGGCGAGACGATTGAAGGCGGCATCCCCTTCGACCTGTTCGGCGCGGAGCTGACTCACGTGGGCGAGGACTGCACCTTCGAGACCATGCTCAAGCGGTTCGGTTTGGCGCATGACCCCGCCTTGAAGGAGATCGCCGAGATCGTCCACGACATCGACCTCAAGGACAACAGATTCAACCGGCTCGAAGCGGCAGGGCTTAACGCGGTAGTGCGGGGACTCTCGGAACTGCTCAAAGACGACCGGAAGCTGATGCGGCAGTGCAACGAGGTTTTCGACGGGCTGTACGCATTATTGAGCAAACGTTCTGAACAGAGCGAGGGGAAGCAGGGTGATGGCAGAGGCCAAGTCAAACGTCGTGCGGGGAATCGGAGAAAAAAGTCTCCAAGAGGGAGAGCTTGATGACGACCACCGGCTGCCTTCGTTGATGCCGGAGGCGCTCGTTGATGTGCCGAGCGTTGTCATCGCAGTCGTCGCTTTTCTCGTTATCACTCTCCTCAAGGCAGACGTGGCGCTTGTCGCAGTAGGGGCAATGGCGACCGGCATCGCTTACGCGACTTTACGAGCGCTGCTTTAGGAAGAGATGAATAGAGGCGAGACTCTTGAGTAGCGGGCAGGAGACAATTCCGGGCGTTGCGCTCACATGGCGCGCAAGGGTCGCAGATTATCTGAGCCTTGAGCGCAACGTCGTCATCGCTTCAGCGGCTGTCTTTTTGATCGGCTTAGGCGAGGAGCTATGGAAGAAGTTCCTGCCGAAGTATCTGGAGCACCTAGGCGCAAGCCCCGCCGTCATCGGCCTGTACGGCACATCCGAAGACTTCTTTGACGCCGTCTATCAATACCCCGGTGGCTGGCTCGCAGACCGCGCCGGGCGGCGGCGCGCGTTTCTAGTCTTCATCGCCATCGCTTCGGTCGGCTACCTGATCTACCTGCTCAGTCCTTCGTGGCCGTGGGTCTTCGTCGGGCTCGGGTTCGCGATGGCCTGGCACAGCATGGCCTCCCCGGCGATCTTCTCCGTCATCGGCGACGCGCTGCCTAAGAGCAAGCGGGCGATGGGTTTCACCCTCCAGTCCATCCTGAAGCGTGTGCCGATGGTCATCTCCCCGCTCATTGGCGGTGCGCTCATCGCCGGCATAGGGATTATGCGCGGGGTGAAGGTCGGACTCACCATTACGCTCGTGCTAGCGGCGATGACCGCCGTCATCGTGCTGGCGATCAACATCCCAGTGCAGGCCGGCGAAGTAATCAACATCCGTGGCGTCTGGCGCTCGTTTCATTACGCCCTCAAGCGGCTGCTCATCTCCGACATCCTCATCAGGACGTGTGAGGGGATGGCCGACATCTTCGTCATCCTCTATGTGACGAACGTCCTCCGGATAAGCGTCGCGCAGTACGGTTTGCTGGTGGCGATCCAGATCACGACTTCGATTCTGATCTACATACCGGCGGCCCGGATTGCCGACCGCATCGGACGCAAGCCCTTCGTCATCGCCACCTTCGTCTGCTTCTCGCTCTACCCCGTGGCGGTCGTCATGTCATCAGGCTTCGCCTCATTGGTCGTGGCATTCATCATCGGGGGCTTGCGCGAGATCGGTGAACCTTCGCGCAAAGCGATGATCGTGGACTTCGCCCGTGCAGACCTGCGGGCGCGCACCGTCGGGCTTTACTACCTGGTGCGCAGCATCACGATCACGCCCTCGGCGGCAATCGGAGGGCTGCTCTGGAAGCTCGCGCCGCAAGTACCGTTCATCACCGCCGGGGTCATTGGAATCATTGGTACGCTCGTATTTGCCGCGACGGTCGAAGAGCGGTACGCGAGCTAAGACACTCGAACTTATCAAGCTGAAAGGGAGGAAGGTTATGAGAAGGTTGAGGCAGTTCACAGTAGTAGCAACGGTCACATTCTTAATGTCGGTGCTGGTCTTGGTGGCCTGCTCCGCGCCGCAGAGTCAACAAGGGGGTAACAGTAACGCGGCGCAATCGTCTGGTGCGACGGACTGGAAGGCGGTCGGGCAGGCGTTAGGCAAGGAGGGTTCGATGCAGCCCGGCGATGTCTATAAGGTCAGTCTGCCGCGTAGCGACTTGCAGGTGACTGTGGGCGGCGTAGCCGTCAAGCCGGCGCTTGCTCTCGGCTCGTGGGTCGCCTTCAAGAAAATGGGCGACACGGCGATGGTGATGGGTGATCTTGTGCTCACCGAAGATGAAGTGACGCCCGTGATGACGAAACTGCAAGAAGGCGGAGTCATGCAGACGGCGCTCCATAACCACGTGCTGCACGAGTCGCCCCGCGTGATGTACATGCACATCAATGCTACGGGAGACGCGGTGAAGATTGCCAAAGCGATTCACGACGCGCTCAGCTTGAGCAAGACTCCGTTCGCTGCGCCTGCTGCTCCGCCCGCCAGCAGTGATCAAGATTTAGGGATTGACACGAAACAGCTTGATCAGATTATGGGGCAGACGGGTAAAGTAAACGGCGGCGTCTATCAGTTCAGCGTGCCGCGCGCCGAAACGGTCAGCGACAACGGTATGGAAGTGCCTCCTGCGATGGGCGTGGCGACTGCCATCAACTTCCAGCCGACGGGTGGGGGCAAGGCGGCCATCACCGGCGACTTCGTGCTTATCGCGAGCGAAGTCAACCCGGTCATCAAGGCGCTCAGAGATAACGGCATCGAGGTGACGGCGCTGCACAGCCACATGCTGACGGAAAGCCCGCGCCTCTTCTTCATGCACTTCTGGGCCAACGACGACGCGCAGAAGTTAGCGCGCGGAATGCGTAGCGCGCTCGACCAGATGAACATTGCGAAGGGTCAGCCGAAATAAGTTTATGCTCGTGCGGCGTGAGTGAGAGGAGACGCGGGTGAAGACGAGAGCGCTATCATGCCTGTTTCTGCTGGGCTTCTGTGTCGCGTCCTCCTGCTCGGCGGGGCGACGTTCCGCCGTCCCGGTTGTCAACGCGAACGTGCCAGAAGGAACTACGATGGCGGGCGAACAGCCAACCGGCGGGGCGACGCTGCGCCTAATCAACCGCATCCCGCTCCCGCAGGTGCGCGGGCGGATCGATCACATGGCCGTTGACCTCAAGGGGCAGCGACTGTTCGTGGCCGCGCTGGGGAACAACACGCTGGAGGTGATTGACCTCAGGAAGGGCGAGCGGATGGCGAGCCTCTCCGGGTTTGCCGAGCCGCAAGGGTTGATCTATATACCGGATTCGGGGCGGGTAGTTGTCGCAAACGGCGGCGACGGCACCGTCACTTTCTTGGACGGAGACTCTCTAAAACCGTCGAAGACTGTCCGCTTGGGCGGAGACGCCGATAACGTCCGCTACGACCCGGCGCGCGGGCGCGTCTATGTCGGCTACGGAGAGGGCGCGCTGGCCGTTCTCAGCGCAGCGGGCGAGCGCATCGGCGATGTTCCCGTCGGTGGACATCCCGAATCTTTCCAGTTAGACGGGGGGAAGATTTACGTCAACGTCCCTTCGCGGCGCGAGGTCGCCGTCGTTGACGCCGACAAGTTGAAGGTGACTGAGACGTGGCCGGTGAACGATTCTTCTGCCAACTTCCCCATGGCGCTCGATGCGGCCCGCCATAGACTGTTTGTCGCGACACGGAGACCTCAGCGCCTGCTCGTCTACGACACGGTGACGGGAAAACTGATCTCAAACGTCGAAGCGGGCGGAGACTCGGACGACATCTTCTACGATGTCGGGCGCGGACGCATCTACGCCAGCTTCGGCGAAGGGTCGGTATTCATCTATGAGCAGGTGGATGCCGACCACTACCGTCTCGCCGAGAAAGTGCCGACGGCGGCGGGCGCGCGCACGGCACTCTTCTCCCCTGAGTTGGGCCGGCTGTTTGTGGCCGCGCCCAGCCGCGGCAATCACGCGGCTGAGGTCGTGGTGTACCAAACGGGTTCCTAGCAGAGCGTCGCACATTCAGGGTTCTCCTCGGTGAGATGTGATAGAATCGCCGGCAAAAGGGACATCTTGTTCTGGCCTGAAAGTTGAGACAGTGGTTCACATCAAAGATGCCGTGGTTCGGGCCGGTGGAGGTGGATAATGATAGAGACCGTATCGAGAGAAGAGCTGAAGGAGAAGATGGATCGGGGCGAGACGTTCACGCTCGTCGAGACGCTGGCGGAGGTGGCCTTCCAACACGAGCACCTGCCGAGCGCGATCAATCTGCCGCCTGACCGCGTGAGAGAGTTGGCTCCTCGGCTGCTGCCGAACAAAGGCGCGGAGATCATCGTCTATTGTGCGAGTCCCACGTGACACGCCTCCGAAACGGCCGCCCGTGAACTGGCGGCGATGGGGTATAAGAACGTCAAGGACTACGGCGGGGGCAAATCGGACTGGATCGAGGCGGGGCTGCCCACGGAGAGCGGACACAAACACTGAGGATGATGGAGTCGTGCCGGGTCGTGTGCCCGGCACGAGCCGTCTTTCGGGTAAATACCGGCCACGCCGAGGGAGGTAGCAGTCATGGAAGCGACCAGAGTCACGGCGGAGGAGATTAAGGAGCGGATGGCGAGGGGCGAGCAGTTCACCTTCGTGGACACGCGCAACCCGCAGGCGTGGGGCGAGGCTGATACTAAATTGCCGGGCGCGGTGCGCGTGCCAGCCGACGAGGTGGACAAACACCTGTCGGAGATACCGCGCGACCGCGCCGTCATCACCTACTGCACTTGACCGCACGAGGCGTCAAGCGCCCGTGTGGCGCAGGAGCTTTTGGATCGCGGCTGGAAGAGTGTGCATCCGCTCTACAGCGGGTTCGACGCGTGGCAGAAGGCGGGGCTGCCCGTAGAGCCTAAGTGAAGGGTACTAACAATCGTCTCGTATAGAATGCAAAGTGACAGCATGCACGAGTGGCGCGAGTCCGCGTCCTACTGGGAGAAGCACGCCCGAATTATCCGCGCGATGTTCGCGCCCTTGACCCGCGCGCTCATCGAAGAGGCGGGCATCCACGAAGGCCAGACCGTGCTCGACGTGGCTAGCGGCCCCGGCGAGCCTGCGCTCACGATAGCCGAGGCGGTCGGGCCGTCGGGTTCGGTCACGTGCACCGACGCCGTCGCCGAGATGGTCATAGCGGCTAAGGGCGAGGCTCGTCGGCGCGCGCTGACGAACGTTAAGTTTCGCCAGTGCGAAGCCGACGCGCTCCCGTTCGGCGACGACTCGTTCGATGCTGCGGTATGCCGGTTCGGGGCAATGTTCTTCCCCGACCCGCTCGTCGCTCTGCGTGACATGTTGCGCGTCAACAGGCCGGGGGGGGCGGTGTCACTCGCCGTCTGGCACAGGAGCGACCTCAACCCGTACTACTACGCCATCAACCAGGTCACTTCGCGCTTCGTCGAAACGCCTCCCGCCGAACCCGGTGCACCCGGCGCGTTCCGTTTCGCCGAGCCGGGCGCGCTCGCCAGCGTCCTCCGAGAGGCGGGGGCTGCGGATGTGCGCGAGCGCTTGCTCAAATTCCACATCGAAGCTCCGATCACGCCTGTGGAGTTCTGGGCGATGCGCTCTGAGACTTCCGGCACGCTCCGGGAGAAGCTGGCAGGACTCTCGGCGAAGGAAAGAGTCGGGGTCGCGCGAGAAGTAGAGGAGTCCGCACGCCCGTTCTTCCCGGACGACCGGATGAGCTTTCCCGCGCAAGTCCTCATCGTGACGGGGAAGAGACCGACCTAAGCTGCGGGGGTAAGCGTAAATTCGCCCACTCCGAAACATCTTCACCGTGTAATATTCCCCTCGGTCACTCGGCAGGTTCCCATTCGTGTGCGACGATGCTGGGAAGATTCGTAAAATCGCACACGGTATGTTGCTTGCTTAAGTATGGGTTGGAATCTGCCTGCTCTTTGGCGTTGGTAATTCTCAGATTTCTGGTAAACTTACGGCGGCAGCGGCTCGTAGTTAGATTGATTAATCGGCGATGCTGAAAGCTCTGACATCCATAGTCCTGATTCTGGTTTTTGCCGGGAGCCTCTTTGCCGGCTCACCCATCGGCTCGCATGAACGCGAGTGCGGGATGAGCGGCATGGACGGGATGGACTGCTGCCAGAAGGCTAAGATACCGGCAGACGCGCCCGACATGCAGGCGGCGCGTCTCTGCTGCGCCATCAACTGCCCGCAGTCCGGCCCCGTCCAGACCGGAAAGGTTACACCCCGCACTGCGCCGCTCGCCGCCGCCTCTCAACACCCTTCGGCGGCACAGTCGCCCTTCACAGGCTTGCAGCCCCCGTCCCATCCCCGACCGGCGCGGGATTACCCTTCAAACTCTCCACCCACTTACATTCGACATCTCTCACTCCTGATCTAGGCGATAAACAGGCCGTAGTGTGTCTGCTCAAAGCTGAAGCTTTGCGCTCTTTGAGCGGAAGCGTCGGCGGGCGGGTTCACGCGCGATGCCGCCCTCGCTCGGCGGTAGCGGCGTGAGCTTGAGCCGAACGAGTTGGCGCGCCTATGCGCGCACGGGCTTTTACTCTCGCTACGTCGGGCGCGTACCGATGTGACTAGAAGGCCGCCGACCGGCACGCGCTGGTCTCAGGTCGAGTTGTATTTACAGCAGAGTTTAAGGAGCACTCATCATGAAGAAATTAGCCATCGTCACCGTCGTCGCAGGTCTCCTGCTCGTCGCCGCCGCGTGCGGGTCGGGCGGCGGTTCAGCCGACACGGGGAAAGTCATCAAGAGCGCGCAGGCCGGCAATCTCACCGTGACGCTCTCAAGCAGCGACGGCGTGCTCAAGCACGGAGACAGTGAGTTCTTCCTCTCGTTCAAGGACGCTTCGGGGAAGGCGGTGGACGTGGGCGCGGTCGCACTCAACTTCTACATGCCGCAGATGGGGACGATGGCCGCCATGAACGATCATGCGTCGTTCACGACGACCAACACGCCGGGCGTCTATCGGAGTAAGGCGAAGATCGAAGTGGCGGGAGAGTGGCAGGCGCAAGTGACTTACGAAGGCCCCGCGGGCAGCGGCAAGACCTCTTTCACGGTTACGGCACAGTAATAAAAGTGGCGGGCGCGCCCACAGAGGTGACGGTCATGATCCACCGGCTAATCGAATTCAGCTTAAAGAACCGAGTGATCGTCTTGGCTCTCTACCTCGGCTTGGCGGGGTGGGGCTACTGGGCACTCACAAACACGCCCATAGATGCCATCCCCGACCTCTCGGACAACCAAGTGATCGTCTTCACCGATTGGATGGGGCGCTCGCCGCAGGAAGTCGAGGATCAGGTCACGTACCCGCTCGTCACCAACCTGCAAGGGCTGCCGGGCGTCCGCACTGTGCGCGCTAGTTCAGCCTTCTCGTTCTCGATGATCAACGTCATCTTCGAGGACAACGTTGATCTCTACTGGGCGCGCACGCGCGTCCTCGAACGCCTGAACCTCGTGGGCAAGCAATTGCCCGAAGGCGTCACGCCGACGCTCGGGCCGGACGCGACCGGCGTGGGGCAAGTCTTCTGGTACACAGTCGAATCGGATCAGATGAATCTGCGCGACCTGCGCACGCTGCAAGACTGGTTCGTGCGCTACCAACTGAACTCGGTGCCGGGCGTGGCGGAAGTCGCTTCGGTCGGCGGTTACGTGCAGCAGTACCAGATTGATGTTGACCCGAACAAACTGCGCGCATACAACCTCACGCTCTCGACGGTGGTCGAAGCGGTCGAACGCTCGAACAACAACGTCGGCGGCAACGTCGTCGAGCAAGCGGGGCAGTGGGCGGTGGTGCGTGGGCTAGGGCTGATTCAGTCAACGGACGACGTGTCGAACACCGTCATCACCGCGCAGAACGGCACGCCCATCTACGTCCGAAACGTCGCCGACGTGAAACTCGGCAACGCCTTCCGCACCGGCGCGCTCGATAAGGACGGCAAAGAGGCGGTGGGCGGCGTGGTCATCGCGCGTTATGGCGTCAACACGCTCGACGTGATCGAGCGCGTGAAGCAGCGGGTCACGGAGCTTCAGCCAGGGTTGCCACAGGGCGTGAGGATCGTCCCGTTCTACGACCGCACGCAGCTCATTGAGCGGGCGACCCACACCCTGAAGCGCGCGCTCATCGAGGAGCTTCTCCTCGTCACGCTCGCGCACATCATCTTCCTCGCGCACTTCCGCTCCATCCTCATCGTCACGATCCCTTTGCCGCTCGCGGTGCTCATCAGCTTTCTCTTTATGAAGTACATGGGCATCAGCTCGAACCTGATGTCGCTCTCAGGCATCGCCATCGCCATCGGCGTACTCGTTGACGCCGGCATCGTCGTCACAGAGAACGCCTTCCGCTTCATGGAGAAGCGCAAGGTTGACCCGAAGGACAGGAAGAGAGTCTGGGAGACCGTGCTCGAATCAACGAAGCTGGTGGGCCGCCCCGTCTTTTTCTCGATGGCGATCATCGTCCTCGCCTTCGTGCCTGTGTTCTCGCTCGCGGGCCAAGAGGGCAAGCTTTTCCACCCGCTCGCCTTCACCAAGACCTTCGCGATGGTCGGCGCGACCGTCATCGCCGTCACGCTCGTGCCCGTGCTCTGCACCTACCTACTCGGCGGGAAATTTCACTCCGAGCAGTCGAACCCGGTCATGCGCTTTCTCCAGGCGCTCTACCGACCTGTGCTGGGCCTCGCGCTCAGGCATCGCCTCATCACCGTCGCCATTGCCGCGACACTTTTCGCCGGCGCGGTTGTGCTGGCGACGGGGATCGGCAAGGAGTTCATGCCGCCTTTGAACGAAGGCGACCTGATGTTCATGCCGGTCACTGACCCGGCCATCTCGCTCGACGAAGCCCTCAAGATCACGAGCCGGCAGGATGAAATCTTGCGGGGCTTCCCGGAAGTCGAGCGGGCGGTCGGCAAGGCCGGTCGCGCTGAGACCTCAACCGACCCTTCGCCTGTGAACATGAACGAAACAATTGTTCACCTCAAGCCGCAGGAGCAGTGGCGCGCTGGCGTGACGCGCGAAAAGTTGATCGCCGAAATGGACGAGGCTTTGAGGATGCCCGGCGTAACGAACATCTGGACGCAGCCGATCATCAACCGCATTGACATGCTTACCACGGGCATCCGCTCGCAGGTCGGCATCAAGGTCTTCGGCAACGACCTCAAGACGCTTGAGGACACATCGCGCCGCATCGCCGAGGTCGTCAAAACTGTTCCGGGCGCGACGGACGTTTACCCCGAACAGATCGGCGGCACGCCTTACATAGACATTCGCATCAACCGCCAGGCCGCGGCGCGTTACGGCATTGACACCCGGCTCGTCGAGGACGCCATCGAGAAGGGGATCGGCGAGACGAACCTCTCGGTGACCATCGAGGGGCGCAGGCGCTTCCCCATTCGCGTGCGCTACGCGCCACAGTACAGGGGCAGCGCCGAGGCGTTAGGGCAAATTCCGATCACGTCGCCTGCTGGCGTGCCCGTCCCGCTCGCCGAGCTTGCCGACATCCACACGACGGAAGGCCCGACGATGATCTCAAGCGAGAACGGACTCTTGCGCGGCACGGTGCTCTTGAACGTGCGCGGACGCGACGTGGGCAGCTTCGTTGACGAAGCGCAACGGACGCTCGCGCGCGAGGTGCAACTGCCCGCCAGTTACTACGTCGCGTGGAGCGGGCAGTACGAGAACCAGCAGCGTGCCAAGCAGCGTCTGATGATCGTCGTGCCGATTGTGCTCGTCATCATCTTCGGCCTGCTCTACGTTATCTACCACTCCGCGCTCGAAGCCGCGCACGTCTTGATGGCTGTGCCCTTCGCTCTGACGGGCGGCGTCTATTTGCTCTGGGCACTTAATTACAACTTCTCGGTCGCCGTCTGGGTCGGCTTCATCGCGCTCTTCGGCACTGCGGTGCAGACCGGCGTCGTGATGGTCATCTATCTGGAAGAGGCGGTTGAGCGAAAGAAGAAAGAAGTGGGCCGCCTCACGCCGCGCACGCTCATGGACGCGGTGACGGAAGGCGCGCTCCTGCGCCTGCGGCCCAAAGTGATGACCGTCTCGACGGTCGTCGCGGGGCTGCTGCCGATCATGTGGTCAACGAGCGCGGGGTCGGAGGTGATGAAGCCGCTGGCGACGCCCGTCTTAGGCGGCATGGTGTCGAGCCTCCTGCACGTGCTCGTCGTCACGCCCGTCATCTTCTACTCCATCCGCGCGCGCGAGTTGAAGAAAGAGATGAGACTTGAGCCGCAAGCCGTGACCACCCTCGACGTGGAAGAGGCAGCGACTGAGCAAGTGATTGAGCGAGAAGACGGATCACGCGCGGCGAAGGGCGGAGAGCCGCCGACAGGTGATGAGGAGGAAGAACTGACGCATCACTGATCTAGTGCCAGTTCCTCTTCAGTTGTGATGGAGATAAGAGAGATGAAATTACGCAATGCGATAAAACAGGGATGGCGGCTCGCCTGCGCGGCGCTGGCCGTCGCGCTGATGGTCACGCAGTATAGCGGACTCGCCAGCGCGCAGACGGTCAACGCCGCCACGTCCGAGAGCCGGCTCGCGCTAGACGCGCGCCCCGGTCTCGCGCTCTACGTGGATCAGGCCGGTGGGATGACCGCCGACGAGGTGGTCGCTTACGCGCTCGAACACAACGGCGAACTCATAGCCGCGCGCAAAGAGTTGGCCGCGGCGCGCGCGCTGGTCAAGCAGGCGTCTTTGCGCGCCAACCCGACGCTCGATGTGGGCGGCTCCAAGCAGGTGAACGGCGGCGACAACAGCGTCATGGTCTCCGGCTCGCTCCCGCTCGAACTCGGCGGGCGGCGCTCGACGCGCATACTTGTGGCCGAGCGTGAGGTGGAGATGCGTGAAGCCGCGTTCGCCGACCGCGAGCGCGCGCTCGCCGCCGAGGTGCGCGCGAAGTTCGGTGAGGCGCTGGCAGGGGTTTACAAACTCGGCTTCACGTCAGACCTGCTCTCGACGGAGGAGCGCGGCTACCGGCTCGTCGTCGCGCGGGTACTGGAAGGAAGGTCTGCTCCGTTAGAGCAGAACCAGATGCTCGTCGAGGTCAACCGGATACGCTCGATGCGCGAGACCGAAGACGGCAAGGTTCAGGTGGCGATGTTCGAGTTGCGTAACGCCATCGGCATGGAGCCGGACGCGCCCCTGCGCCTGCGCGGTGATTTCACTGGGCTGGTGGATAATCTGCCGCCCGTCGAAGAGGCTACGCGCCTCGCCCTCAGTTCACGACCCGACCTGCTGGCCGCTCGCGCCGCCGAGAGTTTGGCTGCGGCGCAGATCGAACAGGCGCGCGCCGAAGGACGACCGGACGCGAGCGTCAATGTCGGCTACCAGCGGATGAGTTCCGGCTTTCCCGTTAACGGTATTGACGACCGCGGGCAACTCGCGCCCGTGATGGGCACGTTCCACACCATCACCGCGGGCGTCTCGATCAACCTTCCCGTCCGCAACAAGAATCAGGGGGCTATTGAGGCGGCGGTTGCACAGTCTGAGGCCGCGAAAAGCCGCCGCGAGTTCGCGGAGTTGACCGTGCGCCGCGAGGTCGCAGCCGCCTACGCGCGCTATACGAGCGCCGCCCGCGCGATGGAAATCTATCGCGTCGGCGTCGAGGGCCAGGCGGACGCGAACCTCAAGGTGGTGCAGAAGACCTACGAACTCGGTGCCAAGACCCTGCTCGACTACATCTCCGAGCAGCGCCGCTTCATCGAGGTGGAGAACTCATTCATTGACGCGGTGCTCGACACCTACCGGGCGCGCGTGGAGATCGCACGCGCCGCCGGCTCACCGGAGTTGATAAAAAAATGAAGCGGACGACAGACACTAATCGAGAAGAGTTAAAGGTCGAGACCCACGCGAACGGGCAGACGCGTTCGGAGATGCGCGTCGAGGAGACACTTGCGACAGGCGAGCGAACGCACGTTGGTCATAAGACGAAGGTCATCACCATTACAGCAGTTGTCGCCCTCGCCGCGTCAGCCGTTTTCTTGTGGTGGTTGTTCGGAACTGGCAGAGGCGGTGCTGGCCGTCCCGTCCCCGCGCCGCGCACCATCTCGACCGAGCAACCGGGTGCGCCGAGTCCGGCGGCGGTGACGACGACCGAACCGACGCTCATGATCTCGCCTGACGTGGCCGCGCGTGCTGGTGTGAAGATCGAGCAGGTAGGAGAGCAGTTGGGCGGGCCGGACGCGGGCAGTCCCCAAGCGACGGGAGTCGTGCAGGCCAACACGTACCACTCGACGCCAGTGGTGTCACTCGTCGGCGGCATCGTGCGAGGCGTCAACGCCGAACTCGGGCAGGCGGTCTCGCGCGGGCAGACGCTGGCGGTCGTCTCCAGCGACGAACTTGCGATGGCCCAGTCGAAATACCTGACCGCGCTCGCAGAACTCGAAGAGCATGAGAAGCATCACCGCCGCACGACCGAACTCGTGGAGATCGGCGCGGCGAGCCGCGAGGAGTTGGAGCAGGCGACGACAAAGATGAAAACGGCAGAATCGGAGGTGGCGTCCGAGCGACAACGTCTGCTGCTCCTCGGTCTCACCCCGCAGCGCATCGGCTCGCTCCGCTCTCCCTCGCAAATCAGTTCCGAAGTGAGTCTCCCGGCACCTGTAGCCGGGATGGTCATCAGCCGCGCGGCGAATCCGGGTGAGGTCATCGAGGCGAACAAGGAATTGCTGCGCGTCGCAGACCTCTCATCCGTCTGGGTGATCGGGCAGGTTTACGAGCAGGACTTGGCGAACATCCGGGTCGGGAGCGGCGCGAGCATCACTTCCAACGCTTACCCCGGCAAAGTCTTCCGCGGTCGCATCTCTTACGTTGACCCGCAACTCGACCCGGCGACGCGCACGGCTCAGGTTCGCATTGAACTATCGAACCCCGGTCAGATGCTCAAGATCGGGATGTACGTGGGCGTCGCCTTCGCCACGCTCGGAGGCTCGGAGACGACATCTCCTACCATTCCCGCCGCCGCCGTACAGCAGATTGGCTCTCAGCAGGTGGTCTTCGTCGCCTCGAGCGATCCGAACGTCTTCGTGATGCGCCCCGTGCGTGTCGGCCCGGAATCGAACGGGAGGCTCACGGTGCTGGAAGGGCTGACGGTCGGCGAGCGCATCGTCACGGACGGGAGCTTCATGCTGCGCGCCGAGTGGCTCAAACTGCACCCGAGCGGAGCAGAGGGGGCTGGCGGACACCAGCACTGAGAGGGGCATTATTGGATTAAAGGAGAACTCATAAATCACGTCAAATAATTGTCAAGATTTGGTTCGCGCGTAGCCCGGTTAATACAGCCCGTGCTATATTGGGCGGCCAGAACGGTCTCGGAATACATCTGAAACTTCGACTTATGCGGCGTCGTCAACTGTCCGTGGGCATTCTTCTCGCCGCGCTCCTGTTGGGCGCGTGGGGGCAGGTGCTCGCCGCGGCCTTCTGCCCGCATATGCAGCAGGATCACGCCTGCTGTCACGCGCAGATCGCGCACGACCATGCATCGCACGAGATGACGGGCGACATGCAGATGATGCCAGCCGTCGAATCCGCACAGAGCGCAGCATTCGACGCCACCGACAAACCCATCGAAGGGTGCGACCACTGCATGGGCCGTTCTTCTCAATCGCCCCCGGCAGCCGCTCTGCGAGAGATTGATCGGACTAATCGCGGCTCCGAGCTTGCAGCGCCGACCGTCTCTCGGTCTTCCGACTTGGCCCTCCCCTTCAGCGCATCTGTTCCTTCGAGAGAACACAATCCACCAAAGGCGTCAGCCGACCGGCACGCCCTTCTCAACGTCTTTCGCATTTAGTACCTCCTAATACGCCTCGGCTTTCGCGAGGAAGCTTCGGGCGCGCACTCGTGTCTTTAATTCACGTCAACCGAAATAGTTCAGGCAACCGAGCGCGCTGAATTTCGAGGTAGGCGTCCCAGCCTATTTCACGTCCTGCGGCGCGGAAAGTTTTTAGGGGGACTCATGAGCAATTGGAATCCGGTACGCACTCGCCTGTGCGCGCTACTCCTGATCTCTGTCTTGCTTACGTTCGGCGCGGCGGTCGCGTGGGCGCAGCATCAGGGTCACGATATGCAGGACATGCCGGGCATGAAGATGCCGAAGCCAAAGGTAAAATCTAGGTCGAAGCGGAAGGTCAGATCAAAGGCTAGGTCGAGCGCGCGACGAAGGCAGAGCGCGCGGCGTGCGCCGAGTAAGCGCACCATGCGGGGCATGAACATGAACGGCATGGATATGCGGGGAATGCCCATGCCGGCGCAGTCTCAGACGCCGCCACCTACGCCGACCACCGGACAGACGCCAATGGAGAAAATGCCCGGTATGCAGATGCCGGCTGCCCAGCCTACGCCCGCCCCCGCGGCAACGCCGCAGAAGATGGACATGAACAGTATGCCGGGGATGCAGATGCCTGCCGCGTCGCCGACGCCTGCACCGCAAGCCTCGCCGTCGCCGGGTCGGATGGACATGAGTATGCCGATGAATATGCCGATGAATAACCCGACGCCGCAGGCCAGCCCGTCACCTGCGGCCAGCCCCGACACACGGGGGGGTATGGGCAACATGAATATGCCGGGAATGAAATCCGGCGGTCAGGATCAGAAGCAGGGAATGCAAGGTATGGATATGTCCGGCACGGGTTCGATGAACATGGGGCCGCTGATGGTCATGTCCCCGAACGACATGAGCATCCGCATCGGTTCGAGCCAATCGAACTTGATGTCAATGGGCGCGATGGGGTCGGGCACGTCCTGGCAGCCTTCGTCCGCGCCGATGCATATGTATTACAAAGTCGCGGGCGACTGGCTGCTGATGTTCCACTTCAATCTGATCGCGGGCCTCAATCGGCAGGGCGGGCCGCGCGGCGTTACGAAGTTCGACTCGCAGAACTGGTTCATGCCGATGGCCTACCACAAACTGGGGCGCGGTACGCTGCAACTGCGCGGGATGTTCAGCGCCGAGCCTTTCACCTTCCCGCCGGGAGGTTCACCGCTCCTGTTCCAGACCGGCGAGACCTACAAGGGGCAGCCGCTGATTGACAAGCAGCACCCGCACGACCTCTTCATGGAACTCTCCGCGCAGTACACGCTGCCTGTGGGTGAGCGCGCGACGTGGTTCACATACTTCGGCTATCCGGGCGAGCCTGCGCTGGGGCCGGTCGCCTTCATGCACCGCGCATCGGCGTCGGAGAACCCTTCGGCCACGCTCGCGCATCACTTGGAAGATTCGACGCACATCTCTTTCGGCGTCGTGACGACGGGTTTCACTTATCGATGGTTCAAGCTCGAAGGCTCCGTCTTTAACGGTAGAGAGCCGGACGAGAACCGCTACGACTTCGACTCGCACAAGTGGAACTCTCGCTCTGCGCGCCTTCAGTTCGCGCCGAATCGGAACTGGGTGGCGCAAGTCTCCTACGGCTTCCTCCGCAGCCCCGAAGCGCAGGAGCCTGCGGCGGATGTGCGCCGCGCGAACGCCTCTGTGCAGTACAACAGGTCGTTCAACCGCGGCAACTGGGCGTCGGCTCTTGTCTGGGGGCGCAATCACGTGAGCAGCTCCGGCGGGACGCACAACCTGAACGGCTACACGTTCGAGTCCACCGTCAACTTCCTCGACAAGAACTACCTCTACACACGACTGGAGTTGGTGGATAAGGACGAGCTACTTCGCGCGAGCGACCGCGCTCTCTTAGGAATCACAGACGACCACCCTTCATTCCGCATCGGCGCTTACACCTTCGGAGGAGTGCGCGACATCTGGGACACGAACAAGGTCTCGTTGGCCGTGGGGAGCGACCTGACTTTCTATTCCAAGCCGGCGATCCTCGATCCGCTCTACGGCCAGCGCCCCGTCTCTTGGAAACTCTTCTTCCGCATCCGACCGGGCAAGATGGACATGAGCATGGGCGGGATGCACGGCGGCAGCAGCAGCACGCCGCCAGACCAGCAGCCAAAGCACTAGGCCGACGACGGTCGGGGAGGACGCGAACCACCGCCCCGACCGCTCGACGGTAAGGGTCAACTGAAATACTAACTCGAAGAAAAAGATGAAAAGACTTACGTTTCTGTTCGCAGCAATTCTGCTCTCGACCGGAGTCGTCTTCTCCACACCGGCGCACGAAGGTCATGACCACGGCACGAAGGCGACCGCCAGTGCACCCAAAGAGGTAGAGGTTGTCGGCCACATCAGCGACAGCAGTTGCGGCCTCCACCACATGGAGGGGATGGGCGACGAGAAGTCCTGCACCCTGATGTGCGTCAAAGGCGGGAGCAAATTCGTCCTCGCGGATCGCGACCACAAGGTCGTGTACAGCTTGGACAAAGTCGGTCAGGAGAAGGCGCGCGAATTCGCCGGGCAGAAGGTGAAAGTGACGGGGCGCGTCACGGGCAAGACCATTCGCGTGACCAAGATCGAAGCCGCTTGAGGCTTGTCTTCACCAGTAGGTGCAGGCAAGTCGGATCGCAGCGTAGGCGCACTCGCCGTCTGGAGGCTCTGAACCTCGGAGTCTCCAGACGACGGGCGTCATCTTGTGCCGCCCGGTGCTCCGACATGAACAAGGGCAGCTTGGCGGCGGTCGGCGACGAAGCGTGAGGGGCGCGAACGCCCGCAGGTGAAAACCATGAATCCATTACACGGGATGAGAGTGTGCTCGGCACGTAAACTCGCAAGCTGGGCGGCGCTGACATTGCTGCTGGCGCTTTGTCCGTCCGCAGCGTTCGCGCACGCCCATCTGGTCAGGTCGCAGCCCGCGGCGAATACCACTCTGAAGCAAGCGCCGAAGACCGTCGAGCTGTGGTTCAGCGAGGAGTTGGCTCCCGGCTTCAACGCCGTCGCTGTCACCGACCAGCAGGGTAAGAGAGTTGACAAAGATGACCTCAGCCTTTCCGAAGGCGCGAAGAAGTTGCAGATCGACCTTCAGGATTTGGCTTCGGGGACGGAAAAAGAAAGGGTGATTATCTACTTGACGCAAGATAGATGATGATTTATCGCAATCCGCCGTCCCGCATTGTTGATGTTTTTCGTCTTGGTAATTGGCGATCTGCGTCAAGTTGATAATCACCTCTACTTTCTAATCGGCGTCGAAAGAAGCCCTTTTAATTGCCGGCTCCGCGCAGGGCCTTCTGAATTTCCTGCTCAAGCTCCGCCTCGCCGATCGCGCCGTGCTTGTCGAGCGCGACGCGCCCGCCGCGGTCGATGATGTACGTGTGCGGGTAGCCGAGGATGGAGTATTGCGCGGTCGTCGTCCCCTTCTCGTCGATCAGCAGAGGGTAGTTGATCTTGTACTCGCCCGCGAACCTGCGTAGCGTCGCCGCGCCCTCCGCGTCGAGCCTGTCGGTGATGCCGAGGATCACGAGCCCCTGCGAACGGTACTTGTCCTGAAGGGATTTCAGATGTGGGATCGCTTCGACGCAGGGCACGCACCACGTCCGCCAGAAGTCGAGCAGGACGACCTTGCCGCGGTACTGTCCGAGCGAGACCGTCGCGCCCGACGTGTCCGTCAAGTTGAAGTCGGGCGCGGGAGCGCCGACCGTGAGGGCAGGTGTTTCGTCGGGCTGGCCGAGCGCGGAGAAGATCAGATCGTCGAGCCAGACGCCCGGCGCGAAGTAGCGCGATTTCCAGTCCGGCATGAGCTTGTCGAGCAGCAGCCCCTTGCCGAGTCCGAGATGGTAGAAGGCGGTTCGGCTCTGCGCGGCTCGCCCGGCGTGTTTGACGAGGAAAGTTCGGTTCTTGTAGTCCTCGTCCCACACCTGCCGGTAGCTCTTGTAATCGGGTAGCTGACGAAAGGCTTCGGTCGGCTGGTAGTCGCCGCTCGCGGCCAGCTCGGCCATCCTGTACTCGGTGTAGAAGGCGATGCCCTCCTGCCACTCCTGAAACCGCGAATAGTCGTAGAACTTGTTATCAGGCGACTGTTGCTTCAAGAAGATGCGATAGACCCTGACCGCGTCGGCGGCCGTGCCGGCGTCATACTTCACGCCGCCTTCGTCCGAGTCGGTCGCGGCGAGGTAGAGCGGGTAGCCTTGCAGGTGTATGAGCCTCATCACGTCTGCGTCTTTGTAAGGGAACGGGAAGTTGAGCTGCCACCCCGGATCGGTGTCCGATCCGATCTTGAGTTGCGCCACCTTCTGTATCCCGCCGCGCGAGTCTTGCAGGACGTGGAACATCTCGTGCGAGGCCGTGAGCACCCACGCGGCCAGCGACTTCTCCAACGCGGCGGGCGTGCCAATGATGATTGTCGGCACGCCCTCGTAAGGGAACGAGGCCGCGGTGTGCGTGCCGAAGACATGCTTGCGCGCTTGGATCGATTTGCCGAGCACCGCGTCTTGTCCGAGCGGCGTGTAGCCTTCAATAGTTTTCGGAAAGCCGACGGCGTACTCGTAATCATTTGTGACGTAGATGAACGGCACGGACACCCGCGTCCAGCCCGCCCAGACCTTCTCCCCGAGCGTATGCCAGAGGTGATAAGCCTCGGCCAACAGCACCGCGTCAGGCCGCGACAGTTGCGGCGACTGCGGCGACTGCTGCCGCCTCGCCGCGGCCGTGTCGGCGGTCATGGCGAAGCAGACGGTTGCGAAGATCAGCGCCGCGGCGAACGCCATGCTGCGCTTCATCGGAGTCCGACTCCTTTCCGGCCTTTTGATCCCGCCGCGGCGCGCCCGGATGATTTGTCAGTCGTCGCGAACTGCCTGTCGACCGCCTCGTAGTATTTGCCGAGATCGAACTTGTCAACGAAGTAGCGCTTGCGCCATGACGGGCTCGTCGCGTCGAGCAGAAGGCCCTCGGCTGCGCCGAAGGGATAGACGACGAGTCGCTTCGCCTCGCCGAGTTGTCGCGTCTGAAGCTGGCTGAAGATTCCCACGCGCAACTCTTCCGCCAGTTGTCCGAACGGCGTGTAGTCCTTCAGCGCGCGGAACTCTTTCGTCGGCCGGTAATGCTCGGCGGCGAACTGCGCCACGCGGTATTCGGTGTAACGCGCGATGCCCTCCTGCCAGAGCTGGAAGGAGATGTACTTGTAGTCCTCCGCGCCGAGCGACCGCTGGAACTCGCGCCGCGCGTCGAGGTACGCGGCGAGTTTCGACGCGCGCCCTTCCTTCGTCTGTGCGTTTAGGGAGTCCGCGAGCAGTCGTCTTAAAGCGGAGTAGCGTTCCTGCACCTGCCGGTTGTCGTAGGGGAATGCGTAATTAAGCATCCACATACCGGTGTCGTCGCCGCGCGCGAGGTTGAGGGCGCGGGTGTCAGCGAAGTAGGTCGGCTGCGCGTTCTGCAACTGGTGGAAGTGCTCGTGGAAGAGCGTGACGACCCACGGCGTCGAGGTCAAGACCTCTGTGTTCTCCGCCTGCCCGACGACTATCGTCGAGAGCGCGCTCCCCTTGATCGCCGGGAAGGTTGCGAGCAGGCGCACGGGGTAGGTGCGCTTGCGGTAAAAGACCTCGCACCTGAGAAGCGGGTCGTAGCCGAGCGGCGCGAAGTCTTCGGACGGCTTTGGGTGGCGCACGAGAAACTCGTAGTCAGGCGTGACGAGCAGGACGGCGAAAGGAACTTTCGACCAGCCGGGCCAGATGTGGTCGCCCACCGACTCGCTGAGCCTGAACGCCTCGGCCAGACGCACGCGGTCGGCTTCGGGGATCGATGGCTTCTCGCGCGCCCGCGCGGTCTGGAAGAGAAGTAGTAACAGTGCGGTTACGAAGATCAATTTAGCCTTCATGGTCTCACCTCATCATTCAATGTTTCGCCGCGCGGGACGCCGCGTGTTCATTCAGCGAACTCGCCGGGCGCGAGCTTGACGCTCAGCCGCAACTCGTACCTCCTGCCCGAAGACTTCAGGTAGCGGTCGCTGATGTCGTAGCTCATGGTCGAGTTGATCTGCCCGATGCCCGCCCACTGCGGGGCGAACGTCTCGCGCTGAGTCTTCTGACTGCCGCCGAGGCTGTAAACGTCGAAGCTGACGGCGGCCTGATCGGCCGGGCGGCGCTCAAGATACTGATCGACGCTCAGGCTCATGGCGAGCGGGTTGGCGGCGGCTTCCGCGCTCGCCCGCTCGTTCGGCTCAAGCCGTATCTCGCGCGGCTCTTCGACGAGGAAGTCGTCAGACGAGCCGCGCGCCACCTCGCGCCCGTCCTCGAAGAGCGCGGCCTCGACCGCGAATCTGTGCGGCGACTTCGACGCCTCGACCGTAATCGAGTTGCCGGGACCGGCCTTCAGAATCTTGATCTCGAGCGGGCGCTTCATGCCGGAGGCGAGCCGCGCGCTTTGGTCGCTCAGCGTCGGGGTGATCTCGATCTTGAGCTGGTCTGCTTCGGCGTCTCGGTTGTTTCGCCCGAAGGGGAGCAACACCATCTTCTCGTCGAAGCCGAGTTGGAGGGTCTGCTTCTGCTCGTCCTCCTCGTAGAGCGGTAGGCCGCGCTCGGACTGCCCGTAGAACCGGCGCGTCTTGATCTCGGCCCTGACCTTGAGCGCGCCCGGCGAGATGAGGTCGTTGAGGAAGCGCGCGTGGAGCTGGAAGCGCGCGCCTCGCAGCTTGATCTCGAAGTCCGTGCCCGCAGGCCCCTCAACCATCGTCTCCGAGAGCAGCTCGCGCCGCGCGCTCTCTTCCTCGAAGGCCGCCACGTTGTAGCGTATGCGCGGCTGCTCCGCCGCCGAGCGCGTGGCCGCGGCGGGGTACGTCGGACGGTCGGCGCGCGTCAACGCCGCCGACAAAGCAAGGACGATAAAGACTGCTCCCGTGCGTGTCCTCATCTGCCTCTCAACTCCTCTCTCCTTCTCAACTCTCCCACCGCCATTGTCAAACACGTCGGACTCTGCGTCCGCGCGTCTCTCGTCATCGCCTCTCCTTGTAGAGGCTCGCGCGCCCGCCCTGATCGAAGCGCGCGAAGTCGAACGAGGAGGCGTCGCGCGGCGGAGACGTAGCAGGTGTCGGCGGCGCGGGTTCGCTCCGCACGGCGGGGCGCGGCGGCTGAGCCGTCCGCAGGCGCGCAGAGAGGAGGCCGAAGCCGACGAGCGCGACGAGGAGCAGAGCGAAGACCGGAGCGGGCAACGCGATCCGCTTTCGCCAAAACGGGCGCGCGTCGCGAGGCTCATCTCGCGCACCCGCGTCGCACATCAGCCTGCGCCACCAGGGGCGAGAGATGTCACGCACCGCGCTGACGAGTTGGGGCGGCGGCTCGTGCCTCGACACCGCGAGCTTCAGCGCGCCCCTCAGCCGCAGCAGTTCCCGCTCCGCCGCGCGACAGGGCGCGCACTCCGCGAGGTGCAGGCGCGCGGCGCTCGCGGCATCGGGCGACAGCTCGCCGTCAGCGTAGAGATCGAGCACTTCACGAAACTCTTTGCAGTCCACTTTTCAACTCCCTAAGTTGTAAACGTCGGGCGCTTCGCCGACCTCGCCGCGTGCGCCGGCTACCGGCCGGCGCAGCAGGCGCGCCAGCGTCCGCCGCCCGCGGTTGACGCGCGACATGACCGTGCCTATGGGGCAGTCCATGACGCGTGCGATCTCCTGGTAGGAAAGCTCCTCAACGTCGGCGAGCAGTAGCGCCCAGCGGTACTGCTCGGGCACCTGCGCGAGCGCGCGCTCGATCTCCGGCGACAACTCGTCGCGCAGGAACTCGCCCTCCCAGTCGTAGTAGGGCTCGACACCGCTCTCTTCCCGTTCCGGCAACGGAATCTCCAGCCGCGGCTGGCGGCGACCCCTGTCGTTCCAGACGTTGCGCAGGATGCGGTAGAGCCACGCGCGGCAGTTGCTTCCGTCCTCGTAGGAGTCGAAATACTTCCACGCGCGCAAGAAAGTCTCCTGCACGAGGTCTTGCGCGCGCTGCTCGTCCGACAACTGGCGGGCGAAGCGGTAAACGTCAGCGAGGTGCGGCAGCGCCGCCCGCTCGAACCGCCCTGCCCTCCCTCGTCCCATTAGACGCACGCGCCTTAGACCCTCTCCTTCACTACTATGAATAACTTCGGGCCCCGCAAATTTTATTCCAGCGCGGATTAGGAAATTACGCGGGCGGCGACCTGCCGGAAATCGCCGGAGTTTTGATAATCAAACGGGAGCGAAGAAAATGCGGGGAAATGACCTCCGGTTTACTCTGAGCTTTCACGAGACCGGCGTGACGGTAGAACTATCGGAGAGAACTGCGAATATAACAGTGAGCTTTAAGGGACACCAAATCACTCTGCACTGAAAGTGCAGAGGTTGCGTTGGGGACTGAAAGTCCTACTCCAGGATGAAATAAAGACACGCGCGATTGAACGGAATGAAGCCACGGGACGTAATGCAAATGTTGGTCGGGCGCGATCCATAATCTAATGCACAGACGCTATCGCTTTTGGCTGGTCTATAGCGTTGCTTGGCTGCCCTACGCGGCGAGCTACGTGACGCTGTTCATCTCACATCTAGGTCGCAGCTTCTCTGAGTCGCTCAAAGACTCACTGTTTAATGTTCTGCCCGCCGCGTTGTTAGGCGTAGGTGTCGTCGCCGTCTGCCAAAAACTCCCTTGGTCTCAGACCCACCGTCGTAGATTCCTATCAATTCACTTCGCCCTCGCGTTGCTCTTCGTCGCTTTGTGGCTCGTCACAGTGCCGTTTCTCTACGCGATGGATCAGAGGATTACGCACGGTACTTGGAGCTACCAAAGCGGATACTCATTTCAAGGAGGATTCATCACCGGTTTGATGATCTACGCCACCATCGCCGGCATCGTTTACGCAGTCCAGACGACCGAGCGACTGCGGGCTGAGGAGGCGCGGGCCGCGCGGGCGGAGAACCTACGCACACGCGCCGAACTCGAAGCACTGCGCACGCAACTCAACCCGCACTTCCTGTTCAATACCTTGCACTCGCTCATGGCTCTCGTCAGACATGACCAACAGGCGGCGGAAGACGCGTTGGAAAGATTAGCCGCCTTGTTGCGTCACACGCTGATGACCCGAAGAGAAACGGAGGATGTCGCACTTTCAGAAGAGTTAGACTTCATTCAGAATTATCTCGCGCTGGAGCATCTCAGACTCGGCGAACGGCTTCGCTTTGAAAAACAGATTCAACCGAACGCACTCGATTGCCATCTGCCGCCGTTCACGCTGCAACCTCTGGTCGAAAACTCGATCAAACACGCGATAGCCAGACGGACAGACGGCGGCTTACTAACGATCAGGGCCGAGCGGCGAGACGGCACGCTGAGTCTGGAAGTGTTAGACGACGGGCCCGGCGCGAGGCCGGAGGAGGTGGCAACTTCAAGTGGCTCCGGGTTGAAGATTGCGCGGCAGCGCCTCATGACGCGCTACAGAGATCGTGCGAGCTTTCAGGTAGAGACTTGGCCCGGCAAAGGATTTGCAGTGCGGATGGAAATCCCGGCGGACGAGGCGGCAAACACCAAGTGATGAACACACCACTGCCAATTCGCGCGCTCATAGTTGAAGACGAGCCACTCGCCCGGCAGACGATCAGAGACTTTGTGGCGGGCGAAGGCTGGCTGGAAATCATCGGCGAGGCGGCTGACGGTTACGAGGCGGTACGACTGATTGATGGACTTCGTCCAGTCCTCGTTTTCCTGGACATAAAAATGCCCGGCTTGACTGGCCTACAGGTCTTACAGAGAGTCAAGCACGAGCCGCAGGTTATTTTCACGACTGCTTATGACGATCACGCGGTTACGGCCTTCGAGTTGGAAGCGCTCGACTACATCCTCAAGCCGTTCGGGCGTGAACGCTTCCGTCGATCTCTGGAGCGAGTGCAGCGCCGCTTAATCGGCACGGGAGAGATAGGTGAGCCGTCTCTTCTCGAAAGAGCCTCGCGCGCAGTTGCAGAAAAGCCGCCTGAGCACCTGCTTCGTCTGTTCGTCCGTGATCGGCGGGGCCGGGTGGTGCGTGTGCGCGTGGATGACATCACGCGCCTGGTCGGCGCGGATGATTACGTCGAAGTATATGCAGACGATACCTCATACCTGGTGAATGTGACGTTGACTGAATTCGAGCGGCGGCTTGACCCGCAGCACTTTCGTCGCGTTCATCGCTCCGCTATAGTCAATCTAGACCACGTGGTCTCATGCAAACCAATCGAACGTCGCTTACTCCTCAAACTCAGCGACGGCGCGGAAGTGATCGCGAGCCGCAATGGCTCACAGCATCTCCGCGAACTGTTCGTTTAGCTGCAACTCGCTAGCCTTCCGCCTGTTCGCCGAACCAATCGGCTCACTCACCGAAATTCTCTTCCGCCTGCTCGCCTCCCGCCAATATCATCGGCTCGTTATCAAGGTCATGCCGGGGGGCATTTGTCCGAGACCAGTAGGAGGCTCTATGAAGAAGAGAATGCTTTGGTTTCTCGCCGTCTGCTTCGCAATCGTCTTAATTTACAGTCCATCGCTGACAGGGGCGCAGGACACTTTGATACCGACCAGGTTCATCGGTAAATGGACGGAGCATACGGCGGGGGTCAAGGAAGGGGCGACGTTGAGCATAACCTCCATTGATCTCGCGACAGGTCAGTTGAAGGGGAAGTGGATTCCTCCGACGGGCGCGGCGGCGGGCAAAGAGTTCGACATCATCGGTTGGGTCAGCACAGTCCCGTCACCGGATAAACAGCTCGACCATGTGATCGCCGTCACGTTCAGCGTCAGCCTGACCACTTACGGGAGCGTCACGAGTTACACCGGCTTTTTCAAAGACGACACGATTATCGTCTTATCGCAGAACGTGAGGCCCAACTCTCGTTACGAGTGGGATCACATCACGGCGAACGAGGCCGTCTTCACGAAGAATCCGTAACCGAATTCACGCCCCCGTTGAGGTCAGCCGTCAGGAGTTGACCCGACAATTTCGGCGCGGGCTGCCGGTCGTCGCCATGAAGCAAACAACCTTGAAGTTCATCGCGCTGAGTCTTTCTATAATCGCGGCGCTCATAACGTTTATGAACCGCAGTGACGCGCGCGGCGCGCGCCAACAAAACAGCAGTGTGCGGGCCACACAAGTCTCGCCGCAGGAGAAGATCGTCGAGCAGGTCGAGAAGAACATCAAGGTCTTGACGGGGATGCCTCAGTCGCAGTTGTATCCGGCAATGCGATTCATGGCCGCATCGCTAGGATTCCAGTGCGGCTCTTGTCACGTAATCAGGAATGGCTGGATCGAAGCCTCGGCTGACGACAAACCGGAAAAGCAAACTGCCCGTCAGATGATCAAAATGGTCATTGAAATGAACAAGACATACTTCCAGGGAAATCCCACGGTCAGTTGCTATACCTGTCACCGAGGTCAGCGCTCGCCACAGGGTGCTCCGGTCTTGCCTTTACCAATACCGTCGCCACGCTCATCAAACGGCGCGTCCACTGCCGGGTCGACTATTTCATCAACCTCGATGTCAGGTCTGCCTTCCGCGGACGACGTTTTGAATAAGTATCTAGTCGCGGTCGGCGGCAAAGCCGCAACTGAGCGGATTACAAGCTGCGTCGTTAAAGGCAGTACGACGACTGCGGTTGGTCAGGTTGTCACTTATGAGGCTGAACAGTCGGTGCCAGATAAAGGTCATGAAACCTTCACTGTTCAAAACGTCGCCGGACGTACCTGCGCCGGCGATTCTAGATGCGAGTACGAGCGAGTCATCAACGGGCGGCAGGGATGGGTTAAGAATGGCCAGGGCGTCCAGGAATTAGTCGGCGAGCAGTTAGCTGATCAAAAACTATCGTTTCCCCTTTTTCAGATTCTGAGACTGAAAGATCAGTACTCGAGCTTCCAAGTTTCCGGGCGTGAGAAAATTGATGATCGCGATGTTTATGTTGTTAGCGCAGTTCGATTAGACAACCGGTTCGAACGCCTTTATTTTGACGTTGAAAATGGACTTTTGAGACGGCGAATCAGCTACATGCGCACGCTAATCGGGATGATTCCCCAACAAACGGACTTTGACGATTATCGTGACGTTGATGGTCTAAGGTTGCCGTTTACCATCACGATGGCATACGCCGATCCTGGAAGCCTGCCGATCACCCGCAAGTTTGCGGAAATCAAACTCAATGTTCCTATACCGGAATCGAAGTTCGAAAAACCCCGGTGATCATCAACTGGTGACGCGGTAGGTGCTTTGATGGTTCAGGTTCAGCATGAGCCTCACCACCTACGGGAGCGTCGCGAGCTACGCGGGCTTTCTCAAAGGCGACGAGATCATCACGCTGTCGCAGTACGTCAGGCCGAAACCGCCGGGCCGCTGAGCGTGCGAACGCCGGACACAATCGGGCCTTCGCGCTGCTCAAAACGTCTTTGGAAAGCAGACTGATATTTCTCTACAATTCACCGTGTCGGAGGATCGCGATGAAAAAACTTTGGTGATTATCTACTTGACGCAGGTCGTCAATCGCACACTCGTCGTCAAGCCTGTCGTTTATCTGGTTCATCATCAGTTGACCTTCGTAATCACAGATTAGTCTGCGGCGGCGCGGCTCATCGGGTCGCCGGCGCGGAGACGCCCTTGGTGATCAGCCACAGCGCAAGCGTCACTTCAAAAAGGAGCGGGAGCCACGCGAACCTGCCTACCGCGCCTTTGATAAGTCCGAGCCCTTCCAGAGGGCCGGCCATCACCAGCAGAGCCGAGGAGAAGATGCCGAACCATGCTATCAGCACGGGGATGCTGCGGGCGCGCAGGAAGAGGCATGAGTAGAGCGTGCTGCCCGCCGCGAAGACGGGCGCGCTGACCGTCGTGTTCCACCCTTGAAACCTCAGCAAAAATGCGCCGAGCGCGTTTGAGGCCGCGGCGTCCGGCCCGGACGCCGCGGCGGACTCCAGCGCGATGGACAGCAGCCCCAGCATCGCAACGGCCGCCGTGGCGTTGAGCACGCCCTCGACGACGCGACACGCCATCGCGAGCAGCGCGAGGTCACGATCCACATCGCGCGTGAGCGCGTAGAGCGTCACCGCGAGTATCAGGGCCTTGATCCGCGCGCGTTTGAAAGCACTGAGGCCGGGGCTGCCCTTGTCGAAATACTCGCGCTGGAAAACGCCGAAACAGTAGTCTGGCTTGGCCGCGCCGTAGGCCCTCCAGAAGTTGTCGATGTCCGAAGTGATGATCTGCGCCGCGTCAGGATCGCGGTTGATCTTTCTCTCAACTTTATTTGCCGAAGGCTGGTTATTCTGTGCCGCGCTACCGAACGCCATCAACGACAGGGCCAAAGTTAGATAGATAAAACTCCGCATCTCGATCCTCCTGAAATCTTTAACCCTTAAAGCCCCTCTCTGATAAAACACTGCGGAAAGCAGCTTTCTGCCAATTCCCTCTGTCGCGCCCTTTGGCTGCGGTGCGGCGCGTGGCACATATATTCTGGAGAGGCCGCACAACTCGACGCCTTTATTCATCCCTAATTGAATAGCTGTGCTATGCCTTCTCAAGGTTTCGTGGATTGGCGCGCCGCGGCGGGGATGATGAATTGCGGAACCAACTCCCCGCCGAACTTAGACCACGTCCTGAAGTCGCCGTAGTTGCCCGCCGTGAACGCGACCACCATGTCGAGTTCTGGAATGACGACGATGAGTTGCCCGCCGTTACCCGCGGCGTGAAACGCGCGATACTTTTTCCCGCCGACCTGGTACTCGTCGAGCCACCAGCCGTAGCCGTAGTCGTTCGCGTTGTGAATGCTCGCGTGCGGCGCGGTCGCTTGCTCGACCCACTTACGGCTGACGACTTGACGACCGCGCCAGCGGCCTCCGTCGAGGAAGAGTTGACCGAGTTTGAGGAAGTCGCGCGGGCGCAGGTAAATCCCGCCCGCGCCGTAGCCGTCGCCCGTCGGAGTCAGGTTCATGTGGTAAGTGCGTATGTCGAGCGGGCGCGCGAAGTTTTCATAGAGGAAGTCGGGCAGCCATTTCCCGGTCGCGCGAGTGATGACGCCGCCGAGCAGGTTAACCCCGGCGGAGCAGTAGAGCGCACGCTCTCCCGGCTCGTGCGCCATCGGCAGGTCGAGCGCGTACTTGTACCAGTCGGGCTGCGCCGTCTGGCTCTGCATGTTGTCTTCGTTGCCGGGCGAGTTGTCGTCGTCGTCATCGCAGGCAAAGCCCGAAGACATTGACAGCAGATGCCTGACCGTCACCCGCCGCTTGCGCGCGTCGTCATTAGCGAATGTTTTGTAGTTCGGGAAGAGCGAGAGGACGGGCGTCGCCGCGTCGAAGCGCGCGCCGCGATCCATCGCGATGCCGACGAGCGTCGTCGTCAGGCTCTTGCCTGCGGAGCGCGTGTCGTGAAGTTTGTTCTTATCAAAACCGTAGAAATATTCTTCGAGCGCGAGTCTGCCGTGGCGCGCGACGAGCAGCCCTTGAATGTAAGGGGTCGTGACCGCGTCTGTTTTAGTTTGCAGAATACGTTCGACGAGGGCCGCGAGCGGTCGGGGGTTGAGGCCGACACCCCTGAGCGAGGCCGTCGCCCACCCGTCAGCGTCCGCGCGCGGCTGGCGATAGACGTAAGTTTCGACGGCGGGCGTGCGCGGGTAGAAGCCCGTAGCCTGATCGCCGCCGCGTCGTGTGAAGTCGAGAGCCGTGGGGAAGGAGGGCAGGGCGAGCGAGAGCGTGCCGCTTAGTTTGTCATACTCGCCCACGATCTCTCCTCTGCGGCTGGCGAGATGAATGGCATCACCTTGAAGCTGAATTTTACCAAGCCGCAGGAACGCGCCGACGTTTCGCTCAGGGTCACGCAAGAATGAGCTGTACGTGCCGTCTTCTTGCCGACTGACGCTGAGGTACAACTCGACGCGATCATCGAGCGGCGCGACCTGAGCGCGCCAGACGTTGGCGCGGACGGCTTTAAGCTCCAAAGGCGTCGCGTAGCGCGTCCCGCCCGTCGTGGTGGGCGGCTGAATCCAGTGCCCGACGATTCTCTTCGCGTCTTTACTCAAACGACCGCGAAACTCCCCGCGTTCGCCCGGCAGGGTGAAGGTGAGTTTGTCGTGATCGAAGCGGACGGGCGTTTCGAAGCCCGCGATCCGCGCGCGCCAGAGAGAGCCTTGTTGCGTGACGGTGAGTTCGCCGCGGACTTCCGGACCGAAGGTGCGCTCAAAGCCCCAGAGTCCGGCGAGCGCGGCGGTCGGGTCTTCGTCGCCGAGTGCCTGAGCCGGCTCTGGCAGCAGACAGATCGCCGCCACTAACAGGATGCAGATGACCGTCTTCATTAACGAACTGATCCGGACTATTTCGGTTAAGATTAAAGTGGACACACCCATGAACATCATCCAAGATGATACCTTCGAAGACTTATCGCCTCCCGGCGTACAGGCTTTTGGCGCCGGTCGGATTGCTCAGAGAGCGCGAACGCGCCGGGAGGCTTAAGCGTAACACGCGGCGTGGTGCGAAAATCACTAATCTTAGGTGATTTCATGCGAAAATCCTCCGCTCATGGGGCGAGGCACGCTAATGATCTGCGTGGAAGCAAAGAGATGGATTCATACGACCTTAAGATTCTGAACATCCTGCAACGTGACGCGCGCCTGCCTGCCGAAAAGATCGCCGGGCAGGTCGGGCTCTCTCCTTCCGCCGTCCACCGGCGGGTCAAGCGGCTGCGCGAGGACGGAGTCATCGAAGCCGAAGTCGCGGTCATTTCGCCCGAAGCTACGGGGCTGAAGCTGATGGCCGTCGTCGAGGTGACGATGCAGAGGGAGCGCCCGCTCTCACGCCCGCAGGAGGAGTTCAGGCGCCTGATGCTCGACACGCCCGAAGTGATGCAGTGCTTCCACGTGACGGGGAACGCCGACTTCGTGCTCGTCGTCGCGACGAAGGACATACAGGAGTACGAGGCTTTGACGCGCCGACTGTTCGTTGACAACCCGGACGTCAGGGGCTACAGCACGAGCATCGTCATGAGGCGCGTCAAGTCGGGGGTTGCGATTCCACTGACGGATAAATAGCCGGCGATGTTCAGGCCCGCGGTCAGGCTTCAAAATGGGATGGCGTAGTACGGGTGCTGCGCTGGTACCAAATAAGGGCACGGAATTATGCAGCCCTCCTGAATATTTGTGCCGAGCCAACCTGCCATGACTAATCCTGTCCTACGCTTTGATTCCTCTGCCCTCTCAGCCGCGCAAGACCGCCCGGATGAGCGAACTATATAAACGCCTAAATTAGATCGCCTCAAGCGTCTGCGGGCCGCACTGCACCGGTCATCGCGTCCGCTCCGTCCGCTGCGCCCAGATGCGACATGGTAAGCATTGCTGATAATTCAAGCAGCCCGCGGCCGCTAAAGCGCAGTTATGCTTAGCCATGCCTGTCAAGGCGTTACGCCAAGCGGCAGAAATGCTACGACCGGGAGGTGAGAGATTTGGCCCGCGGGTGAGATCCTAAGTGATTGAGTCTGACAGGGGTGTGGCGGAGAGGGTGGGATTCGAGCCCACGGTGGCCTTTCGACCACTCCGGTTTTCGAGACCGGCCAACCGCCATCATCCAGAGTCTCTGAGCGAGTAATTGCGGATATTTTCAACCGACAGCCGCCGTCAAAGCACCGCTATTACCCGCACGAGTCGGCACGCAAGCCCACCAAGCGCCCACCAACTTATAGCTCATGACCCCGCCAAGTATATTACGGTCGTATCACGCGCTCCGTATATCCCACCATGCTGGGCAATGAACGCACCCTAATCGGAGAGATATTGTGAAATGTACGCGCGGTTAGCATAGAGGAATTCGCCGAGCCACTGCGCCGCCGCGCCGGTCTGCGCCTGTTCCCCAACCATAGAAAAGCCCAACCCTTTTTTGACCTTGCCTTGCCGCTCGTCAGCCCAGCGAACGAGCGCGATGACCAGGCGGGATGTCTCGTGCTCTTCGCCCTGCGGTTGGGGCGTCCCGGTCTCCGTGAGGACGTGCGTGGCGAGATGAGATTATTTCTGAAGAACCGTCGTCAGGTTGAGCCTGCGAGCGCTCTGCGTTCTACTTGGGAGACTTTACCGGAGCCTTACTTTCTCCCCTCGCCCGCCGCCGCGCCCGCGGTCAACAGCTCGACCTCCTCCCGGAGCCGGCCCGGCGTGGCTCGCCTCCTGATCTCGACGCACGTGGCGGGCGACGCGGCGTCGAGCAAGCTGGCGACGTTGCCGGAGAAGAACCCCTCGGAGTTGGGACTTTGATCTCCGGCACCACTGCCGCGACTCGCGCGATAGTCGCCGACGCGCTTCGCGTCCAGCTTGTCGAAGAACGCGTCGAAGGCTTCGCGTTTGCGATCCAGACGAATCACGGTGAGATCGTCCGGCGCGAAACGCGCGTCGCCGCTTCGCGTTTGAGGCCGCGCGCTTCCGGCGAGCGCCGAGTCGAGGAAGTCCGCGTCGTTCGAGACGAAGAGGTCGCGCCCGCGCAGCGCGTAGCAGAGTTTCCAGCCGAGCATCGGCAGCTCCAACTCTCTGCGGCGGAGCGCGCCGCTCCCGGCGTCCGACCACTTCAGATTGGAACTTGTGCCGGCGGCGGTCAGACGCCCGACTGCGAGAGACGCAATCGACCCTTCAAACGCCTTCGCGTCGAGCGAGTCGGGTTCTTCGAGCCTGACGACGGCGAGACGCCTGAACTCCGCGAAGAGCGGGCCGTCGCGCGTGACGGGGCTCTCGGCCATCGCCGCAATTGCGGGCCGCGCTTGTTCAAGCGTGCGTTCGAGGTGTGAGACGGATGCCGACGACTCGGCGTCGTCGCTCCCCTTCCCGCGATCATCTTCCGAGTCGTCATCTACCGACACGTCGTAGTCGTTGCCGAGGTGATAGTAGTCATCATCCCAGGAGTAATCTTCGCGCCCTTCAGCCGCCGCGTCGAACTCGTCGTGCAGCCAGGGCGAGCTGCCGCCTCTTCCACGAGCGCGCGGCACGCGATCAAGCAGCGCGTTGCCGAAGAGCGTCGAAGCGCCCGCCGCGCCGTCGCTCAACACGCGCAGGCGCGTGTAGGCCGCGTCCGCGGGGAGCGACGCGCTCAACTCCTGAGCGTCGCGCGGCGAGAGCGCGGCGACGTTCGACTGCCTGCCTTCGAGCAGAAACTCCCTGCGCTCTATGAAACTCCCCGCGCTCATCTCGAAGTCGAAGAGGCCTGCGCGTATGCCTTTGAGCGACGAGGCGTCGGACATAGCCCAGTAGTGTTTGAAGTAGTAGTCCGAGTTGAGCCGCGACTGATCGACCCAGACCGCCGCGAGGTGCGGAGTGATCTCGCGGCTCAGAGTTTTGAACGAAGGATCGTCCGAGAGGCGGTCTGCGCGCGAGCGGCCGTTGACGTTGGCGAGCGTGCGCAGCATCAACTGCTCGCTCGTCGCGACGACGAAGCGCCCGCGTGCGTAGGCGAAGAGTATCTTCTGCTTCTGCCGCCCGCGATCCGCTTCAACGTCGTGGCTGTAATAAACCGTGCCGTCGGGCAGCTCCGTCTGCTCAAAGTTCTCCGCGCTCTGGAAGAAGCGCGCGGCCGTCGCCTTCTCTTCACTCGCGGGCGCGACGAAGACAAGCTCCATACGTCCGATGTCATAGACGGCGACCCCCGCACTCTTCTCCGCGCCTTCGGCGAGCGCGCGCACGTCCGGCGTGAAGCCGAGCGCGTCGCCGAACTCGCCCGCGCGCGCGACGAGCTTGAGAGCGACGTGCCCTTCGGCGAACTGCTTGTAGTTCGTGCTCGCGAGATAGCGCTCTTTGAAACGCGAGCCGTCCCAGAGACGCAGCAGCGCGGGCAGGTCGGACGCTTGCGCGTAAACGAGCGCGCCCCGCGGGCAGTCGTCCGCGAGACTGTACGGCCCGCCCGCGTCGCGCTTCGACTTCGCGTAAACAAAAAGCGACACGAGCGCAACGATCAGGAGCGCCGCAAAGAGTGCGATCCTGCGTCGCGGCTTCGCGCGACTCATCGCGCCGCCGCGACGAAACGCTTCTTCTGCTCGTCCCATGCGAACTGCTCCTCGCTGACGACCGCTGGCTTCAACACTTCAAAGTGTCTCGAACGCCAGTGCCTGCGCGCCTGATGCCACACGCCGTCCGCCTCGCTCCAAAAGACGTTCAGCGGCTCGACGCCCGAATACTTCACGACCTCTTCGCGGTACACGACGCGCAGGCGCGCAATCGAATCAACAGACGACTGCGCGACCGGCGCGGGCTGCGACGGCACGGATGAAGCGACCTGCGCAGGTGTGGATGCAGTGGACTGCGCCGGCGCAAACGAGAACGTCGCCGTGCGCCGCCGCTTCACGTCTTCCCAATCATTTCCCTTGTAGCCCTCGACCGGCGCGATTGACTCCTCATCGATCTCCGCGACCTGCTCGACGTGATCGCCTGCGACGCACAGCAGACGCGCCCTGCGCGTGTAGCGCGCCGCGTCGCCCGTGCTGTCGCGCACGAGCAGCAGGTGGCGGCCCGCGCCGAACGCTTCCGGCAGTTCGAGCCAATCGGCGTAAGGGTAGTCTTCAAACCTCAGCCACGAGCTGACGACCGCGACGACCTTCCAACCGCACTCGCGCCGCTTCAACACGACCGCGACGGGACTCTCGCCTCGTACGAAGGTGACGACGGATTCCTCGTCCGGCTCTTCGTCGAGGTTGACGCGCCGCACGTTCACCGACTCTGCACGCGCCGGAAAATCAGCGTCGCGCTCGAAGTCGTAATAAGCCGTCAACAGGTTCGGGAGCACGGACAGCCGCCGCATCATCTCGCTCCTGACGCCGACATCCTCGCTCCTCAAAGCGCCCGCGATCTCTTCCGGCGACGAGAACGTGTCGCCCTGAGCGCAGGCGCCCCGCGCCGACTCCGCGGCCTTCGCGGTCACGCGCTCGCGTACCACGAAACGGTCGAGCACGACTTTCAGGACGACGGCCAGCGCCACGCCGACGGCGAAGCTGAGCGCGAAGACCGCGAGCCTGCCTTTGTACCTGCGCATCAGATCGAACATGAGCGGCCTCCTCAACTGCGCGCGACGAGCGTGCCATCAACGACGAGCGGCGGCGGAGTCGCTCCCGCCCTCTGCTCCCTTAACAACCGGCGCAGGCGTGCGACGCGCTGCGCCGACGCGTCGCGCTCTCCTTCGTCCGACAGTCGGCTCAATCTCGCGCGCTCGAACTCGATTGACTTGTCGAAGTCTCTGACCTGCTCCGCCGCGACCGACAATAGTCCGAGCAGTTCCGCCTCCGACGCCGCGCGCCTCGCCTCCGCGCGCTCCTTCAACGTGCGATAGTTCGAGGCCGGCTGCGCCGCGCGCGCCGACTCGCCCACGCGTTCGGTGTCTGCGTGCTCGGTGTCTGCGCGTTGCGCGTCCTCTTCCCCCCGCGCGTCGTCGCCCGAAGGCTGCTTCAATAGTTCCGTGTCGAGCGACGCGAGTTTCAAAGCCGCGTATGGGCGCGACGAAGAGAGTTGCAGGTGGATCAACTCGCGCGCCGCATCATCTTCATCCGCGCCGAACGCGGTAGCGATGTCCGCAGACGACTGCGAGCGCGACGCGTCGGCGAAGGCGCGCGCGGCGTTCTCTGCGCGCCCGGCCTCTTCGTCAACGACGCCTCGGAAGAATTCGAGCAGCGGGTTCGGATCGTCTGCGGCAGCGCGATCCAGCAAGTCCACAGCCTCGCCCGCGCGCCCTTCGGACTGTAGTTCTCTCGCGCCGAGCGCGTCGCTCATCTCGTGATCAGTTTGCGCGGCAGAACTTAAATTCTCTCTGAGCGATTCCCACAAGTCCTGCCGCCCGCCCGCGACCTCCGCCGCGCTCCACACGGCCTGCCAGCGCGCGGAGCGCGGCGCACGCACGTCCGAGATCATGCCCGACAGTTGGCCGACGGCCTCTTCGCGCCGGTCGGACGCCGCGAGCAGCCGCGCAAGCTCGACGCGGTTCGTGTAGTCGTCGGGCGACGCGGCTGCGAGCGCGGCGCGGAAGTTGGTCGCCTCGTCGAAGCGGCCGAACGCGCCCGCCGTCTCGGCCGCGAGCGCGAGCGCTTCGTTGCGCGCGATCACGTTCGACTCTTCGGGCAACTCCGCGCTTTCGACTCTGGCCGCGCGCGCTCGGACTTCGGGCAGCGACGCGACCTGCGCGGCGTCGTCGCGCGTCTCTTCCGCAGAGAGATCGATCATGAGACGCAGCAGCCTGTCGCCGCGCGTTGCGTCGCCGCTTTCGTAGGCGACTCGCGCGAGCGCGACGAAGTAAGATGACTGGTACTGGCCGAGCGCGAGGAGCTGCGCGTAAGTCGCTTCGACGAGCTGTGGCGCGGCGGACTCAGAGTGCTCTTCGCGCAGCAGCGCGAGCGCTTCTGTCAAACGCTCCGTGCTCGGCGCGGAGATTTTCGCGAGACCCGGGGGCGTGTCCGCGCCGACGTAGGTCTTGAGAGCGTTGAGCGCCTTCTCGGTCTTTCCGCCGCGCAGCTCAAGTCTCACTTTGGCGAGACGCAACCAGGTTGGCCGCGCGTAGCGGCGCGCGAGTTCGCTTTCGACCGACGAGGTCAAGCGCTGCGCTTCGACGTTGCGTCCTTCTTCGATCAGGTATTCAAGCTGGTGCTCCTGCCACTTGACTCGTTCGCGTTCCGGCTCTTTGACGCTGAAATGTTGTGCGTGATCGAACGCGGCTTCAACGTCCGTCGCACCGTAAGACTCGCGCATGAAGTCCGTGAAGGCGTAGTCGTCATCGTAGCCCTCAAGCCCGTCGGAGCGCTCGACGAGCAGCGCGTAAAACTCGCCGAAGTGTGAACGCGAGACGAGCCCACCTTCAACGATCATCTGCGCAAGCTCCGTGTCGCGCGGCGCGGCCTCGCACAGCTTGCGGAAGAACGCGGCGCGCGCGTCTTCGTCCGATCTCGACAGAGGCTCGTCGCTTTCGCCGTCGCCCGCCGCGCCCACAGTCTTCTTCAAGTCATCGGAGACCGTGCTGACGAACGAGCGCGACAGCGCGACGAGGAGCGGCTTCAGCGGCTCGAACTTCTCGTCCTTCCTGTAGGTTTCGTCCACGGCCTTCAGCCGCTTGGCGACGAACAGCGCGAGCCTGTCTCTCGCCTCGGCGGCGAGGCCGTGCGCGGCGAGAGTCTTCAGATAGAGGAGGCACGCGTCGGGCGACGGATCGTCGGCGGCGATCAGTTTCGACCAGTCGGCTTCGGCCTGCTCGCGCTCGCCGAGGAGGAAGTGCGCTGAGCCGATGTCGGCGGCGACGCGCGGATCGTCGGGCGACTCTTCGTCTGCGATTGCGAGGTGTTCGAGCGCGGCGCGCGCTTCGCCCTGCGACAAGTACCAGCGCGCGAGTTCGGCCTGCGCCGCTGCGTCGCGCGGGCGAGATTCGACGACGGCGGGGAGCGCGGCGGTGGCACGTGCGCGCTGTTCGCCATCGCCCGACAGGTAGAGCCAGCGTCCGTAGTCGGATTCGAGGCGCGACCAGTCGTCGGCCGCGAGCTTCGTACCTGAGTCAGTTTTCGCGGCGAGGAGTTCGCCGATTGTCGCTGGCCTGAGCGCGTCTGCGAAGTACGCTTCGCCCTGCTGATTGAACTCGCCGAGCGCGAGGCTCAGTTGCGCCTGACGCGCGAGCTTCCACCCGTCTGGAAGCTGCGCGGACGAGACCGCCGCGTGCGCCAGCTCGCGCTCGCCCTTCGCGATGAGGAAGTTGACGAGTTGCAGCGCGCGGCGCGACGAAGATTCGCTCGCGCGGCGCGACAACTCTTCGCGCCCTCGTGAGCCGGAGTCGTGGAGGAGATCGAAGTAGCGCGCGACGAGCGCGTCGTCGTTGAAGTCGGGCTTGGACGGATCGGAAAAGCTCTTCGTCAGATCGTAATAGCTTCCGAGCGCAGACAGCTCGCGCGCGCCGTCGCCCGCGAGCCGCGCGTACTCTGCGGTTGTGCTTGCGTAGTCGGCGTTTGCGAGCGCGGCGTTCTTCGCGCCTTCGTCTTCGAGCAGTTCGAGTGCGCGCGGGTACTCGCCTGCGGCAGCGTAGTAGGAGGCAAGCGTGCGAATGCGCTCGCGCAACGTGATGGGATCGCCCGCTGTGCGCGCCGCGTCCCTTTGCGCGGCGAGGACGCGCTCTTCGAGCGTGGCGAAGCCCGCGCGGTGCGCGATGTTCTGTAGGAGCGCGAGCGTAGCGTGAGCGTCCGAAGCGCGAAGCGACGCGTCAATCTTTTCACGAAGGCTTGCGAAGAGGCGCGCGAGCTCGTCGCCCGTGGCGACTTCGGCTGCGGTCGCGCCGACCGCGTCTGGCAGCGCGCCGTCGAAGGCGGACAGCGTGTCGCGCGCGCGACCGGCGTCTTTGCCGTTTACGCGATCAGCGTCGGCGATCAACTTTTGTCGGAACGACCAGAGCCTCTGGAAGATCGCGTCGAGCGATTCGTCGCCGCGCACGGCGCGGACGTAGGCGTTGATCTCCGAGGCGCGCAGCTCGTGTTTGTAAGGCTCTGCCTCCAACGCGTCTAACGCCGCGCGGTACTGTTCGACGGCCATCGCGCGATCCGTAGCGAGCGTGCGCGCGGCGTCGGCGAACAGCTCGCGCGTGTCCTCGCGCTTCGGAGTTTGTGGTGCGGGCAGCTTGCGTCGAACGTCCGCGGCCTCCTGCTCCCGCCCGGCCAGCTCCAGCACCTCGGCTGTGCGGCGGATGTACTGCGGATCGTCGTTCGACAGCTCCGAAGCTCGCGCGAGCGCGCGCAGCGCCGCGTCGTAGTCGTGAGCTTTGACGCAGACCTCGGCGAGCGCGGCGTGTAGCTCTGTCATCTCAGGCTGGTTGTCAATCGCTTCTTTGTAGCTGCGCGCGGCCGACGCGAGATCGTTCTTCGCCTCGTAGATGCGCGCGAGGACGACCTGCCAGCGGTAGTTCTTGTAAGCCTGATTTGAGACCTTCTGGTAGTAGGACAGAAGCTCGTCAGCGCCGCCGTAGCGCTTCGCGTAGGAGATGGCGGCTTCGACGGCTTCGTCGTCGTCTGGATCGCGGTTGACGATCTCGACGTGCTGCTCCATCGCGGCGCGGTAGTCGCGCAGAGAGGTGAAGACCGTGATCATCGCGCGGCGCAGGTCGGCCACCTGCGCGCGCGTCTCGCGCGGATCGGCGTCGCTCGCGCGGATGGAGTCGAGCGTCTTGTTGAATGCTTTTCGCAGCGCGGCCGAGTCGCCTGCGCGCGCGTAGATGTGCGCGAGTTCGCGGAACGCGCCGAGATCGAGCGGGTCTCCGTCGTGCAGACCTTCGAGGACGCGGCGCGCTTCGGCGATTCTGTTCAGATCGAGCAGTCGCGCGGCAAGGCTGCGCGAGAACTCCGTGTGATAATGCCCGCGCCCGCGCGCCGCAGCGTCGCGCAGGACTCGCAGCGAGTCGTCAGTGAGTCCGAGCCGCACGTAAACGGCGGATGCCTCCTGCAAGACCCCGTAGTTCGTCGGGAACTTTCGCAGCAGCGTGCGGACGACTGACGCGGCGGAGTCGCGCTCGCCGCGCTGTGCGTAGCTCTCGGCGAGTTGCAGGCTGTGCGAGATGAACTGTCGCGGGGCGGTGGAGATTTGGACGAGGCGCGCGATGCATGCGTGCTCTCCGTCGGCGTCTTCCGCGTCGGAATATTTTTCCTGCGCGCGCTTGATGAAGTCCGCGTCGCGGCTGCGCGCGACCGACGCGGCGAGCACTCTCGAAGCTTCGTCGCGCCGGCCCAGCTCTTTCAGTAGTGTGGCGTAGCCGAGTGTGATGCCCGCGTCGTCGCGCGAGCGCGAGTAGGCTTCGGCTATCAGCGCGGGGACGGCGGGGCGTTTGTAGAGAGTTGCGAGGCGGCGGCGCGCGCGCCAATGCGCGGGCGCGTCTTCGTCGAGCGCCTTGACGTACTCGGCGATGGCTTTCGTCTGCCGGTGCTGCGCTTCGAGGATCGAGCCCGCCTCGAAAGCGTAAGCAGAGTTGTCACCCGTCTCGCGCCTGAAATGATTGATCGTTTCGAGCGCGTCGGCGTATTGGAAGTAGTCCCAGAAGACCGTCGCCGCGTCGAGGAACGACTCCCTGTCGCCGGGCGCGATTGAGACGAGGCGCGACCATTCGGTGCGTGCGCGCGCGTAGTCGCCGAGTTCGGCGAAGACTTCGCCCGCGCGCGTGCGGTACGCGGCGTCCGCAGGGTTCGCGTCGGCCAGCTCGCGTGAAGTTGAAGCTGCCTCTTCGAGCAACTGTCGATTGTGCTGGCCGAGCGAGCGCGTGAACGCGGAGAGTCGTTCGGCGAACTCAGGCGTCGCGGGATAAAGGCGATTCAACTCGCGGTAGGCGTCAACCGACTCCTCGTAGTTCGATAGCCGCGCGGCGGCGTCCGCGCGGAAGAGTTTGTAGGCGAGCGATTCGACGATGGGCTTTGCGCCATCGGACGCGTTCGCTTCGTCGCCGACCTTCGTCTCGTCGCCCGCGCTCACAGCGTTGCGTGGCACCAGTTCGCCACGTTCCTTCAAAATCTTTCGCGCTTCGTCTAGTCGCGCGCGCAGCTCGCCGCGCTCGGCGAGGTGCGAGAGGAACTGTTCGCGTAACTCAGGCGAGACGAAGTAGTACTCTGCGAGGAGTCGGCGGTAATCGTCCTCGCGGCCGTGCGCGGCGTAGAACTGCAGGAGGCCGCGGACAAGCGCGACGTTTTCAGGGAAGCGCTCGTGCGCGAGACTGTAGAGGCCGAGGTAGAGATCGGACTCGAAGCTTTTGGCGTCCGACGTGGCGCGCGGGGCGATGAACCGTTCGAGGTAGCGCTCGGCATCTTTGTCGTCGAGCTTGCTAACCAACTCGCGCGAGTAGTCGGCGAACTCCTGCTTCCTCTCGCGGCGCAGGAGCCAGCGCGCGAGGCGGTCGCGCCACGCTTCGGAGGGGAAACGTTCGAGAGCTTCACGATAGACGCGCGACTGCTCGTCGAACAGGTTGGTCTGGCCGAGCCACTGCAACATCTGCTCGTAGAGCCCCTGCTCGTCCGGGTACTTTTTGATCTCCGCGGCGTAGAGCGCGAGCACGTCCTCGGTGCGATTCTCATTCGCGAGCGAGGCGACGTCGCGCGCGAGCACGTCGGCGTATGTGACTTTGGATTGCCTTACAGTCTCTTCGTCGCGCTCGCTTTCGTTAGAGCGCGCGTCGTCACCCAACGACTGACTATCGTCGTCGGCGTCGCGATCTTCGTCCGGCGCTAGGAAGTCTCTGTAGGTGTGCCTGTCGTACTCGTAGTCGTAGTAGTCGGACGGAGACTTTTCGCCGACCGCAGCCTTGATGCCGGGGCTCGACTTCGGCGGGTACTCGACGAGCGACGGCTTGATCTCCGTCGGCTCGTAGAACGCGCCCGTCTCGCCCGCGTAAGGCGCGGCGGCCGGACGCCCGAACGCGGGCACGAGCGGAGACTTTCTTTCGCGCCGGCGGCCGAGGTAGTCGAGGACGCGCGCGTAAACGGCGCGCTCGTCTTCGTGGCGGTCGAGCAGCACGTAGCAGTCGGCGAGCTTGAGCGCGACCTCCGCGTACCGAGGCGCGTCGCCGTAACGCTGCTCGAACTCTCTGAGCGCTTCGTCCGCGATCCGCGGATCGCCTTCGGCGCTGTAGAGTCGGACGAGATCGAGGTACATCTGCGCGAGTTCGGGCGATGTCGGGTTCTCTTCCTTGTACGCGTTGAAGATTCTGTAAGCGGCGGCGCGGTTGAAGCGCTTGACCGCCTCCTCGTCCTCGCCGCCCAACTCGCCCGAAGGGTTCTTGTCAGAGAAGATGAGCGAGAGAAGACCGCCGACGATGCCCGGATGTGGGTCGGAGGAAGCCACGTCGCGGTAGAACTGCAGGTCGCCGCGCGTGAGCGGCAGACGCTCGTCACCCGCGTCTGAGAGCAGCTCGAAGAGTTGATATAAGACCTTCGCGCGTTCGGGCGATCCTTTCGAGAGTTGTCCGAGCGCGACGAGCGTGTAGAGGAAGCGCGAGGCGGTGTCTGCGTCGCCCTCTTCGATGAGGAGGCGCGCGGCGGTCGCAAGCTCTTCGGGCTTCCAACTGACGTGGCGCGCTCCCCTCGCCTCTTCGACGCGCTCGAAGATGTCGCCCACGCCGCCCTCGTATGCGTGCTTGCGGAAGTGGAAGAGGCGGAGCGCGACTCCAAAGTTCGTCGGGTCGCGGCGCAGCGAGTCGCGCAGCTCCGTGCCGTAGGCGCGGTAGCGGTCGTGTTCGCGCAGGAACTGGTAGAAGCTCTCGGAGAGATCGTCGGGCCAGAAGGGATCGAAGTTTTCGACGTAAACCGACTCGGCCTCGCGCGCGCGGCCCGCGCCGTCGAGCAGCGCGATCTCCTTCTCCATGAAATAGCGGTGGTGAGGAGGAAAGCGCTCGCGGTAGTGGCGCACGGCTTCGAGCGCCTTCGGGTCTTTCTTCGAGGCGAGCCGTTCGACGTAAGCCGCTACGACGGAAAAGTCCGACGGGTGCTCGGCGATGACGCGCTCGAAAAACTCAGGACTGAGATATTCGGCGAGCTTCTGCGCTTCGGCAAGGCGCACGAGCGCGTCGAGCACAGTCGCGCGCTCTCCGTCGGGCGCGGCGCTCAGCATACGTTCGAGCGTCGCGGCCTCTTTTGCGAAGAGAGCGCGGCGATGATCGAACGCGGCCAGTTCCGAGAACGCTGCGTAACCGTCGCCCGACTGCGCGACGTACTCGCCCATCTCCTTCTCCGCCGTGTCGTAGCCCCCCAGCTTCTCGTCGAGCCGCGCGAGCGCGAGCGTGACGCGCGGCTCGTCCGGCCTCTGCTCGCGCAGCGCGGCGACGCGGTTGCGCGCCTCGACGGTCGGGAACGCGACGCGCGCCTGCGCGCCGAAGAACTCCGCGCGCGTGTAGAGCGCCGCGTCTAGAAGCTTCGCCACCTCGTCGTCGCCGTGAGCCTTCAGATCAATCTTCGTCGTGTCGCCCGACGCGGCGGATCGCGCCGCGCGGATTACGAGACACGCGGCGCACGCCGCGACGGCGAACGTGACGAGCGTCCGTCGCAGCGCCCTCGGTCTTGTCTCGCCGCACTTCATACCTTTCAGCGACTCACTCTTCTTGGCGACTCACTAATCACAAACTTCAACGGCCTATGACTTCGATCTCGACCTCCGCGCTCGACTGGTTGTGCGCGAAGTCTTCCGCCGAGACCGTCACGACGTAGCGCCCCGACGCGAGCGACGCGGGCACGCGCAGCGTGCCGACCGAAGCTTTCTCCGCGTCAGACCAGCGCAGCTCGACCGCCTGCGCGCCGTACATCTTCGCCGTGAGACGCACGGCGTCGGCGTCCGCGCTCGCGCGCACCTTCAGCTCTGCGCCCACGCGCAGGGAGTTGCGCGCGAGCGTCACCTTCAGCTTCGGCGCGTGGCTGTCAACGACAAAGCTCTTCTGCTCTTGGTAGCCGTTGCCCGCGTCGTCCGTCATCAGCAGGCGGCAGCGGTAAGAGCCGTCGGGCATCCAGGCGGGCGCGAGGAACCTTCCTTCCCACACGCCCGCCCGTGCGAGGAACTTGAGCGGCAGCGTCTCGCCGAACGGAAGCACCGCGAAGACGGACTTGATTGACGGATCGGTCTTGACACGAATGACAGGATCGCCCGGCTGGATCAGGCGCGGGCGCAGCAGGGCGCGCGGCGCGGCGATGAACGACGTGTAAGGTGTGACGAACTTGTACTTCTCGGAGAGCCGTATGATCTCGCTGATGTAATCCTCTCGCTCGCCGTTCAAGTCCATCTCGCGCAGCAGGGCGTCAACGCGCGCGCGCGCCCAGACGCGCGGCAGTTGCGCGTGCGTGTCGTCGAACTCAGGCAGCGCGAACGTCCGAGACAGCGAGAGCGACTCCGCGCCGTATGTGCCCGTCACTCTCGCAGAAGTCTGCGGCGTCGGATGTTTGTAGCGGCCGACGAAGGAGAAGCTTGAGCCGTCGGTCGTGTATTCGTCGGTCGCGTAGATTTGGTAGAAGTTCGACGGATCGTCCGGCACGAAACGGACGCCCTCGACGTTTGGCGCGCCGAGTTTCGCAAAGAAGAGTTTCAAGGTGAGCGCGATGTCTTCGGTCTCGCGCGCTTCGGCGTAGTGGCCGTGCGTCGCGCGCGCGAGTTCCTGCATGAGCGTGTTGTTCGCGTCGCCTCCGAGCGCGAAGGCGAAGATGCGCGGCGAGGTTGAAACGGCGCTTGCGCCCTTCGCCGACGCGCCGCCTTTCAGCACGCCGAGAATCTTCTTCGCGTCCGAAGTGCCGAACGTCGGGTTCGCGTCTGAAATGACGACGAGGTTGCGCTCGCCCGTTGGAAGTTTTTCCGCGAGCGCGAGGCCGGCTGTGAGAGCCTTACGTAAGTCCGTGCCGCCGCCGAGCGTTGACGTGCGTATGAAGTCGAGCGCGCGCTCGATCTGATCGGGCGTCGCGGACACGGGTTCGTCTGAGAACGCGGCCGCGTCGGAGTTGAAGAGGACGAGATCGAACGTGTCGCGCGGCGCGAGGCCGTGGAGGAAGTAGTCAACGGCTTCGTATGCGCGCGCGAGCTTGTCGCCGCGCATCGAGAGCGAGGTGTCGAGCATGATGATGACGTTGCGCGGCTGCGCGTCGGCAGTCGCAACCGCTTGCGCGTTGGTCGCGTCAGCCCGCGCGTTCGTCGCAACGGCCTGCGCGTTTGTCGCTGTCGTTTGCGAGTTCCTGTCGTCATCTTGTGCCGCGCTTCTGGGGCTCTGGTTGAAGAGCGCGGTCGCTTGAAAATATCCGTCGGGGCTGGGCGCGGCGAGGGCTGGGTCGCGCAGGTCGTAGGCGGTGATCTGTTCGGGCGCGCGGCTGGCGATGACGGAGAGCGTGCTCTCGGGCACGGTGATGCAGTAGCCGAAGGCGAAGTCTTCCGCGAGAGTAACGTCGTGCGCTTGATACTCCGCCTCGAAGTCGTTCGGGTCGGAGCGCAGCGTGCGCATCGCGTATGAAGAGGCGGCGAACTGAGGAGTTGAGATTGGATAGTCGCTCAGCACGCGCACGTGCAGGTTGAGTTCGCCGACGCGCTGCGCCGCGCCGCCGGAAGGCTTGAGCGGAAAGCTGAAGCGCGAGGTCAGATCGTCAACGGGCAGCGTCTCCGTGTACTCAAGCTCGACGCGCTTCGTGCCGTGCGCGGGGATGGGGAAGACTTTTGCCGTGAAGGCCGTCGCGCCGCCGCGCTCGTCGTCTTGTTGTAAGAGCCCGGGATCGACCTGCTGCTGTTTGACTGCGGCGTAAACTCCGGCGGCGCGCCGCTTCTCCATCATCACGCCGGGGATGCGCGTGTCTCCGTCCCAGACGGCGAAGTCGGAGACGGATGCGCGCGGCGAGAGATCGAAGAGGTACTTGCCTTCGAGCACCTGCGACGTGTGGCTGTCGAAGATTTGCAGCACGCGGACGCGCGCGTGTTGGTTGTCAACGAGCATGTCAACGTTCATCACCGCGAGCGAGAGGATCGAGTCGTCCGGCGCGTCTTTGACAGACGAAGGGATGAGCACGCCCGACTGCGCGCTGCCGCGCGACAGCGGGAGAAGCGGCAGCGCGAGCAGCGGAAGGAGAACGAGCCAGCGTGTCTTCATCGCTTGTGCCTCATTCGGACGCGTCGAGAAAACTCTTGTCGAAAAATTTTTTGTCGAAGCGGGCGAGTCCGGCGGTCGTGCCGAAGTAGATTTGGTCGCTGCGGCCCGCGACGCTGAGCACTGTCGCCGACGGCAGTTCGTCGCGCACGCGCGTCCACTTCTGCGTTTGGAGATCGAAGACGAGCGCGCCGTCGAGCGTGCCGACGTAGAGTCGCTCTTCGTCCGACCAGATCGCGTTCTGGTTGACGAAGGCGCGCGCAGTCTCCCCGAACGCGCGCAGGTCGCCCGAAGGCAGCAGTTCGAAGACGCCGCCGCCGTATGTGCCGACGAAGACGCGCCCGGCAGCGCCGCACAGGGCCGTCACCCAGTTGACCTTGAGCGCGGAGTTCGAGTCTTTGAAAACGCGCGCGACGCGGCCCGAAGAGATTTCGGCGAAGCCGCCGAGCGTGCCCGCATAGACGCGACCATCAAAGGGCAAGACCGAATAGACGCTGTTGCTCGGCAAGCCCTGCACGGTCGTCAGCACGCGCGCGTGACCTTGCGCGACGAGCGACAAACCTTTGGGCGTGGCGACCGCGAGTTGATCGTCCGTCTGCTGTTTTGCCTGATCCGTCGGCGACTGTTTTTCTCTTCGGCTCGGAGCGCCGCTCGTGCTCGAAGCGCCGCGCGCGCTCTGCTCTGTGAGCTGCGCGACTTGCGTGACCGCGCCGCCCGACTGTCTTTCTGATCCGTCGAGGCGCGCGACTCGTAGCGACGCGGCGATGTGGAAGAGACCTTGCGAGGTGGAGGCGAGAACGCCGCCCGCGCCGTCCGGCGCGAGCGCGTTTGTCTCGCGCAGCTCGTCGGACTCGACGTGCGCGATGCGCGCGCCGTCGGGCGCGAACACGTCCACGCCTTCGCGGAAGCTGCCTGCCCAGAGTCGGCCCGTCGAATCGAACGCGAGCGCGGAGACGACGTTGCTCGTCAGCGACTGCGGCGAGTCGTCTTCGCCGAAGCCTTCGAAGGAGACGCGACGCTTCGCAGCGTCAGCGCCGGAGGTTGAGGAAGCGAGTCGGAACTGATCTGCTTCGGCTTCGACAGACCTTCTCAAGCCGCCGCTGTCGAGCAGCCACAGGCTGCTGTCAGTCGCGGCGAGGCGCGCGCCCGAACGCTGCCCGCGCGGCTTCGTCCAATCAATCTCCTGTGCCTTGATCGCCGACGCGCCGCCGCGCGGGATGTCGAGCGCCGCGAACTCGCCGTCGTCTTTGCAGAGGACGACGCGGCCATTTGATTGGCCGATGCCGGAGAGAGACGGGACGGTGAGAACGCTCTGCCACGCGCGCCCCGCGCTCGCGCCGGGCGCGAGCACGAGCCCGTCCGCGTTCGCCGACGACAATCCGAAGTCGGACGCGGCCAGAGCTTGCCCTCCGATCTCCACGACGCCGATGATACGCTCCGACGCGAGGCCGTCCGACGAAGTGTAGTGCGCCCAGCGCGCGCCCTCTTCGACCCAGAGGCCAGCGTTGAAAGTGCCGACGTAGAGGCGCGACCCGCGGCGCGCGGCGAAGGTGACGGCGTCGAGCCTCGCGTCGCCCTCGCCCGCGCGCAGCTCTTTGAAGTTGTCGCCGTCGAACGAGAGCAGCCCGCCGCCGAACGTGCCGACGAGCAGCTTCTCCTGATCGACTGCGAGCGCCGTAATCGTCTTCGCGTCGCGATCCGGCCAGACGTACTGCTCGAAGCGTTCGCCGTCGAAGGTGAGGAGTCCTTTGCTGCGCGTGCCGACGTAGAGTCGTCCGTTGAAAGCGGCGAGGCTCGTGAGATCGCTCTCGGCCAAACCGTCGAGGACGTTGAACCGGCGGACGGCCTGTCCGCGCGGCGACAGTTCGAGCAGCCCGCCGTCTGTCGCGACGAAGTAGGAATCATTGAAACGTTCGACCGCCCTCGCGGACAGAGTTGACTGGAAGAGGCGGACGCCGTTCATTCTTAATGGACTGAGCCTTTTCCTCTCGAACGGCACGACGTCACGCGCCCCCGCGAGCGAGCGCGCCTGTTCGATCTTGTCGAGCGCCTGTCGGACTCCGGCGAAAATCCAGAACCCCATGGCGGCGGTCGCAAAGGCAGCCCCGAGCAGGAGCCACTTCCGCGCAAGCACGCGCGGGCGCGATACTCCTTCCCGCTCGACCTGCACGACGTGCGTTTTGTGTGGGCTCGCTTTCATCGACTCCGACCCGCCGCTCGCTTGAGGATCGAATATCTTCGCGGCGTGCCTCTCGGGCTCGTTCCCGGCCAGCCCGTTCCTGATGTGACCTCGCCCACATTCTTTCCCCTGACGCGAGGACTGAGAACGTGAAGACTACTGATCGGCGTACCGGAATCACTGTCAACCAGATTTGTGGCAACCTCGCAGTCGCCTGTGTGGGGAGACACAGGCCCGGCCTGTTTCGGTTGCAATCTCGACGGCTATTAGCGAGCTGAATAGAAAAAGCTGAGAGCGCACGGACATGCGTCCGTGCGCTCTCAGCTACCCTCGTACTTGTGTCGCCCTATCGGGGGCCGATTTTATTCTTCTTCCTACATAAGGAAGTTGAAGACCGAATCTCTCTAGATTCTGCTCGCGTGATATCCGTCGAAGAATCTTAAGCGCGGCTGCTCCCTACATCGGACAAGCGCCCCCGCGAGCCCGAAAGAGTCGAGCACCGGCACACCGCGCCACACCGGTCTTAGCAGTCCGGTGCACACGCTGAGACCAGACGAGACGACATGACATTTGGTGAAAATTCAGCCTTCAATGGTCGTCCGAAGGATAGCCATTACTTGTATGTCGGCACGCGAGCCCACCAAGTCGTCACTTGGGCCTCGAAGACAGAAAGAGGCGGGTGCGCGCCCGCCCCTGTAAATCGTTGTCTGAGAAAGGGATGGCGGAGAGGGTGGGATTCGAACCCACGGTGGCCTTTCGACCACTCCGGTTTTCGAGTCCGACCAAACGCCATCACCCAGAAGCCCTGAGCAACTAATCGCAGATATTCTCAACCCACAGTCGCCGTCAAAGCACCGCAATTACCCGCACGAGTCGACAGGCAAGCCCACCAAGCGCCCACCAACCACTTCCACTTGTGGCCGCTGCATGGTCTCTGTCTATTTACCCCAGGGGGCCGTCGCAGTGGGCCACACGAACGTGCACGATGCCGGCACCGCCAGTGCCGTCGGCGTGATCTTCAGCGGCGTCAGGTTGTTCTTCGTTAGCAGGCTGTTAAATCCGACCAAGTCCACGCCGAGCATCGTCTTCCACGCGTTCGCCGTCGCGGCGTACTCCTTGCAGCCGGATTCCCACGTGTCGACCTCCGCCTTGGTGGGCGGTATATCGATGCCGTTCTGCGTGAGCGGTCCGAGAGCCGTGTTGAAGATCCCGTTGATCGAGTAGAAAGCCAATACGCTGCCGGGAGCACGCGCGGGGCCACCGCCGAACCCGCCCCCGCCGCGTGGGCCGCGGCCCCCGACAGCTCCTAACGTCGCCAGCTTCGCATCGAGCGCGGTAGCGGCCGTCGCGACATCGGGCGGGAGTGAACCGCGCGTCATTGAGGCTAGTTGGGCGCGTATCGCGGCTACTTCCTCGTTGGCACCATAGCTATCCTTCATGCCCTGCACGGCGGCCATCGCGAGTTTATCCTGTGCCCGCAGCGCTGACATAACGGCCGCACTCTGGCCGACGCGGGGATCGTTGTGCACGACGAGGGTCTGCGTGTACGTGGCGCCGTCCACCAGCAGCTTGGCGGTGTACGTGCCCGGCAACGCGAGCGGCCCGTGCGGCGCCGGCGTGACCTGGCCCGGCGCGGAGTTCATCTGGTTATTGATGTCCGGATTGTAGCCCGGGGGATCGTCATAACGCAGATCCCAATTGACGCGATTCGTCCCGACGTTGGTCGAGAGCGCGCGCTCAGACGAGGACATCAGCCAATAATCGGGATACGGCGGCCGCTCATACATCGGCGGCGGCGTGCTCGTGATCGTCCGCACCAACTTATTCGCCGAGTCGAAGATCTGCAGCTTGATCTCGGCGGCCGGCTTCTTGCTCAGGTGGTAGTAGAGGAGCGCTCCGAACGGCGGGTTCGGCGCGTGCGGCATCTCGGGGTTCATCGGTTGATCCCAATTCGAGTTCATCCGCGAGCGTATAGCGTCGCCCGGTTTGAACAAATATGCCGGCGCCGTCGTGATCTGCTGCGCCTTCGCCGCGATGTCGCGCAGCGGACTCATGTCGTCGAGCACCCAGAATCCGCGGCCGTATGTACCGATGACCAGATCGTTCATGTGATCGTCAGTGTGGAACACCATGTCACGGATCGACGTGCTCGGCAGATTGAGCCGCAGCGACTGCCAGTGATCGCCATCGTCGAACGACACGTAGACGGTCGTCTCGGTACCGGCAAAGAGCAAGCCCTTCTGTTTGGGATCCTCTCGAATGACGTGCACCTGACTGCCCGTGCGTTCATCGGTCGGGAGGCCGTTGACGATGCGAGTCCAAGTCTTGCCACCGTCGTGCGTGCGATAGATGTAGTGCTGCTCCGGGCCCGCGGGGGCAGGACCACGGCCGAAACCGGCGTTCGCGAGCACGTAGGCCGTATTGACGTCGCTGTGTCCGGCCTCGACGGTGACGAAGTTGGCGTTCGCCGGCAGATCGGCGAAGTTCGTGACGTTGTTCCACGTCTTGCCGCCGTCCATCGTGTTATAGATCTGTCCGGTGCTGCTTCCGGACCAGACGACGCCCTGCTTGAGGGTCGAGAGCGAGAAATCGGAGATCGAACCGCGCGGGGTAGGCGAAGGCGAAGGCGCAGGAGTCGCCGGAGTTGACGTCGGAGTCGCCTTGGCCACCGGTGTTGGAGCGGTCGCAGGTGATGGCGCGGGAGCGACGCCGCACGGCACCATCGGCTGACCTTTCGGTGTGGTGAGATCGGGACTGAACGCTTTCCATGTCTGCGCCCCGTCATGCGTTACGAGAATGCAGTTGTAACCGACGTACAGCGCCTTAGGCTCGAACGCGGTGTCGAACCGTTTCCAAAAATCACGAGACTCGGCGTACAGGTTTCTGTCCGTGCCGAAATTTGGCGCGACGTTGCCCCACTGCCCGGTCGCAAGATCGATCTTAATCAGCCCGTTGCCCTGGCCTATGCCATAGCCGACACCGTAAACTGTCGTGGGCTTGAGCGGGTCGGGCACGACAGTGCCGAACTCGGATGACGGCAGGGGATACCAATCCACCTCGGTGATCTGACCCTGATCACTGCGGCTGCGCGTCATGATCGCTCCGGTGTCCTGCTGCGATGCGAGTACCCAGTATGGATATCGGCTGTCCGTGGTTATGTGGTAGACCTGATCGATCGGGATCTGGTAATAGCCGCTCCAGGTCTGACCGCCGTCGAGCGTGACGGCCGGGCCCTGATCGAAGCCGAAGAATATACGCTTGTTGTCGGTCGGGTCTATCCATGCAACGTGCGGGTCCTCGCCGCCTGGAGCGCCCTTGAACGCGCTAAACGTCTTTCCACCATCGGTCGAACGATAGACGGTGGTGGCGATCGTGTAAACGATGTCGGGGTTTTGTGTGTCGACCCAAACACCAGAGCTGTAATCACCCTGGCCGTTGGCGACGCGCGTATCATTGCCCGCCATGTGCTGCCACGTCGCGCCCTGGTCGTCGGACCGATACAGACCCGAGCCGCCCTGAAGCGGGGTGCCGATCACATAAACGCGCTGGCCGCCGGTGTGCATCGCGATCGCCACGCTGGTGCGGCCGGTGTAGGGCGGGAGCGTAGTGACCTTGGTCCAGGTCTTACCTTCGTCCGTCGACTTGTAGAGCGCCGTGCCGTTCGGCCCCTGCGGAGCCGCCCCGCCGCCGCCAAATCTGCCGCCGGCACCCTGTGACGTCGCGAAGATCACGTTCGGCATGTCGAACGCGTACTCGACGTCGCGCGTGCCGTTCGCGTTTTCCGGTCGAAGCGTGTTTTCCCATGTCTTGCCGCCGTCAGTAGTGCGGTATATGCCCTGGCCGTCATGGCGCGCGTCACGCTGCGTCGAAACGACGACGATGTTCGGATCTTTCGGGTCAACGACCATCTTGTTGATCTTCGCTGTCTCCTCCAGCCCGATGTGCGTCCACGTCTTGCCGGCATCGGTCGATTTGTACAGGCCGTCGCCGGACGAACCGCCAACCGAGTCGCCCGTGCCGGCATAGACAATGTTGGGATCGGACGGCGCTACCTGAATGGCACCGATGCTATCGACGTTCGTGAACTGATCAAAGATCGGGGACCACGACACGCCCGCGTTTGTCGTTTTCCAAATGCCGCCAGCGGGTGCCCCGAGATAGAACACGCCCGGCTGCCCTATAGCGCCGGTCACAGCCGAAACTCGTCCGCCGTGAAACGGGCCGATGTTGCGCCAGCGAAGACCGGCAAAGAGGTCGTCGCCAGAAGCCGCATTGACCGCGACGCGAGCGCCGACTGCATAGGTTGAACCGTGAGGGTTAACCGCTGCCTTAATCAGCGTGATTCCAAACACAGCAACAATAAACAAAACGCGGTAATTTGTTTTCATTCAGGTATTGACTGCGGTTTGAGACACGTAGCCCGGTAAGATCGCCGGGGTGATCGACAAGAACGGCAAGGCGATCAAGGGCCGCCTGCGCTCCCTATGAAACTTCCAGCGATCCATGTTATCGGGATACGTGTTACGAAGCGGCACACCAAAAGAATCTCCCGGAGATTCCGGGATCATCCAGGATTTGTCCCTACCTTAAAATCAATCGCCGTAATTTATCACAGGAGACGTCGGGAGATAACGCAAGTTAACGATTTGGTAGTGTCTGAAAGTTGTGTTGCCGCTCCGCTGAAAAACTCACTCTAAGACTTGCGGCGGTTAGATTCTAAAAACCGCTCCCGCCGCTCGCGTCCAACGATTTGTTGGGCCGTGTCATTCAGAAGTAGGTTTCTTCGGTGCGAGCGATGTTCGAGTAATCAAAGCGTCGCGGCCACCGTGCTCGCGCATGATTTTTCGTTTGCGCGATTTGTAGATACAACTTCACCGAGCGGCGCATCGGGATATTTTCCCAGTGGTGCGGCGCGCGACGGTGCACCCGTGACTCCAGTTCATCCGCAATATCCTCACTGAGTACTGGCCCCTGATACGCAAGAGATTGATTTGCGACGTGACGGTTAGCTCTGTTTCGTATTGCCTTGCGCAGAGGCACGTTCTTACGCGACGCGTGGGGCGATTCACCGTATACATTCCGACGGTCACGTTTGTAACAAAGTTCTTTCTTTTCCTGACGTGTGTGCTTCCTCATAAACAATTAATGCGGCCCAACGCCGCGCATCAGCGGGCGCGACAGGCGGTTGATGATATAGGCTACGCTGAGCCGCTCTCCGCTGCATGGCGATGCTATGCTGCGGCACGGCGAGATCAGGGCTTCTTACTCCTCTTCTCGTTCAAATCCCACATCCTGTCCGCCAAATAGTACATGGCGAATGTCACTACCAACACCAGCGCGGCGAATAGCGCCAGGTCGTACGCCCCGAAACCTCCGCCACTATGCTGACTGTACACCGCCACCGAACTACTGACCACGCCAAGCAGCAAGCCCTTAACGACAGCCTTGCGGATGTAATTGCTCCTGCCCCCGGCTTGCACATGATCCCACGCGCCTACCTCCCTCCGGGTTAATGGGCGGGTGTTCTCCCGCCGCACGAGGAACGCGAACACGGCGAAGGAACTTACGACTAGGGTATAGCCTGCGAGTAGGCGCACCCCGGAGGAGCCGAGAATGAGCCAGCCGCCTGCGCTCATCAGTGCCACCAATATCAACAGTGTGAGACCTGAACTCTTCCCGCTCATCTTTATCACTTGGTCAGGCAGATAGCAGTATAACGCCGCCATCAGCGGGAGGCACTAGCGATTAGCTTGAGAGCCGCCCTGGTGCCGCTCCGCGGCATGGCAATGTTAGCCGTCGCCGTTTTCGGAACTAGCTGCCTCCGATTAAATCCTTCACCTCGTTCGACAGCCTGGCATCATTCACTCTCCTCCATTTCAATTCAGTGAAAGAGTTCGCCAGATTGACCCCGATTCTGTTCGCATATAAACAACGGCGTGATCTTCATCCCTTTCGGGGATGTATAGAATGGCATTCTTTCCGACGAGCGACGAATCAATCCCTTCAAAGCCGGGACTCAATGTCATCTTGCCGCCGACGATGATCGAACGATTCCTCAAGTCTAAATCGAACGGGTACGCGAGATAATTTACCAGGAACGTGAAGAGCCGCGGGTGAATGTCTTGTGGGAAGGTCAGCTGGTAGAGATTCTCTGATTGTTTATGTGGCTCGATTGTATAAGCAGGGTATCCCTCATTCTTGTACGTCTCGGTAAAATCACGGATGATTTTCTGAATCTCAGATCTGAAACATGACCAAGTTACGGTCCTAGACTTCGGGATTCATTATTAATTACACTGTCGCCCGGTCTCCTTATGCTCAGTTCCCTGCTGCTTCGTTTAAAGACTGTCAGAGCGCGCCGGAGGAATCGCTGGCGGCGCCGTTTTCCTGAGTTGATTCAAGCGAAAGCCACGAAAGTTCTGAAGAGTGCGAAGGGTGAAAAGCACGTCGCCGAGGTCGTGTTCGGGTTGGCTGAACGTCTCGCGCGCGTCTTGTCGTCACTCGACCGTGGCCCCTGCGTTCTCGACGACCGGTCGTTCGCGGTCGGCTTTCAACACACGCTGAGTTGGATCGCATACCAGGAAGACGTCACTGGCAGCGAATCGAAGCTCCGCGCCTATTGCGACATCACGGCGTCGCTGGCCGTCTTTGATCTGCTCGTGCGGGAGATCGCGAAGGAGCTTTCGCTTCCCGGCGTGGGGGGGGAAATCAACGTCGCGCTTCGCCTCGCCGCCGCGGCGGGGAGCTGGCGCGAACCGCTGGTCGCCGCCGGACGGCGCCTGCTGTCGGCAGGCAGGTACGACGAGGCCGCTGATTGCGCACGTCGCGCCCTCAGCGTCGTGTCGGCGTGCCCCGTGTCGCAGCGCCTCCTCATGGATGCGCTGCGCGCGCGCCGTCGCGCCGGCGGCACGGTCGAGCCTGTCGAGCGGAGCGGGCTGGCCGACCTCCGTGGACGCTTCTGCCCGAGGCCGTTTGAAGTGCTCGTGAGCGGGCAGTCAACGCGGTGGAATGAGGACACGAACCTGACCGAGCAGGTGATGGGTTCGGCCTATCTTTGCGATTGCGCCGCGTGGCTCCCGTACGTTGCCGGCAACGTCGTGGAAGCTGAATCGCCGGACGCGGTGTGGAACTCGGAACAGGCTCAGGAGATTCGTCGCTCCGTGCTCGACGGCGACTATTCTTATTGCAGCCGGACGCTGTGCCCCTCGATCCTGAACGACGCCCTGCCGCGGTCGGAAGAGGTTACATCTCCGCGCCTGCGCCGCATCATCGAGCGCCGCGAAACGTTTCTCGAAGATGGCCCGCGACTCATCGCGCTCGGCCACGACAGCTCGTGCAACCTGGCGTGCCCTTCATGCCGCGTCGGCATCGTCATGGCGGACAAAGCGCAGAACGAGCGGCTCGACCGCGCGCGCGACCGGGTGGTCCTGCCGCTGCTTCGCGGTCGGCAGGCGGGTCTCCACCTGACGGCGTGGGGCGACCCATTTGCCAGCCGGCACTACCGCTCGATTCTGGAGGCGCTTCGGGAGCCGGAGTTCGACGGCGTCAAGCTCTATCTCCTGACGAACGGCCTCGGCCTGACGCCTAAAGCTTGGAAGGCGATGCCGCATCTGGCCGAAAAAATCGTGGAGCTTCGCGTCTCCGTCGACGCCGCGACGAAGGAGACATACGAGAACGTTCGGCGCCCCGGACGATGGGAGGTGATTCGCGAGAACCTGACCGTGATGGGCGAGATGAGCAGGGCCGGCACGTTCCGGCGAAACCGCTTCGCCGGCGGCACGCAGTCGGTCAGCAGCGACCTCTTTCTTGACGCCAAAGACCCCTTCAGCTTCGTGCTCGCATTCGTCGTGCAGAGCGCCAATTTCCGTGAGATGCCCGCCTTCGTAAAATTGGCAGAGGAGGTCGGCGCGGATGCCGTCGTGTTCCAGAAGTACTACAGCTTCGGCCATGAGGGCGCCGCGGTGTTCTCGGCCCGGGACGTCGCGGCCCCGGCACATCCCGAGCACGAACAACTGCAAGCCGTCCTCCGGGACCCGATGATGCAGAGTCCGCGCGTCGTCCAGACATTCATCAGCCAACTCGCCCGCCGACCAACACCATGATAAGTCTCCGCGCAATGATGCAGTATCGTTACGTCTCCGGAATACGGGGTCTCTGGGCGACGTGGTTCGGCCGTGTCCGCGTCGCGAAGCGTTGGGCTGGTCGCGCCCTGGCCGAGTTCGAAGTGAGCAGCGGAAGGCGCGAGGAGATTCTCTCGTCGCTCGTCGCCGATGCCCTGTGCCTGGCTACACTCGCGGACGAGCTCGCCGCCGACGGCGGCGGTAGCCGTCGCCGCTTCGCCGAGTCGCTGCTCGACGCCTGCCAACGCCTCGACTCCGGTGACGTGCGGCACAGGAGCGCGAGACTCCGCTCCTACGTTGACGTCTCCGTTCAGGCGAAAGCACTCCGCGCGTTCGCGGATTACCTGTCGCCGCGAAAGGCGTTCGGCGGCGACGCCGCCAACGTGACCGCCCTGCTCCTCGAAGAGCTGCCCGACTCGCGCCCCTCGCTGCTCGCGCACACGGAGCTGCTGATCGAGCGACGGCGTCTGGACGAAGCGGTCGCCGTCATCCAGAGGGCGCTGCGCATTCAGGCCGTCTGCCCCTCCGCCCAACAACTGCTCAGCCGCGCCTATGCGGCGCAGCGCGAGGACGGCGTCCGCGCCGGTGAGTTGGACGGGACGAACTACGACCTGAGCGATAAGTTTTGCCCGATGCCGTTCACCCACCTCTCCACCGGCCACAAAGGCGAAGCGTTCGCCTGCTGCTGCCCGGCGTGGGTTCCTTTCGCGGTGGGAAACGTGCTCGACGCGCCGTCGGCAGACGCCGTGTGGAACTCGGATGTCGCGGCGGAGATTCGCCGCTCGGTGCACGACGGCGACTTCAGCTATTGCAGCCGGACGCTCTGCTCCTACATCGCCGCGCAGAAACTCCCGTCGAAAGCGGAAATCACCGACCCGTTCCTTCGCCGTTACATAGACGAGCGGTCGGTCGTGCTCGAAGAGGTTCCACAGATGGTGGAGTTGAACCACGATCCGAGCTGCAACCTGGCCTGCCCTTCGTGCCGCACGGAGATTATCACCGCGAAGGCGGATGAACAGGACGTTTACGCCGAATCGGCCCGGCGCGTCATCCTGCCGCTGCTTCGGAAAGTGAACGGGCAGAGCTACATTTCCGGCGGCGGCGAAGCGTTCGCGAGCAAGCACTACCGCTCCATCCTCGCCGCGCTGAATCGCGCCGAGTATCCGGGCCTTTATCTCTACCTCATCACGAACGGCCAGCTACTGACTGCCGAACGGTGGCGCCAGTTCCCCGATCTGCGGGAGATGATTGACATCCTCTCCGTGTCGATTGACGCGGCACGCGCCGAAACCTACGAGCGGCTGCGGCCTCCGGGGAAGTGGCCGACCCTCATGAAGAACCTCGAACTGATGGCAGAGATGCGGCGCGCGGGGTCGCTCCGGCGCCTTCAGATCAACTTCGTCGTTCAGGAGGAGAACTACCGGGAGATTCATGAATTCGTCGAGCTTGGGATTCGCCTCGGGGTGGACAGCATGTGGTTTCAGCGGCTGACCAACTACGGCGCGTATGCGGAGGGCGCGTTCGCGAAGGCGGACGTCACCTCGCCCAGTCACCCGAAGCACGCGGGGCTGCTCGACATCCTGCGAAGCCCCGTCATGAATCATCCCGCCGTTGACGTGGAAATGCTGATGCCGCTTCTGCCCGAGGTGGTCACCTCGGAGATGCGTCTCCCGCTGCTTCGCACCGCATCCCGCCGCGAGTCCCAGGAACTGCGTTGGAGTGCCATCGACGCGCAGCGCGGCATCACCCCGAAGTAGCCGACTGCCGCAGCTCGTCCCGCCCGCTGACCCTTTTTCAGTTGCCCCTTAACAGGTCTTATCCGCCCGACCGCGGCCGGCGTCTGCCGCTACATGCGGCGGAGGTAGCCGTCCACGTTCCAAGTGACGTTTCTTCCGAAGTAGTCGCAGAGGCCGCGGTCAACCTCGTACCTGCCGGGGCGTTGCGCCAGAAACTCCTCGATGGCGCGCAGCGGCCCCCCGTCGTAGAGGTCGGCGACACGCATGTCCGAGAGGATGCCGTCCTCGATGACGATGTACTCGCCGGGGCGCAGCCACGGGTCGAAGAATTCGAGCACCGCGGCGGTCGTTCCCGAAAGGTGGCTGGAGTCTTCGACGACCATGAGCGGGCGCGGGAGCGCGCTCATGACGGAGGGCGGGAGGACTTCCCAAAGCTCGCGCGCGTCGCCCCGCAGGAACCGGACGGACGCGTTGGCCTCCGTCGCCGGGACTTCGAGGTCAATTGAGAGTACCTTCGTACCCAGCCCCAGAAGGCCCGCCTGATCCGCGAACCAGACGGCGCTCCCGCCCATGTAAGAGCCCACCTCGACGAGCGTCCGCGGCCTCGCCCGTTCGAGAAGCATCGAATAGATGGCGAGGTCGAACGGGTTCTTCAGCAGGGGGAGGCCCCGGTAACTGTAGGCCATCGCCCCCTCCTGTATCTTCATCAGCAGCTCGTAGCCGATGTCGCTGCGCGGGGTCTGCGGGGTCATGATTCCTCCAGCATCTCCAGGAAATGCTGCTTCGCCGAACGGAGCAGCTTGGCCTTCCGGCCTTTGAAACGGGCGGCGGCGCGATCCATCAGCTCGACCTTCTCGGCCGTGGTCAGGCTCTCGACGGTCTTTTCGCGTAAGAACTCTTCGGGGATGCGCCGGGTGTTGAGGAAGACGACGGAGTTGGAGCCGGTGTCGCAGACGTATTCGAAATACTCGGAGTAGAACTCCATCGTGACGTGAATCCAGGCGACCCAATGGTGGTAGAGGTAGTCCTGCTGGATGACCACGGACTTGCCCGGGATCAGATGCGGGAAGAACTGCCACGTCACCCAGTCGCACACCGTCCAGTGTTTCGCCAAGTCTATGAAGAGGATTTCGACGGGCCCGCCCTCCCAGGGCCAGAGGCGCACGTCGCCCGGATGCACGTCCACGAGGCCGGCGTATGGCTCGATGTTGCGGTCGAAGAGGGGCCTGAAGCTCTCGCCCGCCCGCGCCGACTCGGGGAAGAACGAGCCGACGGTCCACCCCTCGATCTCGAAGCGGTCGTAGGAGCGGATGAGCTTCTCCTCCTCGACGCCCCTGCGCCGCAGGTTTCGGCGCAGGCCGTCGGCGAGCGCCAGCGTGGAGCCGCCGAGGAAGCACCCGGCGTCAACTATGGCACCCTCTCCCGTGTACCGCTCCTCCGCGAGGTAGTGAAGCAGCCGCAACTCGCCAGGCATCAGCATCGTCGGCACGCGCGCGCAGGCCACGGGCACGGCCCTCCGGCGCCACGCGGAGGCCGGGGTCAGAGGTTTTCGTATCGGGCGTCGGAACACCGCCTGGAAGGTGTTAGCGTTTCTCACCAGCGCCGTGTCGGTGCGGTTCGACAGCCGCGTGGCGGCGTAGGCGGCGGCCCACGCCAGCGCGCGCCGAACCCGTCCGCCCTTCTCCTGCGCGTACTCCCACAGAATCCAGCCGAGCGTCTGGGCGATGGAGTGCACCGGCAGCACGCAGACGACTTCGAGCCCCGCGCGGTGCCCGAGCGCGCAGAGCCCGTCCGCCGTGTAGCGACGGAAGTCTCCGGGGCACGCGTGGAAGGGTTGCAGGAACGGGACGGCGACGACGACGTGCCCGCCCGGCCTCACCACCCGCGCCATCTCGTGCATCGAGCCCTCCGCGTCCGCGACGTGTTCGAGCACGGCGTTGCACAGGACGCTGTCGAACGCCCCGTCCGCGAACGGCATTGATTCGAGCGGGCCGACGACGACCTCCGCGTCTTCGGAGGCGATGTCGTACTTCGTCACCCCCGTCACCCCGTTGGCGAGCAGGTAGGGCGTAACGTCGCGGCTGCCGCACCCGGCGTTTAGCATATGGCCCGAGAGGTAGAGTATGACGGGGCGAAGCTCCTCTTCGAGCGACTGGAAGTGGACGGGGCCGACGCGGGTCGCATTCTGTGAAGTCACGCGGCCCCCCCGGCGGATTGCGTAAAGGCTTCCAACATGGCGGCGACCTCGACGGCCGAATGCCCCGCCGAGACCCGCGCGCTCGCCGCGCGCCCCATCCGCTCCCTCAGCCTCGCGTCCCGCGCGAGCCGCAGGAGCGCCGCACGGACGGACGCGGGCTGGCGGGGCGGCACTACGATGCCCGCCTCCCCGACGAAGGTGCCGTTGCCGCCCACGTCCGTCACCACCGAAGGGAGGCCGCACGACATCGCCTCGGCTAGTGCCACAGACGTACCCTCCCCGAAGGCCGAGGCGATGAGGAAAACGTCGGCGGCGCTCAGAAGGCGCTGCACGTCTTCGCGCCAGCCGAGCCCGACGAAGTTCGGCTGCCGCGGCAGTTCATCGGTCCCCTTCCCAACGCCCACGGTGACGACGCCTGGAAGGTCGCGGACGGCTTCGAGCACCCCGGCCCAATCCTTCATCGGGTCAACGCGTGCCACCGTCAGCACCAGGACGGCGTCCTCGGGTACGCTGAGTTCGCGCCGGACGGGCGTGCGCAAGGCCGGGTCGCGCCGGAATTTCCGCGTGTCCAGGCAGTTGGGAATCACGAGCGAGCGCGGCTCGCGGAATCCGAACGAGCGGTGAAAGTCGCGCGCCTGCCCCGCGTTATAGACGACGCCGTAGACGTAGGGCGAGAGCAGCTTGCCGAGGCCGCCGAGGTTCCTCCGCGTGGACTGGTTGCCGTAGATGTCTGAATTGTAGATGCCCCATACCAGCCGCGTGCCGCGACGCCCGGCCAGGCCGAGCGCCAGAAAGGCGAAGACGTTCGCGTGATACATCCACCCCTGCACGACCGCGGGGCGGCGGCGGCGGATCAGCCTCGCGAACCTGAGCAACCCGCCCGGCGCGTCCCTCCAGCGCTTGACGCCGAGGCCGATTACCTCAACCCCCGCGGCCTCCAGCGTCGGCCGGAACACCCCCTCGGCGTGCAGACAGACGACGCAGGCACGCCCCGCCGAACTCTGTTGCGTGATGAGGTTCGTCAGCAGTCGCTCTGCCCCGCCGCCGTGCAGGTTGTTCGTCACGTGCATTGTGAACTGGCTCATGTGTGAGTCTCCGGGCCGCCCTTCGCCCGCGCTGCCGAAGCGTGCAGCCGCGGCCCGGCGGGGTTCGCGGCGCCCGGACGCAGCGTCGCCTCATTGTAGGCGGCGTCGAGGTCCACCATGCCCATGCAGTAGCGCGACGAGGTGACGGTGAGGTGTAGGGTACCCATGCGCGCGTCGAGGATGGTGACCGAACCGTGCTCCATCTCGAAGACTGACAGGTCGATGAAGAGGTCGCTGACGGCGACCGACTGCACGAACGTTATCTCCACGCGCCGACGCTCGCCGGTCGAGGCGGGCGCGGGGCTCTCGCCCAGCAGCGCGGTCGTCGTCGCGTAGATGCGAATGCCCTCTTTTGTCGAACAACTGAGCCCGAAATGAGGCGCCGCGACCGCGCGCTCGAACTCGACCTCCATGACGAACGTGACCCAGTCGCCGCGCTCCACGCTGGCCGCCTCGGCGACCCCGTCCGCCGTCGCAAAGCTCCTCACAATCTTCGCGCCGCCGGCCCCGTACCGGAGCGTGTCGGGCGAGCTTTCGTGAACCGGGCGCTCGGGCACCTTGAAGAACAGGCGGTAGTAGCGGTCAACGCCCGCCCCCGGCTCGCCGTCGAACACGAGCTCGCCGCGGTCGAACAGCAGCACACGGTCGCACAACCCGAGCGCTATCTCCGCCGCGTGCGTGACGAGCAGAATCGTCGTGCCCCTCTCGCGCAGTTCGCGAATCCTCCTGAAGCACTTCTGCTGAAAGCGCGCGTCGCCGACGGCTATCACCTCGTCTATGAGCAGGATGTCGGGCTCCGCGGCGACGGCGGCGGCGAAGGCCAGCCGAAGGAGCATCCCGGAAGAATAGGTTCGCAGCGGGCGGTCGAAGTATTCGCCGATTTCGGCGAACGCCTGTACCGTCCGCTCCGTCCCGGCCCGGTCGCCGCCGCGCTTAGCGATCACGTCGTGGAAGAAGCGCACGTTCTCCCGCCCCGTGAGCGCGGGGGCGAAGCCGCCCGCAAGGTCGAGGAGTGAGAACACGCTGCCGCTGACCGTCACGACGCCGGAGGACGGCTCGATGACTCCGGCGGCCAGGTGGAGCAGCGTCGATTTTCCCACCCCGTTCGGCCCCAGTACGGCAACGGTCTGCCCGCGCGGGATGTCGAAGGTGACGCCGCGCAGGACCGGCAGCGGCGTGTGATAGACCTTCCCCAGAGGGTGCAGCGCCTCCTTGACACGTTGGAGTGGCGAGGCGAAGTACCGAAAGTTCTTCACCACGCTGTCGAAGGCGATTGCCGTTTCGCGTCCCGTCATCTGTTACCCCGCAGGAGCCACCCGAGGTAGCGTTCGACGGGGCCGCCGGGCTGCATGCGCTGCCGAAGACCGCGCGCGCGCCTGCGCGACCAGGAGGCGACGCGCAGGAGCGGCAGCAGGCCGAGGTCTACCATCGCAAGGGCCGTCAGCGTTCGCTTGGCGGGCTGCCCCGCCGCACCGTCGCAGTACCCGGATGTGCCGTAGCCGGTGGCGAGCATGTAGTAGCGGTCGGGGGGCGCGCACTCATCAAACGCCTTCAGGCGCGCGGGGAGCAGCCCCGGGGCGCCTGCCGTCCAGTCCTCCGCCAACTCGAAGACGGGTAGGGGGCAAGGCCAGACCTTGATGCCGCGTGTCACGCAGAAGTCGGCGAGCCCCATGAAGGTGCTCTCGAACGCGAGTTCGCGCCAGAGCCTGGCTCGCTTGAGTGCTTCGCCGCTGACGAGGAGTCCGCCCGTGAAAGTCGCGCCCATGAAGAGGGCGAAGGACGGGTCGCCGCCGAGCGGCAGCACCGTTTTTCGCGCCGCCGCCCCCGAGACCTCGGCGGCAGGCTGGAGGCCGTCAACCCCCGCGCCTTCGAGCGCCGACAGCATCAAGGCGAACGCGTCTGCGCGGACTCGAACGCCGGAGTGAATCAACAGAACCGCCTCGTCCTCCAGCTTCGCCATCTCCGCGTCGAACGCCCCGGCCTCCTCCACGGTGAGGTCAATGTTGTGCACGGAGAACTCGCACGCGGTCTGCGGGAGTTCCCCGCCCTGGCGATTCAGGACTACGACGCGACGCACGGCGTCGGTCACGGCGAGCGATTCGAGCGTCTCCCGCAGCCCCGCCAGAGACCCGCCGTCCACGACGGCCACTGCGCGGCGCGCGCTTTCTGCCGGCATGCGCGGCGTCAGATATCGTCGTGCGTCCGCGTGAAAGCGGCTCCACGCGCGCCGAATCTCGTCCTGCGTTTGCGACGGCGCCGCGACCCACCCTCCGGTGTCGAGCGCGCCGAGCAGCGATTTGCAAAGCGACTCCGCCGTGCACTCGAATAACACATGCTCATGATGTGACTCGTGCACCAGCTCGGGGACGCCTCCCACGCGCGAGGCGAGGAACGGAATTCCCCACGACAGGGCCTCGTAGACCGTGCAGGGCGAATTGTCGGCGGGCGACGCCATGACGGCGAGCCTCCCGCCCTCGATCAGGTACGCCAGCGCCTCGGGCTGGCCCAGGTTCGTTAAGGTCTGGACGGGGAACTGCCACTCTGCGGAGCGCCGCGCGATGTACTCCAGACTGTCCACGCCGCCGCACTTCTCCGCCTTGCCCAGGAACGTCACGGACACCTTTCGTTCGGCGAACTCCTGCCTCAGAGCGTGCACGGCGTTGCAGAACAGCCGCAGCCCTTTCCTCTCCTCAAGGCGGCCGAAGAAGACTATCTCGTTCGGCAGCGACACGCGACCGTAGTTCACCGCGGGGAAGTCTGCCGGCCCCTGCCCCTTCTCCCTCAGGCGCTGCGAAGGGAGACAGTATTGTTGTACGAACGTCTGCTCGGGCAGCTCGAAGCCGCGCTGCCAGGCCCACTCGATGAGGTAGCGGCTCGGGCTCCACAGTACGTCTGCACACTTCACGCTCAGGTGCTCGGCGTAGTTGTAGGCCGACAGGAGGAGGCTCGTAGGCAGCGTGTGGTTCAGTTCGAGCACCCACTCGGAAGGGCTGTGGAGGGCCACGACGAGCAGCGTCTCCTGAAACGCGAGCCCGAGCTTTTTGGCGACGAGGCAGACGCTCCCTTCGCCGCCGCAGTCGTTGAAGTGAACCACGTCGAAGTGCCTCGCGGCGAGGTACTCGTAGACGAGGTGAGGGACTCCGAAGCCGCAGTCCTTCACAGGGCCGCCGACCGACCTCATCTCCTCGATGGAGAGTGCGGCGAACTCTATCCCCAGTTCCGCGTAGCGCCTCTTCCAACCGCCGAGTTGCACGTCGGGAGCCCAGACGCCTCCCGTGTAAAGGACTGTCACGCGGCTGCCCGCGGCGGCGAGGTGTTCCGCCAGGCCGGTCATCGCGGTCCCTATCCCGCCGTTCTTGAACGGCCCGACGATTTCGTTCGACACGATGCAGACGGACGGCTGCCAGCCTCCCGCGCCCGCGTCTGCTTCGTAGCCCTCCCGGAGCAGCCGGGCGGCGGCGCGCCGCCGCCCGTCGCTCCCGAGGGACTCGACAATCCCCTGGGCCGACTCCGCCGGCCCACCCGAACCGTTCGGCGAAGGGGCGCGGGCACCGGCGGGCGCACCGAAATCGACGCCCGACACAGGCAGCCCGACCAAGTGGTGCGGGAGCTGCCACGCGACTTCGGGGTCGGGGACGTGCGCGACGGGAGTCACCTGCCCCCGCCAGGCGAGCCCCATGATCTGCTGGGTTTGATAGACGAGGACTTGAAAGCCTTCGCGCTCCAGTAAGCGGAGCCCCGCGGCGACCTCCGGCGAAGCCAGGTCATGAAAGACGAAGGCGCAGTCCCGATCGGCGTGCGGCAGGCAGGCGCGCACGTCGCGCTCCGGCGCCGACCCCTCGTGGTCTCCGTCTATGGCGAACAGACTCCATTTTTCGATGCGCCCCGCGGCGACCTCCTCGACCCCTTCCGGACTCCGACCGGCGGTGAGGTTGACGTTTGCGGACACGCCGCACCCGGCGAGCGACCGCTCGACGACAGCACGGAACTCAGGATCGGCGTGAGCGGGGTCAATAACGTCGAGCCTCACCCCGGCCAGCGCGAGGTGACAGGTGGACCACCCAAGCCAAGCCCCTATCTCCAGTGCGGGCCTGCCCGTGAATTGCAGCGCGACGTTGTAAAGGAGGGTCGCCTCGTCGCGATTCATGAAACCCATCAGTGGGTATCGTTCATCGACGTACCAGCGGTGTGGGACTTCGCGGCGGAGGTACTTCCAGGGGTGGCTCAGGCGGTCGCCCGGACGCATGTGCGGGAAGTGAGCGTCAGGCAAGACCACGCGTAGGCCGGGCGAAATGTAATCTCTATCCGTGAACGGGAGGGACATCTGGTCTTAAAGCAACTCTTGGCTCGGGTCTCACCGGCAAATCAGAATTCGGCGCTACAGGCAGTCCCAGAAGTGGGCGCGCAGGCGTCTGAAGCACGTTGATCCAACCAAGAGCATGCCGAGAGAGATGACCCAGAACGTCGCCGTCTCGTACGCGGTGGGGGCGGCGAACACCTTGGGCATCAGTGCATGCCGGTAGCCCGACACGATGTAGCTGGCGGGGTTAAGCGCGAGCAGCGTCTGCCCGCGGGGCGAAAGTTGAGCGCCGGCCCAGGCGATGGGCGTCAGCCAGAACCAGACCTGCATGGCCGAAGGCAACGCCTGCTGTAAGTCTCGCACGACCACCGTGACCGACGACAACAGCAGGCCGGCGCTCACCGTGAAGGCGACCAAGCAGAGGTAGAAGTACGGGACGAGCAGCAGCCCGAGAGGGCTGCCGTAACCGCCGGCTAAACACGCGGCGCCCACCAGCGCCAGAAGGAATGCGTGCGGCACCGTGTGCACGAGCACCGCGTCCGCAGGGATAATCTCAACAGGAAAGCGGACTCGCTTGACCAGGTAATGGTGTTCGACTAACGAACCCGTCGCGCCGTAGATGGAAGCCGAAAGAAGCAGCCACGGAACGTAGGCTGCGGCGAAGCCGAAGATGTAGGGCGCGCCTCCCAGCGGAAGTTTCAGGGCGAACGCGAAGATTGCGGAAAAGATGAGAAGCGGTATAAGCGGCGTCAGAAACGTCCACAGCGCCCCCCCCACCGTACCGGCGTACGTTTTCCTCAGATCGTGGACGGCGAGTGACCAGAGAGCCCGGCGGTTTGTCCACAGCGAGGCGATCTCCCCGATGCCGGTGCCGTGCCGCCAGGGAGAGGCCTCTGCGCCCATCCGAACATGACACTCCTGCGAATTCATACTTGACTAACGCCTGAGACAGACTTTGCGGCGCCGACATAGCGCTCTAGAATAGGCTCTTCATCGGGATGCTTTGGAGATGACTAGACCGGCCGGCGTCGGCCTAGCCGCGTCACACTCGTCGCACCGTCGAATCGGAAACTGCGGCAGGCTATCACGGGAGTTAGCAAAATCCAAGCGGGAGAGTTCTCAACTCCGCCTGATCGCGCGGTGGCCTTGCTCAATAACGTTGTTGAGATATTTCACCCTCCGCAATGTGCAGTCCGAAGGCAGGATTTTCTCATCGTCGGAATTTTTATAACAGCCGGAAACTGCACCGGTCATTACGTCCGACCAAGCGCCGTCACCCAGAAGCTCTGAGCAAGCAATTGCGGATATTTTCAACCCACAGTCGCCGTCAAAGCACCGCAATTATCCGCACGAGTCGGCACGCAAGCCCACCAAGCGCCCACCAACCACCTCCCTACTGTGGCCTACTGTGGGAGTTAGCTGGAGCAGAGTGTTGACCATAACATGAAAAAGTCAGGACACGACTTGGGCCGGGTGTCTTCGTTGAGTGCGGGCTTCGTTTGCGCAACAATAGCGCCCAACAGAGTTGCTCCTAAAGTAGCCGCTGCGATCATGGTGATCCTGTTTCTGCCGGTGCATTACATGCTCTGGCGGAAGTTTTCAATCTGGTACCACTTGTTCTTCTTGATTACGCTCGCACCCACGATGTTGATTGGCGCGGCCCTGAAAAGCGACACCGGTGCGTCCAGCTAACAACAATCCACAAATCAAGCGCCTATGGAATTAATTTCCTGCTCAGCGCGCCAAGCCCTCCAATATTCGTGAAATACTCCGCCGTGGATCGTCCCCATTGGATTCGCATGGATTTCAGTATCGGCAATGAGTTCCATCGTTGCCGTGCCGGGGCCAACCTCTATCAGTCGGAAACCTAACGTTTCGCGATTGTCGGAGGGTAGAGAAGCGAGAACCCTCGGCGGGAGCCTCTCCGGTCTCAGCCGCTTTTCTGAAAAACTCAAGACTAGATAGTTTGCCCATTCGAGTAGGATTTCATCAGTCAAGAGTTAAAACGACACGGAACCGCACTTTTCCACTGTGCATTTGTTCGTAAGCCTCGGCTACTCGATCGAGCGGGTATTTCTCAATCATCGGATGGACGCCACTCAAAGCGCTGAACTCGAGCGTGTCCTGTGAGTCCTTCGCCGTGCCGGAATACCAACCGGCAACAGAGCTGCGTTTCGTGATGAGCGAGAAGACGTTGATTGAGAGCGGCTCCAGCGGTGCCGCAGGAACCAGCAGTTTTCCACTTGGCGCCAATCCGTCCACCAGTCCGGAGATGGCCTGGGCATTTGGTGCAGTCGCGAGGATCACACTCGCGCCGCCGAGTTTCTGTAACTCGGCCACGACGTCCTGCGCGGTCGCGTCGACGTAATGCTGCGCGCCGAGTTGTCGCGCTAACTCTTCTTTGTCCCTTCCCCGGTTAATGGCCACTGTGTTGAATCCCATCCGGCGCGCGTACTGGACACCGAGATGCCCGAGTCCGCCGATGCCGTGCACCGCGACCACCTCTCCGGCGCGCGCGCCTGAGTTTCGCAGCGCGTTGAAGACGGTTACGCCCGCGCACATGAATGGCCCGGCTTCTTCCGCAGGCAGATCGACGGGAATTGCGGCGAGTGCCGCGGCCGGCACGATCACATGGTCTGCATAACCACCGTCAAAATCGATTCCGGTGACTTTGCGATTGACGCACATGGCGAAGTCACCACGCCGGCATTGCTCGCACACGAAGCAATGGCCGCCATGCCAACCGACGCCGACTCGCTGACCAACTGCCCATGAGGTGACGTTGGCCCCCACGGCATCGACCCGCCCGGCAATTTCGTGACCCGGCACGCGTGGATACTGAAGACCGGGCCAGATGCCGTCTTTGACCAGCGCGTCGCTGTGGCAAATGCCGCATGCCTCGACCTTCACGCGCACCTGGCCGGGACCCGGTTCGGGAACGTCGCGCTCGACTAGTTCCCAATCGCCACCTGCTTTGCTTATCTGTGCTGCCTTCATTTTCGTGCTCATTATTGCTCCTAAGTAAGTGGAAAAAAGTTCTTTGACAAGTAGATCAAACCACTATGCACTGAAAGTGCATAGATTTCGGCGATGACTGAAAGTCGCGCCTCTTCTATTTCAATAGGGGCCACGTCCTGCAACGCTCCCTTTCAGATTTTATCTGAGTGCGTTGCAACTGAAAGTCTTGCACTGAAAGTGCATAGTTTCCACTAGCGCACGGGAACAATGAACGATAAAAGCGACCATGCCTTGATGCCGCTCAGCTTTGCCGCTGCGACCTTCATTGTTGCTATTACAATGCTTACGGTTTCCATAAATGTCCTCCATGGACTCTTCAAGTCTAATCGAC
>QHXN01000117.1 GCA_003222975.1 Acidobacteriota bacterium | reverse complement strand
GCACCTCGGCGTCCTCCGTCAGCTCGACGGGCGGGCCGGAGCGGAAGATGCGACCGTCGGCCATGATGTAGGCGCGGTCTGTGACGCCCAAAGTCTCGCGGACGTTGTGGTCGGTGATAAGTATGCCGATGCCGCGCGCTCTCAGGTAGAGGATCATCTGCTGAATGTCGTCCACGGCCTTCGGGTCAATGCCGGCGAAAGGCTCGTCGAGGAGGATGAACTGCGGCTCGGTCGCCAGAGAGCGCGCGATTTCGGTGCGCCGGCGCTCGCCGCCCGAAAGAGCGTCGCCGCGCGTGTTGCGCACGTGTTGGATGCCGAACTCTTCGAGCAGCTCTTCGAGCCGCTTCAATCTTTCACCCCGGCGCAAGCCCATCGTTTCGAGCACGGCGAGTATGTTTTCCGCCGCCGTCATCCTGCGGAAGACGGAAGGCTCCTGCGGCAGGTAGCCGATGCCGAGGCGCGCGCGCAGGTACATCGGCAGGCGCGTGATGTCGCGGCCCGCGAGCGTGATCCGGCCCGCCTGCGCGCGCTCCAAGCCGATGATCATGTAGAAGGTCGTGGTCTTCCCCGCCCCGTTCGCGCCGAGCAATCCGACGACCTCGCCCGGCTCGACGTGCAGACTCACCCCGTCAACCACGCGCCGCCTGCCGTAAGCTTTCACCAGGTCGGACGCGGCCAGCGACTCCGCCGATGGCGCGAGCGACCGCCTCATGCCCCGCCCTTCCTCCGCCTCAGCCGCTTCGATGATCTGCTCGGTCGCCATAAGAGCCGTGAACCGTGAACTGTAAACCGTGACGAGAGAAGAGTCGCGAATCGTGAACCGTGAGGGGTGACGAGAGCGAAGTTGGTTTTAACTTGTCACGGTTCACGGTTCACGGTTTACGGATTTTGTGCGTCGTGTGCACACGCCCCGTTGACTGTTGTGCGTTTTCGCCGCCGTCGCTGATGACGCGGTTGTCGCGCAGATAGACGATCATGCGCCGGCTCTCGCTAGTGCCCTTCTCGGCGTCCTCGACGCGCGCTGGACCGCCCGTGAGCACGACCTTCTCATCCTCCGCCGTGTACTGCGCCCAGTCGCCCGTGCCGCGCCTTCCGGGCTGCGTGACGACGACGTTGCGCTCGGCGACGGTGTGCTCCACTTCGTAAGTGTCTTTCAGGAGGTAAACGTCCGCCAAGCCGCCCGTGATGCGCTCCGTGCCCTGGTGTATGTCAACGTCGCCCTCGTAATGAACGAGGCGGTCTGAGTCGCTGTAGAACATCGTGCGCGAGGTGGCGAAGACAGGGACGACCGTGCGCGTGCCGTTGGCCTCCTTGCGTCGCGCGTTGTAGAGCGCGCTCTGGACACTCCCTTCGGCCTCCATGCGCTTGCGCTCGTGGTAGAGCACGATGCGGTCGGCCTTCACGAAATTATCGTCCTGCCACGCGCGAGCGTTGCCGGTGTAGATGCCGACGCCCGCGTCGTGCTGGAACTCTGCGGCAGCCGAGGCGATGAAGACAGGGCTTTTGACGTTCTTAAAGGGCGCGGCCCCGCCGGTCTGCTCCTGGCTGTAGTAGGTCGTCTGGACTTTGCCGCGCGCGTTCGAGACTTTGTCGATAGTGTCTGCGTCAATCTCCGCGGCCTTGAGGCGGGCGCGCGAGTCCCAGACGACAGGCTCCCCGCCGCGCATGCGGACGAAGCCGTCGCCCGCCGTGTAAGACATCGCGGCGGCCTGGCCGTTTCGATCCTGCTCCTTGTACTTGGGGTCGCCGGTGGCGTCCACGCGTTCGAGCGCCGCGGTGTCGCGCGAGAACAGCGCCGTCATCTTCTGCGAGGCGAGCGTGCGCTCGCGCTCCTGGAAGTGCGCGTCGCCGGTGGCGTCGAAGCGCTCAACGTCCTGCGTCTCGCGGACGAACTGCGCCACCATCTCCTGCGAGGTGAGCGTGCGCGTCGCGCGCTTCTCCGTCTGTTGTAAAGGCTCGACGACGGCCTTCGCGTTGCCGGACGCGGTGAAGGTCTGCGCGAGATTCCCCGCCTCGTAGAACTGGCAGCGGATGAGGGCCGCGTTGAGCGTCTTGCGGTCAGCCGCCGGGTTGGCTTGCGCCGGCTCGACGAGGAGTTCGGCGTTGCCGTCGGCCTCGGCGCGTTCGAGGTCGCGCCCCGCCGCATGCCAGTAGAGACGTATGCCGTCGGCGGTCAGGCGTTTGTTCGCGGCCCTCGGGTCTGCGGCCTTCGACTTCGGCGCGGAGAGCGTGACGACGGGCCGCTCGCCCGCGCGCATCTCTTTGAGGACGCTCCGCTCGTCCTGCACGGCGAAGTCGAGGTCAACCACGCCCTGCGTGACGAGCTGCGCGTCGGAGTCGGCGTCAATAGTTTTCGCGCGGACATTGCCAGCGGCGTGCGACCTTTCGAGCTTCTGGTTCTCGTCGAAGAAGAATTCGAGCGAGTCGGAGAAGACCTCCGCGGAGTGCCCCTCGTTCATCGAGCGCAGGTAGGCGCTGCCGCGCGCGACGACGTACTTCACGCGCTTCTGCTCGCTGAGGCTCCCCGAAAGCGTCTCGCCGCTCATCACGTCGCGCCCCTGCTCGGCGACCGCGCCGCCGCTGAAGGAGAGTTGCAACTGGTTCTGGTCGAAGTCGGCCTGCGCCGACTTGACGGTCAAAGGCAGCCCGCGCAGGTTCATCTTCGGCACGCCCGCCGGGGCCGACTGCCGCTGCGCGTCGGTCTCCGGCTTGACCGTGATCTCGACGTTGCCCTTCAAGTTGAGCTTCTTGCTCTTCCCGTCGAGGCTCGCCGTGTCGGCGCGCCCCGACACGTTCTCGCGCTCGAAGCTGACGGGCGTGGTCACGTTGCCGACCTCCGTCTTCACGTCGTACTCGACCGCCTCGGCCTTCACGGCGAGACGGTCGCGCGTCTCTATCTGGACGTTACCGGTGAAGAGGAACTGCGTGTTGTCCTCGTTCGTCAGTGTGCGCTGCGAGCTGATCTTGTCGGGCTGGTCGCCCTTGTCGGGATAAACTTCGAGGTGGACGTTCTCAAGCTCGTGGTGACCGTCCGAGTACGTCAGGTCGCGGTCGGCTGTGAGCACGACCCAGAGCCGGTCGCCCTTCATCTCGCGGTGTTCGAGGTTGTGTATGTCTCCGACGACCTCGGTGGAGAGCTGCGCCTGCCCCGGTCGCAGTCGGAACTCCGTGTGCCCCCTCAGACGCCAGTACGAGATCGCGACCGCCGCCAGACCGCACGCCAGCAGGCAGAGCGCCAGCACGCGCACGAACTTCGGGGCCGCGATGCGCAGCCCGATGCCCGCCACTTTTCTGCGTCGAATCTCTTGCATCAGAAACCCCGTGAACCGTGAACCGTAAACCGTGACGAGAAAAGCCCGTCTTCATCTCGTCACGGTTTACGGTTCACGGTTCACGGCCTTTAAGTCTTCAACGACCAACTGCAAACGCGTGTGGCCGTTCCAGCAGTTGGCCTCGACGGCATAGGCCAGTTCGATGCTCTGGCCGGGGCGGGGCGTTGCTGTGGTTCTTTCAGTGCCGCCCCACCAGATGCAGTCGTGTACGCGCCCGTCCCGTGTGTTGACGTTGAATTTCAGGTGTCGCTCTTTGACGACGCGCGGCTCGCCGACGACCCGCAGGCCGCGCGTGACGAAGACGGGCCGGGGCCAGCCCGCGCCGAAAGGCTCCAACGCCTCAAGCTCGGCGCAAAGTTCGAGCGAGAGAGCATCGGGCGGAAGCTCCAAGTCAACTTCGAGGCACGGCACGCCGTCGGTTTCACAAAGGAGGCGCGCGGCGTTCTCGTTCAGGCGACGACGAAGCTCGGCGACGTTCTCACGGCGGACGGCGAGGCCCGCGGCGTGCGCGTGGCCGCCGAAGGCTTCGAGCAGGTCGGCGCAGGCCGTCAGCGCGTCGAGCATGTGGAACTCATCGGTGCTGCGCGCCGAGCCGTGCCCCGTGCCGTCCTCTTCGAGCGAGATGACGACCGCCGGTCGCCCAAGCTTTTCACAAATCTTCGACGCGGCCAGCCCGACGACGCCCCTGTGCCAGCCCTCGCCCGCGACGACGACTACGGACGTTTCCCCCGGCCCGCCCAGCGCCACCTCGGCGAGCGCGCGCTCCGTCACCTGCTGCTGCACGTCGCGTCGCTCGCGGTTGCGCGCGTCGAGGTGCTCGGCCAAGCGGCGTGCCTCGCCCGCGTCCTTCGTCTCGAACAGCTCGACGACGGCGCGCGCCGCGTCCATGCGTCCCGCCGCGTTGATGCGCGGGCCGAGCCGGAAGCCGAGGTCGAAGGCGCGCACGCCGCGACCGTCGCCCACGCCCGCGACCTCCAACAGCGCGCGCAAGCCGGGATTCGTGGCGCGGTGCAAGTCCTTGAGGCCGAGCGCGACGATGGCGCGGTTCTCGCCCGTGAGCTGCGCCACGTCCGCCACAGTCCCGATGGCGACGACCTTGAGGAAGCCGGGCACTAAATTTTCACGCCCGCGCTCGCGCAAGAGCGCCGTCGCGAGCTTGAACGCGACGCCGACGCCCGCGAGGTTCTTGTCGGGGTACGCGCAGCCGCGCTGGTTCGGATTCAAAACGGCGAAGGCGGGCGGCGCACCCTCGTCCTCGTCGGGCAGGTGGTGGTCGGTGACGATCACGTCGAGGCCGTTCGTGCGCGCCCACTCCAGAGGCTCGTGCGCGCGTATGCCGCAGTCAACGCTGATGACGAGCGTGTAGCCTTCGGCCTGCGCGCGCTCCAACACGTCTCGGCGGATGCCGTAGCCCTCGGTGAAGCGGTGCGGCACGTGGTAGCCGGTCTGCGCGCCGAGGACTTCGAGCGCGCGGCGCAGGACGACCGTCCCCGTAGTGCCGTCAACGTCGTAGTCGCCGTAGATCAGAATCCGCTCGCCCGCGTCCACGGCCTTGAGCACACGCGCCGCCGCCTCGCGCATGCCGAGCATCAGGTACGGGTCGTGTAGCTGGCCGAGCGAGGGCCGTAGCAGCGCACGCGCCGAATCTTCCGACGAGACGCCGCGCGCGGCGAGGACGCCGGCGACTGCGGATGAGACGACGAGCGCGCGTGCGAACGCGGGCGCACGCCCTTCGGCGTCGCGGCGCAAGACCCAGCGGCGCGCGCCCGACCTCGTTTCGCTCGCGGTCTTCATTGTCATTCGGCGAACCAGCCGTTGGGGTCGAGGAGGCGGACGCCGATGCGCTGACGCCCGTCCGCCTCGTCAGTCCAGACGCCGTTGACCTCGGCTTCGAGCGCGCGCCCAAAGGGCGGCGTCAGGCGCAGGCTCAGCCCGGCGCTCGCGTGCACGTCCGTAACGAGCGTCGCGCCGCCGCGGCTGACGCGCACGGCCTCGGCGGTGACGTGGAAGTGCCTGCCGTCCGCGTCGTCGCCTTCGAGTTCGACGGTGAAGTTGACGGGCACGCGGGGGCTGCGCGGGCGCTGTGATGGGGGAATCGTCTCCGAGTTCGTTCGGTCGCTCATGGGAAAACCGCCCTTCCGTCCGTGGGGAGAGTTCGCTGCTTGAGACAGGAGGGGCGAAACTTAGTGTAACCGAACGCGCGGCGCGGCGCGAGCCTTCCGATTGCGGATTTCGGATTGCTGAATGCGGATTGAAGACGGCGCGGCCCTCATCGGTCAAATCCGCAATCCGAAATCCACATTCCGCAATCGTCAGATGCCGCCGAGCGGCTGCACGAAGCCGACCGCGAGCAGGATGAGTATCAGAGCGCCGACGACGAGGCGGTAGCCGATGAAGACGGCGGTCGAGTGCGTGCGAAGGTAGCGCAGCAGGAACCAGATAGAGGCGTAGCCGACGGCGCCGGAGACGGCGGTCGCGACGGCGAGCGAGACGGCGCTGCCCGGCGGCAGGCTGTGCACGGCCTTCTTGAGTTCGAGCAGACCGCTCGCGCCGACCGCCGGGATTGAAAGAAGGAACGAGAAGCGTGCGGCGGTCTCGCGCATTTCGCCCGCGAAGAGACCGCCCATAATGGTCGAGCCGGAGCGGCTCGCGCCCGGAACGAGCGCCAGGCACTGCGCGAACCCGACGGCCAGGGCGTCGCCCAGGCCAAGTTTTTCCATCCCGCGCTCCTTCTTCCCGACCTTCTCCGCCGCGGCGAGCAGCAGCGCGACGACGACCATCATCGTCGCGATCACCCAGAGGTTTTTCGTGAACGTGCCCTCGATCTGCTTCTTGAAGAGGAGGCCGAGGACGCCAATGGGCAGCGAGCCGATGAAGATTAGCCAGCCGAGCTTGGCGTCGCTCGACAGACGGCTCCCCAGCAGGCCGCGCCCGTCAACGTCGGGCGGCGTCAGCCCCCGCAGCAGGAGGACGTGGTCGCGCACGAAGGCCAGGCAGATGTTCCAGATGTCTTCCGCGAAATAGACGAGGACGGCGACGAGCGTCCCCAACTGGATGACGGCAATCGTCGCCGTCACCTGCTCGGCGTCGAGCGACTGCGACAGCCCCGTCAGGCGCGTCGCGAAAACGAGGTGCGCGGTCGAGCTGACGGGGATGAACTCGGTCAGCCCCTGTACGATGCCGAGGATGATGGCCTGAATGATGTTCATTTGTTTTTAGCTGTTGGCTATTAGCTGTTAGCTTTTAGCTTTTTATGCCCGACCTGGAAGAAAGCCCTTCTCTGGGCGCTCGCCTTTACGTGAGATGGAAACTCTGCATTGTTGGTTTTAGCTAACAGCTAACAGCTAATAGCCAACAGCCATCAATCGCGGAACGAAGTGTTCGATGCGAGCCGGTCGTAAACCGCGTTCGGCAAGTGCTTCATCAGGCGCACCAGACTCGCGAGTTGCCACGGGAAGGCGTAAGAGCGGGCGCGGCGCTCGACGGCGCGCAGGATGCGGCAGGCCGCGTCGTCCGCTTCGAGGAGGAAGGGCAGCTTCCGCTTCCGGCTCGCGGTCATCGGCGTGCGTATGAAGCCGGGGTGGATGACGGTCACGTCAATGCCGCTCTTCCGCAGGTCAACGCGCAGGCTCTCGAAGAAGGTCGAGACGGCGGCTTTGCTCGCGCTGTACGCGCCCGACTTCGGAAGGCCGCGGTAGGCCGCGAGGCTTGAGATGGCGACTAGATGCCCGCGCCCACGCGCGAGCATGTCGGGCAGCACCGCGGCCACGCTGTTGACGACGCCGATGACGTTGATCGAGATTACGTCGCCCGCCTCGCCCGCTTCGAGTTGAGCGCCGAAGGTCGTCGTGCTCATCCCGGCGTTGGCGATCAAAACATCCGTCCCGCCCCACGTCTCGCGCACGCGCCCGGCCACGCCCTTCATCTCCTCCGCGTTTCGCACGTCCGCCGGCAGCGCCAGCGCCCGCCCGCCCGCCCGCTCGACCTCTCCGGCGACCTTCATCAACTCCTCGGCACGCCGCGCCGTCAAGCCCACACACGCCCCGCGCCTTCCCAACTCGACGGCCAAAGCGCGACCGATGCCGCTCGACGCGCCGGTCACGAGCACGACTTTTTCCTTCCAGTCGTAAGACATTTCAACAAAGCTCGGCGACGTGCTCGCCGAGAACGCGCAACGCCTTCCCCAAATCCTCCTGCTTGATTAAAAGATGGTCGCGCGAGAAGGCGGAGAGCGCGCCGACCGCGATGCCCGCCGCCGCCAGAATCTCCGTCACGCGCGCGAGAAACCCGACGACGTTCCACGGCAGCTCGACATCGAGCGTCACGAGCCTGAACCCGCCTTCAACCCTCGCGTCCCGCGCCGCGTGGCGCATCGCGCGCCAGTCCTCTTCTTCCAAGAGCAGCGTCACCTCGAACGGGTCGCGCAGCAGCATGAAGATAGATTCCGCGCGCGGACTCAGCTCAGGGTTTTCGAGCAGCCGCGTCCACGGTTTGCTTCTGGATGAAGCGCTTGAGTTCGACGCGGACGCGCTCTTTCAGGAGCGAGGTGTCGCGCCGCACGTCGCTCGAAGCGGCGTTGACGGCGTCCTCGACGACGCGCTGTATGTCGCGGAGGAAGTCGGCGGAGTCGCCGTTGCCGTCGAGGCCGAGGACGCCGCGCGCGACGATTTCAGGCGTGGCTTCCAGCTCGCCCGTCTCCTCGCTGACGGTGACGACGGGCGCGATGACGCCGTCGTAGGCGAGCTGGCGGCGCTCGCGCACGACCTCGCCGTCAATCTCCTCGAAGCCGGAGTCGCCGATGAAGGTGCGGCCCATTTCGTTCTTTCTGATGATCGTGGCGTGCTCGCCGTCGAGTTCCAGAACGTCGCCGTTCTCGATGAGAATGATGTTCTCTTCGGGGAAGTCGCAGTGATTCTTCAAAAATTCCTTGTGCCGGTAGAGCATTCGGTACTCGCCGTGCACGGGGACGACGAACTTGGGGCGCACGGCCTCGGTCATGATCCGTATGTCTTCCTGCGAGGCGTGGCCGCTGACGTGTATCAAACGCCGCTTCTCGTCAATGATGGCCGCGCCGCGCTTGTAAATCTCGCCGATGAGGCGGGAGATGGCGCGCTCGTTCCCTGGAATGATGCGCGCCGAGAGGATGACCGTGTCGCCCTCCTGAATCGAAAGTCCCTTGTACGACTGCGACGACAACTGCGAGAGCGCCGCGCGCGCCTCGCCCTGCGACCCCGTGACGAGATAGACGATCTCGCCGTCGTCGAGTTTCCGCGACTCCTGGAGCGAGACGAGCATGCCTTCGTGCAGGTCGAGGTAGCCGAGGCGCTCGGCGATCTCGACGTTCTTGACCATCGAGCGACCGAGCACGCAGACCTTGCGGTCGAACTGCTGCGCCACGTCAATGACGATTTGCAAACGGTGAATCGAAGAGGCGAAGGCGGCGACGAAGATGCGCCCCTCGGCTTCGGAGAAAATCTCCTCGAAGTCGGGGATGACGGCGCGCTCCGAAGGCGTGCGGCCCGGCACGGTCGCGTTGGTCGAGTCGGACGTGAGGGCGAGCACGCCCTCCTGCCCGTAGCGGCGCAGGGTTCTCAGGTCAATCGGCTCGCCGATGACCGGCGTCTCGTCAACTTTGTAGTCGCCCGTGTGGATGATCGTGCCGACGGGCGTCTTGATGGCGAGGGCGAAGCAGTCAACGAGCGAGTGGGAGACGCGTATGAACTCGACCTCGAACGCGCCGATCTCGACCACGTCGCGCGGTTCGACGCGGTGCAGCAGCGTGTCGCCCAGCAGCTCGTGCTCTTCCAGCTTGCTCTCGACCAGTCCCATCGTGAAGTGCGAGGCATAGACGGGGACGTTGAATTTTTTGAGCACGTAGGGAAGCGCGCCGATGTGGTCTTCGTGGCCGTGCGTGAGGACGACGGCGAGGATTTGGTCGCGGTACTGTTCGAGGAACTCGAAGTCCGGGATGCACACGTCCACGCCGTAGGCGCTCTCTTCGGGGAAGCCCATGCCTACGTCAACGAGGATCATGTCCTCGCCGAAGCGCACCGCCAGGCAGTTGCTCCCGAACTCGCCGAGACCGCCGAGGGGGGTCAGCTCGATTACGTTACTCACTTCTTTACAGTTCTCTCCAAACCGGCGTGCGGCCTGCGCCCGCCGCGAGTCAAACAGACGGGGGGAAATTAAGGCGCGAGTATAGCACAGAGGGGGCCGCTAATCCTGCACGCGCCGAACCGAGGGCGGCCCTTCCAGCGCACGCGTGACGGCGACCCACTCGTCGAGCGCGAGCGTTTCGGCGCGTCGCGCCGGCTCGATGCCTGCTGCTTCGAGCAGCGTGGCCGCGCCGCCGACCGCCTCGACGCGTGCGCGCAAATCGCCGGGCGCGGCGCGCAGGTTGTTAAGAATCGTCTTGCGCCGCTGCGCGAAGCCCGCGCTGACGACGCGCCACAGCAGCCGCTCGTCGCCGACCTCCGGGCCGCCCGCGCGCGCGCGCAACCTAGCCACTGTGCTCCAGACCTTCGGCACGGGGCGGAACGCGCCCGGCGGCACGTCGAACAACGCCTCGGCCTCGCAGTACGCCTCGACGATCACGGTCAGGTAGCCGCGCTCGGTCGAGCCAGGCGGCGCCGTGATTCGCGCCACAACCTCGCGCTGAAGCATCAAGACCATCTCGGAGACGCAGCGCCGCCGCTCGATGAGCCGCTGGAGGATCGCCGTCGAGATGTTGTAAGGCAGATTGGCGACGACGCGCGCGCTCGCGTCCGGCTCGATGACGGAGCAGAACTCGACTTCGAGCGCGTCGGCCTCGACGAGCGTGAAATTCTCGCGCTCGGCGAAGCGCGAGCGCAGCGGCGCAACCAGCCCGCGGTCGAACTCGACTGCGACGACACGCGCCCCGCTCTCGACCAGCGGCGAAGTCAGAGCACCGCGACCCGGCCCGATCTCCAACACAGTCTCGCCCGCGCGCGGAGCGAGCGCGCCGACGATGCGGCGCGCGTAAGTTTCGTCAACCAGAAAGTTCTGCCCCAGCCTCTTTTTCGCGCGCGGAAGCATAAGAGCCGTAAACCGTGAACCGTAAACCGTGACAAGAAAGCTGTGAGCCAGAAGCCGCGAACCGTGGTCAGGCAGAAACCACTTGTCACGGTTTACGGTTCACGGTTCACGGCTTTTAAGTAGCCCGTGATTTCCACGTCTTCGGCGTGGCGCGCGGTCTCTACGTCGCGGAGACGCGCGGCTTCTTTGACGGTGAGCGCGCCCGCGCCGGCGACCGCGCCGATGGCGTCGCCGCCGAGGATGACGGGCGCGATGAAGAAGCTCGCCTTGTTGACCAGACCGGCGCGCAAGAAAGCGCCCGCGACGCTTGCGCCGCCTTCGACGAGCAGCCCTTGAACCTCGCGCCGGTGCAGCTCTTCCAAAACTGAAACAAGGTCGCGCGCGCCCGAAGCTGCCTTCAACACTTCGACGCCGCATGCTTCGAGCGCCGCTACCTGACGCGCATCCGCAGTCTCGGACGTGAAGACGAGGACGTGAGACTCGTGGGCCGTGCGGGCGAGTTGCGAGTCGGGCGCGAGGCGCAGGCGCTCGTCGAGCACGACACGGAGGAGCAGGCGTCGCCGCGGGAGCTTTGTGCGGTCTGTGAGCAGCGGGTCGTCCGAGGTGGCGGTGCCGGAGCCGACGAGCACCGCGTCGTACTCGCGGCGCAGGCGCTGGACGCGCGCGCGCGACTCCTCGCCCGTGATCCAGCGCGCGTCGCCCGTGCGCGTGGCGATGCGACCGTCGAGCGAGCAGGCGAGCTTCAGGTGGACGAACGGACGATTGTGTCGCAGCGAGTGGATGTACTTCTCGTTCAGGCGCGCGGCCTCTTGCTCAAGAACGCCGACCATGACGGCGATGCCCGCCTCTCTCAAGCGTGCGAAGCCGCGCCCCGAAACGAGCGGGTTCGGGTCTTCGATGGGGGCGACGACGCGCGCGACTCCGGCGCGTATGAGCGCCTCGGTGCAGGGCGGCGTGCGGCCCGTGTGCGCGTGCGGTTCGAGCGTGACGTAGGCGGTCGCGCCGCGCGCGCGCGCGCCGGCCTGTTCGAGCGCCAGCGTCTCGGCGTGCTTCACTCGCTCGTAGATGTAGAAGCCCTCGCCGACCGTCTCGCCGCCGCGTCCGACGATCAGGCAGCCGACGAGCGGGCCGGGACTCACCTGCCCCGCGCCGCGCGCGGCGAGTTCGAGGGCGCGCGATATCATGTGCTCATCCGAGTTCAAAGTTTCATGTTCAAAGTTCAAAGTTGTTCTGGAAGCTCAAGTCCGAAGTCGAAGCTCAAGGCCCGCGACCGAGAAAACTTTGAACCTTGAACCTGGAACTTTGAACTTACGCGAAGAGTCCGTTGACGTATTGCTCCGGGTCGAAGACGACGAGGTCGTCAACCTTCTCGCCGATGCCTGCGTAGCGTATGGGCAGGCCCAACTCTTTGGAGATGGCGACGGCGATGCCGCCTTTTGCCGTGCCGTCGAGTTTCGTGAGCACGATGCCGGTGACGCCCGCGGTCTTCAAAAACTGCCGCGCCTGTTCGAGTCCATTCTGGCCCGTCACGGCGTCTAAGACGAGCAGCGTCTCGTGCGGAGCGCCCTCGACCTCGCGGCCCGCGACGCGCTTCATCTTCTCAAGCTCGGCCATCAGGTTCGCCTTGTTGTGGAGACGCCCGGCGGTGTCCACGATGAGCACGTCCGACCCCCTGGCCTTCGCGGCCTTGAGCGCGTCGAAGAGGACGGCGGCGGGGTCTGTGCCCTGCTTCTGCTGGATGAGGGGCACGCCCGTGCGCTCGGCCCAGATGGCGAGCTGGTCGGAGGCTGCGGCGCGGAAAGTGTCCGCCGCGCAGATGAGCACGTCGTTCCCTTCGGCTTTGATGCGCTGCGCGAGCTTGCCGATGGTGGTGGTCTTGCCGACGCCGTTGACGCCGACGACCATGATGACGTAAGGCGCGACCGCTTCGGGCACGCTCTCCTCGCTCGCCACGCCCTTCTCCTCGGACTCGCGGAGGATGGAAAGCAGTTCACCCTTGAGCGCGGCCTTGAGTGCAGCGATGTCGCCGATCTCTTTGCGCGTGACGGCGCGGCGCACATGGTCGAGGATTTCGAGCGTCACGGGGACGCCGATGTCTGCGGCGATGAGCGCCTCTTCCAGTTCGTCGAGGAGTTCGGCGTCTATCTGCTTGCGATTCTGGAAGACCGTGTCAATCCGCTCGGACAGAGACTCGCGCGTCGCCTCGATGGCGCGCGAGAAGCGCGCGGCGTAGGTCTGCTCAAGCGCCTCGACCTCCGCCTGCAACTCCTCCGCCGAGCGGTCGAGGCCGAGGATTGAGGAGGAGAAAGACGAGCGCGCCGCCGGGCGCGCGGGCTGCGGGGGGCGCGTCTCCTGCGACACGGGTGCGCGCTCGCGCACGGTCTCGCGCGGCTCGGGCTGCGCGGGTGGCGTCGCCGGTCGCGGAGTTTCGATAACTTCTTCTTTGCGCGCTTCGGTCAGTCCCGTCTCCGCCGCGGGCTGTGGCGTCGGCGTCCCGCCCGTAGGCACCGGCTCGATGACGGGCGGATTGACTGCCGACTCAAGCGCGGCAGCGGCTGCGCCCGCGGGCGGTTCGAGGGGCGCGCGGGCCGCCTCTTCTTTCGACTCTTCGGCTGGCTCCGCCGCGGGCCGGTTGAGGCCGAGCGTGACGTAGCGATCCTCTTTCTTGCGTCTCCAGAAAAGTCCCATGTGATTGATTAACGCCTTTGCTGTATGAAAGCTTGATTCAAAGTTCGAGATTATAAACGTCTGCCGCACCGCGGCAAAACGATGCGGCAGTCAGAGGTCTCTGGTCGTGCTGTTGATTTGAGGTTAAGCGGTGGCCGGCTGCTTCGGGAGTGAAGCGCCCTGCGCCTGCACGGCGGGTTGAGGACGCGGCACTTTGGAGAGCTCCTGCGTGCGCTTGGAGAGGCGGACGCGGCCCGGCGTGATCTGCCCCGTCGCGCAAGCCTCGAAGAGGGCGGCAACGACGCGCTCGTCGTAGCGCGTGCCGACGAAGGTCTTGACGCGCGCGATGGCGTCTTCGAGGCTCATGCCCTTCTGGTAGGGACGGTCGGTCGTCATCGCGTCGAAAGTGTCGGCGACCGAGACGATGCGCGCCTGCATCGGAATCTGGTCGCCCTTCAGGCCCTGCGGGTAGCCGTTGCCGTCCATCATCTCGTGGTGCATGTACATGCCGGGCAGGAAGTCGCGCATCGCCGGAATCTGCGACATGATCTTGTAGCCCTTCTGCGGGTGCTGCTTCATGATCTCGTACTCTTCGTTCGTCAAGGCCGCGGGCTTCTTCAGGATGTTGTCGTCAATGCCGATCTTGCCCACGTCGTGCAGGAGCGCGCTGATGCGCAGCTTCTCCAGCTCCTCGTCCGGCAGGCCGAGCCGTTCGCCGATGGCGAGCGAGAAGCGCGCGACGCGCTCCGAGTGGCCGCGCGTGTAAGGGTCTTTGCCGTCAATGGCCGCGGCCAGGGCCTTGACCGTGCCAATGAACAGCTCGCGGTTCTCTTCAGCCGCGCGGCGCAAGTCTTCGATGTAGCTTTCGAGCCGGTCGGTCATCAGGTTGAACGAGTCGCCCAGCTCGCCAAGCTCCGTGCGGTTGCGAACGTGTATGCGCTGCGAGAAGTCGCCGCCCGCGATGCGGTGCGCGCCCTCGGCCAAGTCGCGCACAGGGTTCGTCAACTGCTTGGCGAAGAGGAAGCCGATGAGGAGCGCGAAGCTGGCGGCGAAGAGGCTGATGTAGAGCGTCTGCCGACGCATGTCCGCGACGGACTGGAGCGCGGCGTGCTCGTCCTGGACAGCGATGACGCCGAGCAGCGCGTCGTCGTCGAGCCGCGCGGTCGCGTAAGCGCCGAGCATCCTGACCTCGCGCCCGTCGCGCTGCGCGTTGAAGGGCGCGAGCGCGGACTTCACCTGCCTGCCCGTCGCGGCCCAGTCCTGCACGACCTTCAAGTCCATCATCGAGCGCTCGGCGAAGGCGACGCGCGCGTCCGGGTGGGCGACGGCGCGCCCGTCCTGGTTGACGACGAAGACCACGGGCAGGCCGCGCTCCAAAAGCTCGCGCTCGCTCATCGGCGTCGCCTGCTGGACGGACGCGAAGACATCCTGGAACGAGACGACCGCGACGACCGCCGCCACCACTTCGCCCGAATCGCTGCCGCCCATGACGGGCGCGGCGATGGTCAGTGCCATCTCCTGACTCGAACGTATGAGGTGCGGGCCGCTGATGCGCACGCCCGGCCCATTCATGTTCGCGAGTGCCACGTTGACGCGCGCGTTGACCTCCTCGCGGGTGACCGCGTCCGGCTTGTAAGCGATGTGAGGCGTCCCGGCCACGGGCAGTATGGCGAGCGCGTCGAGGTTTCGGTCCCCCTCGACAACCTTCTGGAATCGCTCGTCGCTCCCGCCGTGTCCGAGCACGCCGACGCCGCCCGTCAGCTCGAAGGCGCGCGCAAGCCCCGTCACGACCTCGCGGTAACGCTGACCGAACAGCTCGATCTGCCTCGCCTTGTCCTGCACGAGCTGTGCCTGGTAGCGCCCCTCGACCGAACGCAGCTCGGTGGCGCTGCGGTCGGAGAGCATCCAGCCGACGATGCACAGCGGCATAAGCCCGACGACGAGCAGTGTCCCAAGGACGATGTAGAGCAGACGGACGCGGCGAAGTCTGTCGAACATTTCAGAAGGAAAATAGTGGTCGAACGGGTAAAATCAGGTCGGACGGACGGCACTGAAAAAACTTCCGCGCGACCCGCCGGAAAAGCCGCACGCAGAATTTATAGTACGAACCGGGGGCTTCGTTGTCAATGTTTGTCTTTATTTAACCCTTTGATTTTTATGGTTAAAGATGGCTTGAAAGGCTCACCGGCGGAAGTTATCTTCTTAAACTGAACGCCCGTCCGCCCCGAAAGCTTGGGAGGGCAGCGCGGCTCAGACTTTTTAAAGACTAACGGGCGGGGCATTACGTCTAAACCATTGAGCGCGCGGTGCCGGCGCTCGAAACTTTGAAGCTCGCCCGATTGTTGGAGAGACGTTGACGACCGACGAGCAGTTGGTGGAACGCGCGCTTGCCGGAGACCAGGAGGCCTTCGGTGAAGTGGTGCGCCGCTGGGAGCGGAAAATTTACGCCCTGACTTACGGCATCCTCGGCGCATACGAGGACGCGCGCGACGCCACGCAGGAGACCTTCATCGCGGCCTACCGCAATCTGCAAGGCTTCCGCGGCGAGGCGAAAGTCTCGTCCTGGCTGCACCGCATCGCGGTCAACCAGTGCATCACGCGCCAGCGCCGTGCGCGCGTGCGCTCGGAGACTGGCATCGAGGACGAGGTCGAGGCCGCGGGCGAGAGTTTTCTGGCGACGAACGAGCGCGCTTCGCCCGCGCGCGCGACCGAGGCGAAGGAGCGGACGGAAGCCGTCAGGCGAGCGGTGGCTGCGCTCCCGCCGGAGTTGCGTGAGGTGGTCGTGATGAAGGAGTTTGAGGATTTGACATTTCAGGAGATAGCCGACGCGCTCCAGATTCCTTTGAGCACGGTCAAGAGCCGGCTCTACACGGCGCTGAAGCAGTTGCGCATGCGGCTTGAGAGATTCCATTTGGAGGTTGCCCCGCAATGAACGAGAAGTCTAACGCCACAAGCCCCAACAACGGCGTGAACCCGCGCGGCTGCGAACGCGCCCAGGAGTTCGTCACATACCTCTACGGCGAGGCCACGCCCGGTGAGTCGAAGGCGTTCCGCCAGCATCTCGCAAACTGCGCCGTCTGCCGCGAAGAGCTTGCCGCCTTCGGCGTGGTGCGCGAAGCCGTCGGAGAGTGGAAGGCCGAGGCGCTGGGCACAGTCCCCTCGCTCGACATCAGCGAGGCATTGTCGCCCGTCGTGAGTTCGCGTCCCGCGCCTGAGCGGAAGCGCTCGGCTGTGGCGGCGCTGCGTGAGTTCTTCTCACTCTCGCCGCTGTGGCTGCAAGCCGGGGCACTGGCCGCGGCGCTCGTCGTCTGCGCGCTCGCGGCTCTGACCGTCGCGCGGACGGAAGTTCGCTGGGACTCGAACGGTCTCGCTTTCAGAACGGGTGTTAAGGAGCGTGTCGTTGAGAAGGAAAGAATCGTTCAAGCACCCGGCCAGGCTGGCTACACGCAGGAGCAGGTTGACGCCATCGTCAAAGAGAATGTTGAGCGCGAGGTGGCAGCCGAGCACGCCAAATGGGAAGCGGATAACGGCCAGCGCGTGAGCGTCCTTGAGGCCGCGTTGAAGCAGCAGAGGTCTGCCACACGCGGCGGCGCGATTGTGGCTCGTCAGCAAACCCCGCGGCGGTCTGCTCCCGGCAGCGCCGAGAGCGCTCAACTCGTAGCTGATCCTTTCTCTCCGAGAGAGGAGAGAGTGCCGCGGCTCACCGACCTGCTGGGCGCTGTCAACGCCCCTCAGTAAAGGGAGGCGGCGAGCGTCTGACGCGAGGAGAATTGTTGAGGCTCGGACGAAAGTGTAAATCGCTCCCCTTCGTTGCCCGAAGTCCGGCTTGAGGTTTTCGACGATGAAAACACTGACCCGCAAATCCCTCGTCGCCGTCTCGTGCGGGTTTGCCTTCGCCGTGCTCGTCCTGTCCGCCCCGGTCGCTCGCGCGCAGAATCCTGCAACGACGCCCGCACAACAACAGGAAGGTGCGGCGGCGCAAGTTAACCCGAACGACCCCGCGACCGTGCTGGGGCAGCTCAACCTGTCCTCAGAACAGGTCGGGCAGATGCGCGCGATTCAGGGCGAGAGCGTGCCCCAGGCGAAGATTCTCAATCAGCGACTCAACCGCGCGCGGCGCGCGCTCGACGAGGCTATCTACTCGGACACGGTTGACGAGCCGTTGATCGAACAGCGCGTGCGCGATGTGGCCGAGGCTCAGGCCGCGCTCGTGCGACTGCGGGCACAGACGGAGTTGCGCGTGCGCCGCGTGCTCACGCCCGAACAGTTACAAACCTTCCGCCAGTTGCACCAGCAGGCGCTGCTCGAACAGCAGCAGAAGCGCCGCGAACAGCGCATTGAGAGGCAGCTCAACCGCGGCGTCAATCCGCCGGGCAAAGCCCCCGGCAACAACCCGAACCGCCAGGAGCGTCTGAACCAGCGGCCTAACACGCCCGCCGAAAAGACGCCCAACGCACGCCCCCTCCCCGGCCAACGCCGCAAACTTGGGAGGCCGTGAGCCATGAACTTTGACAGGCGGCTTCACCCTGTTAAGGCCCACGCTTCACGGCTCACTATTTTTTCTGGTTACGGTTTACGGTTTGCGGCTCATGGCTTTTCAGCTTGACGCACCCGCCTTTTTTTGCACATCATAGCCCGCTCGCTTTTGGCTGACCGCACACAGAATTTCGGTTTGCGCGCGGCGCGCGATTAACGCTGTCCACGCCCGACAGTCGTTCGCCCTCGGCGCGCCGCCGGTCGGCACATCTCCGGCTTGACTATACTTCGGCACGTTACCCGACTGCTCGCATGAACTTCGCACTGCGCGCCCTGCTTGAGGTTCAGGAGACCGCCCTGCTCGCGGCGCGCGCCGCGCGGAGGCTCTTCCGCCGCCCGGCCTACATCAACGAGATGATCGCGCAGATGGACGTGGTCGGCGTCGGCTCGCTCACGATCATCCTCCTCACGGGCTTCTTCACGGGCGGCGTGCTCGCGCTCCAGTCCTACCCGACCCTGAAGTATTACGGCGCGCAGGACGAGATCGGGGAGTTGGTCTCCACATCTCTGGTGCGCGAGCTGGGGCCGGTGCTGGCCGGGCTGATGATCGCGGGCCGGGTCGGCTCGGCCATCGCCGCCGAACTCGGCTCGATGGTCGTCTCGCAGCAGATTGACGCGATGCGGGCGCTGGGCACAGACCCCGTGCGAAAGCTCGTCGCCCCGCGCCTCGTGGCGCTCGCCTCGATGCTGCCGCTGCTGACGCTTCTGGCCGACGCCGTCGGCATCGGCGGCGGCTGGATTGTCTCGACGCAACTCTTCAACGTCTCTTCGAGCGCGTATTCCTCGTCGGCCTGGCGCGGTCTGACGACGGACGACCTGCTCGGCGGCTTCATCAAATCAATCGCCTTCGCACTCATCATCGGGGTGGTCGCGTGCCGGCAGGGGCTGGGCACGGAGGGCGGGACGGTCGGCGTCGGGCGCTCGACGACGACCTCGGTCGTGGCCGCCTCGATCCTCGTCATCATCGCCGACTTCTTTATTACGAAGGCGCTTCAGGTTATCCTAGGGATGCCGTCTTAGAGGCGCTGAGCCGACGCTTATGTCTTCCGCCGAAGTTGAAGTTCGAGAGCGAGACCCGCAGGGCGAAGTCCACGGCGGGGTGAGCGAGGCCGCCGCCGAGTCAACCTTCCACGAGGTTGACGACCGCGAGCGCATCATCCCGGCCATCGAGTTCCGCGACGTGACCCTCGCCTTCGACGACCTCGTGGTTTTAGACTCCCTCAACTTCAAGGTTCAGAGGGGCGAGACCAAAATCATCCTCGGCGGTTCGGGCGGCGGCAAGTCAACGACCATCAAGCTCATCCTCGGCCTGCTGAAGCCCGACTCAGGCCGCATACTCGTTGACGGCGAGGACATCACCGACTACACCGAGGCCCAGATGATGAGCGTGCGCAAGAAGATCGGCATGATCTTCCAGGAGGGCGCGCTCTTCGACTCGCTGTCGGTTTACGACAACGTCGCCTACCGCCTGCACGAGCAGGGCGTGCCCGAAGAGGAGGTCGAGCAGGAGGTCAGGCGGATGCTCCGCTTCGTCAACCTCGAAGACGCCATTGACAAGATGCCGATTGAGCTTTCGGGCGGCATGCGCCGCCGGGTGGGGATCGCGCGGGCGCTCGTCGGCGGCCCGAAGATCGTCATGTTCGACGAGCCGACCGCGGGTCTCGACCCGCCGACGGCGCGCACCATCTGCGAACTCGCCATCAAGCTGCGCGACCTCGAAGACGTGTCATCAATCTTCGTCACGCACGAGATGAACAACGTCAAGTACCTGACCTCGGAGTACGCCGTCGTTGACGACCACGGAGAGATCGTCTTCGAGGAGGAGGGTTCGCGCCTGTGCCTCATCAACACGAAGGTGCTGATGCTGCGCGGCGGCAAGATCATCTTCGAGGGCACGGACGAGTCGCTGCACAAGACTGAGGACGCGTACATCCAGCGGTTCATCCACGGACACTGAAAGGAGAAGTGATGAGTGATGAGTGATGAGTGATGAGTAAAGACAAAGTGCTTTTACTCATCACTCATCACTCATCACTCATCACTAATGCTTCTATGCCTTCAGCAAAAAAGGGAGTCGGAATCCGCGAGGTGAGAGTCGGCCTTTTGGTCGTCATCGCCATCGCCGTCCTCATCTTCCTCATCCTGAACGCGTCGGGCGACATCTCGCCCTTCTCCACCAAGCTGCACCTGAAGGCCCGCTTCCAGAGCGGCGACGGGCTGCGGCCCGGCTCGGAGGTGCGGCTCGCCGGCGTCACCATCGGCAAGGTGGACGACGTGCGCCTGCTCCCGCCCTCGCCCGACCCGAACGCGCCGCAGGTCGAGGCGACCTTCTCCATCAAGGGCGAGATCAACGGCAGGCCCGCCGACGAACTCATCCGCGACGACTCGAAGGCCCAGCTCGGCTCGCCGAGCCTCCTGGGGAGCGACAAGGTCATCAACGTCACGCCGGGAACCTCGCTCGGCCAGAAGGTGCGTGACGGGCAACTGCTCCAGCAGGGCACGCAGCCGGGCAGCGTCGAGGCGCTGACCGAGTCCGGCAACGAGCTTGTCAACCAGCTCAACAAGCTCTCCGCGCAGTTCACCGACATCGCCAGCAAGATCAACCAGGGCCAGGGCAGCATCGGTCGCTTCGTCAACGACGAGGCGTTCTACAACAACCTGAACGCGACCGTGCGCGCCACGAACGACCTCGTGCGCCAGATTCAGACCGGCCAGGGGACAGCCGGCAAGCTCGTCAACGACCCGCAGCTTTACAACAACCTCAACGCCGTCAGCCTCTCCTTGCAGCATATCGCCGACGACCTCCAACACGGTCGCGGCACCGCCGGCAAGCTCCTCACCGACGAGGCTCTCTACAACGACGCCCGCACGACCATCGCCCACCTCAACCGCTCGGTTGACCAGATAGACCAGATCGTCGCAGACCTCCACGCGGGTCGCGGCACCGCCGGCAAGCTCCTCACCGACGAGGGAATCTACAACGACGCCCGCGCCGCCATCGCGCGCTTCAACACCGCCGCCGAGCGCATTGACAACGTAACCGCCGGAGTCCAGCGCGGCGAAGGCACTATGGGCAAGCTACTCACGGACGAACAGCTCTACAACAACGTCAACCAGCTCTCCGCCGAGTCCGTCAAGCTCATTTACGACTTCCGTCAGAACCCGAAGAAGTACCTGACCATCAAGTTCCAACTGTTCTAGCCGCCGGGGCTGTTGTGCCTGGAAAATTAAGTTGTTCCCTGAAAGAATTAAGTTGTTCCCTAGTAAAATTAAGTTCTTCCGCAGACTTCCTAAAATCGTCATTTCGTAATGTGTGCTGCCTCTCACCTATAACAATTATTCTCGATCCAACAGTCCAATCGCTGAGCCTGAAGACGATTGACAGGGAGTTTGCGCCAATGGCAAGCTGCGTCTCGAAAGCACGGGCAGATCCAATTACAATTTCGCCTTACGATGGTATTGCTTTATAAATAGGAAACAAGCTGATGGATCTTATTGCTGAAGGCCAGAAAAAGGGATTAGTCCGTCTAGAGGACGGCGGCAAGTACATCGTCTACTTGCATCAGCAGAAGCGTCGTAACTACGAGAATCCTGAAGAGCAGGTCCAAGCTGACGCATTCCTTAGTCTTGTATTGCTCTACAAGTACCCTCCTCAACGGATCCGCCAGTTCGTCCCGGTACAGATGGGATCCGAGACAAAGGAAGCTGACATTATTGTTTACAATGATGATGCGCTGAAATCGCCACTCATCATTGTTGAATGTAAGAAACCGAATGTTACTGAACTTGAGTTTAAGCGCGCTGCTGATCAGGCATTCAGTTATGCAGTAGCAGAAGGTGGCAGGTACGTCTGGGTCACCTCTGGTATCAAGGACGAATATTACGAAGTTCCTCTCAAGAGGCCCAAAGATCGCATCACGATTACAGACGTCCCACAGTGCGGCGTCGAACAACTAGCCAGATTCAAGTACGCTTACGCAGGGGGTACAACCAAGGCTGGACAGAAACTCTTCCCTCTCGAAATAGTCACCCAAGACGAACTAACCCGCCGCTTCCAACAAGCTCACCAAGCTCTTTGGGGCGGTGGCGAATTGAATCCATCCGAAGCGTTCGATGAACTCGACAAGTTAATCTTTTGTAAACTCTGGGATGAGCGTAAGCCACGCAAGCCGGGCGACCCCTATGACTTTCAGATCATAGCCGAAAGACCGGCTGACGAATCAGACGAAGCCCGTCGCAAGGCCGAGCAACGAACCAACGAGTCCCTTTTCGCTAGAGTGCAGGAGTTGTATGAGGAAGGGCGTAAGAAAGATCGCGAGGTCTTCAAGGATTCCATTCGACTAAGTGCCGCTAAGGTTCGCACGGTCGTTTCCTATCTTGAAAGTGTCAACCTCAAGGATACAGACCTTGACAGCAAGGGCCGGGCGTTCGAGACCTTCATGGGTTCCTTCTTTCGTGGCGATTTCGGTCAGTATTTCACACCACGCCCTATCGTGAAGTTCATCGTAGATGTTCTTCCGATAACTAACGATTCGCTCGTTCTCGACACCTCTTGTGGTAGCGGAGGGTTTCTTTTACATGCTCTTGAAAAGGTGCGTCGGCAGGCAGATCTGTATTTCCCAACTCAAATCGGTCCTCCAGAAGGAGCGCAGCATCATCGCCACTGGCACGACTTCGCGCAGCACAATCTCTACGGGATAGAGATCAACGAGCAGATCGCTCGCACAGCGAAGATGAATATGATCATCCATGACGACGGCCATACTAATGTCGTTGCCGCTGATGGCCTCATTCCGGCCGACGAGATCGCAGCTAAGATCAAAAACCAAGGCTTTGCTTATTCGCGCTTCGACTTCATCATCACTAATCCACCATTCGGCTCTACAGTCAGGCAGACGGAAAAGGCTTACATGCACCAGTATCGCTTCGCGACCCGCGAGGTGGATTGGCTCAACCCGAAGAGCGTGGCTTCTGAACGTCCGAATCAAGATACTGAGGTTCTTTTCATCGAGCAGTGCGGGAAGTACCTTAGCGAAGGTGGTTACCTAGCTATTGTCATACCCGATAGCATCCTCACTAATTCAAGCCTGCAATATGTTCGTGATGGCATTGAGGACCTTTTCCGCATCGTCGCCGTAGTCTCGTTGCCACAGACTGCTTTCACAGCTACGGGCGCTGGCGTTAAAAGCTCCGTGCTCTTCCTGAAGAAATTTACAGCCGCGCAAACCAAGAAAATGCATGACACTAAGCAGGCTCTCAAAGACAGCATCCGCAAGCAGGAGCACTTCACGGATGTACTCTATACCTTGGAGCGGGAAAAGAAGAAGGAGCTTGTGGAACTGCTAACGCTTCCCGAATTTGCCGACATGAGCAAGGCCGAAATTCGGCAGGCTGAGAGCTATAAGGACAGATCTAAAGAAATCAACGAAAAATTCGCGACCAAAGTCGAAGATATACGCAATCGACTTAGTGAAATCTATGAAGAGCGCCGCCGTCAGGAATTGCCTGACTACGACATCTTTATGGCTATTGCTACAGACATCGGCTATGACGCCACAGGGCGGCCAACTAAAACGAACGAATTGGAGCCGATTGCTAATGAGTTGAGACAATTCATTGAGGACATAGAGGAAACGAAGGTATGAGTTTCTCGCTCTCTAGCGTGGTCAATCCGCCGACGGTGTTTCTAGTTAAGCGGAGCCGACTCCGAGGCCGGCTTGATGCGGAATACAATTTCGCGCTTCTAACCTCACAGATTACGTCAAAGTATCCTCACAGGAAACTCCGAGAGATTGCGTCATTCAGAACTGGCGGAACACCAAACAAATCACGCCCTGAATATTGGGAGGGTGAAATTCCGTGGGCATCACCAAAGGACTTTCGTTTCTTTTATTTGACTGACACTGAAGATCATATATCTAAGGAGGCGCTTTTAGAGTCGGCGACTACATTGGTTCCTCCCGGTACGTTGTTGGTCGTCTTTAGAAGCGGCATCTTACAGCATACACTTCCTGTAACGATTACAACCAATGAAACGGCGATAAATCAGGATTTGAAGGCAATCATTTTCGGCAGTGATGTTTCCGCAGAGTATGTAGGAGCCTATTTCGTCGTCTTTAGCAGTCGGTTGCTCCCATTGATTACTAAGTCGGGAGCTACCGTTCAAAGCATAAACACTGAACAGTTCGAACAACTCGAAATTCCTATCCTTCCAAAGGAAGTACAGGATGCAGTTGTCACAAAATTACTTGGTGCATACAAAACCAAGCACAAGAAAGAAGACCAAGCCCAGCAACTCATTGCAAACATTGATACGGTGCTGCTTGACGAACTCGGTATCAAGCAGAAAACCGGACCGCCAAATAAGCTTAAAGACCGGGTTTTCCGCAGCCATCTGCATGAACTAACAAGTAGAAGATGGGATCCAAATTATTATCGTTACATGGCTAGATTCTTGAAAGAAATTGAGTCATGCCTTTTTTCGATTCATAAGTTGAAAGATGCACTCGACTTGGTTCAGTATGGAATTTCGGAGCGCGCGACGGCGGATGTAACTGGTGTTCCCATGCTACGTATGCTCAACCTTCAAGATGGTGACTGGGACGTTTCCGATATGAAGTATATTGTAATGGATGAGCGTGCAAGACAGCCTTATCTACTTAAAGAGCGCTGCATTGATAGGTAAACCTTCCGTCACGTGGTAAGAGTGCGGGCATGGCAGCGCACAACGCCCGCACCCCTGACTGGAAGGAACAACGCCGCTGGCGCGCCCTCGGCCTCAAGCGCGACGGCTGGACGCACGACGAGGTCGCCGAGGCCCTCGACGTGACCAAAGGCGCCGTCAGCCGGTGGATGACTCGCGTCGCCAGAGAAGGTGAAGAGGCGCTGCGCGCCCGCCCCCGCCTCGGGGCCGCTCCGAGACTGAGCCCGGAGCAACTGCGGCTGCTCCCGGAGTTCTTGTCCCACGGGGCCGAGGCGTATGACTTCCGGGGCGAGCTATGGACGTGCGCCCGCGTCGCCGAAGTCATCCGGCGCGAGTTCGGGGTCTCGTACCACAAAGACCACGTCTCGCGGCTCCTCAAGGCCCTCCGCTGGACGCCGCAGAAGCCTGCCGAGCGCGCCGCACAGCGCGACGAGGCGCAGATCGCCGAGTGGCGCGAGGAGCGATGGCCGGAGTTGAAAAAAAAGCACGGCGCGAGCGGCGCACGTCGGTCTTCATCGACGAGTCGGGCTTCTACCTGCTGCCGGGCGTGGTGCGCACTTACGCCCCGTGCGGCGTGACCCCGGTGCTGCGCCCGCACCTGACGCGCGCCCACCTCTCGGTGATGAGCGGGGTGACGCCCTGCGGCCGACTCTACACGTTGACGCGCCGCCGCCCGCTCCGCAGCGCCGAGTGTATCTCCTTCCTCGGCCACGTCCGGCGGATGGTCGGAAGCCGTCTCCTCGCGGTGTGGGATGGCTCGCCGATCCACCGCAGCCAGGAGATTAAGGCTTTCCTGGCCGCAGGCGGGTCGCAGTTCGTCCGGCTGGAGAAGTTGCCGGCTTACGCCCCTGACCTGAACCCGGATGAGGGCGTGTGGCAGCACCTCAAGCACGTGGAGTTGAGGAACCTGTGTTGCAGGGACTTGGATCATCTGTCTACTGAACTCAGCCTCGCAGTCAAGCGGCTGCGAGAGAAGCCGTCGCTCATCCAGTCGTTCTTTGCTGGCGCTGGATTAGACATCTGACGGGTTTACCTATCAATGCAGCGCTCTTTAAGACCTAATGTCCGAATGAGCCTGTGCAAATTGTTGGGATGTATGCCGAGTAGCTCGGCCGCCTTTGTGTAATTACCGTCAACTTGTTTGAGAGCATCGGTTATGAGATGTTTTTTCGTCTCGATGACGGCATGGTAGAACTTAGGAGTGCCTTGCTGGCTTGGTCGCCGACCTTCGATAACTGCATCCGGCAAATCTTCCAGTACTATAAAATCGGTTGCGCCCAAGACTACCGCGTGCTCGATGGCGTTCTCTAATTCGCGGACATTGCCGGGCCATCCGTATGCAGCCAAACATGCGCGCGCCTCGGGTGTGATGCCCATCACCTTCCGCTTACACTTCTTGCTGTATTTTGAGACGAAGTTATTTGCGAGTAGTGGTATATCCTCGCACCGCTCTGAGAGGGACGGCATCACCAGCGAGACCACGTTAAGACGGAAGTACAGGTCTTTGCGGAATGTTCCATTCTTGATCGCGCCCTCCAAGTCTCTATTCGTTGCGGCGATTACGCGCACGTTCACCTTGATCGGTCGTGTCGAGCCGAGGCGCTCGAATTCACGCTCCTGCAACACGCGCAGTAGCTTCGCCTGAACGGGCATGGGCAATTCACCTACCTCATCCAGGAAGAGAGTTCCCCCTTCTGCGACTTCAATCTTCCCCTTTTTCTGTGAGACCGCCCCGGTGAAAGCTCCCTTTTCGTGACCGAAAAGCTCGCTCTCAAGCAGATGCTCCGTAAGCGTCGCACAGTTAATCGCGACAAAGGCGTCATCCCTGCGTTCGCTGTATGCGTGAATTGCGCGCGCCGCCAACTCCTTCCCCGTCCCACTCTCTCCACGGATTAAGACGGTTGAATCACTTGGGGCGACCCGCGAGATGCGCTGATAGATTCTTTGCATCGGGGCGCTTTCCCCGATCATGTTGAACTCGGCTCCAAGTTCCTGCCGCAGCCGCCTGTTCTCGCCCACGAGCAGCTCGACATGGCGTATGTTCTCTATCGCGACCGAGGCGACGCTCGCGATCGCCATGAGCAGTTGCAGATGCTCGTCGTCAAACGGTGCGGCCGGATTTTCCGTGTCGCAGTAGATGACGCCTATTACCCTCTCGAAGATTGAGAGGGGCACGCAGAGCAGAGACCTCACACGCTGCGCGACGAGGCTGTCGGAGACGACCGCGTCGCTGCCCTCGCCTATGTCATTACAGAGGACTGCTTCGCCGCCCAGCAAGACTTGCCCGGTCACAGTCCTGCTGACGCGTACGCTCGCGCCGCCGCCCACGTCTCTGCTCCAGCCAAAGGCGGAGACGAAGTCGGGCGCGCCCGTTTCTGCGAGGAGTATGGCCGCGTGCTCCGCGGGCGTGACTTCAAGGATAAGTTCGAGCAGTCTCCGCTGGAGTGTGTCCATGTCGCGGATAGAGTTGACCGCCATGCTTATCTTCAGGAGCGCGTTCAGATCGCGCGCGGCGCGCGACGGGCCGGAGTCGGAGACGAGCAGACTCTCCGGACGAAGGTAGTGCGCGTCCTCTCTGCGCAGCCGCGTCATCGAGTGGGTGACTATCCCCGCATCAAGTTCGACGCCGAGCGAATAGTCTTCTGCCTCTCCGTTACGACAGAGGAAGAGCAGCACCACGTCGCCGACGCCTATGCGGTCGCCGTCTGTGAGCGGCTGCACCCCGATGGGGACGCCGTTGACGAAGGTTCCGTTGAAGCTGTCGAGGTCTTCGACCCGGCAAGCCCCCGCCTCACAGCGTATGAGGCAATGGCGGCGCGAGACCGAAGGGTCGTTGATGCAGACGGCGTTCGCCGGGTCGCGCCCGACGGAGACCTCGCCGTCGGGCATAGCGAAAACCGTTCCCCTCGTCGGGCCTGAGATAGCAATGAGCCTCGGGTTCATAGGGCAAGGGCGCGAAGCGGCAGGGCAACATACTCTGAGACTGAAGCGTGCGCGATGTGGTCGGGCAGCGAGGACAGTCACGCGTCGCACGCACGCGCCCCGCCCTCTGACACCCGCGCCCGCTATCAACGCTGATAGTACGGCTATCAGTTCCGATATGGCAACAGCCTCATCCCACGCACCGCGCAATCTTTAATACTCATACAAACATGAAGCTTTCGTCAGCGTAAGGGCGGGGCAACAACTCGACGCGCGCTTGGCACACTTTTAGCACTATTCCAGAGCGACGCGTAACGCGAGCGCACCCGGCGCGCGAAACTCAAACCTTGCGGGCGGACTTTCGAGCGCTTACACGGCCGGCTCGTTTCGACCCTGAACAGGATTAGGAGGCGTGATGTTATTCACAGCAAAGAGAAGTCGCATCTTGGCAGTCACACTCTCGCTCATACTTCTGTTAACGTGCGTGGGCTGCGACAACGGCGAATTCAAAAAGAGGATCGCCGACTTTCAGCAAAGCGTGGGACTGGTGAGCAACTCGGTGGGAACCTACTTCGCCGAGATGAACCAGTTCGAGCGCGATCTATACCTTCAGGACGTGCTCCTCAAGCCGCCGCGGACTGTTGTCTCTAGAAACCTAGGTGCTCCCGAGAAGCCGGCGTTATTCAGGGTGACTTTCAACGAGGAGTCCATCAGGGCGAGGGTTGACGCCATTACACTACTCGGCCGCTACGGCCAGCGTTTGGCCGAACTCGCCGGAACGGACGCGCCCGAGCGATTCAATAGCGCCGCGCAGGAGCTTGGCACGAACCTCTTCAACCTCGGGACGACGTTTAATAAGCTGGCCGGCAATGGCGACCCCACCGCCGGGAACTTCGAGGGGCCGATAGGCACCATCGTCGGGGCCATCGGCAAGATGATCCTTGAGTCGAAGCGAGACAACAAGCTTCGTATTGCAATCAACGAGGCCGCGCCTGCCGTCCGCACCGTCATTAAACAACTTGAGGAAGACCTCAGCGGCGTGGTTTTCCAGCAGCGTCTCACTGGCTACTCCCAAGCTGTTAACGGGTTGATCGTCTTCTACAACTGTTCGGTAGACCCGGCATTCGAGGCCGGCCTCTGCCCGAAGCCCGCGCCGACGCTAAGCCTCGAACAGAGGCGCGACCTCCTCAACAAGATAAACGATGCCGCGAACCGCTACGAGTTGTTCAAGGCGAACAACCCGGTCGAGTCCATTACCAGCCTGCGAGACGCACACGAGGCTCTCGTTAAATACGCCAACGACCGCAGCCCGAAGAATCTCGCCGCGCTCGTCGCGGCACTCGACTCCTTCCGCAGCAGCGCCGAGCAAGTTGCGGGTGCGGTCATCAAACTTCGTGACCTGAAGAGAGGTGAATAATGAGTACGAAAACCGATAACGCAACGCTGGCTAAGATAGTTGACGAATGCTTCATGCTGTCAACTGACGGAGGACTGACGCCCAACCAGCGCGAGATGTTCGGCCACATAGCAGAGCATCTGCGCGGTCAGCTTATGATTCTCTTGAGCAAGACCTTCGATGAAGGCACTCCTGAGCTGGTCGCGGCTAATAAGCAGATTAAGGCCGTCAACGCGCAGATCAAGAAGGATGCCGAGGACTTGGCAAACATCGCGGACACGCTGGAGCAGGTCTCCAAGCTCGTTTCCGTGGTAGACGGGCTTCTCAAGATACCTCTCGGCTTTCTCTAGGCCCGCGTAGCTCACCTCGCGTTCACAGGCCGGAGCCCGACGGCGCTCAACGAACAGAGCGGCGGCCGTCAGACGGCCCTTTAACGAGAGTTAGACCTCGACTGTAGAAAGGAGTGAAGTGAAATGTCTCTGTGGTGGATTCTGTTGGTTGTGTGTGTG
>QHXN01000116.1 GCA_003222975.1 Acidobacteriota bacterium | reverse complement strand
GACGGCGTCTACCTCATCCCCGAAATGCTAGACAAGCAGCAGCCCGACGAGGCCGCCGAGTTCGACCCGGCAGAGTGCCTGAACTTTCAGTATCACTACCCCGTGCTGCCCGAAGGCTTGCTGCCGCGCTTCGTCGTCCGCACGCACGTTCTCAGCGACGACACGCTGCGCTGGCGCACGGGCGTCATCCTCAAGCTCGAAGACAACCTCGCACTCGTCCGGGCCGACGCGCAGGAGCGGCGCGTCCTCATCAACATCAAAGGCCCCGTCGCTGGCCGACGCCGCCTGCTCTCCGTCATTCGCGCGAACTTCGACCGCATACACGGCAGCATCAAGAACCTGAAGCCCGTCGAGATCGTGCCGCTACCCGAACAGCCCGACGCTCACGTCCCATACGTCGAACTGCTCGCGTGGGAAGAGAGCGGGAAAAGCGAGTTCGAGAAGATCGTTGACGGATGCATCGTTCCCCTGAACGTGCAGCGCCTGCTCAACGGCGTGGAGATTGAAGGCGAGCGCGGGAGCGCAAGCAGTATGCGCGGCACGCGTTCGTCGCAGGACATCGAGCGCACGCGTGCCGCGCGCGTCTTCGTCAGCTACTCGCACAGAGACGAGCGGCAGCTCAACGAGTTGAGAACGCACCTCAGCCCCCTGGAACGCCTGAGGCTCATCGAGACGTGGTACGACCGAAGGATAGTTGCGGGCGAAGACTTCGGCCAGAAGATAAACGAGAACCTCGAAAGCGCCGACATCATCCTTCTGCTCGTCAGCGCCGACTTCATCGCCTCGAATTACTGTTACGAAAAAGAGATGGCGCGCGCACTCGAACGCCACGCGAACGGAGAGACGCGCGTCGTTCCCGTCATCATCCGCGATGTTGACTGGAAAGTGATAGCGGAACTGTCAAAACTCACGGCCGTCCCCAAAGACGGCAAGCCCGTGCGTAACTGGCCGAACAAAGACACGGCGTGGCGGGACGTGTCCGAGCGCGTTCGGGCGATGCTCGAAGCTATGCGCGACGCCGACCCGCTCAGACGGCGCGCGCGTTGACGCGTTGGCCGAAGCCTTGATGGGATGTCGGGACTTAGTTCTTGACTGCCCGTTTGGGCGGGACTATAGTGCGGTCGCCTCCGCGAGCCTACGGCGGTGCCCTTGCCGGCGGGCGGCCCGCAACCTTTCGACTCCACGGCCTCTTGACGGCCTTCTTTGAACAAACCGCTCACGGCGTGAGTGGGATTAACGCAATGAATAAGTTTAAGAGACCGCAGCCACAAGGTCATAACTCCGCCCCGCAACCGAAGCGAGCCGGCAATCCGCGGCAGCCGACGCCCGCCGTCGCACAGCCGAAGAGCGCGCCCGCGGCGACGACCGTCAGGCAGCCGTTGCCGACCGCCGGGCGGCCCGCGGCCCTCTCCGTGTATCGCCCACAGCCCACGCCGAAGGTCTTGCAGAGGAAAGCGGCTGGCCCGACTGCACCGCCGCCGACCGACCGGCCCAAGGGGCCGCCTAAAGCCCCTCCCGCGCAACGTCCGGGGGCGCAGAATATAGCTCGGCCCAAGGCGGCTGCCTTGGCGCAGACGACTGCGGCGGCGCAGACGCCGCTCGCGCAGGGGCAGCACACGGCCCGGCCTCGCCCGGCTGCGCTGCCAACGTCTCCGCAAAGGCAGAGGGCGGCGGGGCAAATCCTCCAGGCGAAGCCGAAGCAAGGCCCGGCTCACGGTCAGTTCGGGAAGGATTCGACCGGGGCCGCCCTCCACCCGGCGCGCGTCGTCCAGCGCACCGCGAGTCGGGTCGGCCCGCACGCGCCGCATCCCGCATCGAAAGGCGTCATCCAGTGCGGGCGCATCACGGCGTTCGATTCGTGCACCGCGGCGAAGTGCACGAACGTCAAACTCGACGAGAACGAAAGGGCCGCCGCCATACTGCTCGCGAAAGACATCGAAGGGATTCTCGAACAGGCGCAGTCGAACGTTGATGAAGGTTACAGCACGACGAACTCGGCGCTGGCGCTGGCGCGCGACACGGGGAGTCGCGCCCGCGGGGCCAAACGCGGCACGGCCATCCACTCAGAGACTTATCAGATTATCGGGGATCAGATGAAAGGCTACGGCTCGATAGAGAAAGTGACGACGGGTGGGCGCGTGGATATCGTCCTCGACCTCTTCGGGTCGGGCAAGAAGGTCATCTACGACCTGACCAGTTACGCCCAGGGCACAAAGACTCACACTTCCAGCAGGGGTTACGAGCAGGACAAAACCGTCGCCATGATCATCGAGATCACCTACGACGATTATTAAGCACACCCGCCGGGACGCTTGCCCGGAGACCTCAATCAAGTGATGTGGGATGAGAGGCGGTAAGAACTCGCGCTCTCTTCTCATCACTCATCATTCATCACTCGTCACTTTCTTCATCAATCTTCGCGGCGAGGATGAAGTCGCTCTCGCTCAGGCCCCCGATGGCGTGCGTGTAGATTTTGACGTGCGCGTAGCCCCAGCCGAAACTGATGTCGGGGTGGTGGCCTTCCCGTTCGGCGACCCGGCCCACGCGGTTGACGAAGGCGAGCGCGCCGGCGAAGTTCTGAAACTTGTACCCCTTCGCGAGGTGCTGCTCTTCGACCGCTTCCCAGCCGCGGAGCTGCCGCAGAAGCGTCTCGATCTCCTCGCCCCTCAGTCGCGGCACGCCGCCGTGGCAGGGCACGCAGTGGCGGCTCGAAAGACTCTCCATCTTCAAACCCTCCGTCCTTCGTCTGAAACGCGCGGCGCTCCGGCTCTCGTCTTGCGGCGCGCGTGCTCCGAGGCGACATTCTACACGCCGCCCCGCGCTCTTGCACCGGCGACGCGGCGGGCGGCGCTGGCGCGACGCATGCGGGGACTCAAAGACTACGGCCCGGCCTTCGCGCCTAAACGCGCGTTGACAGCATGCCCGCATCTGGCGTATATGTTTTCGCCGTCCGCGAAGACTTGCACGCGCCCTGCCGGGGAATGGCTCCTGCACCGGACACCTTCTCACCCGGTCTTTTTGAATCCGCAAACCCTTCGGCGCGCCCCCGGAGACGATCCGGCGCGGTCGCGCTCCACACCGTGTCGCAACCCGAACCGATAAGGAGCACAACCCACATGATGAAGCGAACCCCGTTGTTCCTCTTGCTCTCGCTCGCGGCGCTGCTGGGCCTGACGAGCGGCGCGAACTCGCTGCCCGCGCCGACGCAGGCGCGGGGCAAACGACCGGACGCGCGCGTCGCAAAGGCGCTCGACGACCTCGGCCTGAAATATAAAGTGGACAGCTACGGCGACTACGACCTCCTCATCGAACTCGACAATAACCGGCGGCAGGTCGTGACCGTCGAGTCGGAGGTGTTGCGCGGCAAGGGGGCGCCCCCATTCCGCATCGTGAAGTCAATCGCGATGCTCTCCGCGGGCGCGCTGCCCGCGGCGGTGCAGAGCCGACTGCGCCGCGCCAACGGCGACTACGACCCGCTTGAGCCGTGGCAGGTCGTGAAGTACAAGGACGGGACGGCAGCCGAGTTCCAGTTGTTCGCCGAGGCCGACTGTAGCGATCTCGAAGACATCATCCACAACGTCGCGCAGGACACCGACAAGATGGAGCTTGAGATCACGGGCGGGGACGAATTCTGAGACGCGGGGGCGAAAACATGCGCCGCAAAAATCTACTCCGCCTCGTCGCCGCGTCGCTGCTGCTGGTGGCCTGTGCCGCACGCGCTTCCGCGCAGGCGACCGAGGTCGGCGGCAAGGTGCTGATGCGGCAGCCGGACGGCACGGTCGCGCCCGGCAAGTTCGTCGTCGGGATCATGCCCGGTAAGGACTTCAGCGCTGCCAGGTACACGAAGACCGACGACGACGGCCAGTACGCCTTCGGCGATGTCGCGCCGGGCGGGACGTACACCGTCTTCGTGCTCGACCCGAACGAGGGCGGCGACCCGCTCCTGATTACGGGCATCGAGAACGTCCGCCCCGGCAGCCGCGAGCAGTTCAATATCACCGTCGAGATCGAGGACGTGGCGGCGGCGAAGAAGGCTGCGGCGGCGAGGGCGCGGCGAGCGCCCACACCTGCGCGCGGCGGCGGCAGTCCGCCCGCCCCGCGCGCGCGCGCAGCCGCGTCGCCTGAAGTCGAAGAGGCCGACAGACTCGACGCTGAGATCGGCAAGATGCGCGAGGCCGGGCAGGCCGAGAAGGCGCTCCCGCTCGCCCTGAAGATGCGAGACATCTACGCCGCCGCGCTCGGCCCCGCCCACGCCAAGGTCGGCGGCGCTTACAACGCGCTCGGCCTGCTCTACGACGAGCTGGGCGACTTCGACAAGGCAGAGCAGTCTTTCCAGACCTCCCTGGCGATACTTGAGAAGGCGCTGGGGCCGGATAATCCAGAGACGGCGAACGTGATGAACAACCTCGCCACCTTCTACGTCCAGGAGAGACACGACCTGGCGCGCGCCGAGCCGCTGATGCAGCGCGCCCTCTCGATCCGCCTCACGGCGCTCGGCCCCGCCCACGCCGATGTCGGCAACTCCTACGACGCCCTGGGCACGCTCTACCAGGAGGAGGGCGACCTGGCGAAGGCCGAGCAGTTTTTGAAGCGCGCGCTGGAGGTTCGCGAGAAGGCGCTCGGCCCCGTCCACGACGCCGTCGCCGAGTCGGCCAGTAACCTCGCCAGTCTCTACATACGCCTCGGCGACTTCGACCAGGCGCGCCGTCTCGTCATGCGCGCCGTGAACGTTGACAAGCGGGTGCACGGCCAAGACCATCCGCTCTACGCCTCCTCGCTCGACCGCCTGGGCCTGCTCCTCCAGACGATGAGCGACTACACGATGGCCGAGCACTTCCTCGGCAGCGCCCTCGCCATACGCGAGCGCGCGCTCGGCCCCAACCACCCGGAGGTGGCCCGCTCGCTCGACCACCTGGCCGACCTCTACTTCATGACGGCCCAGTTCGATCAGGTCGAGCCTTTGCTCAAGCGCGCGCTGGCGATTCAGGAGAAGGCTTACGGCGCGGATAGCACGGGCGTCCTCGACTCGCTCGAAGAACTGGCGCGCTACTACCAGAGCTTCGGGGACGACCCCGCGAAGGCCGAGTCGTTGTACCTGCGCGCCGTCGCGATCAAGGAGAAGGCGCTCGGCTCCGAAAGCCCGTACCTCTCCCCGCCGCTTCACAACCTGGGGCGGCTCTACTCGGACAGGGGCGACTACGCGAAGGCCGAGGCGACGCTCCGCCGCGCGCTGCAAATCTCCGAGAAGGCTTACGGCATGGAGCACGAGGACTACGCGACGATCCTCGTCACGCTGGCGGGCATGTACGAGCGGAAGGGCGAGTACAGCGCCGCCGAGCAGAACATCCTGCGCGCCCTCTCGATCCGCGAGAAGGCCCTCGGCCCCGACCACCGCGCGACCGCCTCGACGCTCAACCTCATCGCCGAGCTTTACCGGCAGAAGGGCGACATCCCGCAGGCCATCGCCTACCAGACGCGCGGCAACGAGGCCCGCGAGCGCGACTTCACGCGCAACCTGCGCGGCGGCTCGGAGCAGCAGAAAGCGCTCTACCTGACGAACTTCTCCGGCGAGACCTGGGCCACCTACACGCTCCACCTGCAACACGCGCCGGACGACGCGCGGGCCGCGCGCCTCGCCCTGACGACCGCGCTGCAACGCAAGGGGCGCGTGCTCGACTCGACGAGCGAGCAGTACGCGGCGCTGCGCCGCAGCGCCGACAAGGACGACCGGGAACTGCTCGACCAACTCCTGAAGGCGCGCGCCGAACAGGCGTCGCTCGTCGTTCGGGGCCCTGGCCGCGGCTCGCTCGACGACTACCACCGGCGGCTCGACGACTCCGCTTCGAAGATAGAGGGGATGGAGGTCGCCGTCGGGAAGCTGATGATTCTCGGCGGCGAGCCGCCGCCGCCCGTGACGATTGAGCGCGTGCAGGCGGCGATCCCGCCGGACGCCGCGCTGGTCGAGATGATCGCCTACCAGCCCTACGTCAAGAACGGGCGCAACGACGACGACACGTTCGCGCCGGAGCGCTACGCCGCCTACGTCCTGCGGCGCGACGGCTCGCTCTCCTGGGCCGACCTCGGCGAGTCCGCGCCCGTCAACAAACAGATCAAGCTGCTGCGCGAGGCCCTGCGCGACCCGCAGCGCGGCGACGTGAAGCAGCTCGCGCGCGCCCTCGACGAGCGCGTGATGCGCCCCTTGCGCCGGCTCCTGGGCGAGACGCGCAAGGTCTTGCTCTCGCCCGACGGCGAGTTGAACGTCGTCCCGTTCGCCGCGCTCGTTGACGAGTCGGGCAAGTACCTGGTCGAGACCTACACGATCACGTACCTGACGAGCGGGCGCGACCTCCTGCGCCTCCAGCAGCGCTCGGAGAGCAGGCAAGGGCCTTTGATCGTCGCCAACCCTCTGTTTGGCGAAGAGGGCGCAAGCGCGGGCGGGGTCGTCCTCAACGACTACGCGCGGATCGAGTTCGGCCCGCTGCCCGGAACGGACGGCGAGGCGCGCGCGCTGAAAGAGATCGTGCCGGGAGCGCGCCTGCTGACCGGCGCGCAGGCCACCGAGGCGGCCATCAAATCCGTCAGGGGGCCGTCCGTCCTTCACGTCGCGACGCACGGGTTCTTCCTGCAAGGCGAACAGCAGCAGCAGACGGCGGCGAGCGCGCGCGGCATGAAGTTATCCGGCGCGGCGGGCGCGGCGAAGGCGGAGCCGATTCACGACCCGCGCCTGCGCTCCGGGCTGGCGCTGGCGGGCGCGAACCGCCGCCAGAGCGAGGGCGGCGAGGACGGCATCCTCACCGCGCTCGAAGCCGCGGGGCTTGATCTGGCGGGCACGAAGCTCGTGGTGCTGTCGGCCTGTGAGACCGGACTCGGCGACGTGCTCGCGGGCGACGGCGTGTTCGGCCTGCGGCGCTCGCTCGTGCTGGCCGGTTCCGAGAGTCAGGTGATGACGCTCTGGCAAGTCTCCGACGAAGTGACGCGCGACCTGATGGTCGAATACTACAAGCGCTTGCAGGCGGGCGAGGGGCGCACCGAGGCCCTGCGCGCCGTGCAGTTGGAGTTGATCCGCGGCGGTCGGGTCGAGGGCGGGCAAAACCGCGAGATAAACGGCAAGGCGCTCGCCGGGCAGGCAGACCTCAGCCACCCGTTCTTCTGGGCGGGCTTCATAGAGTCGGGCGACTGGCGCGGCATGGACGGGAAGTAGCACGGCCGACTCGGAGGCCCGACAGTTAAGACGCGGTAAGAATGTTCGGCTCACACGTCCTCAGTCTCAAGACGTGTGAGCCGAATTTTTCATCAGCTCAGAGCGACGGCGCGGGTCTGTCTTGCAGTAGAACCGTGTCGGCGTCGAGCTTGCGCCGCCTTTGCCCGCCACTTGCCCAAACGCCCCGTGTGCGGATAGTCTTAGGTTTCAAAAGTTCCGTACTCATCAATCTGGATTCGGAGGAGAGGTAAACGAGTGGCCGCCATCTACTCTTTCCGCGCCCTGCGTCCGCCCCGCGACAAAGTCCGAGAGGTCGCCGCCGTGCCCTACGACGTGGTCAACACGGAGGAGGCGCGCGCGCTCGCCGCAGAGAACCCCTTGAGCTTCCTGCACGTCTCGCGCCCCGAAATTGATCTGCCCGAAGGCACGGCGATCTATTCGGACGAGGTTTACGCGAAGGCCGGAGAGAACTTCGACAAGCTCAGGCGCGAGTGCCCGCTCGAAGAGGAAGACGCGCCGGGCCTCTACCTCTACCGCCTCGTGATGGGCGACCACGCACAAACCGGCGTCGCCGCCTGCTTCTCGGTTGACGAGTACGACGCAGGGATCATACGCAAGCACGAGCGCACGCGCCCCGACAAGGAGGACGACCGCACGCGCCACACCCTGACCTTGCGCGCGCAGACCGGCCCCGTGTTTCTGACCTACCGCGCCGACCGAAGAATTGACGCGCTCGTCGAGGCCGAGACTAAAAACGACCCGCTTTATGATTTCACCGCCGACGACGGCGTGCGCCACACGCTCTGGCGCGCAGGCGGCGCGGAACAACTCGCGCGCTGCTTCGCCGAAGTCCCCCTGCTCTACATCGCCGATGGACACCACCGCGCGGCCAGCGCCTCGCGCGCGCGCGCCGCGCTCCGCGACCGTGACCCGAACCACACCGGCACAGAGGAGTACAACCGCTTCCTCGCCGTCGTCTTCCCCGACGAGCAGATGCAGATTCTCCCCTACCACCGCGCCGTGCGTGACTTGAACGGTCGCTCTGCGGAAGAGTTCCTCGGCGCGGTCAAAGAGCGCTTCAACGTCACCGAGGACGCCAACCCGCGCGGCCCCGGCAAGGCCGCACACTGGCACATGTACCTCGCGGGCCGCTGGTACGGCCTGACGCTCCGCGACGACGCCGCACGCACGCTCTCCGACGACCCGACCTCCACGCTCGATGTAAGCCTGCTGCAAGACAATCTGCTCGCGCCCGTGCTCGGCGTCACAGACCCGCGCACGGACAAGCGCATAGACTTCGTCGGCGGCATACGCGGCACGCAGGAGTTAGAACGTCTGGTCGACGAGGGCCGCGCGGCAGTCGCCTTTGCGCTCTATCCGACTTCAATTGAAGACCTGCTGCGCGTCTCCGACGCGGGCGGCGTCATGCCGCCCAAGTCAACCTGGTTCGAGCCGAAGCTGCGCGACGGCATCTTGATTCACACGATTTAGGAGCTGTTAGCTGTTAGCCTTTAGCTTTTAGCCTCCGTGCTCGTGGCAAGGCGGGACGTAAAGTTAAAGGCTGATTACTTCAAGAAAAAGCTAACGGCTAAGAGCTAACAGCTAACAGCTAAGAGCTAAAAACCATGCGCGTACTGATCGCAGATAAGTTCGAGCAGTCGGGCCGGGACGGCCTGGACGCCGCGGGCTGCGAGTTCTCGTACCAGCCCGACGTGAAGGACGACACGCTCGTCGAGGCCATACGCTCCTACCAGCCCGACGCGCTCGTCGTGCGCGGGACGAAGGTCAACGAACAGATGTTGGACGCGGGCGCTCTGAAGCTAATCGTGCGGGCGGGCGCGGGCTACAACACGATTGACGTGGCGGCGGCCTCGCGCCGCGGCGTCTATGTTTCGAACTGCCCCGGCAAGAACTACGTCGCCGTCGCCGAACTCGCCCTCGCGCTCATCCTCGCCCTCGACCGCCGCGTCGCCGACAACGTCATACAGCTCCGCGCCGGCCATTGGAACAAGAAGGAGTTCTCCAAGGCGCGCGGCCTCCTGGGCCGCACGCTCGGCCTCGTCGGCACGGGCCAGATCGGGCGCGAGGTGGCGACGCGCGCGCGCGCCTTCGGCATGAACGTCGTCGCCTGGAGCCGAAGTCTTTCTGACGAGTTGGCCGCCGAACTCGGCGTCGAGCGGCGCGACAGTCTGAAAGACGTTGCGCGCGACGCCGACATCGTCAGCGTCCACGTCGCCCTCAAGCCCGAAACGCGCGGCCTCATCAACTCCGACTTCTTCGACGCCATGCGCGAAGGCGCGTACTTCGTCAACACCTCGCGCGGCGAGATGGTTGACCAGGACGCACTCAGGCGTGCGATGCGCGAGAAGAACATCCGCGCCGGCCTCGACGTTTACGCCGACGAGCCGACTTCGGCCACGGGCGAGTTCGCCGACGACATCGCGCGAGAGCCGAACCTCTACGGCACGCACCACATCGGCGCTTCCACCGACCAGGCGCAGGAGGCCATCGCCGCCGAGACCGTCCGCATCATCCGCACCTTCAAGGAGACGGGGCGCGTCCCCAACGTCGTCAACCTCGCGCGCCGAACGCCCGCCACGCACACGCTCGTCGTCCGCCACCGCGACCGCCCCGGCGTCCTGGCCTCGGTTCTCGACGCGATTCGCGCCGCGTCAATCAACGTGCAGGAGATGGAGAACATCATCTTCGAGGGCGCGGAGGCGGCGGTCGCCCGCATCAACCTCGAAGCCGCGCCGCCCTCGGACGTGCTCGAACAGTTGAAGGCCGGGAACGCAGACATCATCGAACTCAGCCTGCTGGCAATCAGTTAATAATCCGCTTCGAGGAGAGGGAAGGAAAAATGACGGAGAGAATCTTTAACTTCAGCGCGGGGCCGGCTGTTCTGCCCGTGCCGGTTCTGGAAAAGGCGCGCGAGGAGATGCTGAGCTTGCCCGGCGTCGGCATGTCCGTGATGGAGATCAGCCACCGCTCGAAGACGTTCGACGCGATTCACCAGAGCGCGAAGGCGGGCTTGAAAGAATTGCTCGGCATACCCGACGGCTACCACGTGCTTTTCCTTCAGGGCGGCGCGAGCCTTCAGTTCTCGATGGTTCCCCTGAACTTCCTGCGCGACGGCGGGAGCAGCGATTACGTCCTGACCGGAAGCTGGGGCAAGAAGGCCGTCAAGGAGGCGAAGAAGCACGGCGCTGTGAGCGTCGCCGCGGACATGGCCGACAGCCGCTACAACCGCGTGCCCGCGCAGGACGAACTGAAGCTCGACCCGGCGGCTGCTTACGTCCACATCACCTCGAACGAGACCATCGAGGGCGTCGAGTGGAAGGAAGACCCGCAGACGGGCGACGTGCCGCTCGTCTGCGACGCATCCTCCGACATCTGCTCGCGCCCCGTGGACGTTTCCAAGTACGCGCTCATCTACGCGGGCGCGCAGAAGAACCTCGGCCCTTCGGGCGTCACGGTCGTCATCCTGCGCGACGACCTCTTGCAGAAAATTCCCGACGGCCTCGACACGATGCTCGACTACCGCACGCACGCGCAAGCCGACTCGCTCTACAACACGCCGAACACCTGGGGCATCTACATCCTCGACCTGGTGTGCAAGTGGATGCGCGAGCAGGGCGGACTCGACGCGATTCACCGCCGCAACGAGGAGAAGGCGCGCAAGATTTACGAGGCGATTGACGCGACCGCCTTCTACCGCGGCCACGCCGCGCGCGAGGCGCGCTCGAACATGAACATCACCTTCCGCCTGCCCTCGGAAGAACTCGAAAAGAAGTTCGCCGCCGAAGCGACCGGGCAACGCTTAGACGGACTCAAAGGCCACCGCTCCGTCGGCGGCATACGCGCCTCCATCTACAACGCCTTCCCCGTAGAAGGCGTGGACGCGCTCGTCCAGTTCATGCGCGAGTTCGAGCGCGCGAATGGTTGAAAGGCCGTGACAGGTGACAAGTGATGGGTGACGGGATAGAATCCGCCTGTCGTTGCCGTCCTGTCGCCCGTCACCTTTTACACGTCACGGCTTTTATGAAATCCCCCGCCAGAATCATCGCCGCGCTCGCGCTCTGCGCCTTACTCTTCGCCTCGCTCACCCTGTCGCGGACGAGGCCGCGCGACACGCAGACTCAAAAAGACCAACCGCAGGGCGGACAGTCCGCCGTCGAGCTGCCTTCGGAGAAGCACCTGCGCGGCGTCCGTCAGTTGACCTTCGGCGGCGAGAACGCCGAGGCGTACTTTTCGGGCGACGGGCGGCGGTTGATCTTTCAGTCGAAGCGCGACGGTCGCCCGTGCGACCAGATTTACACGATGAACGCGGACGGCTCGGACGCACGGATGGTCTCCACGGGGAAGGGGCGCACGACCTGTTCCTACTTCTTCCCCGACGGCAAGCGCATACTCTTTTCTTCGACGCACCTCGCCACGCCCGACTGCCCGCCGCCGCCCGACTACTCGCACGGCTACGTGTGGGCGATCTACCCCTCGTATGACATCTTCACCGCGAAGCCGGACGGGTCAGACCTGAAGCGGTTGACGAACACGCCCGGCTACGACGCCGAGTCAACCTTCTCCGTGGACGGGCGCAAGATCGTCTTCACCTCGATGCGCGACGGCGACCTCGACATCTACACGATGGACGCCGACGGGCGGAACGTGAAGCGCCTGACGAACGAGTTGGGCTACGATGGCGGCCCGTTCTTCTCGCGCGACGGCAAGCGAATCGTCTATCGCGCCAACCACCCGCAGACGCCCGCCGAAATCGAACGCTACAAGCAACTGCTCGCCGAGAACCTCATCGAGCCGAACGCGCTGGAAATCTGGGTGATGGACGCGGACGGCTCGCACAAGCGGCAGGTGACGCACCTCGGCGTCGCGAGCTTCGCGCCGTACTTCTTCCCCGACGGCAAGCGCGTTACCTTCTCCTCGAACTACCCGGACATCCACAGCCGCGACTTCAACCTCTTCGCCGTCAACACAGACGGCACGGGCCTTGAGCAGATCACCTTCAACCCGTCCTTCGACGGCTTCCCCATGTTCTCGCCCGACGGACGGAAACTGGTCTTCGCCTCGAACCGCAACGGCGCGGTCAAGGGCGAGACCAACGTCTTCATCGCCGACTGGGTTGAAGTGCCGACCGGAGACTTGAGACTGACCGTGTACGACCCGCTGCGGGCCGTAGTGGTGGGGGCTAAGGTCACAATCGAAGGTCAGGATTTTAAGAGCGATTTTGAGACCGACGAGAACGGCGTCATCGCGGTTAGGCTGCCCGCCGGCGTCTACCAGCTCAGTGTGAAGGCTATGGGGTTTCGCATCTTCACCCGAAAGGACGTGCGAATCACTCCGGGTTCTAAGCAGAAGCTCGACGCCATCCTTGAAGTAAACCCGCCCCAGTCCTTAACTCCCGCGCGGCCCGCCGCGCCCCGTTAATCACGTCGGTAAATTTTATGTTCCCAACAATCTCGACAGGCTCACGCCGCAAACTCCTTCTCCCGCTCGTCGCCCTTTCCCTCTTCGCCTGCGCCGCCGTCGCGCAGCAGAGGGCCGCCGACCGCGGCGTGCCTGATGTCGAGCGCCTGCGCGCGCACGTCAACTACCTCGCCTCCGACAAGCTCGAAGGCCGCCGGACGGGGACGCCCGGCGCTGAAGAGGCCGCGCGCTACGTCGCCGAAGAGTTCCAACGCCTCGGTCTCGCGCCCGGCGTCGAGAACTCGATAGCTTTTCAATCGGGGCCGAGCCGAATAGGCGGCGGATACTTTCAAATGTTCCCCTACGTGGCGGGCGTCGAACTCGGCAAGGGTAACGCGATGACGCTCGCCACGCGCGACGCCGGCGCGACGCCGACGGGCGCGCCCGCGACGCTCGACTTGAGAGTCGGCGACGACTGGATGCCGCTCGGCTTCAGCGCCAGCGCCCGCGTCGAGAACGCGCCGGTCGTCTTCGTCGGCTACGGCGTCAACGACGCCGAACAGAACTACGACGACTACAAGGGCGCGGACGTGAAAGACCGCGTAGCGCTCGCACTCTCAGGCACGCCCGACGGCGACAACCCGCACGGTCGCTTCACGCGCGCGGGCGAACTGCGCTTCAAGGCCGCCGCCGCGCGAGCCGCGGGCGCGAAGGCGCTCGTCGTCATTGCGGGCGAAGATAACTTCAAGGACGACAAGCTGACGGCCCTCAAGTACGACAACGCGGGCGGCGACGCGGGGCTGCCCGTCGTCGCTGCGTCGCGACAGGCGGCGGCGAAGATTCTCGGCATGGGCGGCGTCGCGCAACTCGCCGAAGTCGAGAAGGCCGTGCGCGAGTGGGCCGGCACGACTCACACCGAGCCGAACGCGGGCGACTGGCTCATGCGACTTAAATTGAGAGCGCCCGAAGGCGTCGCGCTCACGGTTACGACCGACATCGTGCGCAAGAACGCGCCCGCGGCGAACGTCGTCGGCGTGCTCGAAGGCTCAGACCCGAAGTTGAAAGCGGAAGTGATCGTCGTCGGCGCGCACTACGACCACCTGGGGCGCGGCGGCGAGGGTAGCCTCGCGCCGCGCGAGGGCGAGATTCATCACGGCGCGGACGACAACGCTTCGGGCACTGCCGGGCTGCTCGAACTCGCGCGGCTCTTTTCGCAGGAGCGACAGATGTTGCGTCGGACGGTCGTCTTCGTCGCCTTCGGCGGCGAGGAGGAGGGCCTGATCGGTTCGAGCTACTACGTCCAGCACCCGGCGCGGCCCCTTGAGCAGACCGTAGCGATGATTAACATGGACATGGTCGGTCGCCTGAAGGACGGCGCGCTGACGGTCGGCGGCGTCGGCACGGCACAGGAGTGGCGCGAGTGGATTAAGAGAGCGAACGAGGGTTATAAAATCAGCGTTGACCCGATGGGGACGGGCGCGGGCGCACAATCAAACGCGAACACGGGCGGCGACGGCTCGACAGAGCGGCAAGGCCCGACGAACACGCCGGACTCGAAGCGCGAGAAGAACTCGACGCCCACTGCCGCGAACACTGCGGGGGCATCCGCGCCCATCCGCATCACCGGCAGCAACGGTCGCACGGTCGCGACGACGACGCCTGCGGAACTCTTCACGCTGCGGCTGAACGAGGACGGCTACGGGCCGAGCGATCACTCGTCCTTCTACGCGAAGAGGATTCCCGTCCTCTTCTTCTTCACGGGCGCGCACGAGGATTACCACAAGCCTTCGGACACGGCGGACAAAATCAACTACGAGGGCGAGGCGCGCGTCCTTCAGTTCGTCCGCGAGATCGTCTCCGACCTGCAAGCGAGCGACAGGCGACCGACCTTCGCCGTCGCCAAACAGGAGGCGAACTCGCGCTCCACGGGCTTCCGCGTCTATCTCGGAACCATTCCCTCTTACGCCGACTCTTCGGACGGCCTCAAGCTCGACGGCGTGCGCGAAGGCTCTCCGGCGGAGAAGGCGGGACTGAAGGCCGGTGACAAGGTTGTTAAATTGGCCGGGCGTGACGTGCGCAACGTCTATGACTACACGCAAGCGCTCTCGGAGATGAAGGCCGGGCAGGAGTACGAGGTCGAAGTGCTGCGCGGCGACCAACGCCTCACGCTCAAGATTACGCCCGGCGTGAGAAAGTAAAAAAGCCGTGAACCGTAAACCGTGAACCGTGACAAGAAGAATTGCTTCTCTCTCGTCACGGTTCACGGTTTACGGTTCACGGCTTTTCCTTACCAGCGCGGCTCGCGCCCGCCGCCGCCGCCGTAGCCGCCGCCGCGTCCGCCGCGGTCTCCGCCGCCGCCGTAGCCGCCTCCTCCCCCGCGCTCGACGCGGGGCCGGGCCTCGTTGACGGTCAGCGTGCGACCGTTGAACTCCTTGCCGTTGAACTGCTCGATGGCCGCGGTAGCGCCTTCGGAAGTCGCCATCTCGACGAAGCCGAAGCCGCGCGAGCGGCCCGTGTCGCGGTCTTCGACCACCGAGGCGTTCTCCACCTCGCCCGCCTGCGAGAACAGCTCGCGCAGCTCGTCGCCCGTCGTGCGGAAGTTAAGGTTCCCGACGTAAAGTCTCGTGCTCATCTCTCTTCTGTCCTTTGCGTTTAATGAAGCGCGGGCGGTGCTCGTCGCTTGGGGGCGTCGGTGACGGGAAGATTCACCTGACCCGGCGGGCGAGGCGGCGACTTAAAGACCCGGTGCTCTAACTTTCGAGAGCGGCTTCAAACCTGACCGACCAACCTCACTCTCCTTCAGCCGAACACCGTCGCCTCACAGTCACAGGCAGGCGCGTTCGCCTCCGAACGCGCGAGAGCAGGAACCTATCGCGTGAGAGTATGCCGCCAAAAGCCTCCGGCGCGCAAGCCTGAGCCGGGCGCGCGGGAGAGTGACGCGCGGCGGGTTACAGGGCTGCCGACTGGAAGACGGTGCGCCGCTCATCAACCGCCGGTGCGAAATCCGCATTCCGCGCTTCGCCGCGCCGACAGTGAGTTAGTTTGGGGCAGGCGGCTCCCGTTTCCTATCTCTTTCCCTGTTAACCCGTGAAATGTTTTGGCCTGACTCCGCATAAATGTTTAGGGAGCAGTGGGCGGGATAACCATCTCCGGCCATGTCAGCCGGAGTGAAGAGCTTATCTGTTGAAACTGACCCGCCACTGCCGCGCCTCCCATCTTGAAAAGCCGGCGGCTTTAGAGCAGAATATCGCCGCGCTCTCGCCACGGTCGAACGCGCCGTCCCCGCCGCCCGACGCAGCGGACGAAACTTTTTCTCCTACACGCGCCTCCGAAAAAGCCGCGCGCTGCCTGAATTCAATGATCGGCAAGACCATCTCGCACTACCGCATCCTCGGCCAAGTCGGCGAGGGCGGGATGGGCGTCGTCTATGTCGCCGAAGACACGCTTTTGGGCCGCCGCGTCGCCATCAAAATCCCGCACGCGGGCCGCGACGAGGGCCACTACCGCGCGCGCTTCCTGCGCGAGGCGCGTGCCGTCTCCGCACTCGTCCACAAGAACATCGCCGCCGTCTATGACCTCGGCGAGACCGAAGACGGCCAGCCCTACATCGTCATGGAGTTGGTCGGGGGCCAGACGCTCGGCGACATCCTGACGAACGCGGGCCTGAGCCTCCGGCGCTCAGTCGAGGTCGCGCGCGAGGTGGCCGAGGCGCTCTCGGAGGCGCACCGCCGCGGCATCGTCCACCGCGACATCAAGCCGTCGAACGTCATCATCAACGAGCGCGGCGAAGTGAAAGTCCTCGACTTCGGGCTGGCGAAACAACTGGACGAGGAGTTGATTGGAGGATCAAGCCCCGACGCGCAGACGTGGCTCTCGGCGCGCACGCGCTCGGACGTGGTCATCGGCACGCCGCTCTACCTCTCGCCGGAGCAGGCGCGCGGCGCGCAGGTGGACGGTCGCAGCGACCTCTTCGCCCTCGGCGCGCTCCTCTACGAGTGCGTCGCCGGGCGGCCCGCCTTCTCCGGCTCGAACGTCATCGAGATCGGCGCGCAAGTTCTGCACGTCAACCCGCCGCCGCCCTCGCGCTTCAACCCGCGCATCACGCCCGAACTCGACCGCCTGATTCTGAAGGCGCTCGCCAAGCGCCCCGAAGAGCGCTTCCAGACCGCCGCGGAGTTCGCCGCCGAACTCTCGCGCGTGCGCTCACGCCTCTCCGACTCGGACACTGCGCACACGCGCCGCCTCGCGACCGCCGAGAACCTGATCCGTTCGAGCGCCCTCATCACGATCCAGAGGCTCAGGCATAAACGCGTCTCGCCGCTCACACTCCTGGCCTCGCTCGCCGCGCTGCTCGCCGTCTTCTGGGGCGTCAACTACCTGCGCAAGCCCTCGCTGCACAAGCCTTCGCCCGCCGCGCTCGCGTCCTACGAGCAGGGCGTGGAGGCGATGCGCGGCGGCGAGTTCTACAAGGCGAGCGGCCTGCTCGAGCAGGCCGTCAAGACGGACGACGGCTTCGCGCTCGCGCACGCGCGCCTCGCCGAGGCTTGGATGGAGATGGACTTCCTCGAAAGCGCGCAGGGCGAGATGCTCGTCGCCGACGGGCTGGTGAGCGACCCCGCGGCCCTGTCGCGCGAGGACGCGCTCTACCTCAACGCCGTCCGTGCGACGGTCGGCCACAGGAACGCCGAGGCCGTCAAGGCTTACGAGGAGTTGGCGCAGCTCAAGCCGGGGCAGCCGCAGGTGCAGGTTGACCTCGGTCGCGCCTACGACAAGAACAACGAGACCCAGAAGGCCGTCGAAGCCTTCACCAGGGCCACGTCGAGCGACCCCAATTACGCGGCGGCCTTCGTCAGCCTCGGCGTGCTGCACGCGCGCCAGACGAACCTGGCGGGCGCGACTTCGGCCTTCCAGTCCGCCGAAAAACTCTACGAGGCGGCCGGCAACCGCGAGGGACAGGCCGAGGCGCACTACCAGCAGGGCCGCCTCCTCGCCGACCTGCGCAAGAAGGACGAGGCACGGCGCGAGCTGGAGCAGGCGCTCGCGCTCGCACGCTCGACGAACAACCTCTACCAGCAGGTGCAGGCGATGCTCCAACTCGCCTACGTCCAGTCCGACCCCGGCGACGGGCAGAACCTCGCGCGCGGCGCAATCGAGCTGGCGCAAGGGAGCCGCATGAGTAACCTCGTGGCCTACGGCTACATCGTGCTCGGCAACCTCTTCATGAAGCAGAACGTTTACGACGAGGCGGAGCGCGACCTGACGCGCGCCCTCGACCTGGCGCGCAGCTACAAGGTGCGTCGGCTCGAAGCGACCGCGCTCGGCAACCTCGGCAGCCTGCGCAACATGCAGAACCGCCCCGACGAGTCGGATCGCCTCGTCGAACAGGCGCGCGACTTCTACCAGCAGGCCGGCTACCGCAGGGACGCCGACACCACCGCGATCATCCTGTCGCGGACAAAGGCGCAGCGGGGCGACTACGACGGCGCGCGCCGGGAGATCGAGGAGCAGTTGCGCCTCGAAGAGCAGTCGGGCGACATGCAGATGCTCGGCCTCCTCCAGCGCGAGTGCGGCTCGATGCTCGCCAAGCAGGGCCGCTTCCCCAAGGCGGTCGAGCACTACCGCGAGAGCCTCGCGATCTCGAAGGCCCTGCACGACGACCAACTGCTCAGCTACAGCCTGCTCAACCTCGCCAACTCGCTCTGGCGGATCGGGCGCTACGACGAGGCGGGCGACTACCTCGCGCAGCTCGCCGAGATCGCCGGCAAGCCCGACAAGCCGAACAACGACATGATGGCGCGCGTCCGTCTCACCGAGGCCAACATGGCGCTCAGCCGCGGGCGCTTCGACGAGGCCAGGGCGAAGGGCGAGCAGGCGCTCGCGCTCGTGCAGGACTCCGGCGGGCACGAGCAGTTGATCGTCGAGGCTGACGCGGCCCGGTGCCTGGCCGACGCCTTCGGCGGAAGCCCCGCGCGCGGCAGGCCGCTCTGCGAGGAGTCGGCGCGCGTGGCCGAGGGGATGAGCGACCCCTGGTTCGTCTCGCTCTCGCAACTCGCGCTCGCCCAGGTTTTGCTCGAAGCGGGTGACGCGCAGGGCGCGCGCGCGGCCTCGCTGCGTGCCGAAGAGTTCTTCGCCCGTTCGGGGCACGTCGAGGCCGAGTGGCGCGCGCTCGCCGTCGCGGGCGAGGCCAGCCGCCGCGCGGGCGACGAGGCTGCTGCCCAGGCATATCTCGCGCGCGCGAGCGCCTCGCTCTCCCGGCTCGAACAGAGCTGGGGGGCGGACGCCGCAGGCTACCTCGCGCGCGCCGACGTGCAACGACTTCGCAGGGAACTCGGCGACGAATCGGTCGCCGAGGTTCGCTGATTGTGCTCCAACAACCCTCAGCCCAAAGGAGAGAAAACCATGTCAGGAGGCGATCCGCCAATCATCATCCAGGGGGGAGGCTCGTTCACGGTTGACTACGGCTCAAGCCACGGCCAGTTTGAAGATCAGGGCAGTGGCAAACACCACCACCCGGACAAGCACCTCCAGCGCATCGAGATCAGCGGCGACGGCGTCAACTTCAACAAGGACTTTCCTACGGGGAAGGTGACGATCAAGGTTTACTACGGGCCGTCGAAGACGACGCCCTGATGTCTCAACACTCAGAGGGCGCAGGCGCGCGGCTCGCTTCGGCGCGAAAGCGCGGGCGGGTGATGCGTTGAAGCTTAACCTTGAGCGAAGGCGAAGGCGTGCGGGAGTACGTGAACACTCCCGCACGCCTTCCGTGTGCGCGCTCCTTTTCACGGCGCGGGCGGCTTTAACGCGAGCCGCCCGCGCCGTCTCCGTTCTGGTAGGTCGCGGCGAGGCGCGCGAACTGCCGCGCGGGGTCTTCCGTCTGCCGCCCATCGTCGCCGCCGCGCGACGCCGCGCGCCTGCTGCGCCCGTCGCTCCACACGGCCTCGGCCACGCCCGCCAGCCACAGGAGCGTGCCGCGCGCGCCGAAGTGCTCGCGCACGCGCGCGAAGACGCGCGGGTAGAGTCGCGCCGTGCGCGCGACGAGGCGGCGCAGCGCCGCCAGCGTCATGCGCCCCTGAAACAGCTCGCGCCGCACGCGCTCGTCCAGGCCCGCGAGCGCCGCCATCAGCGCGTTCAGAGTCTCGTTCACCGACTGCGGCGCGCTCTTCGGCGCGGGCCGCATGAACTCCGCCAGACCTATGGCCCCGGCCACGCGCGGCCCCGCGTTGAAGATTTGCGCGAGCGCGCCGGCGTCCGTCAGGTCGGCTTCGAGCGCGAGGTGTGTCAGGCGCGCGGCGCGGCTGAGGTTCCGCGCGTGTGCGCCGAAGCGCCGCGAGGCGAGCACGCCCGCGCCGCCCGCCACCTCGCCCAGAAGCAACACGCGCTCGTCGGACGTGCGCGCGCGGCTGCGCCGATCCTGACGGCGGGAGACCGGGAAGTAGCCGAACGTCGGGCGCTCGACGCGCCAGCCCGCGCCCCTCTGCTTGTAGGCGGGCAGCGTCGCGAAGTAGCGCTCGAACAGTGAGAGCAGGGACTTGTCCGCGGGCGAGTCAACCGAGTCGTAGAAGAAGAGGCTCGTGGCGTACTCGTCGCGCGCCGGCGCGCTGGCGGAGCCTTGCCAGAAGAGCTGCCGGTGCTCGCTCGCGTCCTCGGTGCTGACGAGTATCTCGCCCGCGCCGAAGTCCACTGCGCCGCGCGCGAAGCCTCGCGCCAACGTGCCCACGGTCGTGCAGACGTGCGCGGGCGCGAGTCCCCCGTTCAACTGCCGCGCGACCGCCGAGTCCGTGCCGCACGCGTCCGCGAACAGACGGGCCGCGAAAAACCGACGCTGGCCTCCCGCCCCTTCCGCCTCGACCGTCACGCGCGTCGGCTCGACGTAGGCGCGCATGAGTCGCAGGCCCTCCAGCGCGGCGCAGCCCCTCTGCCGCCGCAGCCTCTCGGCGGCGAGCGCGACGAGCCGCCCGGCGTCCACCGAAACGTCGAGCGCGCCGCTCACCCACAGCGGCTCGGCCTTCACGCGCGACGCCGCGTCGTGGAACTTCAGGAAGCCGCCGCGGTATCGGCTCAAGACCGCCGCCTCGACCTCCTCGCGCGTGAACACGCCCGCGCGCCCAAGCTCGCGCAGCTCCTCGTCCGAAAGGTTCCAGTTGTCGCCGCCTCCGGCGAACGCCCCGGCGCAAAGGACGAGCACGCGGCGCTCGTGCCTGAAGGCGAGCGCCGACGCGTGCAGCAGCGCCGCCGCGCCGCCCGCGTAGATCACGTCGAACTCGGCTTCGGCCACGTGCCCCGCGGGCGGCGCGCCGCGCACGACCGCCTCCTCTAAGACGTGCCCGCCGCCCCGCGTCTCCCAAACCTTCCGCCAGCGCGCCTCAAGCTCCCAGATGTTCCTCAGCCACTCCTCGCGCCTCGGCAGCGCGCCCAGGGAAGCGACCGTTTCCGGGTAGCGCCAGCGGAAGTAGGCGAGGTCGGGCGCGGGCGAAGCGCGGAGGACGGAAAAGGCGCGAACGGATTTCGTCGGGGCTGTGGCGATCATAAAGCCTCAAAAGAGTCGGCTGCACTTCGGCGCGCGGGACAGAAGGCGCTCTCGCGCGGCACGAGGATTTCGTCTTGTCAGGGGAGTACCGCGGCGAGTGTAGCCGAAGGCCGCGTGCGCGGTCTAGCCCCGGCGTCGCGCGCGGCGGCGGGCCGGGATGTTGAAAGAAAAATGTGACCTCGCGGCGACACTTTCACGCGCGGGCGGCTTCAGACCCGTCTGCGCGAGATGAGTCCGATGACGGCGACGAAGACCGCCGAGCCGATGATTGACCAGACGACGGGGAAGGTCGTGCCGCCGACCAGGACGGGGAGCGGTTCGGGCAGATGGGCGTAACGCGCGAGCCACATCCCTAAGAGCGCGCCGATGAAGCCGAGCGCGATTGAGACCAGGCAGCCGCCGTGCGAGTAGCCGCCGATGGCCCGCCCGATTGAGCCGCACACGCCCGCGACGAGAAGCAACAAGAGCAGATCAATGAGAGTCATCCTTCTTCTCCTGATTCCAGTGCCGTGTGGCTTGAGCATACCCTCAACCGCGCGCGAGAGGCAAAACCTTTCGTTGCGCTAGAGCATGGGGCAACCACGGAACCGTGAGTTAATGGAACCGGAAGAGAGCGCTTCCAGAAAACTTTTGCTTCACAAGCGCGCCCGCAGCCCCTATAATTCTTCGTGCCGGACGGAAGCCTTGAGGTCTTCACCCGGCGAGCGACACCGACAAAGGCAATCCGGCGCGAAAGCCCGGAGCGCAAAGCCGTTGACCTAAACGCCGCGGGAGAAACGCGCGGCGCACGGACGCAGCGGTCGCCGAAGTGATGCCACAGAGAGACGAAAAATCCGAAGGCCGGAGACACGCGCATAAGCCCGTGCGTTCCGGCCTTGTTGTTTTCGCGGCGCGCGAAAAGCACTGTAAAAATGCGGGTTTCGGGCACGTCCGGAGGCCCTCCGCGCGCCCCTGCGAAAGCAACTTCGTCGGCCCCCTCGACATCTTAGACTGGCACGTCGCGGCGATCCTCATCCCCTTCAGGTCACGCGGCCTCGGCTGAATTAAAACCACAACCGAAGACCCGGAGAGAAATTTTCCAAGGAGATTTACCGCCAATGCGTAAACTGATTTTCGCCACCTTCATCGTCGCCGCGACCTTTGGCTCGACGCTCGCCCAGACGGGTGGCGCGCAGGCCGGCAACAACAACGACATCCCGAACATGGGCCACGCGCCCAAGCAAGCCGACGGCGTCGGACGCCTCGACCTGCGCGTCGTGGACGAGAACGGCAACCCCGTCAAGGGTGTCCGCGCCGACCTCGACTCGCACCGCTCCGGCGGCTTCCTCTGCCAAGCCTGGAACTGGACGGACGCGCGCGGCGTCGCCGTGCTCCCGCCGCTGCACATCGGGCAGCTCACGCTCAAGCTCTCCGCCAAGGGCTACGAGACGCAGAAGATCGAGATCAACGCCGCAGACCTCGACCAGCCCGTCCGCGTCGTGCTGCACACGAAGTAATCCGCTCGCGCGGAAGGCAAAAGTAAAAAGGCAAAGGCAAAAGTGAGGAACACAGGCCGTAGGGCTTGCGTCTCCCTCTTTTGCCTTTTGCCTTTTACTTTTGCCTTCTTCAGAGGCCTTTCGACTGCCGCCACTCGCGCACCACGTCGGCGGCGGGGCGTTTGTTGCCGTCCACTTCAAAGTTGAGCCGCCGCATTTCGTCGGTCGAGACCGCGCCCGCGAGTTTCTGAATCACTTCGCGCATCTGCGGGAGTCGCGCGAGCGTGTCGCGGCGCGCGAGGAAGACGGCTTCGTAGGGCGGGAAGTAGTGCCGGTCGTCTTCGAGCTGGACGAGCTTGAGCGTGGCGATCATGCCGTCGGTCGAGTTGCCGGCGATGATGTCCACCCCGCCGGAGGCGAGCGCCCGGTAGCTCAGAGACAAGTCCATCTCGCGCGGGCGCTCGGCGAACTGCAAGTCGTAGGCGCGCGCGAAGCCCTCGTATCCGTCCTTGCGCGACATGAAATCCTGGCCGAAGCCCGCGCGCCACTTCGGCGCGAAGCGTGTCGCGTCGGAGATGGTCTTGAGGTTGAGGCGGCGCGCGTCGTCGCCGCGCACCAGTATGGCGAACGTGTCCTCGAAACCGAGCGGCGGGCCGACCTCCACGTCGAAGCGTTCGGCGTACTCGCGCTTCACCTGCTCATAGACGGCGCGCGCGTCCGTCGAGGGCGGGTGCTTGAGAATCGCCATCAGCGACGTGCCCGTGTATTCGGGGTAGGCGTCTATCTGGCCGGCGACGAGCGAGTCGTGCGCGAGGTTGCCGCCGAGTTCGTAGCGCCGCTCGACCCGCAAGCCCCGCGCTTCGAGCGACTGCGCAAGCATCTCGGCGAGGATGACCGACTCGGTGAAGTCCTTCGAGCCGACGACCACGTCAGCCCGCCCCGCGCGACTCCGCAGCGCGAGCGCGCCGCACGCGACAACGACGAGCGCGACCGCCGCCCACACGACGCGACGCAGTAACGCGCTTCCTTTTCGTCTGCTCCGCGCTATGCGCCGGCGCACGTCGAGGCGCGATTCGAGTAAACCTATACCGGCGTCCGCCGCGAGCGCGAGCAGCGCGGCGGGAACTGCGCCCGCGAGGATGAGATTGTTGTCGTACTGCCTGAGTCCTCGAAAAATATACGTGCCGAGGCCGCCCGCGCCGATGGCCGCCGCAATCGTCGCCACGCCGACCGAGATGACGGTCGCCACGCGCACGCCCGCCAGAATCACGGGCGCGGCCAGCGGCAACTCGACCTGCCGGAGAATCTGTGCGTCCGTCATTCCCATCGCCACAGCCGCCTCGCGCACGCTGCGCTCGACGCCCTCTACTCCCGTCACGGTGTTGCGTATGACGGGCAGCAGCGCGTAGAGGACGAGCGCGATGATGGCCGCACGCGCGCCGATGCCGACGAAGGGGAGCGGGATGAGGAAGCCGAAGAGCGCGAGGCTCGGCACGGTCTGCAACACGTTCGCCACGGCGAGCACGGGTCGCTTCAGCGAAGCGCGCCGCGTGAGCAGAAGACCCGTGGGGATGCCGACCGTCAAGGCGATTGCGGTCGAGACGGCGACGAGCGCGAGGTGTTCGCCCGTGAGCGACAGAATCTCGCGCCAGTTGCGCAGCATGAAGTCGAATGGGTTCATCCGTCACCAGATTCAGACACAGAGACACGGAGGCACAGAGGATTTGAGAGTTTGAAATTTCAGATTTGAGATTTGATTTTTCATTCTCCGTGTCTCTGTGTCTCTGTAGCAAATCCCGAAAGCGATTCGCCGGGGGGCAGCAGCGTGTCGCGGTAGGCGCGTGCGTGCGGCTCATCGGAGTCGAGAAAGCCTCCGGGCGTGTCGAGCAGAACGATTCGCCCGGCGCTCATCAGCGCGACGCGCGTGCCGAGCATGAGTGCTTCGCGAACGTCGTGCGTGACGAAGACTGTCGTCTTGCCGAGACGCTTTTGTAGTGCCGCGAACTCGCGCTGCAAGGCGGCGCGCGTCAGCGGGTCGAGCGCGCCGAAAGGCTCGTCCATCAGGAGGAGCGGCGGGTCTGCCGCGAGCGCGCGCGCGACGCCGACGCGCTGCCGCTGCCCGCCCGAAAGCTCCGCTGGGAAGCGCGCGGCGAACCTCTCCGGCTCAAGCCCGACGAGTCGCAGAAGCTCCTGCACGCGCACGCGCACGCGCTCCTCGTCCCAACCTTCCAGCGTCGGCACGAGCGCGACATTGCGCTCCACTGTGAAGTGCGGGAACAGCCCCGCCTCCTGTATGACGTAGCCCGTCCGGCGGCGCAAGCCGACCGCGTCCCACTCGCGCGTGTCTTTGCCTTCGACTAAAACTTCGCCCGCGGTCGGGACGAGCAAGCGGTTGATGAGGCGGAGCGTCGTCGTCTTCCCGCATCCCGACTCGCCGAGCAGCACGAGCGTTTCGCCGCGACGGATTTCTAAGCTGAGGTCGTCAATGATGGGCGCGGGCATTCCCGGCGCGGCGTAGGTGACGCGGCGGAAGGAGACGACGGCGCTACTGTCTGACGGCGCGCTCGACATGACTTTGATTTTAACTCACGCGGCGCGCAGGTGAAGGAGCGCGCGCTCCATCGAGCCGTGCCACGCGCCCTCCCAGTTGCGCAGCAAGATGTCTGCGGGGCAGACGCCCTCACCGATGACGCGCTCGCGCAGCACGTCGAGGTAAGAGACTTCGTCGGGCGCGACGCGCGCGAGACCTTCGGCGGCAAGCGCGACCGTCTCGCGCGCGAGCCGCAGAACGTTCACGCCCGCGTGCGCGGCGGCGAGTCCGTCGCGCGCGACGCGCTCCCGCAGGGCGACGGCGTCGGCGCTCTTCAGACGGGGCGCGAGTCGCAGAGCCTCGTCGAGCGCCGCGGGGTCGTAGAGCAATCCCTTCCAAAGTGCTTGCAGCGCGAGCGACATTTCGAGGTCGTTGGCGTCGGCGCTCCGCAGCTCAACGTGCTGCTTCAGGCGCGCGTCGGTGAAGATGGTCGTCAGGTGGTCGGCCCAGTCGCCGAAGACCGGGCGGAGGCTGCCGTGCCCGCGTTCGAGAAATTCTCTGAAGCGCAGCCCCGCGACCGCGCCGAGGTAGCGACCGCCGCGCTGGACGAAGATCATCGGCACGTCGAGCGCGTAAGCCACGTAGTCCTCCGGCGCGAAGTCGTCTTCGAGCGCGGGCGGCGGCAGTCCCGCGCGCGCGGGGTCTGTGTCGAGCCACGCGGCGGCGCGCGTTGACTTGTAGCCGGAGGGCCGCCCGCCCTCGAAGGGCGAGTTGGCGAACATCGCCGTCACCGCGGGCGCGAGGCGGTTGCCGACGAGGAATTTTTTGGCGAGGTCTTCCGGCGCTCCGTAGTCGAGATTCGACTGCACGGCGCAGGTGCGGCACATCATGTCCCAGGCGCGGCGGCCATGCGCCGCAAGATATGGGCGCATCACCTCGTAGCGCATCTTCGGAAACCAGCACTGCTCCTCAATTGTGCGCAGCGGGTCGAAGCCGACGGCGAGGAAGGCGAGCCGGTTGCTCTCGGCCACCTCGCGCAGGCGCGAGAGATACCGGCGCAGCTCGCGCTCCACATCGGCCAGGCGGCGCTGCGGCGCTCCGCTGAACTCGACCTGCCCGCCCGGCTCGACCGTCAGGCGGTTCTGGCCGTCGCCCACCTCGACGACCGTGCCGCCCTCATGCACGATGTCGTTCGACGAAGGCGCGAACCCGGCGAGCACGCGCTGCACCTGCTCGGCGTCTATGCGCTCGAACGAGCGCGCGCGGTCGTAGCCGAACAGCTCGAACTCGACGCCGCACATCCACTCGGCCCGCGGCTTCTCGCCCCGCAGAAGGTTCTCGACGAAGAGCGGCGCGGAATCCTTCGAGACCGGGTCGGTCAGGAGCGGGAAGCCCTCACGCGTGCCGCCGTCCTGTCGATGAGCCATAATCTTTAAATGATGAACGATGAATGCGGAATGATGAATTAAAGCAGCTTGCTTTCAATTCATCATTCCGCATTCATCATTCATCATTTCTCCTAGTCGCCTCCGGCGACGAAGAGGTTGCTGCTGAAGCGCTCGCTTGTGTCGAGCCACGTGCGCGCGCTCTCGAAGCCGGTCGCGGCGGCGAGCGCGGAAAGCTCCGCGAGGTCGTACTTGTAAGAGTTCTCGGTGTGGATGCGCTCGCCCGCGCCGAAATGTACGTCGAGGTCGAGCGCGTGGATTCTGACGGTCTGCGTGCGCGTGCTTTCCAGATGCATCTCGACCCGGCCCTCGCGCTCGTCGTAGAGCGCGACGTGGCGGAAGGCGCGCACATGGAAGTCGGCCTGAAGCTCGCGGTTGATGCGCGCCAGAAGGTTCAGGTTGAAGGCGGCGGTGACGCCGAGCGCATCGTCGTAGGCGGCTTCGAGGACGGCGGGGTCTTTCTTCAAGTCCGCGCCGACGAGCAGCCGGTCGCCCGCGCGGAGCACACGGCGCACGCGGCGCAGGAAGTCGCGCGCCTCCCCGCGGTCGAAGTTGCCGATGTTGGAGCCGAGGAAGAGGACGAGGGCGCGGACGGCGTCGTCCAGGTTCTCGCCGAGGCGCGGGAGCGCCGCGTCGTAGTCGCCCGCGTAAGCCGTGACCGCAAGCGCCGGGTAGTCTTGCAAAAGCGCGTGCGCGCTCTCTTCGAGCGCGGGCGTCGAGATGTCAACGGGGACGTAAAGCAGTCGCCTCTGCCGACGCAGAAGCGCCTCGATGACGCGGCGCGTCTTCGAGGCGCTGCCGCTGCCCAGCTCGAAGAGCGTGACCGCGGAGCCTTGCGCGGCGGCCCCGGCGATCTCGTCCGAGCAGCGGGCGAAGATTTCGCTTTCGGCGCGCGTCAGGTAGTATTCGGGGAGCAGGCAGATGGCCTCGAAGAGTTGCGAGCCGAGTTCGTCGTAGAAGTATTTCGGCGGGAGAAACTTCCGTGCGGCGCTACAGAGTCCGCGCCGCACGTCGTCGGCCAGGCGGTCGCGCACTTGCTCGACGGCGAGGTCGTGAACGCGAAGGCGCTCGCCCTTGTCGTCGCTCGTGGGGTGCGGGATCACTTTTGATTTTCTTCCTTCGGTAATCTGAGTCCGTGCTAACGTTATAATAGCGCATCGCTTTCCTTAATCAACCCGCGTGCGACCCGGCGGCGATGACCGGCCCTCAGAGAATCAAGATGAACGAACAGGCCGAACAGATCGCGCTGATGTTGACGGACGCGCGCGCCGCGACGCTCCGACTCTTCGACCTGGCCGCGGAGCGCGACCTGCGTGAAAGTCCCGGCTTCGGCTACCGGCCCGTCATCTGGCACCTCGCGCACATCGGAGTCTTCGAGTCCTACTGGCTGCTGCAAAAAGTTCAGGGCCTGCCCGCGCCCGACTCCGATTACGAGCGCGTCTTCGACCCCATTAAGACTCCGCGCGAGGAGTCGAAGAACCTCCCCACGCGGCGCGAGATGGAGACTTACCTCCGGCGCGTGCGCGAGGGCGCGCTCGAATGCCTCGAACGCTTCGACTTCGACTCGGACGACCCTCTGCTCGGCGGCGGTTACGTCTTCCGACTCGTCCTCGAACATGAGCGCCAGCACCAGGAGACGCTCGCCTACCTCTTCCGACTGCTCGACCCGTCGAAGAAGACGCGGCCCGACACAACGGAGACTGAAGCGCCGCGCGTTGCCGCGGTTTCGACGCCGGCGCGTGACGTGATCCTCGTCCCCGGAGGCGCGTTCGAGATGGGCGCGACGCGGGACTCGTTCGCGTATGACAACGAGCGGCCCGCGCGCGCGGTCAACGTCCCGGCGTTCCGCATCGCGCGCGTGCCGGTGACGAATGAGGAGTACGCGCGCTTCATCGCCGAAGGCGGCTACGAGCGGCGCGAGTTCTGGACGGAAGAGGGCTGGCAGTGGAAGGAGAAAGAAGGCTGGGCGTGCCCGCTCTACTGGCGGCGCGACGGCGCGGGCGGCTGGGTCGAGCGCCGCATGTTCGAAGAGGGCACGATTGGGCCAGACCACCCGGTCGAGTGCGTCAGTTGGTACGAGGCGGAAGCCTACGCGCGCTTCGCCGGAAAGCGCCTGCCGACGGAGGCCGAGTGGGAGAAGGCGGCTTCGTGGGACGGGGCGCGCAAGCGGCGCTACGCTTGGGGCGACGACGAACCGACCGATGCGCTCTGTAACTTCGATCTGCGGCGCTGGGGCACGACGCCCGTCGGCGGCTTCGACGCGGGGGCCTCGTCTTGCGGCTGCCTCGACATGAGCGGCAACGTCTGGGAGTGGACATCCACGCCCTTCGGAGGCTTCCCAGGCTTCGAGCCGTTCCCCTACCCGGAATACTCCGAGGTGTGGTTCGACGGCGACCACCGCGTCCTCAAAGGCGGCTCGTGGGCGACGCACGCCTCTGTGCTCCGCACCTCTTTCCGCAACTTCTTCCGACGCCACTTCCGCATCGCCTTCGCCGGCATCAGGCTCGTTGAGGATATATGAAAGGTTCGCGGAGCAGACAACGTGTAAGTGGGCGGGCGTAGCACCTTGAAGGGCTGTGATAAACTTCAGGGTGAATGAACTGCGATGAAGCGTAAGGTTTATCTCGAAACTACCGTCGTCAGCTATTTGACTGCGCGACCGAGCCGAGACTTGGTGGTCGCTGCTCATCAGCAGATAACGCAGGATTGGTGGACGAATCGCCGCCCGGATTTTGACCTTTACGCATCGCAACTGGTAGTCCAAGAAGCGAGCGCCGGAGACGCGCAGATGGCGCAGTCGCGTCTCGCAGCCCTCGACCAAATTCCGCTGCTAGGCGTGAGCAAAGAAGCTGCCTCTTTAGCCCGCCTGCTGGTCGAGAAAGGCCCGATACCTGAGAAGGCGGCTGTGGATGCCTTGCATATTGCGATTGCCACCGCGCATGGTATGGATTACTTGCTGACCTGGAACTGTAAGCACATAGCCAACGCCGAAATGCAGGGCGGCGTGGCGGTCATCTGTCGCGAGAGCGGATACGAGCCTCCGGTCATCTGCACGCCCGAAGAGCTTTTAGGAGTCTAACCATGTGGGAAGATGAGATCGTCGAAGAAACCAGGAGGCTGCGTGAAGAGTACGCAGCCAAATTCCATTACGACCTCGAAGCCATTTACGAAGATTTGAGGGAGCAGGAAAAACGTAATCGGCGGAAGGTGATTTCGTTGCAGCCGAAAGAACCGATATCAGTTCCGCAGGCGAAGGCTTCGTAAAAATAGCGCCCAGATTACTCTTTGAGGATGTATGTGTATGACCGATGAAGAACTCAAATGTAGACTTTCAGACTTCGAGGATGGTTGGACTGAGCGGAAGGAAAATATCAAAAGCACAGATGATATTCGTAAGACCCTTGTCGCTTTCGCCAACTCTGTGCCTGATGGTGACGAGGCAGTCTTGTTTGTTGGAGTTGCTGATGGCGGCAATATCATCGGAGTGGATAACCCGGAGAAAGCTCAAAACTCGATTAGTAAAACCGCATCCGAATGGTGCTATCCGCCGATTAAACATACGGCGAGGGTGATTGGCGTTAACGGTAAATATATTGTGGCCGCGATTGTGCAGGCAAGTCATAATAAACCTCACTTCGCTGGCCCTGCGTTCATTCGCAGCGGGTCTCAAAGCAAAAAAGCATCTGAAGAAGTTTTCAATCAGTTAATCGCCAGTAGGATCAGTAAGGCAAGACCGCTGCTTGAAGCAATGCGAAAGGGAGAGCGAGTCATTATTTCTCGTTGTTACTGCGTCACACTTGTTGACTGCGCCATTGTCGAATGCACGGAACACTACGCTGTGTTCCAACCACTTATAGGTGAGTCAATTTATGGCTAC